>NZ_JCATIF010000001.1:0-1020797 GCF_059693765.1 Psychrobacter sp. CR212 | reverse complement strand
TTAATCGATCGTTTAAGAATTGGTAAAGTGGTTGACTTTATCCATGTGCATTATGCTGATGTCTGGAATTATCCTCTTTTCAATGTTGCAGATATAGGTGTCTGTGTCGGTGTCGCATTGATTATAATTGACATGATATTTTTAGAAAGTAAGCGTAATAAATAAGCACATTGATGCCGATTATCACAAACAAAATGAACTAGCGTCGTATTCACTCTATACGGAAAAATACTTTTTATACTTGAGTATGTTTATAAAATGTGAACTGGAAGGTAATGTATGACTGGTATAGGTACTCACTCATTTTAGGTCTTAAAACTCAATACTTAAAAGCTCTGCGTAGAGCCATTATTATAGAGAAATTGAATAATCCATAAATTCTTTATTGATAATAACAAAAGGAAAATACAGTGTCACAGACTCAGCCAACTATTGAAAAAATTCACAGCCTTAGAAAAAAAACAAGAGACAGCGTTAAAAAGTCTTACCCTTATATAGTCGATACACTCTAAAAATGTCATAGCACTACTGGGATGAATTTTGCGCAGCCTCCTATCGTGCGCTCAAAGAAATTTGAAGCGGACTATAATAATTACCATCGTTTGTCAGGCGAGGGTAAGCGGGATACAGACACATTCAGAAATGAAATGAAGAATTTTATTACTATGTATCCTGAAGATTTTGAGAAAAAACCGCTAGAAAATTATTTGAAATAACAGCTATTAATGGCACTCCATTAACATTTCTGTAAGTACATTACCGTTAAATGATTACCCTGCGCAGCAAGATAGCTCTTTAACGTCTTTGCTAAAGGTTTGAGCGCATAACTTCAATCCTTCAACCATCGTCAAATACGGAAATAGTTGACCTGCCAATTCTTCGACTGTCATTTTATTATGAATAGCAAGAGCCGCACTTTGAATCAGTTCTCCGCCTTCATGGGCTAAAATTTGTGCGCCTATCAGTTTTCCCGTGGATTCTTCAGCTACCAACTTGATAAAACCATCCGTTTCAAAATTTGCTAAAGCTCTTGGTACGTTTTCCATATCAAGTACACGACTTATCGTATTTATTCCTACCGCTGAAGCTTGTACTTCGGTTAGACCTACCGTAGCAACTTGTGGGTCGGTGAATATAACAGCAGGCATGGTAGATAAGTCGAGTTGCGCATTTCCACCTGTCATATTAATTCCAGCCCTACTTCCGGCAGCAGCAGCAACATAAACAAATTGTGGCATATTGGAGCAATCTCCAGCGGCATAAATGTTAGCTGTTGATGTTTCCATCATACTATTAACAACAATGGCACCACTTTTATCTGTTTCAACACCAACATTTTCTAAACCAAGCTTTCCAGTATTTGCATGGCGACCCGTAGAGATAAGCAATTTTTCAGCGATTAATGTTCCTTCGTTAGTTTCCAATGAAAAACCATTGCTATCATAAGAAACATGACTTGCTTGCGTATTATTAAGTACCCTAATACCTTCTTTTTCAAAGCACTCTGCCAGTTTTTCACCTAATAACGGATCTTCAGCATATAAAAGGGTATGTCTGGCTAGAATTGTCACACGGCTACCTAAACGGGCATAAGCTTGCGCAATTTCCAGAGCAACAACGGAGGAGCCGATGACAACTAGACTACTCGGTAACTCTTCTGCAAATAAGGCTTCTGTTGATGTCCAATAAGGTGTATCAACTAAACCCTTAATTGGCGGAATGCTTGGTGTAGAGCCTGTTGCAATTAAAATGCGATCTGCAACCAGCTCTTCTTCACTACCATCAGACTTGTGAACTAGCAAGGTATTTTGATTTTTAAAACGTGCATAACCTTTAAGTAAAGATAGCGCGGGATTACTCTCTAAAATACGTTGATATTTAGCATCGCGTAGTTCTTCGACGCGAGCGTTTTGCTGATGTGCTAATAAGGAGCGGCTAAGTTGTGGCTGAATATTTTCTAAACCATCAAACGGGTTAGTACGTTGCTGATGCGCTAATTGCGCAGCACGGATCAATATTTTTGAAGGAACACAGCCGACATTTACACAGCAACCTCCGATTACATCGGCTCCTTCAATGATAGTAACTCTTGCTCCGCCTTCTGCTGCTTTAATCGCACTGGCAAAGGCCCCTGAACCACTACCAATAATGGCTACATGTAATTGTTCTGGCTGGATGTCATTTGGCGAGCAACAACTATTCGTTGACATATTTTATTCCTCTTAAAAAGTTAAGCGGTACAAGTTTCATCATCACAGCGTTTATTCGCAGGAGAAACCATGTCCCAAATTGATACAGCAACCATTAGTCCTAGCCCCGTATAAGTAACGTATGAACTCCACCCGTACTGGAACCAAGGGTATAAAGAGAGTAAAACCAAAATGGGGCCAATTGAACCGATAAAACTACGGTGCCATTGACGATGGCTAAACCAGCCTAAGATATTCATTACCAGCGCTAATACTGCAAACAGTGGTAACAACGTATTGATAAATACCCCTTCCCACTGACTAAGAAATCCCATCCCAATTGCCGCACCAAGACTAGCTATCGCGGGAAAACACATGGCGCATCCCATTGCCGAAACAAGTGCACCTATAGAGCCTGCTTTATCTCCGATACGCGTAACTAGTTCTAAGGGGCTAAATATTACTTATTTTCACTTTTTAAATTTGAAGGGTAGCCAGCGTTGGTAGTCGCTGCAATTAATGCATTGATGTTGGTTTTAGTGTCATCAAAAGAAACAACAGCTAGCTTAGGCTTGTAGGTAACTTTCGCATTTTCAACGCCATCAACATTTTCTAATGACTTTTTAACTGTGATTGGACATGTCGCACAGTTCATCGTTGGCACTTCCAGTGTAACTGTTTTTACTTCAGCAAAAGCACCAAAACTAGAAAGTGAAAGCAGTGCGGTTAATAATAATTTTTTCATAATTAGCTCCAAATTTTAAAATGTTATAAATTTCTTGATCTGTATATTAAGCAAACAAAAGTATCCAATAATTACTGGTCACTAAAATTGTCGCAACTATAGCGCTCAGCCAGAAAATGACTTTTCGTTGTTGCTGTTTCTTAGGAATTGCACAGGCCGTTCCCGGCTCACACTCTTCTACAGGACGGTAAATTTTCCAACCTGAGTAACCAAACAACAACACTACAAATGCGATAAATAATGGCCTATAGGGTTCAAATGCAGTTAAATTACCAATCCATGAGCCACTTACCCCAAGTAATAACAGGAGCAAAGGACCTACACAGCATACGCCTGCGCCTAATGCTGCTATGATGCCTCCTATCATTGGAAGGTTTGATTCTTTTTGATTCATATAGATACCTCATTAGATAATGCAAGTGTATTGCATGTACCTAAGTACGGAGTCAAGGGTGATTTATAAAAAATTTATCTTTGATAATCTGCTACGACAGATACGGGGAATAAGCTAACTTGAATTAAGGCGCAGAAGTAAAATTGGATATGCTGTTTTAGTGGGAAATGGTAGTTAAGTGAATCATTTACTTCGGTTGCAACGAATCAATTATTGGGCAGTGGCTATCGTCATCATTATTTTGGCATTGTCCTAAATGTTCTTCCAAAGCGTGTTCTAACAACAACAAGTCAGCCATCTTTTTTTGTACTGCGATCAGTTTTTTATTAGCTAATTCTTGTACTTTACTACATGGACTATCGTTTAACGCAAGTAACCCTTCAATCTCATTTAGCGTAAAACCTAATTCTTGAGAACGCTTGATAAAATGTATTCTATTTACCGTTTCTTTCGGGTAATGTCTATAGCCCTGCATAGGCTTTGGTGGTTGTTTAATTAAGCCTTTGCGTTCATAAAAGCGAATTGTTTCGACATTTACACTCAGTTCTTTAGCCAACATACTTATGGTTCGTTTAGACACGTTATCAATTACCTTACTGACTTTTTGTTTACTTACTTTATATCTAATTAAAGTGACCATCAATGAATACCAGTTTAAACATCGCTAATTGATTTTGTTTTTTCTTCTATTAAATAAGTAAAGTTACCGTTGTTACAACAATATTAAACCACAACAATGTATGGTTTATCCTTTTTCATTATCAAAGTCCAAATTAGTGTTATTACATGCAGTTCTACATGAGTATACCCTAGCGGAACCATCTATTTCAGCATTTAAACCTATTAACAGACCACTTAAAACAGACCGGTATAATGGAACCACTTATATTAAGTCGTCTTTGATTATTTATAAATAGGTATTATTCACACTAAAATAATCAAGTACGACGTGAACAATACCTATACGGCGATGAGCCATAACAAATATATCAATTAGTAAGCGACTTATCCGCCATTTCATTAGCCATCTTCAATGCTTGGTATAAACTCGTCGCACTTGCGCCGCCGCGTCCCGCCAAGTCTAGCGCCGTACCATGATCGACAGAGGTGCGAATATAAGGCAGTCCTAAGGTGAGATTTACCGTATCACCAAAGCCGTGTGATTTGAGTACGGGCAACCCTTGATCGTGATACATGGCGATGACTGCATCGCAGTTTGCTAAGTGTCTGGGGGTAAACAGCGTATCGGCTGGCATCGCCTCTGAAATATTGACGCCTGCATCGGTGAACTCTCGTAAGACTGGATTGATAATCTCAATCTCCTCCATACCCAAATGCCCGCCCTCGCCTGCATGTGGATTGAGACCGCACACCAAAATACGAGGCTGCGTGAGGCCAAACTTTTCTCTCATGTCATTGACAACGATTTGTACTGTTTGACGTACATTATCCGCGGTGATGGCAGCAGGTATGTCTTTTAATGGCAAATGGGTAGTGACAAGCGCGACTTTCATCGCTTGATTGGCAAGCATCATCACCACTTTCTCACAGCCACTTTGCTGCATAAAAAACTCGGTGTGACCGCTAAACATAGTGCCATCCAATAGCTTGATACCAGCATCTATCAGCGCTGATTTTTGTAAAGGACCTGTGACGATAGCGGCAACTGTTCCATTTACTGCTAACTGATGAGCAATGTCTAATTGCTGAGCCACCATCGCTGAGTTGGCCATATTGATTTGTCCGCCAGTAACTGGTCCTGCACAAGGGACGTTAAGCAAAATAAAAGCACTATCAGCATCTATATCCTGCTGTGCTATCTGCTCGGCCGCGTCCATATCAAAGTCACCAGCCTCGTTGTCAATGGTTTGCCAAATAGGCACTTCTGTCAACACGCCAGCTGAAACCAACTCCTCTGCACGGACTTGCATCGTGCTCGCATCAGCGGTTACCCAAATGGGACGGTCAAAATCTTGCAGCTTGCCCTCTGCCGCCAGATTCAATACGACATCCATTCCAATGCCCGCAGGTTCACCTGTCGTGATTAATAATGGTCGTTTTTGTTCTGTCATAGCAATAGCCTTATTTTATTTAAATTTTTGATTTTATTATATTTATCGTCAATATTTTCAGTTGTTACGTTTAGACAATGGATGCGGTCTCTTATTTTATGCATAACAATCACTGTAGATTTAGTTGCTTACCCAGCCTAAAAAATCACATTATGTGTTAAACTTTCGCTTCTGATTGTAGCATTTGCAGGCAAATCTAAAACCACGTTTTGGTACATCTACCGTAGAGATGTACCATATCTGTTTTGCGCTACCATCGACATCTTTTTTTATACCCATTTTGACTCATTAGGCACTCATGGCAGAAAACGACAAAACCGACGACTTACTCAATCAGACACCGCCGCACAATATCGATATTGAAAAGGCATTGCTCGCGTCTTTGATGAGTATCGAAGAGGCGTACGACAAGATTGCCGATATCGTCACCAAAGATGACTTTTATGCGGGGCGACATCAATATATTTTTGATGCGATTGCTCACCTTGCAGCCGTTAATGAGCCTTATGATACGGTCATGGTACACGACTGGTTAGAGGCGCAAAAGTTACTCAAAGGTGCAGGTGGGGACAGCTACTTAGCTGATATTTTGAGCCAAAGTCCGGCGACCTTGTTTAACCTGACTGCTTACGCTCAGCGCGTACGTGAGCTCTCAACGCTGCGTCAGCTCATTACCACGGGTAATGACATGCTAGCGCTGGCCTACAATCCAAAAGACCAAAGCGTTAGTGATATCTTGGACAATGTCGAAGGTAAGATATTTAGCATCAATGAGCAGCATAACAAACGCGCGGAACAGCGTGGCCCTGTCGGTATTACTTCGGTCTTAACCAATGTTATCGATCAGATTCAAGAGTTAAAATCCAACCCCGATGGCATGATTGGTTTACAAACGCCATTTGTCGAGCTGAATAATAAAACGCAAGGGCTACAATCAGGCGACTTGATTATCGTCGCCGCTCGTCCTTCTATGGGTAAAACCACTTTTGCAATGAACTTGGCAGAAGGGATTTTATTTAATGAAGATTTGCCTGTTGTGGTGTTTTCGATGGAGATGCCGGCAGAGTCTATTGTCATGCGTTTGCTGTCTTCATGGGGCGCGATTAACCAGACGCATCTACGTTCTGGGCAAATGAATGAAGATGAGTGGGCAAAGATGATGAACGCCATTCAGCATCTACAGTCTAAGCATTTATATATTGATGACAGTACCGCCTTGCCGCCATCCGAGATGCGCTCACGCTGTCGACGTATTGCCAAAAACCATGATGGGCGCTTGGGTGCTATCGTGGTCGATTATCTTCAGCTGATGAAAGTGCCGAGCCTAGATGGCAACCGTGTTGGCGAGATTTCTGAGATTTCGCGCAGTCTAAAGGCGCTCGCACGTGAGCTTGAATGTCCCGTGATTGCGTTGTCACAGCTTAATCGTAGTCTAGAAAACCGTCCAAATAAACGCCCAATTATGTCGGATCTACGTGAGTCTGGTGCAATTGAGCAGGATGCCGATTTGATTATGTTCATCTATCGTGATGAGGTTTATAATGAAAACTCAGACCACAAAGGTGTGGCGGAAATTATTATCGGCAAGCAGCGTAACGGCCCTATTGGTACCGTACGCTTGGGTTTTGAAGGTCAATTCACCCGCTTCATTAATCTAACGCCAGAATACTATCAAGGCGTCAGTTTTGAGAATGATGAGTAATCAGCGTTATAACATTTAAGTCTTAGTAAAATGTAAGCCCATACCGATTTTGGCTTACTCACAAGTTAGTAAGTAGCTTTAACCACATAGCCAGTATAGTATCAACTCCATTGATGCTGTACTGGCTTTATCACTTCATAATTCTACTCATAAAGAAGGCGATTATGCGCACCATTACCATAAAACCAAAAGCCATTACTCATAATCTCAATCAAGTAAAACAACGCGCACCGCAAGCAAAAGTCTTAGCGATGGTCAAATCCAATGCGTATGGGCATGGCGTGGCGGCGGTATTACCAGCCCTGCAGCAAGCAGATGGTATTGGGGTTGCGACTTTAACCGAAGCATTAGAAGCCAGACAATTAGGTTGGGAGAAAACCATTGGTCTAGTAGAAGGGGCATTTAGCGCTGATGAGTGGCAACAAGCCATTGATCATGATATTAGCTGCGTGATTCACCACGGACCACAGTTAGAATGGGCACTACAAAACTTCCCGCCAGCTGGTAGTGCAACTAATGTGGTTTGGCTAAAATATAATACAGGTATGAACCGTTTGGGTTTCAATGCTGAGGGTGTGCTATCAGCAGCCAAGCGTTTGCATGAAGCAGGTTATCAGCTGATCCTAGCCACCCATTTTGCCAATGCTGATGATCATGACCATCCATTAAATGCCATGCAGATTGAGCGCTTCTCAAGCGTACTTGCGACTTTGAAAGATACCATTAGCCTAGATATCAAAGGCTCATTATGCAACTCTGCTGGCATCGTCAACTTCCCAGAGTACCATTATGATTGGGTACGCCCAGGCATCATCTTATACGGTAGCTCGCCTGTCGTCGATAAAAGCGCACAAGAGTTAGACTTGCAGCCCGCGATGGAATTTAGTGCTCAAATTATGGCATTACAAACGGTCAGTGCCAATGATGCGATCGGCTATGGTAGCCGCTGGCGTGCGCAGCAAGACACCAGAACCGCTCTCGTGAGTGTGGGTTACGGAGACGGCTACCCGCGTGTAATAAGTGACGACGCTTATGTCACCGTCATCGATACTAACGACAATCAAAGCTACCGTTGTCCTGTGATTGGGCGTGTGGCAATGGATATGATCGTCATTGATGTCAGCAAAACGCCTGAAAGCCTTGCTTTGGATAGCAAAGTCATGCTCTGGGGCGATGCGCCGCGTGTCGATGAAGTGGCAGGTCATGCTGGAACGATTAGCTATGAGCTGTTATGTCGCCTCAGCATACGTCCAAACCGTACACAGGCATAATCATTAACGGCACAGGCATTAGCATACGAGTACTATGGCTTGCTAATGCGATTTCGGTCTATTTAGCAAGCCATTCGATCTTGATAAAATTGCACGTTTACATTGAAAGTAAATACGCTATACTAAAAGTTTGTTGTCAACCCAGTATACGCACTGACGCGATGATATTGAAGACTGATGACGTTTCACTGACTGCGATCGACTGCTAGGATTACTATGAGTTTGCGCCATTTTTTAACCTTATCTGATTTAACCAAACAAGAACTAGAAAACTTAATCAAACGCGCAAGCGAATTGCGTAAGATGCAACACGCAGGCGAGATATATCAGCCTTTCGTTGGTCGTACGCTTGGCATGATATTTGAAAAATCTTCAACGCGTACCCGTATCTCATTTGAGACCGGCATGGGTCAATTTGGTGGTAATGCTATATTTTTATCACCCAACGATACGCAGCTCGGTCGCGGTGAGCCATTAGAAGACTCAGCACGCGTGATCTCCAGCATGGTTGATATCATTATGATTCGTACCTTTGGGCACGAAAAAGTCGAGACCTTTGCTGAATACTCAAGCGTCCCTATTATCAATGCGTTGACCGATGAATACCATCCTTGTCAATTGCTTGCTGATATGCAGACTTATTATGAGCATCGCGGTAGCATCGAAAATAAGATCGTCACGTGGGTCGGTGACGGCAACAATATGTGCTCGTCATTTATGCAAGCCGCCAATCAGTTTGGTTTTGAATTACGCGTGGCAGCGCCTTATGGGTTCGAGCCTGATCCGAAACTTATGGAACGCTTCTCACATTGCGTGAGCTTGGTCGAAAACGTACAAGACGCAGCCAAAGATTCTAATTTGATTGTCACCGATGTATGGGCAAGTATGGGTCAAGAGTCCGAGCAAAATACGCGCGCACGTCGTTTTGCCCCTTATCAAGTGACGCCGTCTCTACTAGACAAAGCCGACCCTGAAGTGGTGTTTATGCACTGTCTGCCCGCCCATCGTGGTGAGGAGATCTCTCATGATATGCTAAATGATCCGCGCTCTGTTGTGTGGGATGAAGCCGAAAATCGTCTACATGCGCAAAAAGCCTTGATGGAGTTTTTGCTAAAAGACAAAATCAAACTACCTGCCTAACTTACCGTGTAAAAAACAGTAAGATAAGTTATTAGTCCGTTCATAAATAAAAAAGCCGTTCAGATTTGGACGGCTTTTTATCTGTAAAAATGGCTTGAGACTGTATTCTTGAGACTGTATTAGCGCGTAAGCGTTGTTACGCCATCTGCACTGGCTTTTAATAGCACATCCGCTTGGTTTGCCGCAAAGATACCATTACAGACCACACCCACGATATTATTCAGCTCTTTTTCAAGCGCGATTGGATTACTCACATCCAAGTCATAAGTATCTAGAATAACGTTGCCGTAATCAGTGACAAAGTCTTCACGATAGACAGGCTCACCGCCCAATTTTGCTAATTGACGCGCGACATAAGAGCGCGCTTGCGGCAGGACTTCAATCGGCACTGGAAACGCGCGACCTAAGATCTCAACGCTTTTGCTCTCATCAACCATACACACAAACTTTTTGGAAGCAGCCGCGACGATCTTTTCGCGAGTCAATGCACCGCCGCCGCCTTTGATAAGTTGCAAGTGCTCATTGACCTCATCAGCACCATCGATATAAACATCAAGCGTACCAGCAAAGTTTAGATCAACAATTTCGATACCAAGCGCACGCAGTTTGTCTTCAGTCACCTGTGAGCTGGCAACCGCACCAGCAAGCTTCAATTGTGGCAACAACTCAATCAAACAGTTGACCGTACTACCCGTCCCCACCCCAAGTATCATATCATCTTCGATATAGCTTAGGGCAGCGCGGGCGGCGGCTTGCTTTTGTGCTTGCTGATCACTCATCATAAATCCTTGGAAAATAAACGTATGGTCTTAAAAAAAGTAAAAGGCTAAAACAAATAAAATGCGTGGCTATTATAACCGATGATATTGATCGATGTTAGCGCAATCACAATTCTAATTCGGTAGTCATATAATACTTATCTCACAACGTTCTTCACCACACGCTTTCACTTTATATTCATTCAGGCATAAAATCCCAAGAAAACTGCAATTGAGTCTTGCAAGATACTCAAAATCAGCATAGGCTAATCTATTTCATTTTTATATTCATTCTGTTTAGGGATTACTATGCTGTCACACTGGGTACGAGCCATACTACAAGCCACCGTCTATGACGTTGCGATTCAAACACCACTTGAAACGGCGCCCAAGCTGACCCAACGTTTTGCCAATGACATTCGTTTTAAACGTGAAGACTTACAACCTGTCAAATCTTTTAAGTTACGAGGTGCCTACAACCGTATCAGTCAGCTAAGCGATGAGCAAAAAGCGCGCGGCGTTATCTGCGCCTCAGCAGGCAACCATGCTCAAGGCGTGGCTTACTCTGCGCGCAAACTGTCACTAAACAACATCATCGTTATGCCAACGACTACGCCTGATATTAAGGTAGAAGCCGTCAGAGCGCTTGGTGGCAATGTCGATCTGCATGGCGATAGTTTTGATCAAGCAAACCGCTATGCAATAGATCGTGCTGAGCGCGAGGGCCTGACCTTTATACCGCCTTATGATGATGAATTGGTGATTGCTGGGCAAGGAACCATCGCGCTTGAGTTGACCCAACAGTGGCGTAACATGGATTATGTGTTTGTTGCCGTTGGTGGTGGCGGTCTCATCTCAGGTGTCGCCGCATTTTTGGGAGAAGTGGCACCGCATGTCAAAGTGATCGCGGTAGAAGCGGAACAATCAGCTTGCCTAAAAGCCGCACTTGAAACGGGTGAACGTGTCAAACTTGAGCAAGTCGGACTGTTCGTCGATGGCGTGGCAGTCGCGCAAATTGGTGAACTGCCTTTTGACGTCGTGCGTACTCAGAAAAGTGACAATTCAGGCCCTATCGTGGAGCCTAACGTCGTCACCTGTAGCAACGATGAAGTCTGCGCAGCAGTCAAAGATGTGTTTGAGGAGAGCCGCAGTATCGTAGAGCCTGCAGGTGCGTTGGCAGTTGCTGGTATGAAAAAATATATCACAGCGAACAATATTCAAGGCAAAAACTGCGCGGCCATCATTTGCGGCGCTAATATGAATTTTGACCGTCTGCGTTATATTGCTGAGCGCACTGAGATTGGCGAGAAAAAAGAAGCTATCTTTGGGGTTACTATACCAGAACAAACTGGCGCTTTCTTGAACTTCTGCCGCAGTCTGCACGGTCGTAATATTACTGAGTTTAACTACCGTGCCGATAGCAAAAAGTCACCAGACTCAATGGAGCCTGCCTCAATCTTTGTCGGTATTGCATTAAAAGAAGGTGAAAAAGAGCGTCAAACTATTAGTACTCAATTGGCAAATGATGGCTATACCGCTCACGATCTGACTGACGATGATATCGCCAAGTCACATATCCGTCATTTGATTGGTGGTCACGCTAAGGTCGAAAACGAGCAGTTACTACAAGTGATATTCCCAGAGCGTCCGGGCGCCCTGCTGACTTTCTTAGAAAAATTGGGCGATGACTTTAATATCACTTTATTCCATTACCGCAACCATGGTGCCGCTGAAGGCCGTGTACTGGTTGGTCTACAAGCCTCAGAAAGCAACTCTCGTCAGCTACAAGACGCCTTACTAGACATCGGCTATGACTGCACGACGGTCAATGACAATATTGGCTATCAGTTATTTTTGAAATAATGACTTAACGGGATATATTTAGACCTTATTATAAAAGCGACTTGTCATATGATGGGTCGCTTTTTACTTTCTATAATCTGCTACAGACGGCGACGAACACAAAACCTTATTTGTAAATACCAAATATGCCCTCATATTATTTGATATAAAAACAAATACAGAGTGAGCTTTATGAAAAAAAATACTGATGATAACACCCAAGGTTTGGTCAAAATTCGTCTCGATAAATGGTTATGGGCCGCTCGGTTTTACCGCACACGCACCCTTGCCAAGCAAGCCATTGAAAGCGGACGTGTGCATTATGGTGGCAGCCGCGTCAAGACCAGTAAAGAGATTTCAGTCGGCGATGAGCTAACCATTCGTCAAGGCTCAGCGACCGCCATGACTGAAAAGACTGTCATTGTTGAGGCGCTATCTGCACAGCGGGGCAATGCGACCGCCGCTGAGGTGCTATACTCAGAGACCAAAGAGAGCGAAACGCGGCGTGCTTATTATGCTGAACAGCGCAAACTGGCCAACCTTGCTCGTCCTGATAATAAGCCCAACAAAAAAGAGCGCCGTGACTTACAGCGCTTCAAAAGCAATCAAGATTGATACAGCATTACCCTCGCATCACCCAGTTACCTATAGCATTGTCATAAACCCAGTATTAAGTGACGCTATTGTCTAGTCTCTGTCCTTGCCATTCAAGCGATTAAGCGTTACGCTAGTCGTTGGTTCAATCGATTGCATGCTAATAAAAGCCGCATTAACAGTGCTGGTTTCTTATAGCATGTTTTTTTGTTATAGAAGGTCATATTATGCTGATGAAAGCCTGTACTCCCTCGTCTGTATTATTGGTTTGTTTAGGAAACATCTGCCGCTCCCCTACCGCTGAGGAAGTTTTCCGTCAGCAAGCGGCGATTGCTGGACTCTCAATAAAGATAGACTCAGCAGGTACCAGTGATTCACATGTCGGCGACAAACCTGACCCACGTTCGCAGCGCCATGCGAAATCACATGGCTACAAAATTAATAAATTGGTTGCACGCCAAGTCAGCGCCGATGACTTCCGTGATTTTGATTTGATCTTAGCCATGGATTCACAGAATTTGGCTGACCTACAAGCCATTAAAGACGACATGGCAGAGTCAGAAGAGGACTTGGCAAAGCTGGCCCTATTTAGTGAAGAAGACCCTACCTATTGCGGCAGTGATGTGCCAGATCCATATAAAGGCGATAACGATGATTTCGAAGAGGTGATCGAGCGCATCGAATCAAGCGCCCAAGCTTGGATCGAAAGCTGGAAGGCTTGCTAGCTATAAATTCTATATTTCTGCTACTCTTGCATCCGGTATCCTCTATAATATGGTTAATCCTCTATAAAAGAGCTGCAGCGTTAACCGTGCTTGAAGTAACACAGTTACGTCTGTACTCAACTGCCTTGTATCTCTTTTAAATTGAATCAACTATAGCTACCTTATTATTTATTATCCTTTTGCCCCATAGGCTATGTTATGACCCAAGCTGCACGCCTTGATCTCGACGCTCAGACCATGACTATAAATGACTCATCAGCGACTCTGTTAGTCAGTAATTCAGTCGATTTGGCACATAGCAATACGATGGCACTGTCGTGTGTCGCTGACTCTGTAGTGACGTTGACCAATGAGGCACAGCTTGATGACTTTATGGCAACCTATGCAGAGGATGTAGAGCATCAGCTGTCATTATTTGTCTTATCTGGCGGTAGCAATGTTTTATTACCAGCAGCGTTAAATGCAGTGGTATTGCAACCCAAAATGCGCGGTATTCATTTGACTGCACAAACCGACGATTATGTTGATATCGAAGTAATGGCGGGCGAAAACTGGCATGATCTAGTCGTACATACAGTCAATCAAGGCTGGTATGGGTTAGAAAACCTTGCGCTCATACCTGGCCTAACTGGTGCAGCGCCAGTACAAAATATTGGTGCGTACGGTGTGCAATTAGAAGACTGCTTACAATATGTACGCGCCTATCATTTACCGACACAAACTTGGCACCATTTATCAGCGGCCGACTGTCAATTTGACTATCGTGATAGTATCTTTAAACGCACGCCAAATACATGGCTGATCAGCCGCGTGGCTTTTAGACTGCATACAGATCCCACCCATATTTTAGCCAGCTATGGAGATGTACAGACTGTGGCGCAGCGCTATGCGGAACAACAAGAGCGCGAGCAAGCCAATCCTCATGACGTTATGCAAGCCATTATAGATATTAGACAACAAAAGCTACCAGACCCAAAACAGCTACCTAACTGTGGCAGTTTTTTTCAAAATCCTATTATTGGTCAAGATCAATTTACGGCGCTGCAAACAACTTATCCAGCTATCGTTGGTTATCCGATGCCTGACGCGATGGTAAAAGTTGCCGCAGGTTGGCTCATCGAGCAAGCAGGATTAAAAGGGGGCGGCATCGCACCTATCATGACTCATAAACATCAGGCGCTGGTACTGACCAATCATACTCCTTATCAAGCAACTCAAGAAGATGTGGAAACAGCACAGCGCTATATCGCCAACATCGTCTATGAGAAATTTGCAATTCAGCTATCACGTGAGCCAGTTTGGGTGAATGCTGATGGCTCAATTGGATATCCTGAGCATGTGGTCTAAACAATCATGGTCTAAACGCTTATGGCGAAACTATTTGCGTTCAGCCGAACGAATGGTGAAGCTATTCCGTATCATCAATATTACCTTTGTATTAGGCTCGACGTCTGTTATTTTAGTCCTAATCAGTTTGTTCACACCGCTATTTTCACAAGCCGTTGTCTATATATTTGCGCTTCTTCCTTTACCAAAAATGCCTTCTGCTGCTATGAGCTCTCCGCCGACTGCTTACGTGGTATTAGGCGGTGGTCTAACTAATGATAATAACAATCAAATCATCCTCAATCGCTATAGCCTGAATCGTGTCCGTACCGCGGCTGGGGCCTATCACGATCTTCCCTTACCTATTGTACTAAGCGGCGCTGAAGCCCCTTGGCTAGGTCAATGGCTCATTGAGCATGGTATCGATGGGCTGATAAGCGAAAATGCCAGTATGAATACGTGCGAAAACGCCCGTTTTACAGCCAAGCGTATTCCGCTTCATCACGTTTACCTTATTACTGATAGTTATCATATGGCACGTGCGCGCAGACAGTTTGCCTTGAATGGTATTAATAGCACACCGCTTAGCGCACCATTGCCAGTGAGACGCGACTGGATGAAACCTGCGCAAAACCTAAGTCATTCACGGCGGGCTGTTTATGAAATCGCCGCCTATCTACGGGATGTGATACGTCCGCAAATGAACTGTCGTCACGCCGATGATGTGACTTCACAGCAGCTCCTAACACCGCGAGGCAGTGCCAAAAAAGCATCTGATGAATAGGTTTTTATACTAAACGCGCAGCTAATATCGTCATATGATGCTACGCCTCATTCTAATCGCTACAGATCATCCACTGCATTTGCGATGGGTGTATAATAATAAAAGACACTGCTATTGAAGAGAGTTACCATGCTCAGTATATTTTTATTAATCCCATTAAGTCTCATGCTATTTGTGGTTGCCATCTGGGCGGTGCGTTATGCGGTAAAATCAAACCAGTTCGAAGATTTGGACAATGCATCACAGCGTATCATATTGGATGATCGTCAAGAGCGCAGGCAAACCATGCAGGCTCATGAGCGCGCGGTGCAGTCTCAGCCTTCTGCTGATACCGAGCCGTCAGATGATAACGTTGATAAAGATGCGCTCGTTCGTACTGATGTAGAGAAAAACACAAAAATCTAACCTTTATTCTTCTCTCTTTTCATCGTGTAATGATGAGCTTTCGTTAGATAATAATCGTGTCTATAGATACGGCCTTTATGACTTTTAGGAGATGCATCCATGACCATGGCTTTACTTGCTGCGGCATTACTGATGGGGTTTTTTGGCTCGCCGCATTGTTTGGGTATGTGTGGCGGTCTTGTGACGGCATTTGGTCTGTCTATGAAAGATGTCAGTCCTACTAAACGCCGCGCGCTGGTGGCCACCTATCATCTTGGCCGTCTGAGCAGTTATGCACTGTTAGGTCTGCTGGCAGGATTTATCGGTACGACGGTGTTAGAGCCACTCATGAAAGGCAATAGCTTGCCACGTATTTTACTGGGCGCAGTGTTGGTCTTTGTGGGTGTGACCATGCTTGGCGCACCTTTTTTGAATAAGCTCGAGCGTTTTGGTATGCGCTTTTGGCAATACCTCAGCCCGCTACGCCAAAAGGTCTTTCCCCTAAACACCTTTCCACGTGCATTGACAGCTGGTTTGCTTTGGGGCTTTTTGCCTTGCGGTTTGGTATATGGCGCCCTACTCATCGCGGTGGTGGCTCACAACCCATTAAGCGGTGCAGCGTTGATGTTTGTTTTTGGTCTTGGCACGGTGCCGATGTTAGTTGCAACGCACGAGACAGTCGGCTGGTTACGTGACAAGATTGGTCGTTTTCGCTTAAGGCAGTTAAATGGTGCGGTGATGGTACTCTCAGGTTTGGCAGTTGCTGTCGTTCCTATGGTCATGGCAAACATGCATGGCGGGCATGGTGGTGGACACGCACAGATGGATCATAGTAGCCACTCTGCTATGATGTCTGAGACAGATGCTCATAATATAGATCAGATGAATCACGATATGACGCCAGCTATGGATCATGATATGCAAGACATGGATAATCATATGGATCATAGCATGCATGATATGGGTGATGACGCCACCTCCATGCATCATGGTCAATAATTTCTAACACATAACTCGAGTACTGCGCGGACTTTACCAAGCGTACAAAAACCCCTTAATATCAAAAATGATATTAAGGGGTTTATTGGTTAAGTGTTACCTATTTATAGCAATTATTCCTGCCACTGCTCAAGCGTAAACTTGGTTTCTAAATGCTTCTCTAATGCTGGTATATTAAATGCGTCATCTTCACTGACAAAGCTAATGCTAATGCCTGTTTGCCCAGCGCGGCCCGTACGACCAATACGGTGGACATAATCATCTGGTTGATCGGGCAAGGTATAGTTAACGACATGACTGATATCATCAACATGGATACCGCGCCCTGCAACATCTGTCGCCACCAAGATAGACGTGTGACCATCCTTGAAGCGCTGCAAGTATTTCTCACGTTTTTGCTGAATTACATCACCTGAGAGCATGACAATCTTATGCGCTTGACGCAGTTTATGATAGAGACGCTTGACTTGATCTTTGCGATTGGCGAATACAATGACCTTTTCAACGGCCTCCTCACTAATAATACGCTGAAGGGCTTCGAGTTTTTGATCTTCTGTCAGTAAGTAAAAGTGCTGATCAACCAATTCGCTGGTCTTGTGTTCTGGCTCGATTTCCACAAACTGCGGCTCATGCAACCAGCGATACGCCAAATTCATCACATCTTGGTTAAAAGTAGCAGAAAACAGTAAGCTTTGACGGTCTGTATTGGCGGGCATACGCCCCACAAGGCGCTTGATATCAGGGATAAAACCCATGTCCAGCATACGGTCTGCTTCATCAAGCACCAGCACCTCTACTCGATCTAAATACACCATGCCTTTATTGGCAAGATCAATTAGACGGCCAGGCGTCGCCACCAAAATATCAACGTATTGGCGCTCAAGCTCATGCTGCTGGGTTTCGTAATTGGTCCCACCCATAATACAGACACTGTGTAATGAGGTGTATTTGGTCAGTGCAATGCAGTCCTCAAATATCTGTTGAGCCAGCTCGCGAGTTGGCGCCATAATCACGGCACGCGGCTCACCTAGATAACGCGTTTCATCATGCGTAAAAGGACGTTTGAGTAACGCTTCCATGATTGTCAATAAAAACGTTGCTGTTTTACCCGTTCCCGTTTGCGCCTGTCCGATGGCATCTTGACTTGCTAGTGTATGCGGTAGTATTTTCGCCTGAATCGGCGTGAGTTCCGTGAATCCCAAATCACTCACTGCCCGCAGGGTCGCGGTTGAAAGTGGCAAATCAGTAAACGTTGTAAAATTACTCAAAAAAATATCCTTTTAAATTAGTTGCTTGTATTTTATCAATCACAAATCAGCTCACAATAAAATTTTATACTGACATAAGCGTGACCAATAGTAGTCGCAACATTATATCTATAGATGGCCGCTAGACATACGGGTACAAAAAAAGCCAAGCCCAATACCTGACCTACCAAATATGCTGTTGTTCACTCAACATGGGTAAGACAATACGGGCTTGACTCAGTAGTATATCAGTAGTTCATACAGACATTATAACTAAACTGCTTTAATGTCTGGATAGATTACTCTTCTAACTTTCTGACTTCTTCAGCTTGTAGGCCTTTTTCACCTTCTACTACGCTGAACTCAACTTTTTCGCCATCTTTTAAAGAACGATAGCCATCACCCTGAATCGCGCGGAAATGGACAAAAATATCTTCTCCGCTGTCACGTTGAATGAAACCAAAGCCTTTTGAGTCATTAAACCACTTAACGATACCTTGCTCACGAGCTGACATAATATTACTTCCTAAAAAAGTTCGCTTAGCCCCAAATTCCTTTGCAACATTGCATATAAACGGGATCTAAGATGATGAAATCAAAAACTTAAGAGTACTAATCTAGTCACAGTCATCTTTAAAACGCTTATATAAAAGAAAGCCAATCTTGCAAACTATCTCTCATATCAATGACAGTAACAAACTTGCAATACTTATTGCATAAAAAATATCATAGCACGGGTTTTTAGCAACATAAAGACTTTTAACACGCTTTTTAAGGCATGGGTGAGTTTTTCCTGTAATTTTTTTATAACCCAGCCTACAAGCTGCTATTATAAAGGGATACGCTGGATCAGCGTGTGCAACCTATTTGTCATGCATACCTTATTCATTATAATAAATCATTCACATATTTAAACAGCGATAGAGATTACTATGACGTCCTCTTCTCCATCTACAGCAGCAGAAAATCCTGCTGACCAACACATCGATCAGACCCTCAATCACAAACTGCTATTGGTGAATGGCGTCAACCTGAACTTATTGGGTAAGCGTGAGCCTGAAATTTATGGCCATATGACGCTGGTAGATATCGAAAAACGCTTGGTCGAACGAGCCGCTCAGCACAGCATTGAATTAATTTGTGTACAGTCAAACCATGAAGGCGATCTAGTAGATAAGATTCAATATTATGGTTTATTAGCAGAAAAATCTGCCCAAGCTGATGCCGTTATTATCAATCCTGCTGCCTTTACCCATACCTCAGTTGCCCTACGCGATGCGTTACTAGCGACACAGAAGCCTTTTATAGAGGTCCATTTATCCAATGTCCATGCACGTGAGCCTTTCAGGCATCATTCCTATTTGAGCGATGTCGCAGTCGGTGTCATCTGTGGTTTGGGTCATATGGGTTATGAGATGGCACTAGACTACTGGCTAAGCAATATTTATTCAGTCAATACAAGCACTTAAGGTGTTTTCTAATTTTATAGATTACTAGCTTTGTTAATAAAGTAAAACTTCTTATTTTTCACACATTAGTTAAACAGTAATTGTTTGATGAAAATAATAGAATTATGACTGAGCAAAACAATCCACTATATGGTGATATGAATGGCAAAAACGTCCGGAAAGCGCTTTATGAAACTCGCTGGCATGACAGCAAGCATCGCCGGCAAAGCCGCTAAAAACTCGTTTAAGCATCTCTCGAGTGACGAAGAAAAGCGCCTACAAGCTCGCTCAGACTTGATGCAAGACGTGGGTATCCAGATTGCCGAGACGTTGGGTGAGATGAAAGGTGCGGTGATGAAAGTCGGACAAATTGCCTCACAGTACAAAGACGTGTTCCCGCCTGAGGTCGCAACTGCCCTAGAAAAACTCCAAAAAGATGCACCGCCCATGCCTTATGCGCAAATACGTGCACAAGTTGAGCGTGAGCTTAAAGCACCGATGGCAGAGCTGTTCAGTGAGTTTGACGAGACGCCATTTGCCGCAGCATCTATTGGGCAAGTCCATAAAGCTGTGCTACCTTCTGGACAAAGGGTCGTGGTCAAAGTCCAGTATCCTGATGTCGATGAAAACTGTGATAGCGACCTCAAACAGGTGCGCATGGCGCTAAAAATTGCAGGTGTGCTCAATATGAGTAAGCAGTTGCAAGAGCAGTTATTTAATGAGATTCGACAGAGTCTACACGACGAGTTGGACTATACCAAAGAGGCGCACAATCTGCGTGTATTTGGTGCCTTTCATGCTGATGATGAAGGTCTCATTATCCCAAAAGTCATTAGCAGCCACTCTTCTAGACGGATTTTGACACTGACTGAGGAGATAGGAGAGACATTGACCGTCGCTGCAACATGGGACAATGCCATTAAGCAAAAAATAGCAAAGCGCTTGTTTCATTTTACCGCAGGACAACTATTTAGTCTGTACCGTATGCATTGTGATCCGCATCCAGGCAACTTTGCTTTTCGGCAGGATGGTAGTGTTGTGGCGTATGACTTCGGCGGTATCCGTAGTTACAGTGATAGCGAGGTCCAACTATTCCGTCGTTTTGCCAAGCATGCTATCAAAGGCGATGTGACCGCGCTTGAGCAAGACCTTGTCGCCTTAGATATTCGCCGTGATGATGATAAAAACATCCCTGGCGAGTTTTATGAAAAATGGCTATCTATTGGTCTAAAACCACTATCTATCCGCCCATACCAAGAAGGGCCATTTGATTTTGGTAGCAGTCAAATACACCATGAGGTGATTGCCCAAATGCGCACTTCATTAAAATACTTCGGTCAGTTTCAGCCCTCTGCCACCACCATGATGTTAGACCGTACCGTATCTGGACAGTACTGGAATCTGGTCAATCTTGGCGTTGAGACTGACCTCTCGCCGCTCGTTGATGAGTACATTGACGTATAATAAGCGATCAATTGGCAATAACAGTCAAACCTGTCATTAAATGTGGAGCGCGTGCCCGCAGCGATCGCAAAAGTCTGCGCCCACTGCATGACCGAATTTACCACAGTTCGGACAAGTGACAGGATTAAGCTGCGGACGCATATTACGAGCCAGCTCAGAGGTAAAAATACCTGTCGGTACAGCGATAATCGAATAACCTGTGATCATAACCATGGTTGCAATTGCTTGGCCTAACGGCGTCTTGGGCGACATATCACCATAGCCAACTGTCGTCATCGTGACGACCGCCCAATAGATAGACAATGGAATACTAGTAAACCCGTTCTCAGGCCCCTCTACTACGTAAATGATTGAACCAAAGATGGTTACCAATAGCACAAGCGACAAGAAGAAAACGGTAATTTTCTGCTGACTGGTTTTGAGTGCAGAAGCCAAAAAACCTGCTTGTTGCATATAGGCTTTAAGTTTTAGGACACGGAATACACGTAAGATACGTAGCACTCGTATGACAAGTAGATACTGCACACCTACAAATAGTAAGCTGAGATAGCTTGGCAAAACAGACAACAAATCCACTATGCCAAAAAAACTAAACGCATAGCGCAAGCGATTGGGTGCTGAAAACAACCTTAGTGCATACTCAATGGTAAATAGAATCGTAAAAAACCACTCTGCATAAAAAAACAACGTGCCATATTGCAAGCGCATGTACAACACACTATCAAGCATGACGACAGCCACACTGGTCAAAATCGCAATCAATAATACAATATCAAAGAGCTTACCCAAACGGGTATCTGTACCTTCAATAATAATATGCGTACGGTTACGCAAGTGTGTTAGGGCTTCAGCAGTTGGTCGCTTCATAGAATCAGTAACTTTATAAAATCAATGGCTTGATAGCGTTCCATGACTTAAAATGTGATGGATAAGGGCAAGTTGGTCAAAATAGTTAAAACTGGTTTATAATATTGCTCACTTATCACAGTGAATACAATCTATAATTTGCCACAGTGTAGCAAAAAAGCACTCTCAACAACATACAAATCGTTAACGTGCAAGTAGCGCTATTACCTGATATAGACAAAATAATGATAGTATAAAACAAGGTGATCAGACATCGAAGGCTGTAATTCATCGCCTTCTTGCACATAAAAAATAATACGTAAACCTTAAGGATGTTATATGGCAGGCCATTCAAAATGGGCAAATATTAAACACCGTAAAGCCCGTCAGGATGCAGTAAAAGGTAAAATATTTACCAAAATTATTCGTGAAATCGTCTCAGCTGCCAAACAAGGCGACCCCGACCCTGACAAAAACCCGCGCTTACGTGCTGTTATCGAAAAAGCGCTATCAGTCAATATGACTCGCGACACGATCAACCGTGCTGTCGACCGTGGTACAGGCGGCGGTGATAATGAAAAAATGGAAGAAGTCAGTTACGAAGGCTACGGTGTCGGCGGTGTAGCGGTACTGGTCGAAACCATGACTGATAACCTCAATCGTACGGTCAGTGAAGTCCGTCACGCCTTTACCAAATGTGATGGCAATCTTGGTACTTCAGGTTCAGTGGCTTATCTGTTTACCAAACGCGGCGAGATCACTTTTAATGATGTAAGCCTAGAAGATGAAGTCATGATGGTGGCACTAGATGCGGGCGCCGTTGATATCGAAAACGATGGTGAAAGCTTGCTTGTCATCACTGAGTGGGAAACTTTCGGTCAAGTTCAAGACGCGCTTAACGCTGCTGGTCTTGTCTCTGACAATGCTGAAGTCACCATGTCACCATCTACCACGGCTGAAATCGACAATGTGGAAGATGCTGAAAAAATCCTAAAGATGATCGATATGTTAGAAGATGCGGATGATGTGCAAGAAGTTTATACTAACGTGAACTTCTCTGCTGACGTCATGGCGCAGCTTGAGGGATAGCCAGCTTAATAACTAAATACTGGCAAGAACACCCCCAGAAAAAGCACCAATCAATTGTCGGTTTGGTGCTTTTTTCTGCTCACTCATTCAATAGTTGAAGCGTTATATTTATCTTTACGTTCTACACCTAACCCCTTCAAGCGCCAGCAGATATTCCTTCTTATCTAATCCACCTGTATAACCGCCAAGCTTACCGTCGCTTGCAATCACTCGGTGACAAGGCACAATGATACTAAAAGGATTTTTGCCATTAGCCTGTGCAACCGCGCGGAACCCCTTCGGGCTATTAACACGCTGCGCGAGGGTGGCATAGCTGATGGTTTCGCCATAGCCAATCTCTTGTAGTGCCCGCCATACGCTTTGTTGAAACTCAGTACCCATAGAAAAATCTAAGGGCAAGTCCAATGTCTTGCGTTTACCAGCAGCATAATCTTTGAGTTGGAAAATCGTTTCTATCAGTAAAGCTTGAGTAGGCTCTTTCATGCTTAGGCTATTGCTGTCTATAAAGGTAAAGTCTTCATCTGTCAGGCCATAATATTTTTTAAGCTTGGGGACAGATTTTGAGCTGTGCCAAGTATTACCGGGCAGCAGCCAGTTGGCTTCAACGAGCACAGGCTGGTCATGCTCATCGAGACGGGCAATGAGCGTTAATCGATACGATCCAAAAGATGCTTCGGTCACTATCATGGCTTTGATTTCCAAATTATTTTAAAGATTGTTTAGCCGTTACAAATAGCGGTTCTACTCTTTGTCATCTGTCTCAAACAAAGCGGCGACAAACTGTTTCGGACTAAAGGCGCGCAAGTCATCAATCGACTCACCCACACCAATATAGCGGATAGGCACGTCTGTCGTTTCGGCAATGTTAAACACCACGCCACCTTTTGCCGTACCATCTAGCTTCGTAATGGTGATACCTGTCAATGGTACAATCTTGTTAAATAGCTCAACTTGGTTAATGGCATTTTGACCCGTGCCAGCATCGAGTACGATCATACCTTCATGCGGAGCGCTTGGATCAGCTTTACGCATCACGCGCACCACTTTCTCTAACTCTGCCATCAAATGTGTCTTGTTTTGTAGACGGCCAGCGGTATCTGCTATGAGTACGTCGATATTTTTTGCTTTGGCAGATTGCATCGCATCAAAAATGACAGAAGCACTATCAGAGCCATGACCTTGTGCCACCACTGGGATATGATTACGCTCGCCCCAAATCTGTAGCTGCTCGGTGGCAGCCGCGCGAAAAGTATCCCCTGCCGCTAGCATGACTGATTTACCCTCACCTTGTAAGCGCTTGGCGAGCTTACCGATGGTTGTGGTTTTGCCAACACCATTGACACCCACAACTAAGATAACAAATGGTTTTTTGCTGGTATCGATCACCAGCGGCTCAACCTTAGGCGTTAGGATATCAACCAGCTCACTTTGCAAGGCTTTATAGAGTGAGTGAGCATAAATCAAGTCACCACGGGCAGTCTGCTCGGTCAGGTTCTTGATGATACGGTTGGTTGCATTAACGCCGATATCAGCAACCAATAACTGATCTTCGACCTCTTCTAACAGCTCGTCATCGATCTCTTTACCACCGATAAGTATGCTGACCATCCCTTCGGCCAAATTTTTACGTGACTTACTCAGCCCCGTCTTCATACGGTTAAACCAGCTGCCTTTTTTCTTATTTTCTGGTGGCTCTGCAGCAGGCTCTTGTGGCGTGGCTGCTTGGGTATTGCTGCTAGCGACTGGACTTACCCTTGGTGTATCCCCAAGTTGCTCTTGTAATGGCATGGCAGGAATGGTTGTCGCAGTGCTAGGTTTGCTCGTAGTGCCTGTCTCTTTAGCACTTGAAAAGCTCTCAGAGGCACCTTTAGGGACGTTATGCTCTTCTGTCATAACAATTGGCGTGGCCAAAGCAATATTTTCTGCTGCCTGATTGTTTGAGACATCTGGATTTGCCGTATTATCCCTTTGTAGCGCAGCACGCTCTGTTTCATCAATGATTGGCACCGATTGCACCGGTAGACTGGGTAAGGTAATATCATCGTCATCTAAATCATCGAGACCATCATCAAGATTGATGACCACACGGTTGCTATTGTTTGGGTTATTCATAAGTTTGCCCTAAAAGTTATCGCTATTAATTATTTGTTTATTGTAAATGGATTTTTAGATTGTCATAAGCTTGCCAGCTATATGACCATGGACTTTAGCCTATTTTAGCATAATTCAAGTCGCGCTTAGCCCTTACCATAGTAGACTGTCGTCAAAAATTATCTGCTCAAAAAATCACATAATGATTTGAGAGAGTTTTGCTTAAGGTTTGGACACAAAATTCTGACTTGTTCCTTGCAAGACTTCGCCTACTCTACCAAGACTCATCTAAAAATTCTTATTAGGAAACGCTTATGTCATCACTCTCTAAACACTATAAAAGCATTGCCAATATCAGTGTGGCGATTTTGCTAACGACAACTGTATTATCTGTGGCAGGTTGCAATACGACGCAAGATATTAGACCGACCGCTAGTGTCATGGTTGGCACACAGACATCACTGTGATGCATTGTATTGCTATGATTACGTCCATCACTTCAGTCATTATTTTATATAAGTAGACCATACCATGCCATTGTCTTCAACGCTCACTACTACGCCATTACGTATCGCCTGTGCTCTAACGGTGGCAACATTATTTTCTGCCTGTCAAACCACCGCATTACCTTCTAGCACGACTACCACTACAAAAAATACGGTCACGACAGATGGGTCATCTCAAAGCGCATTTAGTAAAAATAAAACAACTGATGAGGCAAAGCCCTCTGCTTTGACAATGGATATGTCAGGTCGACATGAATACCAGTTAGAAAATGGCCTAAAAGTGGTCATAAAAGAAGACCACCGTGCACCCGTCGCCATGACCCAGATTTGGTATCGGGTGGGCTCGGCAGATGAGCCGCTGGATAAAGGCGGCATCTCTCACTTACTTGAGCATATGATGTTTAAAGGCACTCCTGATGTTTCAAGTGATGATTACGAGCGGTTGATTGCCAAGTTTGGCGGGGTTAACAATGCTTTTACCAGCTATGATTATACGGGCTACTACGAGCTATTTCCTGCCAATCGTATGCCGTTGGCGTTAGAGCTTGAAGCAGATCGAATGAAAAACCTCACCTTCAATGACAAAGAGTTTACCAAAGAGCACCAAGTCGTCATGGAAGAGCGACGTCAGCGTACTGATGACAATCCCCTTGCCAAAGCTTACGAATTATTTCGTTTGCTAGCATTGCCTAACAGTCCAAAGGGTGAATCTGTCATTGGGCCCATGAGTGAGCTAGAATCCATCAAACTCTCGGATCTAAAAGACTGGTACAAGACATGGTATGCACCCAATAATGCTACTTTAGTCATCGTCGGCGATGTGCAACCACAAGAAGTACTCACTCAAGTCAAACGCTATTTTGGTGAGCTGGCGCCAAGCAACGTACCTAAGCGTAACGCTGTCACTCAAAAAGGCTTTCGTGGTTATCAAAAAGTAGACTCTGAGCAAGCGGTGCAAGTGCCCGTCCTACTTATGGGTTACAACGTACCTAGCCTAGTGACAGCAGGCGCAAACAATGAAAAACAGGCTTACGCCCTCTCGCTTGCTCAAGACGTACTCGATGGCGGTCTATCTGCACGCTTGGAGAGTCGATTGATACGTGAGCAAGGTCTACTGACCACGGTTGGTACTTCTTACGATTTGTTAGATCGCGGCGATGGGCTATTTATGATTCAAGCGACACCACGTGAAGGTGTCAGTTTAGAGCAAGCGCAACAAGCCATAATATCAGAGATAGAAAAACTCAAAACCGATCCCATTGCTGCCGATGAAATCAGTCGCGCCAAGACCAATGCCGTCACTGGCCTAGTATATGCACAAGATAGCATGGAAGGACAAGCACGTATGATCGGCTCACTACAGTCTATCGGGCTAGATGACAGATTACTTGCTAAGTTACCAACCAAACTAGATGGTATCAGTGTCGCTGACATTCAGGCTGCCAGTAAGAAGTATTTGGTTAAGGACAACTTAACGGTGATGCATATTGTGCCCCCGAAAGAGAACACTACCAAAGCACAATAAATACTGCCTGTTATCAGAACGTTTCATAAAAGCGACGATATAACCGTATTCTTAATAAGAAGAACATCATGATTCAGAATAAATATGACTCTCAAGCAACACACAAATCTTTGAGTAATGCCTTGCCCTCTACATCATCTAATCTCTCATTAAAAAAGCTATCATACCTTAGTACCAGCATAGTTTTTGCATTGAGTATATTGGCTAATACTGCCCAAGCCGACACTACAGGCGCTGAAGATTACCGAGCCCCTACTGCTGTTGATGCAAGTGCGCCGATTGCAGCTTTATCTAAACTTACCAGTATCGATGATGCCAAATCTTTAAAAGTCACAGTGCCAACGATTCAAGAGTTTAAGACCAAAGCTGGTGTTCCTGTCATGTTCGTTCAGACCACAGCCTTACCGATCGTCGATGTGGACTTACGTTTCAACGCTGGTAGTGCCCGTGATGGCAGCATCAGTAAAGACGGTTTTGGCATCGCCAACATGACCGCAACGATGCTTGAGCAGGGTTCCAAAAGCTTAGATGAAGATGCGTTCACGCGTGCTGTTGAAACACTAGGCATCAATCTAGGCAGTAGTGCCTATAAGGATATGTTCATTGTTTCGCTACGCAGCTTATCAGACGATAAACACCTTTTACCAGCTGTTGATTTGATGACGCAAATGGTGAGTGAGCCTACGTTTAATGACGAGGTATTAGCACGTAACAAGTCACGATTACTCGTTGGCTTACAGCAGCAAAAACAAGACCCTGGCAGTCTTGCCAGTATTGCCTTTGATAAGGCTTTATACGGCAGTCATCCTTACGCTCATCCCTCAGTCGGTACGCTAGAGAGCGTGCCAACTATCCAGAAGCAACAGCTGATAGACTTTAAAAATCGGTATTTAGTGGCGGCAAATGCCTCTATCGCTATGACAGGCAATCTGACCTTGGTACAGGCGAAAAAGCTGGCTGAAGATATCACGATTAAACTATCTGCTGGTCAAGCTGCCGCTGATTTACCTGAGCCTAAACCTCTCACTAAATCACAGCACATTCATATCCCCTTCCCAAGTACCCAAACTACCGTATTGATGGGGCAATTAGGCAGTAAACGTGCAACCAATCCAACAGCCCAGCAGCAGCAAACCAATTTTGCGGTTGGTAACGAGGTAATGGCAGGTGGTGACTTTAATGCCCGTTTGATGACTGAGATTAGACAAAATCTCGGGTACACCTACGGTATTTCAGGATCAATGAATCCGATGCTAGCACGCGGGCCTTATCAGATTGGCTTTTCGACACGTAATGACAAAGCACGTGCGGCAATCGATGCAAGCTTAGCGGTTATCGATGACACGTTAGAAAAAGGAGTCACTCAGGACGAGATACGCCTGACCAAAGACAATCTCAAAAATAGCTTCCCGATGGGTTTTGCAAGTAACGCAGGGATCAATGGGTTGTTAGGAATGATGAATTTCTATCAATTGCCAAACACTTACTTGGCCGATTATGTCAACCGTATTGATCAAGTCACGCTGTCAGGGGTCAACAAAACGCTGCGCGATACCTTAAATCCGGATAACTTTTTAATCGTGACAGTTGGGCAAGACGATCCTTGGAAGGGGATAGAAGCTACGACAAAAACGACCAAATAACAAGAGGGAAATAAGCTAGGTTAAATTCACTCAGTTAGATAACAAATAGCGTGAGTGATGAGCGATTCAGTATGCCCGACTCATCACTCATGTGTTTATTATCTTGTGACTGACTTGTGCTATCAAAAAAGACTACGAATACTCTTTATCAGAGTTATCAGAAATGGTCATTACGATGTCGTAATTGAGGTTTTGAGGCTTATAGGTGGCACCATTATAGCTCAGTCGAATGATATGCTTGTCGTAAGACATGACCTTATAACCACCATTAGCAAAGTTATGTAGCGCGGGGACTATAAGTAAGGCCTCGATTTGGCGATTGTTGGTGGCGACTGAAATATGCTGACCCTCTCGAGGATATAGAAAATAGTCACAATAATCGTTTACCATTACTTCTGCAACGCGCTCAATAACCTGACTACCCTGTTCTTCTATCAACTTTGGGCATACATCAGCGCGCTCTGAGGCCAAACGAGCATAAGAGTTTCTAATACTGTCTTCAATGTTTTCAGAATTTTGTGCGATGCTATCACGTGTTAGCGCAGCTTTATCTGTCACCAGCGAGCTGTTTTCAGGATAGGGTTCTGGACTGCAGGCACTCACCAATAATATGGAAAATGATGCCATTCCTATTAATGTGGTGTAAATATATTTTGAGCGAAAAAAACGTTGTTTCCTTTCATTCGATTTACTGCATCTTGCAACTGCTGAATGCTGCTTTGTCATAAATCCCGCTTATATTAACCATAATCTTCTTCTTTGAAGAGTGATAAGGATATAAAGATAGTAAATGAAAATATTCATATTAGAACATAAATATTAAATTCCAAACAATTTTTTGGTGAACTTGCGCGTCTAGCCAGCTCATCCTATTAATCATTTAGCTGTAAAATTTATAAGCGATATTATACTGTTTCTCGTTTTTTTATTGTCACTAATTTGAGTGTGCGCTTGCTTATGACGCGTTAACCCTTAGCTATCTAATAGCGACAATAAGAGCTACTACTGGTATGGTTAAAACCCCATTTACGATAACCATCGGTATCTAGATGAATCGCACCTGTGGCATATAAACCCAAGCCAAAGTTGTAAGACTGTCCTTGATATTGCCAAAACTGGCACAGGCCATCCTGCATCGTACTAAGCCGCCATAGGTTGTCTTCGTACTCTGGCACCCAAATATCCATGGCACTTGCATTCATATGCTTGCTACTGCCAGCACCGCCAGCACAGTCGTTCAGCCCAGGGCTACGATACACCGAGCGTATCTCAGTACTTAAAGGCAAAATGCCTTGATTTTTTAGCTCACTATAGAGGTGTAGTGTTGGCACGATATTGGCCCACAACTCTCGCGGTGGCAGCTGATAAGGCTCATAACCGCATTTGTCCCAGCTGCGCGCGGTGGTAAGTAGCTGAGACAGTGGTGGTACATTTTGTGCACCCACACGTGCGCTCAAATAGCGCTGATATTCGGCTACTTGCCTAGCACGGTAACTGTTACTGTTGAGCCATGCATTAAAGTCCATGCTCGTAAGATCGTTATTAGCACTATTATAGGTGTTATTCGTTGTGCTGTAGCTGTTATTACGGTAAGTTGTATTATAAGTCGGTCTTCGTTGATTCACATTGACGCGTTTGTTTTCCTCGATAGACAGACTGGCATCAATTTCAAAATCACGCTGCTTTTGTGCAATCAAGCTTTGCATACTATCGCCATTTGATGCATTTGCGCCACTTAACATAGTGACACCAGGGCGCTGACTAGAGACATTGTTAGAAGGCGATATATAAGCATTGCTAGTGTCGCCACTGCCTTGACGCACTTCGATACGGCGTTCACTACTATCAGTTATAATAGCGGCATGAACACTGATGCTACTCATACAAACAACCAGTGCAAGAATAGGCTTCTGGATTTGTCCATAGTTATGGTTTTTTGATTTTATCATTGCAGGAATCTACCGCTAAAAACGTTTTATCGATACTATCAAATTTTCAGCAAGCAGGCTAAACTATCGCCTCTAATCTGAGGCAGGATATTCGTAATTAACACTTATCCTTATCACTTTTATAATTACGTGACTTTATTGCCTAGATGTTAAGTATCTGCTTGTTTTTTTGTCCGTGGGCTTCTATTAGAATAGAGACCATCAAATACTCATCACATATTTTATATAAGACAGCTTAGATAACCTCTCCCTTTTACTCCAACTGCTAGCCAAATTTTGCCTATGTCTTCTAACCCGCAATACCGTTTTTCACGTCAGAGCCATCACTTAGGCCAAGGTCATGCACCGACGATCTGGCAACGTATTCACATCGATCCGTGGTTGACCTTGCTTTTGTTAACGGTTTGCTGCATTGGCCTGACGATTTTATATAGTGCTGCCAGTCAAGACATTGGCATGGTCATACGTCAGATGGTAAGTTACGGTGTGGCATTCACCGTAATGTTTGCGATGGCACAAATACCGCCAAGCCTTTACCGTACCTTTACGCCTGTGTTTTATGTATTGGGTCTTATATTATTGGTATTGGTTGATATCATTGGTGAAGTGCGTATGGGTGCTCAGCGCTGGATCAACTTACCTGGGTTTGGTAGTGTGCAGCCGTCTGAGTTTATGAAGCTTGGGATGCCGATGATGTGTGCTTGGTTTTTGTCCAAGCGTGATCTTCCGCCATCACCGACCAGTATTGCCATCACTCTGGCATTGATTATCGTTCCTGTATTGCTGATTGCAAAAGAGCCTGATCTTGGCACTTCGCTTTTAGTCGCTGCTAGTGGCATTTTTGTGCTGTTCTTGGCGGGCCTATCTTGGCGTCTGATTTCTGCTGCTGTGGTTTTAGCGATACCTTTTATTGCGTTTGCTTGGAACTTTTTGTTGCATGATTATCAGCGTACGCGCGTCCTAACCTTACTCAATCCTGAAGCCGATGTACAAGGTGCTGGGTGGAATATTATCCAATCAAAGACAGCCATTGGGTCAGGCGGGCTCACTGGCAAAGGGTATTTAGAAGGCACACAGTCGCATCTGCATTTTTTACCAGAAGGTCATACTGACTTTATTATTGCAGCTTTTTCTGAAGAATTTGGTTTACTAGGTGTCATGCTGCTGATGTTTATTTACTTTTGCCTTTTGTCGCGTGCCTTGTATATCGCTTTCACCCATCCTGACATTTATAGCAGGCTGCTTGCGGGCGCTATTGCCATGTCTTTCTTCGTTTATATATTCGTCAATGTCGGTATGGTTGGCGGTATTTTACCTGTTGTTGGCGTACCCCTTCCTTTCATCAGCTATGGTGGTACCGCTATCGTGACTTTGATGGCAGGTTTTGGCTTATTGATGTCGATTCACACTCACAAATCTGGTTAAAAACACTGATAAACAATACCTTATATATAAAACATTAGTAAATTATCATTGAAATATGACAAACACACATCATTTATATCTCTCAAAAACACTGAGCATAAAATAAAGCACTCTCGCATGACTAATGACAACAAAGTTTAGATTAAATCAAAGTATCAGCGATTTTGCTACTATTAATATTTTGTTACTTTTAATAGATACTACATAATCCCCATTCATGACCAGCCTATCAAAATGCTGTCATGAGACATAAAGTATTGTTATTTAATTACTTGTATCATACTGTCATTAGCAGTGATTTTTTTAACCAAAATGAATTGCAAATCAAGGCTGAAATATTTTATTTCTTGTTTTTTACAAAAAATTGCGTTAACCTCGTTTTACTGTACTTTGATACATAACCCGTACATAGCCACTAACAAAATTTGCATTTAATTATACTTTGGTTGTAGATTGGTCGTATAGTTAGCATCTTGTAGATTTCAGACTTTCAAATACACTACTTAATTAACGGTTTAATAACAAAGCATCACGCAAAAACTTTTAAACCCTTCATTACTTTAGCAATATCAGAAAGTTTGTATATCGGAAGTTTTATAGATACGACATATAGTGACATTGGTACTTACTCTCTAAGTTAAAAATAAGTACTCAATGAATATCGCTGACTATCATTTAAGCATGTTCTAAGTAACTACGGTCATTACTACCGCTACTTATGATCATAAAATGAAAAATTACCATATATTGAAACCTGTAAGAGTCTCGCCCTAAATATTAATCGCTATCAAAACAATAGATTAATATAAAGATTCTAGAGTTTGATTCACTGTTAGATTGGTCTAACGCTGTCATACTCAATCTAAAAATTTAGAGTTAGGTTTTGGTGTATAAGTTATAGAGGTATTTATGAATAAGCGTTTATCTGGTTTACTTACAATGTCGGCAGTTTTATTCGCTGGCTCTGCAGTTGCTACAAATGTAAATGCTGTAGAAGCAAAAACCTCCCTTGCGATGATTTCACAAGATAACGCCTCCCATATCGATCGTGTACTTGGTGAGCTTAGCCGTCAGCATGATGGTGCATCAAGTTTGGTCAAATCAGCACGTCAGCCTACTTCATTAGCACTTAGTAGTTCACTATTAGCGAGTGATACCACTCAAGTCACTAATGATGAAGATGTGTTAGAGCGTCTAACCGCAGTAGCCTCTAATTCTGTTAGTAAATTTAAGCAAACTGGTCTTGCCTCTTGGTACGGTCGTAAGTTTCATGGTCGTAAAACTGCTAGTGGTGAAACTTTTGATATGAATGGTTTGACGGCAGCACATCGCTCATTACCACTCAACTGCTATGTTAAAGTCACTAATAAAACTAACGGTAAAAGCGTTGTAGTAAAAGTGAACGATCGTGGTCCATTCCATGGCAACCGCGTATTAGATTTATCGTATGGTGCAGCTAAGCGCCTAGGTATCACTAATAAAGGTGTCGGTAATGTCGCTATTGAGCGTGTTTCAGGACCTTAGTTTTAAAACTTATAGCATATAAAAAAGCCCTTAACTTATCATGAGTTAAGGGCTTTTTTGATCAAATCTTTTTATACTTTTCAAGATTGGTTATAACTCAAACGCACTTTCGATGGCATCGTCAAGACGTTCAACAGCAATCACATTGATACCCTTAAACTGAGGAGCTCCTTTAGCAGGTGCATTGGCCTTTGGAATAATCGCATGTTTAAAACCATGCTTCATTGCTTCTTTCAAGCGTTCTTGACCATTCGGTACTGGACGGATTTCACCAGATAAACCGACCTCACCAAACACTGCTAATGACGATGGTAATGGCTTTTCTTTGATGCTTGAGGCACATGCCAACAACACTGCCAAATCAGATCCAGTCTCTATGACTTTGACGCCACCAACAACGTTGACATAGACGTCTTGTCCACTGGTATGAATACCACCGTGACGATGCATCACTGCTAGTAGCATGGACAAACGCTGGAAGTCCAAACCCAACGCCATGCGTCTAGGCTGTCCTTGGGAGTCATCCACCAACGCTTGCACTTCAACCAGTAATGGCCTAGTCCCTTCACGGCTAACCATAACAACAGATCCAGCAACGGGCTTATCATAACGGCTCAAAAATATCGCTGATGGGTTGGCAACTTCTTTGAGTCCCATGTCAGTCATGCCAAAAATACCCAGCTCATTAACCGCACCAAAACGGTTTTTGACTGCACGAATCATCCGAAAACGTGAGTCAGACTGACCTTCAAAATACAATACCGTATCGACCATATGCTCAAGTACACGTGGGCCTGCTAAAGTGCCTTCTTTCGTCACATGTCCCACTAAAAATAGCGCTGTACCTGTTTGCTTTGCATAGCGCGTTAAGATCGCGGCAGACTCTCTGATTTGACTGACGCCGCCTGGTGCAGAATTGATGGCGTCAGTATAAATAGTCTGGATAGAGTCAATAATAGCGATGGCTGGCTGCTCTTGGGTCAAGGCCGCACAAATGGTTTCTACATTGGTTTCTGCGAGTACGCGAAGTCTATCAGCAGGTAAATCTAAGCGTTTGGCACGCATAGCTACTTGTGCAAGTGACTCTTCGCCAGTCACATAAAGCGCGCTACCTGCCAAAGAATCGGCACGTGCCATATTAGTCGCTGTCTGCAACAATATGGTTGACTTACCAATACCCGGGTCACCACCGATTAGTACGACAGAACCAGCTACCAATCCGCCACCCAGCACACGATCAAACTCGCTAATGCCTGTTGGCAAGCGTGTGTCTAGCGTCACACTGACTGCGTTAAGTGGCATAACTGCGCTGTGAGTGCCAGAGTAGTTACCAACTGGTGCAGCAGTACTACGAGAAGTGGATCGGCCGGCATTAGGCTTGGCGGTATTTTTATTGTGATGCGGCATACTGACATTTGGCGCTTCTACCAAGCTATTCCATTCGCCGCAATCTGTACACTGCCCTGCCCATTTGCCAAAATGCGCGCCGCAATTCTGACAGACATAACTGCTTTTATTTTTTGCCATAAATGATGAGCCTTATCCAGATGATTAGTCGAGAATAATGAATAAAATATCGTACGCTCTTTGATGAGTAGGAATGTAAGAGTGTTTGTCGCGATCAGCCAGTTGTGAGTATCGAAAGCTGTATCTGATAGAAGGGAGAGCGTTAAGCGTAGGTTATTCTAAATATAATGAAAATGTTGACTGCTGGCTTTATCAGTTAGTTGCAATGCTAAAATCAGCAGTTCGTGTAGATAAGAATATGAGTAAAAAATGATTTAGCACAGCGGGCTATACTTGAAAGTCTTTACCTAAGTAAACAGATTTGACCAGATCATTTTCTAAGACTTCCGATGAAGTACCTTCGGCAATGATAGCCCCTTCTGAAACAATATAAGCCTTTTCACAGATGGCTAACGTATCACGAACATTGTGATCAGTGATTAAGACACCAATACCACGATTTTTCAGTGTCAAAACAACATCCTTGATATCGCCAACAGAAATGGGGTCTACACCGGCAAATGGCTCATCCAATAAGATAAATTTAGGATCCGCCGCTAGCGCACGAGCAATTTCACAGCGACGACGCTCGCCGCCTGACACACTCATTCCAAGTGAGGTACGTACATGTTCTAAATGAAATTCGCCAATCAGCTTTTCAAGCTCTTGCTGCTGCTCAGCTTTACTTAATTCTGTACGAGTCTGCAAAATCGCCAATATATTGTCTTCGATAGATAATTTACGGAAAATCGACGCTTCTTGCGGCAAATAACCAATACCAGCACGAGCACGCTCGTGCATAGCGTATTTAGACAGATCCATTTTTCCTAGAGTGACACGGCCCTTATCCATATTGACCAGTCCCACCACCATGTAAAAACTGGTCGTTTTACCAGCACCATTCGGGCCTAGCAGTCCAACAACTTGGCCTTGCTCAACAGAAAACGAGACATCTTTGACTACCCAGCGCTTGCCGTAACGTTTACCCAAATTTTGCATAGTCAAGCGAGCGACAGGCGCCGTATTGCTATTTGATACTGAAGAATCTATATTTTTATTGTCACTCATAGCTTACTCTTGCTTTCACGATATTCGTATACTACCAAAAACCTATTCATGCTTTGGTTGGCTAGGTTAGCGAACGCCACTTTGGTTGGTATTATTATTTGGTGGAAATACCAACTCTACTCGCTGATTACCACCAGCGGTCGCTTCTACATCACCTGCTTTTAGACTATAACGAATAACATTACCGGCAAAACTTGCCCCATTCTGAACCAGCTTGGCATTTCCTGTTAGAGTGATAATGCCAGATACCGCGTTATAATCAATCTTATTTGCCTGACCTTTTGCCAAGCCTTTTTCTTGCGTCACAACCTGCTGCATAGTTGCTGGACGACCCGTCGCTACCGCTGAATTAATGCTGCGCTGCTGCGAGAGATTGACTGTGATATTGTCCGCAGTCATTTTAAAAGTGCCTTGAGTAATAATGACATTACCTGAGTAACTAGTGACGCCAGTACGCTCACTATAAGTGGCCTTGTCCGCTAGCAGTTTGATTTGCTGATTGGCATCTGATGGCAGTGCATGGCCATACAATGGTAGGGCTAACAACATAAACGTTGGAACAACACGTAGCTTATGTGAGCAGATTGATGCGCATAAAGTAGGCAAAAATTTAGATTTCATATAATAACTCGTTTCATAATTGTTGATAGGATTTGCAAACTTCATGATGGCTGCTGTTTTAATGTAGTAGAAAACGCTAGTTTAAAATAATGCTTTGTCTTGACGATCAGCGGGCGTAAAAGCGACAGCAACTTGCCCAAACTCATATTCACCCGTTTCCAGATTGGCAGTCATGCTGGATGCTTCAAAACGATTCATCCCTTGTTCAATTTTGACGGGCTCATCGCTATACACTTGACCAGACTTTGTATTGCCTTTTAGGGTACTACCAGTCACTTTGATTGGCTCAATATCAGACGCCTCTTTATTACCTTCGCTAACCAGTGTAAAGCCACCTGATAAGCTCAACTCCCCTGTTTGCTGACTGATGGCTGCACTACCTGCTTGAATACGGTAGCGCTGCTCTGTTGACGGCTCCCAATTCATCGTGATGCCTGACATCTCATCCTGATTGGTCTCAGGATTATGCGTTAAAGACTCAGCAGTAAGTTCATACTCAGTTTCACCTTGCTCATTTGTCTGAACTGCTTTGATATCAGTGGCTTCATAATCGACATCTGTCGTCTCGATATTGACTGGTGGCGACACATCCCCTTGTTGCTGGAAAAACCAGCCCGCAATACCAGCAATAATCAACGCTAATATAATGAGAACACGTGTATTCACGACAGTTCATCCTGAGCTTGAGTTTCATCAAGCGTATAATGTGCAATAAAGTCTTGATAATGTCCGTACCCCTTTAAGATGAGATCACATACTTCACGTACTGCGCCGGTACCACCTGCTCGAGTGGTGACCATATCACTGCGTTTTATGACTTCCGCGTGTGCATTGGGTACGGTTGCTGCAAACCCTACCGTTTGCATCGCTTTAATATCTGGCAAGTCATCACCCATATAAGCGCAGTCGGCAGCAGTAATATTGAGCGCAGGGTCAAGAGACGATAATAACTCTTTTAGTGCAATGAGCTTATCATCCCGTCCTTGTACCACATGATTGACACCCATTTCTGTTGCACGTTTATCAACCATAGCGCTGCTACGCCCAGTAATAATAGCAGTTAAAATGCCATAACGCGCTAGAGACTTAACACCGACGCCATCCTGTACTGAAAACGCTTTGGTTTCGATACCATTTGCGTCGTAGATAATTTGACCATTAGATAAAATCCCATCGACATCCATGATCAATAGCTTTACTTGTCCGGCTTTTTTTATTAAATCTTGCATTATTTGTCTCTTTTTGACGAATATTTTTCTAACTATTTTATATGAAAAACCAATCGTTCTATCAACTATTAATGAATTACTTTACACCAGCTTGTAATAGATCATGAACCGTGATGACTGCTTCTAAACGATCTTCATCATCAATAATTAGTAATTGACTGATACCATTTTCATTCATGACACTCAAGGCATCCGATGCGCGCATTGTTTTACTGATATGGCGTGGGTTACTGACCATTACCTCATTCATCGGCGTTTGTAGATCAATACCTTTTTCAAGACCACGGCGTAAGTCACCATCTGTAAATACGCCAACGACTTTATCACTATCATCCGTCACCACGGTCATCCCTAAGCGTCCAGCAGACATCGTAAATAGTGCTTGCTGTAGCGGTGCTTGTTGGTGAATCAAGGGTAAGTCTTCTGACTTGGTATGCATTAAATCTTCGACACGCGTCAATAGTTGACGACCTAATGCGCCCGCTGGATGCGATAATGCAAAGTCCTCAGAAGTGAAGTTACGAGCATGTACCAAGGCGACCGCTAGAGCATCCCCTAACGCTAAGGTAGCCGTTGTACTCGATGTAGGGGCAAGATTGAGCGGACAAGCCTCTTGTGAGTGGCCAAGGGTCAAAACAATATCAGCCGCTCGTGGCAGCATACCGCGTTTATCTCGGCTGATACTAATTAGAGGGATGTGTAAGCGTTTGACCACTGGCAGTAGCATCTTAATCTCATCGGATTCACCAGAGTTCGAGATAGCAAGCAGTACATCACCTTTGACCAGCATGCCCAAATCGCCATGACCTGCCTCACCAGGATGCATAAAAAAAGCAGGCGTACCCGTCGAGGCAAAAGTCGCTGCTATTTTACGTCCAATCAATCCTGATTTACCCATGCCCGTTACTACCACTCGACCCTGACAAGCCAAAATAACGTCACATGCTTGTGCAAACCTGTCATCTATCTGCTCTGTCAACAATGCTAATGCAGATATCTCAGTATTAATCGCGTCAATAGCCGTTGTGATAAATTGCTCATGGGTCAAATCAGTTGTAGTATCGCTCATGGATCTGCTCTATTTTTATAATGAATCAACCTAGTATTTTACTATACTCTGTTTCATATTAATAATGGCCTACCATTTATATAATGGAGACAGCCATTATTTTTTACAGTAACTATCTGCTTATTTATATAAAAAAAACCCACTATGTTAGCAGGTCTTAATCGTATAAATCATGTCTTTTAATGTATAGTTGGATAATACACTCAATGCGTGCAGCTAATTAACTATTGGTATCATTCGATCCGTTGTCCGGCTTTTCTTCAAAGCCCGTACCGTCTGTCGATGCATCAAAACCACGATCCTGTCCAAAGCCGCCGCGCTCAAAACCGCGTTCCTGACCTTGTCCAAAGCTACCACGCTCAAAGCCACGTTCTTGACCTTGACTAAACCCTCCGCGATTAAATCCACTACGACTAGAGGCAAAACCACGCTCTTCAAAACCACCCGCAGCAGGATTGCTGCCACGCTCAAAGCCACCACCTTGATAGCCAGTTTGCGCTAAGCCTTGAGGTTGAGCGCCAGTACCTGTAGTGGTTGTACTACTACGCGGGTTACGAGCTGGCACTACGGTTGAGATGGCATGTTTATATACCATCTGACTGACTGTATTTTTGAGGAGTACAACATATTGATCGAACGATTCAATTTGGCCCTGCAGCTTGATACCGTTAACCAAAAAAATAGAGACAGGAATGCGATCTTTGCGCAGCGAATTCAAGAATGGATCTTGTAAAGTTTGTCCTTTTGACATGAAATCTCTCCTAAATATTATATAGTTATGTTTTGAGTGCCAATTATTCTAAGTGTCAATTTAATTATAGTGGCTAAAAGGTAGATACAATAATATGTTTTCTTTATAAAACGTATCTAAATAAATATTCATTGTTCTTAAGTTATTCCACTTTATCGCGAATACGTTATTATTGTAAATAATTAAGTAACTACTTGTTTCATCAAGCGTTTTTTCTGTAAAAGTTAATAGCTATCTACTACCAAGACAACTGTATTTGACGGCTACTATATCTGTAGTAATCTCAAATTATAACAGCTATCCATGCTAATTTTTGAAACTAATTGTGATTCTTTATTTATATATCAATAACGTGCTTTGAAAACGTAAAGTAAGACGCACGTTAATAAGATAAAAGCATGTTTTCAAAAAAGATAATCTCTTGCTTGTGCCATTGTTGTAAAGTTTTTTAGCACCATCCCTTTGGGGACCGCATCATCAAACTCAGATACAGCATCAGGCAATTGAGCAACTTTTCTAAGCCATGTATATTGGCGTTTTGCTAGCTGCCTTGTGGCATATAATGACTTATTTTGCATTTCCTGACAAGCAAGCGCTTCGGTCTCAGCATAGGATACATCTGGCTGAGCATTTGTGTAAACGCCCTCTCCTTGTATCTTATTTATGGCCATTAGGCTTTTAGAGTCTGCGAAGGCTTCATAAAATTGCGCTTTGTCCAAATGGGTTTTATCCAATACTGGATGCTGCGTACGAACGAGATATTCCAATACTTGGCGATAACCCACACAGCGCATCGACGGCATATTAGGGGTCAGCGGGTACTTCTCAAGTAAGCCAACAACCTCTGCCACTAACCCTTCTTGCCACATGATATCAAGGCGCTGTTCGATACGCGCATGTAACCACGGGCGGTCTGGTATCACTGACAATGCATGCCACTGCTGTTCTGGATGATGGGCCAAAGCTTGTTTTGGCTCACGCTGCCAGTCGCTTATGGGCCTATCTGTCTGCAAATAAACCTCAATTGCCCGAGTAATGCGCTGAGTATCCGTCGCATTCAAACGCTGATGGCTAACTGAGTCAACATTGCCAAGATAATCATATAAAGCACTGATACCTTCCTCTTGACGCCATTGTTCTACGCGTGCACGTACGCTGTCATCGCTATCAGGTACGGGAGACAGGCCATCGAGTAGCGCCATGTAATACATCATGGTGCCACCTACTAACAGCGGTATCTTTTTGCGCTCATGACACTCATCAATAAGACGTGCTACATCATCAACAAACTCAGCAACACTATAGCTTTGCATGGGATCAATAATATCAACCAAATGATGCGGATAACGCGTTAATTCATCTGCTGTTGGTTTTGCCGTACCAATATTCATATCGCGATATATCAGTGCTGAATCCACAGAAATCAGTTCAAAACGGCCTGTATCGTATAATTCATATGCTAATGCTGTTTTTCCGCTGGCAGTGGGCGCCATCAGACACACGACACTATTATCAGGCAGATTAGTAGAGACGCTATCAGACGAATATTGCATAGAATTGCCTTTATATAGTTGGCTAAAATAGTAGTCAGCTTGATATTTATTCGGATGTAGAAGATAACATTAGTGTGACTAAACGATGACTGTCTAAGATTTTGATCGCATTTCTTGTCAGTATATCAGCGAGATCTGCGACAAAAACTGCTGAGTCTTGTGCAGTCATTTGCGAGCTTACTGTTGTAAGCTGTTGATTGATCTCCATAGCACTGTTTGACATTTTATCTTTTTTAAATACCTTATTGCTAAATATAGATGATTCAAACAACTGGCTTACCTTTGACTGCCAGTCTTTAGTACTTATTAATAGACATTGCCCTTGATGATGAAATAAGAGCCAAGGTAGGTTTTTATCAGTTGCGGTTGAATCGATAACAAGAGCCTCTGCATCATTAATAATATCCAAGCAGATTGGTAAGGATGAAACTGTAGGCGCTTCGGATGAACGATACGAAGTATGGCGACTTTGCTGTAACGGCTCATCGACATAAGATGGTGCTGGTTCTTTAGCTGGCGACTTATGTGAAAATGATTTGCTTGAAGCAGATTGATATGACTGCCTAGGAGCTTGCACTTGTCTGCTCTGCCTTATGTGCTCTGTAGGCATATCATTGGGTAAATGTGTGTCAGACAAATTATCTACAGAGACGTCTTTTTCTGGCACTTCTGGATTATCGGGGCTAGCAACCTTTGGCGTAGCATTGACTATTTTTAGCTGTGAACGAATCGTATGGCTTAAGTGAGCCATGATATTGTTTAGCGGACTGATTTTGATACGCTGCTTCGATGGATGCACATTGACATTGAGCCACTGAGTTGGCAACTCAAAATAAAGCGCATACCCCATACCTGCTAACTGAGCGCTCTGAGCCAGTTGACGCATTTGGTTACTGATCAACGCCTCTTTTACCAAGCGACCATTCACATAGATCAGCTTTGGCAATGCTATCTGCTCATCGGTCATCGGCCATAACCAGCCACTGATTGCTGCCTGATCAACTGTGCTATCGCCGTACGCTACAGACGACTGCACAAGACTCGATAAATCTATCGATACTGCTAGCGCATTGTCCGTTAATGGCATACCAGTCGCTTGCTCGAGACGCGGCAACGGTAGACGGTTAGCATCATTATCGTTAACGTTTGTAGCATTTGCAGACAATGATAACCGCTTTTTATTGTCATGAAAAAGTGTCAGTGCGACATCAGCTCGCGCCAGTGCGACTTCACGGACGATGGTCTCGATGTGGCCAAATTCAGTGGCAATAGATTTTAAATTACCGCGGCGGGCAGGCACATTAAAATATAAGTCTTTGACTATGATTGTTGTGCCGCGATTATGAACGACTGGTGTGAGCTTTGGGGTATCATCTAATACTCCAGCCACCTGTAGTTGACGGCCTATACCACTCTCATCATGGCTACTCGTCAAGGTCAAACGAGAGACAGCCGCCATCGCTGCCAATGCTTCACCGCGAAAACCGAGCGTCGTAATGCCGTGCAAGTTCGCAACATCAGCGACTTTGCTAGTCGCATGACGAGTAATCGCCATCACCATATCATCAGGATGAATACCCACACCGTTATCCACCACTTCAATCATGCCCATACCACCTTGAGTAATACGTACCTCAATATTGGTGGCACCTGCATCAATGGCATTTTCGAGCAGCTCTTTGACGACCGCTGCTGGACGTGTCACGACCTCACCTGCTGCTAGTTGATTAATCAGCAGCGGCGATAGTTTTTTGATACGGGTGTTGGGGTGATTATCTGGCATTGATAGATGTCATATTTTAAAAGAATGGCAAGTGGTGTGATTTAGATATTAAATTTTGATAAATCCAGACCTTGCGCTTGGCCTGCTTTTGATACTCTTAAGTGCACTTGGCGTGCTTCATTACCTTTATCATCGTTTTCAACTTGCGTAATATCGATAAACAAAGTTGGCATCGGTAGATAACCATCAGCACGGCTCGCCCATTCAATGATAACGAGCGCTTCAGGCTCATCTAAATACTCATCAAAGCCAATAAAAGACAGCTCTTCTGGATCTTGGAGACGATATAAATCTGCATGATAAACTGGCTTAGTCGTGCCATTGTTTTGTTCAATGCTATAAGGCTCAACCAAGGTATACGTTGGGCTTTTTACCGCTCCAGTATGACCGAGAGCATGCAACCAGTAACGCGTTAAAGTGGTTTTACCTGCACCCAAATCCCCTGCCAGCCACACACTACCCGTCAGCGGCAATGCTGCCAGTTGCTTAGCCAATAACTGTGTATCTTGCTCAGAGTTCAGTATCAAAGTTTGCACGCTGTCACTGTTTTCTATTGATTGATCATTATGCATCAGTCTGAACCTGCCTGTGCTTGCTCTGGCTGTACCTGCATAGTCACCGTTGGGTTGGTGAAGCTTTCACCGCGAATCAGCTTGGCGTATAGCTCAGAGTCCGTCCACTCAGCACGAACTTGTTCACTAAATTCGAAATCCTCTAAAACCAGCTTACCCATTTGCTCGTTTGCCACATCATCGGCGAAACACTGCGCGTAACCCGTCGCGGTTTCATGAGCAATCACTGAATACACACTGACATCCGCCTCACCATTTTGCATTTGCGTCTGTCGCAGTATTTCTTGCGCCCAAAAGAAAATCACCCGTGAAAACTGTTCTGCCGATGGTGAGACTGGCAGACTGATCCAACGTGCGCTAAATTTCTTACACGCTGCGACATATTCAGGATCGTCTTTGTTCCAAAAACAAATCGCATGATCAAAGCTGTCGATAATGTCTTTGATCGAAGATTTTAGCAGCCCAAAGTCATAAACCATTTGCCCATGGTCTAGACGGGTGGCTTCTAAAATCAGCTCAATCTGATAGCTGTGACCATGGATGGAGTGCTTGCAACGCTCAGAGCTACAGTTGCGAACGATGTGAGCGTTTTCAAATTTGAATAGTTTACGTATACGCATAATAATTTGACCAAAACAGTGAGCACGATGGTGCTAAATGTTAATAAATAAGAGTTTGCCGCGTTTATGAATCGGTTTATGGCTAATTATAGCAAATCGCCATGTATCCGTAAGTAAGCACTTATGAATACCATGATTAATTGAACGAATCGATTAGCGCATAACTTGGCTAAAGCAATGATTTCGCTAAAGGAAAGAAGCAAGAGAACTGAATCGTAGGCGAATTGAATTGTGCGAGTACTATCTATTACTAATGCTTAAGCCTATACTCGATTTAGTAAGCGACTATGTTAGTCGTCACCATACTTACCTTAAGTCAGCCCAATTGGCTTAGCTGGTTGTATGCGTTATCTACAAAGGAATTACCATGAGCAAAGTCAAGACAGTAAGAAGAATGTCAAAAAGAAACCACTTTTGACAGCAAAAGAAAAGAAAGCGGCGAAAAAAGACGACAATGGTAGCATCTTAGGTAAACATTAATATTTCTCGTATCAATATGCCAATCTGACCTAGTGGTTTGATTGGCGTTTTTTTGAGTTGGCCACTCGTTTTTTTTAGGCACTGCGCGGCGCAAACATAATAACCGCCATTCCTAATAGTGCAACTACTGAGCCCACTATGTCCCACATGGTTGGTCGTATCCCATTGACCGTCCATAACCATAAAATCGCCATACAAATATATACGCCACCATAGGCCGCATAGACCCTACCTGCAGCAGTCGGATGTAATGACAGCAGCCAGACAAACGCGATCAAACTCAGCGCGCCAGGTATTAATAGCCAGATAGATTTATCTTCTCGTAACCATAGATAAGGCAAATAACACCCTGCAATCTCAGCCAATGCGGTCAGCGCAAAAAGCCCAACGGTTTTTAATTCTGTCAAACTTACCTACTCCTCAACGGTAATAAATCCAGTCAGGTATTGTACGGCATTGCCAGAAATAAGCACTCTATCGTCTGCCACGGTACAGTCAAGCACACCGCCGCGACTAGATGCTTGATAAGCGACTAATTCATTTTTGGCTAAACGCTTCGCCCATAAAGGGGCAAGTCCAGTATGAATCGAACCTGTTACTGGGTCTTCATCACCACCATTTGCTGGCCGAAAGTATCTAGAGATAAAATCATAATCATGATACCTCTCTGAGGTTGCCTGACAAGTTACCACCACATCATAGGGCGCTAGCTGCTTCAACTTTTCATTATCACGCGCGACATTCAGCACATCGGATTCAGAATCATAGATGACGAAATACGCTTGAGTATTACGATAGACTTCAGCAGGCCCAATGGATAGACCTGCTAATAAACTATCAGGAATCTCATCGATTCTCTCAGGCATTCTATTGGGAAAATCCATTTGCATTTTGCCAGAATCCGTTTTTGCGACTGTCAAAATACCAACCGCTTTGGCTGAAAAGTTAATCGACTGTACGTTTGAATTTTTATTAAACAATACATAGGCAGCGGCTAAGGTCGCATGACCACAGAAGTCAATTTCGGTCAATGGTGAGAACCAACGAATATGATAAACACCTTTGCCATCAGCAACAATAAAAGCGGTCTCAGACAAGTTATTTTCAGACGCAATAGACTGCATCAAAGCATCATCTAACCATGTATATGTCACAATAACCGCCGCAGAATTGCCTTTAAACAACGTGTCAGTGAAGGCGTCTATAATATTTATTTCTAGTTGCATGTGATGTTCTCATTTTTATAATTTTTTAAAGATTAATCTTGGTCATCATTATCTTAGGAGAAATCAAAATAAGAAATAGTTGACCAAAACTTAATACTTAGATCAATAGGCAATACTTTCAATGATGTTGTACTGTAGCTAACCGGTCTTGGCAACGAGCTAATATACCTAGCTCGCTAATTGTCTCAAAAAATCTCACTATAGCTAGGACAACATAATTACTTTAGCATTTTGACAATATTGAAATAGTATGACACACAAAACCCCAGTAAAATCTATCATGGCAAACAAACTTCTTAAATAACCGCCTATCTAGGCCATACCAACACTTTAAATTTAAATAGGAAATTAGCGTCATGATGCGTATTGGATTGTTTTTATTGACCAACTTGGCCGTGATCGTGGTCTTTAGCATTGTGTTTGGGATACTATCCAGATTTTTTGGGATTGGCGGTGTATATACGGCAGGCGGGCTAAATTATGTCAGCCTTGCAATTATGTGCGGTATCTACGGTATGGTCGGCTCAATGATTTCGCTATTTCTGTCGAAATGGATGGCCAAAAAATCCACGGGTACGGTGGTAATAGAATCCGCACGCAACCCAACTGAGCAATGGCTGGTCGATACAGTGGCAAAACAAGCGCAAGCGGTAAACATCGGTATGCCTGAGGTTGGTATTTTTAATAACTCGCAGCCAAACGCGTTTGCAACTGGCTGGAATAAGAATAAAGCGCTGGTAGCGGTATCCTCTGGTCTACTACAAAATATGAATCAAGATGAAGTCGAAGCGGTACTAGCGCATGAGATTGGTCATGTAGCCAACGGTGATATGGTAACCCTTGCCCTCATTCAAGGCGTGGTCAATGCGTTTGTGATGTTCTTTGCGCGCATTATCGGTAGTTTCGTGGACCGTACTGTGTTCAAAAACACCAGTGATCGCCCAGGTATCGGTTACTTTATCACCAGTATTGTGATGGATATTTTGCTTGGGTTTTTGGCGTCTGCTATCGTGATGTGGTTCTCACGCTTACGTGAATTCCGTGCGGATCAAATGGGCGCCAAACTTGCCAGCCGCGAAAAAATGATCAGTGCGCTTGATGCTCTGCGTCCTTCTGCACAGCGACCAGATCAAATGCCTGAGAGTATGAAAGCATTTGCAATCTCGTCTGGACAATCTCAAGGCTTTAGTATTGCCAACCTGTTCCGCTCACACCCAACATTGGATGATCGTATTGCGGCGTTGAGAGAATATAATCCTAGTGAAAGGTGATGGATTGTTTGGTTCATTATTGATTGCTAGAAGCACAACCTTTAAATTGGGCTAGTGATCTGTAGGTTATACCTTGATTTTGGTCAATATAGCAAAATTTATAGTTTAAAAATATAGACTCACTATACGAACCAATGCAACTAGGCTTGATCAAACATTGCTCATCATTTTTATCCTAAGATCAAATGCAATATAAATATCCTGAAACTCTGGACTATATAATTCCACAACACCTTTTATATTTTTTACCACTACCACATGGACACTGTTGGTTACGACCTATCTTTTCTTTTTTTATAGTTTTTTTCACTTCATTAAAAGGTACAGGGTAACGATTAATTGCAGATTGATAACTAATTTCCATATTACTTATTTCCACACAACCACCGCCAACACCTACTGAAAGCGAGTGTTCCAATATATCCAACCCCACCTTGCAACCTGATATACTCATAGATGAAGAGCTCAAAACTTGACCACTTCGAGTCACTACTTTTAAGTCTTCATTTTCTCGACAGCTAATCTTTACTCCATGATGCATCATTTCAAGTCTTTCGATAATTAGGGTGTGAGGAGCCTCTGACCTCAATACTAGAGAAATATTTCCTGAGTTTTTTCGAATCGTAATTTTTGCTCCAATAACTTCAACGTCCCAATTTAATGTAGAAGTAACCCATTCATTATTTACAATCTTCAGTATTTCTTTACCATCAAAATTTGTAAGATAGGCGTTAATTCTAAAGGGTGATCCTGTGCACTCAGGTCTTTTCACAGAGAAAATACTTTCACCATCAATATTAATTAAAGAATCTACATTTTTACATATCAAGGTGCCTAATTTTATAGTAGGTTCTACAAGACCAAGATCAAAAGGACCAAAAGAAAATCCTTTCTGATTACAAATAGGATTTAAAGATCGCATTTTGATAGTGTCTTTAGATAGAATTTTTCTAGTGACTCGATCATGGCAGCCTCCACACAACAAAACAATATGTTCAGGATTGTGTTCCTTTGCTTCAGCAAAAGTAGGATCAAGATGTTCATATTGATATACGGCGTTACCACAGTTAACACAACCAAACCCACAGCGCTGCCTAACTTCTCTTTTCACTAAAGAGGATATAGTATCTTTTAAACCATATTTATTGACTCTCAATTTTACTGTCCTTAATATTTTTTTAAAGTGAAAGCTAATGAGTATAAAAAGTAGAGCATTTGTAGAAAATAAAATGGTAGCTACCAGTGATAGTAGCAAGAACGCCATGTCACCGCTAGCCCCCTTTATTCATATAACTAGACATAAAAAAAGCCTATCTATAAAAGATAGGCTTTTCTAAATAACATTTGCTAATTAAATATCAAACTCAAGCGCTCTATCACCTTCGCTATCTTTGATACGCGTTGGCAGACCAATCTTATTCAATAGATTAATAAATGGCTTGGCATCTAGCTCTTCGACGTTGACCATCTTGCCTGCGTCCCATTCGCCAGTCGCGACTAGTATTGCCGCAGCAACAGGTGGCACGCCTGCAGTATACGAGATACCTTGGCTACCCACTTCGTTGTAAGCGTCTTTATGATCTGAGACATTGTAGATAAACACTTCCGTCTCAACGCCATTGATTTTACCTTTAACTTTATCACCAATGCAAGTCTTGCCTGTATATTCTGGTGCAAGCGAGCTTGGATCTGGTAGTACCGCCTTCACGACTTTTAGCGGCACCACTTCTTGGCCTTCAGCCGTCATCACTGGCTGCTCAGACAGTAGGCCTAAGCTCTGTAGCACGGTGAATACATTGATATAATGCTCACCAAAGCCCATCCAAAAACGAATGTTTGGTACATCTAGGTTGGCTGACAATGAATGCACTTCATCATGACCACTCAGATAGCTGTTCTGCACACCCACAACTGGCAAATCATCTGTACGTTTGACTTCAAACATTTTATTAGACTGCCACTTGCTATCTTGCCAAGAGTAAACTGTCCCTGTGAACTCACGGAAGTTGATCTCTGGGTCAAAGTTAGTCGCAAAATATTTGCCATGACTGCCCGCATTGATATCAATGATGTCAATATCAGTCACAGATCCTGCATCCATCATGTCATAACCCAAGCGTGCATACGCATTGACCACACCGGGATCAAAGCCTGCACCTAAAATAGCAGTGACATTATTGTCTGCACAGCGCTGTTTGCGTTGCCACTCGTAGTTGTTGTACCACGGCGGCGTCTCACAAATCTTGCGTGGATCTTCATGAATAGCCGTATCTATATATGCCGTGCCTGTTTCAATACAAGCTTCTAGTACGGTCATATTGATAAATGCCGAGCCAACATTAATAAGTATCTGTATTTTTGTGTCTTGTATCAGCTGCACGAGTGCTTGGCTGTCCATCGCATCGACCTGATGCGTATGCAAGACTGCAGCCTGCTTAAAGCTGTCTTTTTCTTTTACGCTCTGCGCGATGGCATCGCATTTGTCTTTGGTACGTGAGGCGATATGGATCTCGCCGAGCACATCATTGTGCATCGCACATTTATGCGCGACCACTTGAGCGACGCCGCCTGCTCCGATGATAAGTACGTCTTTTTTGTTAGATTTGGCTGGTTGGTTTGTGTTCAATGAACAATCCTCCTTTGTGTCCCTGTCGATACCATTGATTTTGGCTATGCAAAACAGAAACGAGTGAATGATATGCGTGAATTAAAAAGGAAGACCGAGGAAAACCCACGCACCCGTCGGGCAGATAATACTCCATTATTTGCCCGACGCGATTATAACAATTTTTATTCCCTTATCGGTAAAAAATATGTATAAAAAGTAGAGATATTAAAATGCATACTAATACAGGTTAAGCCTTTGTTTTTTAAACATTAAAATACAAAACCCGACAATAACATAGTCTTAAAAACTAAGGCTACTAAGGCTTAAGATAGGCTGGCTTTATATTCCTCATAGTCGAACTCACGCTGGATATCGGTACTGCCGTCCAAACGACGAATCACAATCGCTGGCATATTAACCCCATTGAACCAGTTTTTCTTGACCATCGTATAACCGGCAGCATTACCAAAGGCGATCTTATCGCCTATCTGAAGATTACTCGGTAATGCATACTCACCAAAGATATCACCTGCCAAGCAAGAACGACCATAAATAATGGTATGGTCTGCCGACTCAGCATTGGCTTCAGACGGCGCAGCTTCTGCTGGATTGCCAGTAGGTGCAATATTGCTAGCAGTATTATTGATCGCGACAATCGGTGCGGACTCACGATAGATAAGCAAGTCGAGCATATGTGCTTCAATCGAAGCGTCGACGACGGCGAGATTTTTTTGATTGTGCATGGTGTCTAACACTGTCGTGACCAACGTGCCCGCGCCATGGATACTTGCTTCGCCTGGTTCTAAATAAACTTGCACGCCATAGGTCTCACTAAATACTTTTAATCTGTCAGCCAGCTTTTCTAATGGATAATCAGGCGCGATAAAATGAATGCCGCCGCCTAAGCTTACCCATTCAAGTTGCTGCAAAATATCGCCAAATCTAGATTCGATATCTGCCAAACTTTCACTAAAGGCTTCAAAACTGTCATTCTCGCAATTGTTATGAATCATAACGCCTGTAATATCGCTTAGTACCGCTGCGATTTTATCTTTATCGTGCTCACCAAGGCGGCTAAATGGACGTGCAGGATCAGCAATCAAAAATGATGAGTTGCTGGTTTTTGGATTTAATCGTAAGCCTACTGGAACACCTTGCGCTGCCGCTTGATTTTTAAAAGCAGTTAGCTGTGAGATTGAGTTAAATATAATCTTATCAGCATAACTGAGTACTTCAGGAATTTCATCTGCACTATAGGCGACGCTATAAGCGTGGGTTTCTTTTTTATCGCTGCTACTGGCATCAGCGTTATTACCAAAGGTCTCATAGCCCAATCTCACTTCGTTAAGTGAAGACGAAGTCGTGCCATGCAGATAAGGCTGCATCACATCAAAAACACCCCATGTGGCAAAGCATTTTAGTGCCAATAATGCTTTTGCACCAGACAGCTCACATAGCCTAGCGATGATTTTCATATTGGCAACGATCGCCGCTTCATCAAGCACGTAGTATGGCGTTGGTGGCAACGATACGTTGATAGAATTCTCTAGATTTTTTGCATTCATAATAGGTTACCTAATAGACACTCTGCTGTTGGTATCTTGACAGACAGATATAAATATTTGCGCTATAGTAGACTAAATCCATCATAATTAGAATATCTTATGGCACTCTCAACCGATTATTCCACCTCTGCCAGTCGATCCCATGCCTCTCAATTAGACCCAAAACATATAGACTTGACGCACCTCCACCCGGATGCGCGTGCAGTATTGGATTTTTGGTTTGATAAAGATAATGAAGCGTGTTGGTTTGAACAAAACGATCGTTTTGATAAGCAGATAAAGGACAAGTTTGGTGACATTTGGCAGGCAGCAAAGCAAGGTGAATGCGTTAAATGGCGCCTCGCAGAATCTTCTCTAGATGGCAATAGTTCAATAACAGCGCTAGCAGGACGATTGGCAGAAATCATTGTCTTAGATCAGTTTTCACGAAACCTGTGTCGCGAACAAGCCTGTGCTTTTGCCCAAGACGGTATGGCATTAGTTTTAGCACAAGAAGCCACTCAGCAGCCCTATTTTGACACTTTACCGATGCAATGGCGTAAGTTTATGATTATCCCATTTATGCACTCTGAATCTGCCTTAATTCATGAGCGCTATTTGCCATTATTTAGACAGTTAAATGATGCCACTACGCTAGATTTTGAATATCGTCATAAAGAAATTATTGATCAATTTGGGCGTTACCCACATCGTAATGAGGCACTAGGGCGCAAATCAACTGAGGATGAAAAAGCCTTTTTGCAACAGCCAAATTCTTCATTTTAAAGTAGGTTTTATCCAGTCTGCTTACTTTGTCACATTCTTATAGTGTCTTTATATAAAACAAGGACTGAGCCAGTTATCTGGTTCAGTCCTTTTGTTTGTACAATTGATTAAACGGCTTAACTAATAATTTACCTTACCCGTCGTAAAAGTGAATGACTTACTTTCTAAGTTTTTATCATCAATCAAGATATCAAAGCTTACTTGATACTTTGTATTGCCATACAGACCACATTGCTGGCTTTGATTTGCCGCGCGATTAACTTCGCAGCTCTTTAGTGCATCTGTTAATGGCAAAATAAATGCCTCATTCGCTGGTAATGCGTAGTTGGTGTTCACATACGGATCGTTATCAAAGTCGATCAATTGAATCGGTATATTAGTATTTCGCTGAGTATCTCGGAACTTGATGTTGCTGACTTTGATTTTGTTTGCTGATGGCATACTCACATAAACAGGCTGTCCGATAGGATCGGTACGTAAATCGCGACCTGTGCCTTTAACAGGGTTTGGCGACTCACTATACAGAGCAGTTACTGTATCAGTCACACCTTGACAGGGATAAGTAAAAACACCTGACACGGTTGTATCTTTGGTCGCTTGTGTCGCTGAGGCATGGCTAACCAAGACATAACCTTGGTTAAGAGCTGGATTTTTGGCATCCGGTTTATATAAAACCATGCCTGAGCCAACAGCGCTTGAGGTGGGTAGCATCAATGAACGCAAATGATAGGGTGCTGCCAACAACGACTTGGCCATTGATGTTGCCACCACATCCGTTTTCAGAAAGCTTCCTGCTGAATTGAAGTAGACAGATTGAGCAATATTTTCTGTGGCACCATATTGTGCGTTGCTGTATTTTGCGTTTAATAAGCGATCTGAGAAATCTAATCCACCGAAGAATGGGTTATTGCTACCTGTCAAACTAGCAATATCGCTGATTTTATTTTCGACACGGGCATTAAAACTGGTCGGCGTGCTATTAGCAAAGACGTATTTGATATAGTTTGCGTGCTTAATCGCAATATCATCAAGCGCGGTATCAACAGATAAACCACCTAAGCCACAGCTGGTTCTTGCCAGACTAAATTGATTATTAGCACTTAAGGCTGCTTGCGGATTATTCTCAGTAGGATTACTATCGCTTGGCTCACTATCTTGCTCTTCTTGTGTTTCGCTCTGTGGATTATTGGATGTAGAACCATTATCAGAGTCACCACCACCACCGCAGGCCGTTAAAAATACCGCTAAGAAAAGCACTACAGCAAGGTTCTTTTGAGGGGGATGAGCCATCATTTCTTATCCTATAAAATAGTAATATATATAATTCTAGTGAGAATAAAATTCAAAATAAAAGCTTAGTCATTGATTTAACAGCACTTTATACCAAGAGCAACATATTGCATTACATTTTATAAATTTTCGCTCGTTATTTTTCCGAAAATTTGCCTGTTTGTTAACATAGGTATATATCTTCTTTCTGCTGGTACATTAAATCTTTATCATTAGACGATTTCTAGACGAGATATTGTCGTTTAAAATTAGCTCTCTAATGCCTTTCTCACTGGCGCAAAGCTGCGCCTATGTGCTGATAAGACACCATGTCTCTCAATGGCTTCCATATGTGCGCGAGTTGGATAGCCTTTATGTTTGGCAATACCGTATTCTGGATACTGCATGTCAAGGGCATACATGGTCTCATCACGGCTCACCTTTGCCAATATACTAGCCGCTGCGATACTGGTATGACGTGCATCACCCTTCACCCATGCTTGGCAATCAACAGAAGATGGCGATATGCCCAATTCGTGAAATGTAGCATGGCTCAAATCAGGACAGCGATTACCATCAAACAATACTTCAGTTTGTAATTGTTTAAGCAATGTATTCTCATTGTTTTTAGTCACCAAGCATGTAAGAGCGGCATCTAGCAGTGCCTCCGTACACAAGCGCATACCGAGCATGGTAGCCTGCAAAATATTGACTTGATCGATGACAGCTGCGGGTACATCAGCGATGATATAACTGACTGCATGCTGTTGTACCAATGGATAAAGAAGATCGCGCTTTTTTTCGCTCAGCTTTTTGGAGTCTGTCAGTATCGACAATGGTGTGTCTTTGAGTGGTTGTTCTTCAATCAATCCTGACCAAGACGCAGGCAATATCGCGGCGGCCACATTGACACTACCTAGTAACGGTCCACGTCCTGCTTCATCAACGCCAATTTTTAATATTGACTGTTCTAAGCGTTGCGCTTCATCGCGCTCATATTGAGCAAACAGCTTAGAGGTATTCAACTGTCCATATAAGCGTATAGGCGCCGCCAATTGAATATACTGCCCTTTGACATCAATATGATCAATACTGACGTCAATTATCTGGGCTAGGTTTTTTGTGCTAGGTTGAATTTGCATAATATTAGAAAGTCTTTCTAGGTTAGGTAAGATTGGAGGCATTACTATCGCTCATAAAATATTGTTCAATCACGCTATTCGCTGGCTCATGATTGCTTTGCTGCTGCAACGTGTGCTTTGTCGCTAATAGATCTTTTAATTGCTCAGCATAAGCACGCGGTTGTAATAGACGCATCACCGTACGGCAAATATTATCCCCACTTGCCTGCTCTTGAATAAGCTCAGGCACAATCGGCGCATTAGCCAAAATGTTAGGCAGTGCCACATAAGGCACTTTTACCAGACGTTTGGCAATCTGATAAGTGATCTGATTCAATTGATAAACCACCACCATCGGACGCTCAAGCAGCATTGCCTCCAATGTTGCTGTCCCAGAAGCTAGCATCACGATATCTGACGCTGCCATCGCATGCTGACTAAACTCTGGCTGAGTATCATCATAAACGACGACAATAGCTGCCCGCAGCTGCTCTGAGCATTGATCAATGACTTCTTGCACAATATATTGGTGATTTTGATCAACCGTTGGAATGATAAAACACAGTTTTGGGTCTAATAATATGAGCTTTTGAATGCCGTCAAGCATCAATGGCAAGATAGCGGTAATCTCACCACGCCGAGAGCCGGGCATCACGCAGATAAGCTGGCTGACATCATCAAACCGTTCAATAAAAAACTGCTGTAAACCATCATTGTGCCAGACCAGCTCGCTACGGCGCTGATTGATTGGCGAGTCTATCAATGCTTGATCAATGGTTCGTAGCAACGGATGCCCCACACAGATCGCCGGATGATTATGACGCTCATAAACCGGTAGCTCAAATGGGAATAGGCACAATACCAAATGGGTCGCCGCTTTAATATTATGGATACGCGACTCACGCCATGCCCAAATAGAAGGACTGACATATTGCACACAGAACACGCCTTGTGGCTTGAGTTTTTTAGCGACCCGTAGGTTAAAATCAGGTGCATCGATACCAATAAACCAATCGATATTGGCTGTCTTAAACGCACTCAATAGCTCGCGGCGTGCTTTGAGCAAATCTGGTAGCTGCGCCATGACTTCAACCAGACCCATCACTGCCAAACGCTCTAATGGAAAAATGCTTTGCAATCCTTGCGCTTGCATCTTAGTGCCGCCCACGCCTACCCAAACGATGTCATCACGCAGATTATTCATCTGTTGCATAAAATCTGCGCCTAAACTGTCACCTGACACTTCACCTGCGACAATGGCTATCACTAGCGGCGTGGCAGTCGCTTTAGGTTTATTAAAATCCGTCTCTGTTTGGCTGATGGAATCAGTATGTGGATGAGACGTAGCAGAATCTGTCATGACAAGCTCTCAATATTGAAGATATACAAATAAAATAAATCGTTGTTGTAAAATATAACACAGTCAGTCAATGATAGAGGTTGATGACATACACATTTTATCTGTGTCTATTTTTTGGCATTCATGTGTTAGTGTGCAATCGTTTTAGTGCGCAATCATAAAGCCATCGCGGTCGCTATCATACGTGACGATGATACAAATAGCTAAATTCACGCATAAAATCTGATCGTTGAGCATCCAGCACTTAATTCATCCTTATTAATAGACAGAAAAACGAAATACCAAACGTGCATTTGCGAATTCAAATATAACCTTAATCATGTGTAAGTATAACTAAGTTTTAGTTTCCTCATTCCAGTTATCAGTCAATTAACTACCGGACTACCCTTGTCAACCAACACTTTTGTCCGCATAATGAATATTCCTATAAATCAGCTAGACGATATATAACCATGACAACATCAGTTACCCATAATGCAGACATTGACGACGTGAATATTGAAAAATTTATTCCTTTGATTACTCCCGCTGAGCTAAAAGCTGAGCTACCTCTGTCAGACGATGCATACAAAACCGTACTAAACGGTCGCCAAACGATCCAAAATATCTTGGACGGTAAAGACAAGCGTCTGTTTGTGGTCATTGGACCCTGCTCTATCCACGATATTAAAGCGGCCCATGAGTATGCCGATCGCTTAGCCGTATTGGCAAAAGAGATCGAAGACAGCGTATTTGTCGTCATGCGTGTTTATTTTGAAAAACCTCGTACCACGGTCGGTTGGAAGGGTATGATTAATGACCCTGACATGAATGACAGCTTTGATATCGAAAAGGGCTTGCGTACGGCGCGCAAGCTACTGCTTGATCTCAATGAAAAAGGCTTGCCTTGTGCGACTGAAGCCCTTGATCCAAACACGCCGCAGTACATGCAGGATTTGATCAGCTGGTCAGCAATTGGCGCCCGTACCACCGAAAGCCAAACACACCGTGAAATGAGCTCAGGCTTATCTTGCCCAGTTGGCTTCAAAAACGGTACTGACGGCGGTATGACGGTTGCTGTCAATGCGATGCAAGCCGTTAAAGAAGGGCATAGCTTCCTAGGTCTATCCTCAGATGGCAAAGTCTCTATCATCAAATCGAAAGGCAACCCTTACGCACACGTGGTACTTCGCGGTGGTAATGGCAAGCCTAACTACGATGAAACGGCAGTTGCTCAAGTTGAGAACGAACTGGCAAAAGGCAAAACCAATGGCAAAATCATGATTGACTCAAGCCATGCCAACTCAGGTAAAGACCCTTACTTGCAGCCTATGGTTATCCAAAACGTCGCTGAGCAAATTCAAAATGGTAATAAATCAATCATTGGCATGATGATTGAGAGTCACCTAAAAGGCGGCAATCAAAAACTAACCGCTGATTTAAGTCAGCTTGAGTACGGTAAATCTATCACTGATGGCTGTCTAGACTGGGATAGCACTGTCACCGCATTGCGCGGCTTGCGTGATATGGTAAAAGATGTGCTACCAAACCGCTAATAGCCATTAACGATAGTATATCGTCAAGCAAAAACTAAAAAGCCCTTTTCGTACTGACACGAAAGGGGCTTTTTATTGGGAGAATTTTAAGAAAAACATTTTCTTGAGCAGCTTAATTCTTAATGATCATTAATGCTATACGCTCAATTAAATAAAGCCAACTCTAGTTTGAGGTTGGCTTTATTTTAAAGTTAATACTACAGCTAAATTATTTCCTAGCTATTATCAATCAGCTATTTGCAGCACCTAATACACTCTCTAAACTTTCAAGCACATGCTTGGATGCAACGTTCTTGCGCAAGTCTGTTAGCTGCTCATGCGCCATTTGACGACGTGGTTCAGCCAAGGTATTCCAGCGTGCCAGCACTTGTAGCAGTCGCGACGCCAATACAGGGTTGGCATCATCGAGTTTTTTAATCACGTCTGTATACATCTTCAGACCCTCTGCTGTCCATAGTACTGTTGGTTGTGAGCTAAAGGCGCCGATAACTGAACGGACACGATTAGGGGTATTCCAATCAAAATCGGTATGCGCAATTAACGACTTGATCACATCAGGTGTCACATCATCAGCGGCGGCTTGCACACTGAACCACAAATCAATCACCAGATCGTTTGCTTGGAAGCGCTTATAGAAATCGGTCAAATAATCATTGGCTTTTGGCAGCTGATGGTTAACCATCGCCTTCAGCGCACCAAAACGCTCTGTCATACAGCTAGCATTATCATATTGCTGTTGTGCCCAGTCGGCTGCAGCTTCGACGTTAGCAGTCAGTGCCATATCAAGCACCACATTACGCAGCGCACGAATGCCTCGTGCCTCAGCGCTGTCTTCATACGACTGCATTGGCAGATCATTGTATAACGTAGCCCATTGATCTTTTAATTTATCTGCTACTTGCTGATATAGTCCATCGCGCTGCTCTTTCACTAGCACCGGATCGTAGTCTTGAGGAATAGCAGAAGCCAGCTCTTGCGCTGATGGAATATCAAGTAATCGTGCGGCCAGCATCGCATCATCAGCTGCTAAAACGGGCAACGTCTGTGCCAAGGCTTCTAAATACACATCAGGACTGCTCTTCGCACCTTGGCTTTGCAGTAAAATACGGTTGACCAGCATTTGGGTGACTTGCCAGCGGTTAAACCCATTGGTTTCATGCTTGAGCAAAAATGCTAAGTCTGCATCTTGGTAATCATAGTTGAGCTGTACTGGCGCACTAAAATCACGCAGTAAAGACACAACAGGCTCACTTGCGACATTTTCAAACACAAACGTTTGCGTCGCCTCGTCAAGCAATAACATACGCTCAGCGACGATAGCGCCTGAGTCTTTATCAAACAGTGCGGTTGCTACAGGTATCGGCAACGGTTTTGGTGCATCAAAGCCTTTCACATGACGTGTTTGCTGATTCAAAGTAATCGTTAATGTCTGCGCTGCACTATCATAAGTTTGAGAGCCCGATACCACTGGCGTACCTGGTTGGCGATACCAGTCGATAAAGTCCTCGATTTTGTCATCAGTGATGCTAAGGGCTGATAAAAAGTCTTCTACCGTTACCGCTTGTCCATCATAACGACGGAAATACTCGTCTGTTCCTTTGCGAAAATCATCCGGCCCTAATGTGTTCGCAATCATTCGTACGATTTCAGCGCCTTTCTCATAGACGGTTGTAGTATAAAAGTTATTAATCTCAACGAAGCTCTCTGGGCGTACTGGATGTGCTAATGGGCCTGCATCCTCTGCAAATTGATGCGCGCGTAGTGTCGCCACATCATCAATACGCTGTACCGCACTTGATTGCTGATCTGCTGAAAACGACTGATCACGGTAAACCGTAAAACCTTCTTTCAAACACAGCTGAAACCAGTCACGGCACGTGATACGGTTACCCGTCCAGTTGTGAAAATACTCGTGAGCAATAATGGCTTTTACGCTAAAACTGCGCGCATCAGTAGTGGTCTCAGGGCTAGATAACACACAAGCGGTGTTAAAGATATTAAGACCCTTATTCTCCATTGCGCCCATATTGAACTGACTGACCGCCACAATCATATAGCGATCTAAATCATAGGCTCGGCCGTAATTGACCTCATCCCATCTCATGGCGTCTTTTAAGGCTTGCATACCAACATCACATTTATCGATATCGGCAGATTTTGCATACACCTCAAGTAATACGTCCCGACCTTCGCTGGTCGTATAAGAGTCTGTCAACACATCCAAATCAGCAATAACACAGGCAAATAAATAACTCGGCTTGTTGGTTGGATCCTGCCAAATCGCATAATGACGCTCTGGCGCATCAGCAACCTCGCCTGCTTCAACTAAATTACCGTTAGCCAATAACGTCGGATAGCGCTTATCGGCTTCCAGTCGAGTGGTAAATATCGCGAGTACATCAGGGCGATCAGGATAAAAAGTAATCTTACGGAAACCCTCTGGTTCGCACTGAGTCACAAACATCGTGTCGTCACCACTACCTGCCATGTATAGACCTTCAAGCGCGGTGTTAGTTTGCGGGCAGATACGTACCTGAATGTCTAAGGTAACCTCATCAGGTGCTTCATAAATCGTTAGCTTGCCATCTTCTTGCTGGTAGTGCTCAGATGTTAACGCTTTATCATTCATGATAATAGACAGCAGCTCTAACGATTCGCCAAATAAGACAATATCCCCTGTGGTTTGGCGTACCATCTTAAGCGTACTATTTACCTGAGCATAATCTTCAAACAGCTTGATGTCCAAATGGACCGTTTCCACATCAAAACTTGGTTTTTGGTAATCCTTTAGATTAATTTTACTTGGTGCATGTGGGGGTACATCTGGCATTTCAGGGTTGATGATCTGAGCATCGGTTTCAGCAGTAGACATGGTAATTTCCTATTATTATTGATGATATGTTATGAGTGTTATTGTTTTGCTATTCGCATTATAGCTTTCGTCTTGATAGCAACGTTTATGGCGCTCAAAGTCACAATGAAAGTCACAACGGGCGCATGTTATATATGGTTTCCTGCTTATAGGTAGATTGACCTAAATCCTTATATTTCAAGTATGGGCATCGAGATAACTGAGTTTATCCTTCATATACATTTCCTCGTATACATTCATGTGTGTTGGTTAGCCTCTATATGAATGATTAAATCAACAATTGGCTCACGTTATCAATTGGATAATGCCGATGAAAATGATTTAATAGGCGCACTAATAACTCACCTTTCATAAACGGCTTATTATATGACAACACACACTGCCAAATACTCAAAGATCACGTTACCTCTACTGATAGAGTATGTTGATGCTCTCATGCCTTCGCTTGATAGCTCACTTGATAAACAAGCACAAACGATGACTAGACAGACTGATGACACTACTCAGCTGTTATGGGTAGCACACGACAAAACAGAATTATCAACTCTGCAAACACAGCTCAAGAAAACTACACATATTAAAGATACGAATGTTAAAGATGATAATAACGTATCAGCTGAAGCATGGCACGTCTCCACTTTATCAGAGCTTGCTAAACAGCATGTGCTTGAACGATACGAACTTGCTTGCTTTTGGCTACCCACCCTCTCACAAGAGCTGTTACATCAATACATCCCTGCCCTCATGCGTTATCGTGATCTTTATGCAGCACACTTGCTGGTTGCGCTTGATAGTTCCATTGATTTGAAACCTTATGGGTTTACGCCATTTGATATCTTAAGCGAGCCATCTTTAGATATTAGTGATATTGAATCCATCACGTCTTCCACTGTATCAGCGGCGCTTTGGCAGTTCAATTTATATGATTATAAACAGCTACCGAATTGGCTCAATGCTGATTACTGGGCCAATCCTGAAAACTGGGGCAAATACCGCTGGTGATACGTCACATATCTATCGTTATTTACAGTAAAAATACTTACATAAATTAACAGTTAGTATATGATGGCTAAAGATTGCCTGAGTTTTATCGTAAGCAGTTTAAAAAATAAATTTAATTAAAATTTTAGGAGCTCGTCATGTCAATCAGTTTTTCTAAGATCGCTGTTTTAGCTGTACTATCAAGCGCCGTTGCACTCACTACAGGTTGTGCGACTAAACGTGCTACCTCAGAAGTTGTGGTCGCGCCGCTAGGCATTCCAGGTGGTCAAGTTGGCTATAATGGTGCCGTCATCGTTGATAACTCAGCCGCTGTCATTACTGGTGCTGAAAACTTACAAGCGGTTGTCTATTTTGGTTTTGATAGCAGCGAAATCACTGCGCAAGCGGCGAGCGTTCTTAACCAGCACGTGAGCCTATTAAACTCAAACCCAGCAGCTGGTGTCGTTATCGCAGGTCATACTGATGAGCGCGGTAGCCGTGAATACAATATGGCACTCGGTGAGCGCCGCGCCCAAGCAGCACGTAATTATCTTGCTGCTCAGGGTGTCGCCGCCAACAACATCCGTGTCATTAGCTATGGTGAAGAACGTCCTGCAGCGGCTGGCAACACCGAAGATGCTTATGCACAAAACCGCCGTGCTGAGCTGTCTTACTAAGCGTCATTAAAAATCATTTGCTTTAAAAAAGCCCAGTAATGTTATATTACTGGGCTTTTTATATTCTATTGAGCTAAGTAAGATATAAATATTTCAAACTCAAATGTAAGATACCTAGTTTTAAACATATTATTTACATTTCTAAAAAAACTTCGTTTTCAATTAAAAATATTAATGACCACTCATGATAATACCAGTACTAAATATCACTAACGTCCAACTTACTCAACTCGACCATGAAACTTGGTGCGTGACTGCTCAAGTAAGTGATTTATCCAGTCCTGTAGGAATGAGCAACTTGTGGAACGACTCATACTGGTTATCAGTATATCCATCATCACATATAGTCTTTACTGAGCTTCGTCATTTCAAATGGCATTATCATGCAGTACAAAAACCAATATCAAAACGTAGTATTGCTCATAGGCAACGTCAACAGCAGCGCCAAGGTGTAAGACAGTTACTACAAGCGCTACTCAATAAGCTAGAAATCAACGATACCTTAGATGAGTCGAGCTTCCCCTATCGCCTTAGCAAAAGCAAGTATTACGTCTGTTTTAGCCATACAGCCGCTCATAACAAAGACAAATTCAATAAAAAATCTCATCAAAATATCCCTGCTATTTCATACAGCAAAATAGCAGCGGTCATCAGTCGTCGTCGCCCTGCTGGCATCGATATCGAGCGCAATGATGTTGCTTGGCATATCGTCAAGCGTTTTTACTCAGATAATGAAGTTACTATCTTACAGACATTACCAAAAAATCAGCGTGATTATATTGCAAAGTTACTATGGCAAATCAAAGAAAGCTTTATCAAGATCCATCAGTACACTTTGGCACAAGGTTTAGGTATAGATTACTCTGATGTCATTCCTGCCTTGACTGATGATATGAATAAAGACTTTATTACTGTCAGTCATACTAACGATCAATCCAATCACCAAATTGCAGTATTGCAAGCAGATCAAACAGTCGTCGTTTTTTGATCATATCTGGCAATGCTCTCGCAGTTATTATCTTCGCTTTCTTCTAGACATAAAAAAACGACCCTAAAAAGGGTCGTTTTTTTTGTTCTAATAACAGTATTTACACTGTGATTAGATTAGAAACGGTAAGTTGCACCAAGTTTAACGATTGGCATCCACTCAAGATAATTCTCGTCTTCTAATTCTTTCTTGATTTGATCTTCAGCAAGTGCACCGTTAGCACCGTTAGCATTAACAGTTGCTGTTGTCTTACCAAGATACGCAGCACCTAGCTCGCCAAATACACCGAAGTTGTTAGTGATGTTAGGGCGGAAACCAATAGTTAAGTAAGGAGCTAGCTTGTTACGATGCTCAAGATCAGCTTGCACGCCACCAACTTCTGTAATATCGCCACGCTCTATATCAATTTGATCAGCATCAGGCGTACCTACGAAGTAACGAGCGCCGTCAACTGGATAGTAGCCATTATCGCCTGCATCTTTAGCATTAGCAGTCGCTGTGATTTCGTTATCAGGAACGATGATACCAGCACCCATCGTGAACCAGTTACCAGTAGGACGCAATTGCACGCCTAGATATGGGTTGCTAAAGTCAGTGTCAACATCATAGTTTACATCGTTTGCATCAAAATCACCGCCGAAAAGCTCAGCAGCGTCGCCACCTGCCCAACCAGCTTGTAGTTCAGTTTTCTCGTTAAGTGACCAACCGATGTTAGCACCATAACCTAGAGTACCAACTTCAGCACTAACAGATGCTGGGTTAACAGCTGTTTGGAAGAAAGTTTTAGTACCACCAACTACAGCACCAGTAGTGTTGCGTACGATACCAGCATCAGAGTTATATGTGTAAGCAGGTTCTGCTTGGTAGGCAACAGCCACTGGTTCAGCTTCGTATACTACCGCATCGTTGTTATCAACAACGATAACCGGATCAGCTGCTAATGCAGCAGTTGATGCTAGAACAGCAGCAGAGATTGCTGTAAGTTTAATAAGTTTCATAATTATTCTCCTAAAGTGTAAAGTAACTCGCCCGTAAAAAATGATAATTTTGCTCTTTTTTAAACCACCATTTTGTTGAAGAGATTAAAACAATTTTGACTCAAAAAGTCACCCCCATGGATGCGCTTTTTATTTGCCGTTATGTAAAGATTGCATAGTTACTGTAATAATTGCTACACCAACCTGCAAAACTTTGAATTCCTGTTACAAAACTCTCTCAAAGCAATTAATCAGTGTAGACATGAATACTGGTCCGCTTAATGTTCATGTGAGGGTATTACAAAATGTTTCATCATAATGTCTGAGTAAACCACTCAACTCAACAGCAGTTATATAGCTTATTACTACAGAATGTTGCAATGTGTGAGTTGAGGTATCTACTGTTTCGCTTAGAAAAAATTGTAAATATGGAAGCTAACAGTACAAATGTTCTTATATAGTGTCACCAAGCCTTGTCTCAGCTTGATATTGTGCTAAATTAGACATAGAGATAGATCTATTGTGGGAATGCAGATTTATTACTATTTGTCTTCGTTATGAAAACATTATAGTCTCGTCGAAAACATTATAGTCTTGTCAGCCTCCCCCCTTTTACTACTACTGAGCCCTTTATATGCCTAAAGTATCCTCGATCACCCGTGTGTTAGAGATCATAGAAGCCGTGTCATATGCTTCTAAACCTCTCTCTCCACTTGAGCTATCGCAAGAGTTGGATATTCCTAAACCGACCATACACCGTTTAATTCAGAATTTGGTCGACGATGGTTTTTTGACCGTTGATATCGGTGGCGGTATTGTTCCTGGTAAACGGGTTCGCAATCTGAGCGTTGAGCTTTGGCAGCAGCGCTTATTCTTTAATGAGCGCCAGATGATTTTGCAAAAACTAGTTGATGAGCTCAAAGAAACTTGCGGTATCGGTGTTCCTTATCATATGAATATGATTTATACCAACCGCGCACAAACGACCTTACCATTGCAGATATACCTCCCAGTAGGTGCAAAGTCGCCCATGTGGTGTACGGCAACTGGTAAATTGTATTTGAGCCAACTGTCTACCACCAGTCGCAATAAAATATTGCAGGGTTTACCATTAGACAAATTCACCAAAAACACCATCACTGATATTGATGCTTTGAATGCCGAGCTCGACCGTATCGCTACCACTGGCATTGGTATTGATAACGAGGAGTTTATCTCTGAAATGGTGGGGGTGGCGGTGCCTATATTAGATAAAAAGTCGCGCTATCTGGCCTCATTGTACCTGCATGCACCAACGATACGCGTATCGCTCGACGAATTACTGACTCATGTACCTCGACTACAGCAAGCAGCGCAAGATATTCAAGCTCTCGTGTATGACTTACAAAGCTAATAGAGTCATTGCTCATTCATTACTATGATCAAATAAAAAAAGGTTCATGCTATAAATGTAGCATGAACCTTTTTTCATCTAACAAGCCCTCTTTAATCAGTCCTCACTATTCACGATAGTAAGAGTGATTGAGTATATGAGTCGTTATTTCTAAGGTAATTCTAAAACAATACCGAGGCATCATGACGGCCCATAATACTAGAGAAGTCTTTATCACCGTTCTCAAGCGTATGCGTGGCATATAACTCTGTTGCCTTGGCACCCATTGGCGTGTCTACATGAGTATCCTTTGCCGTTTGCATAGCAAGATTGAGATCTTTTTGCATCAGCTTACTCATAAAGCCACCTTGGTAGCCATTGCTAGAGGGAACGTTTTCCATAACTTGCGGATAAGGGTTATAGACCTCTAACGTCCAGTTACGGCCTGAGCTTTGTAGCATAATATCTGATAATACTTTGGGATCTAGACCGTTCTTCACCCCTAAATTAATCGCCTCTGCCGTGCCTGCCATTAGGATACCTAACAGCATGTTGTTGCAAATCTTCGCAACTTGTCCTGCACCATGTTCGCCTGCATGAAAAATATTTTTCCCCATTACAGCGAGTATCGGCTCAGCTTTGGCAAAAGCGTCGTCATCACCACCAATAATAAAGGTCAAGCTACCAGCAATCGCCCCGCCTGTCCCGCCAGACACGGGGGCATCCAAAAAGTCGATGCCAAGATGGCTTGCAGCGTCTGCCACTGTCCTAGCATCAGCAGCCGCTATTGTACTACTATCAATCACAAGCGTGCCTTTTGGTAATTCTGCCAGCAGACCATTAGCGCCACTATCGCCCAGATACACAGAGTGCACATGCTGACCCGCCGGCAGCATACTAATGACAACTTGAGCATTGCTCGCCGCATCTTTAGGACTCTGTGCCACGCGAGCACCTGCTTTTTCTAGGCGCTGGGTTGCTGCATCAGACAAATCAAAGACAGAAAGTGTATATCCTGCCTTTAATAAGTTTTCTGCCATAGGCGCACCCATATTACCAAGCCCAATAAAGGCAATATTTGGTTTAGAGTTATTATCCATCATCACTGTATCTTTTGTACCCATCTCATCACTCCTTGATGATTTATGATGTAGCCATTGCTACATACTATTTGACAATATTTGTTAGTAGATAATTAGCGCACATACTGACTGCCCAAAGCTTCCTCACCCAACCAATCTTCTAGAGGGTGCTCACCTTTTGGATAAGGATTGGCAAAGTGCTTATCGATATACGCTTGGCCTTCTACACTTACGCAGTCTGCCAACGAGCGCGACCACTGCGGATCTTTATCTTTATCAATCAATAATGCACGCACACCTTCTTTGAAATCAGGATTGGCTGCACAATGTACCGCCACGTTGGCTTCTAAATATAAAACTTGTTCTATCGACAAATCAGCGACTTTGTGATACAGCGCGTAGGTTAACGCTGCTGTCACTGGGCAACCATGACGATAGGTTGCAACTGCTCGCTGAGTCCAACTGTCTTCTGAAAAGTCTTTATTTAACTGTACTAGCGCTTCATCACTTTGTAGCAATGCATCGATATCTGCCAAACCGCCACTGTTCATCAATTTTTGGATAGGCTGCCAGTAGGTCGCAAGCTTACTATCAGACAACTCGGCTACTGGCAGCTCAGCAAGTGCACGGCCGACGATACTATGCGCACTATTATGATGGAACTTGTTTGAACTACTGGCACTATCGAGCGTTTGCCAGTCGCTCTGCTTAAGACGTTGTATGACAGCATCATAATCATGACTTGCAACAGCATACTCTGCTAGGTTGGCCAACAGCGCGTCATTGGCGTTACACATCGCGCCAGTCAAGCCTAAGAACAAACCTGTTTTGGCGGGCATTCGCTGCAAAAACCAACTGCCTGAGGCATCAGGAAATAAGCCAATGGTAATCTCAGGCATAGCAAAACGTGTGCGCTCAGTGACAATACGATGACTGCATCCTGCCATCAGCCCCATACCGCCGCCCATGATAATGCCATCACCCCAAAGTATTAATGGTTTTGAGTAAAAGTGCATTTGACGATATAGACGATACTCGTGACTGAAAAACTCAGTGGCATAAGGGTTTGGTATCGGCGCACTAGTAGACATACTGTCATAGAGCTTACGAATATCACCGCCTGCACAAAAGGCCTTATCGCCTGCACCTTTTAACACAATCGCCACTACTTGGTCATCCGCTTGCCACTCCTCTAACTGCGCTGCTAGCAGTTGACACATATCAACACTGAGCGCATTAAGCGATTTTGGGGTATTAAGTGTCATTATCCCGATTAGATGTCCGCAATCTGTTGGTTCAGTATTGAACAATACAGATGCCTCTTGCTCGGTATTGTTCGAAGAGTTTTGGGTGTCGTCGGTAGCTGCTGTCATAAAAGTGACCTACAAAGTTAAAAAGTTAAATAATGTCATGAGTGTTATGACCCAAGCATTTTAAGCAATGCTTATTTGTTTTGCCAATTGGGTTGACGCTTTTCTAAAAAGGCTTGCACCCCTTCACGCTGATCCATTGTGTCAAATAGCTTAACGAAAGCTTCACGCTCATGAATAAGATTTTGTGCAGGTGGCGTGTCTCTAGCCGCTTGAATCAGCGCTTTAGAATAACTGACGGCGACGGGTGATTGCTTAGCGACTTTTTTTGCCAAATCTTGAGCGGCTTGCAAACCTTCACCTTTTGCCGTGACCTCTTCAACCAGACCGATACGCAATGCGGTCTCTGCATCAACGCGCTCACCGCACAGTATCATGCGCTTGGCCCAACCTTCACCCACTAGCCAAGGTAGGTTTTGCGTACCGCCTGCACAGGGCAGTAATCCCACACCTGTCTCTGGCAGTGCCATCTGGGCGTGCGCTTCTGCGATACGGATATCACACGCGAGCGCACACTCCAGTCCACCGCCCATCGCATAGCCGTTGATGACGGCGATACTGACACCACGATAGGCAGACAGGGCTTCGAACGCCTCACCAAATGCAATCGCCATACTTATCGCACGGCCTTTATCACCATCTGAAAAATTGTTTAAATCTGCACCAGCCGAGAAGAATTTTTCACCATCTCCATGCACGATTAATGCGTAAACATCGTCATTGGCATTGAGATCTGTGATGAGCTGCTTAAGCGCATGCAGACTATCCATCGTCCACGTATGTGCAGGTGGATTGTTCAACGTCAATGTTGCGGTATGACCATCGATCGATAGCTGTAGATTGGTATAATCTGTCATAAAACATCCTTGTTTCAGTAGATCGAGATAAATTAGCGAAGTTGGCTTAGCCCTTCATCTTGCAAGACTTGACGTGAAATAATCACGCGCATGATCTCATTGGTGCCTTCTAAAATTTGATGCACACGTAAGTCTCGTACATGGCGCTCGAGCGGATACTCGTTTAAATACCCATAGCCGCCGTGCAATTGCAGAGCTTCATTGGCAACATCGAAACAAAGGTCGGTAGAGAGACGCTTTGCCATTGCGCAGTAGGTAGACGCTTGCCCATCATTGTTATCGACTTTACTCGCTGCAAGATACAGCATTTGCCGTGCAGCGATGGTCTGAGTCAACATATCAGCAAGTTTAAACTGTACCGACTGTAAGCTAGCAATTGGACTGCCAAATTGACTGCGCTCTTGTACGTAACTGGTTGCCGTCTCTAATGCAGCCTGCGCCGTTCCTACCGCGCAAATACCGATATTGATACGACCACCGTCTAGACCTTTCATCGCGATACGAAAACCTTGACCTTCTTCGCCTATCAGGTTTTCTGCTGGGACTTTGACATCTTTAAAGCTAATCGTTCGTGTCGGCTGTGCTTTCCAGCCCATCTTATGCTCATTTTTGCCGTATTCGATACCAGCACTATTGGCATCTACAACAAACGCTGATACACCTTTTGGCCCAGCACCACCAGTACGCGCCATCACCACCAATACATCGGTCGAGCCTGCGCCAGAGATAAAGGTTTTTTCACCGTTTAATACGTAGTAATCGCCTTGCTTCTCCGCTTTGGTACGGAGTGAGGCCGCATCAGAGCCTGCATTTGGCTCTGTTAAGCAATAGCTGCCAAGCCACTCACCGCTGACCATATTGGGCAAGTATTTTTTGCATAAGGGTTCGCTACCATACTCACCGATCATCCAGGCGGCCATATTATGAATGCTCATATAAGCCGCCACGGACGTATCACCCCATGCCAGCTCTTCGAATACCATTGCTGAGTCGAGTCTTGGCAGGCCCAAGCCATCATATTCTGGATTGGTGTATAGTCCCAAAAAACCAAGCTCACCCGTTTTTTTGATGATGTCCACTGGGAAATGCGAGGTGCGATCCCATTCAGCAGCGTTCGGTTTAAGCTCTTTTTGCGCAAACTGACGGGCTGTTTGACGAAAAGCAACTTGGTCATCGGTCAATGAAAAATCCATAGGGTCATCCTTGTTCTTATAGATCAAATAGAGGGCTTAAATCTCAGATAAACGTCAATAAAAACGCTGGTCAGAGATTTTATAGGACATTAGCGCTATATGATAACGGCATAACGATAATAAAATTGCGTTCAATAGTACCGCAAGTCGTATTAACGTTATACCGAAAATACAGTAATCCGACGATTAAATCGAAATCGTCGTGTTAACACCGCGGCTCGCTTCATCATCGAACCAACGTGCCGTCACTGTCTTCGTCTGAGTATAGAACTGTACGGCTTGCTTGCCATAAGGACCTAGGTCGCCAAGTTTACTGCCACGTGAACCTGAGAATGAGAACATTGGAAGTGGCACAGGAATCGGCAAATTAATACCGATTTGACCGACTTGGATATCTTGTTGGAATTTGTGGGCTGCCGCTCCTGACTGGGTAAATATCGCGGTACCATTGCCATGTGGATTGGCATTAAGCAGTGCAATTGCTTCGTCCAAGCTATCAGCGCGCATAATACACAGTACGGGACCGAATATTTCTTCTTTATAGATTTGCATGTCGCTTGTGACATTATCAAAAATAGTCGGCCCAACAAAGTTACCGTTCTCAAACCCTTCAACAGTAATTCCGCGACCGTCAAGTAGTAAACTTGCGCCCTCTTCTACCCCAGTTCCAATCAAATGCTCGACACGGGCTTTTGCAGCAGGAGAAATCAATGGTCCTAAATCTTTGTCATTTTTACCTGCTGAGACAACTAAACTTTCTGCTTTGGCTTTAATCTCGTCAATCCATTCACCAGCTGCGCCCACTAGCACGACCACTGACAATGCCATACAGCGTTGACCAGCGGCACCGAACGCCGCGCCCGCTAGCTGATTGAGCGTTTGCTCTTTATTGGCATCAGGTAAGATAACACCGTGGTTTTTTGCACCCATCATGCATTGGGCGCGCTTACCTGATTGGCTGGCACGCTCATAGACATGTTTACCAACGTTGGTAGAACCCACAAAAGAAACCGCTTTGATATCTGGATGATCACAGATAGCATCAACGGTAGCCTTGCCACCGTGCACTACGTTCAGCACGCCTTCTGGTACTCCCGCTTCAATCGCTAGCTCAACTAAGCGCATAGTCACCATCGGATCTTGTTCAGACGGTTTTAGGATGAATGTATTACCCGTAGCAATCGCCATTGGGAACATCCATAGCGGAATCATCGCGGGGAAGTTAAACGGCGTAATACCAGCACAAACACCGAGTGGTTGCCAAATACTATAAGTATCAACGCCTGATGCGACGTTTTCTACAAAGTCGCCGATTTGCAAATTGGCGATACCAGCGGCATGCTCTACCACTTCTAGACCGCGGAACACATCACCGCGCGCATCAGCAATCGTTTTGCCTTGCTCTGCGGTCAAGATTTCTGCCAACCCATCCATATGCTCGCGAATAAGTGTTTGATAGGTCAAAAAAATACGCGCACGTGTGGTGATTGGCGTTTTGCGCCAGGTTTCAAACGCTGTCTGTGCGGCGGCAACCGCTTGATTAATCTCATCATTGGTGGTTTGAGGGACTTTTGCGATGACTTCTTGAGTTGCTGGATCGGTGATATCAATCCATTCGTCGGTATTTGATTGTACGAACTGACCATTGATGAGCTGCTGAACGTGGTGCATAAGATATCCTTATCTTTTTTGCGAGACTACCGTGTGACGGTATCTGAGTATTCATTAAAAGTTAAGCGCTATAAATAGTTATTTGCAAAATATTTATAGAAAATAAAATTTTAAAATGATTTATTTTGTATCGTTATTGACTATAACAATAAATCAATTTTACGGTCAAGCGCTTTATCAAAATTTTCGCTAAGTTTGTTTTGTTAAAGGCGATTTATCCAAATAGTAGAAACAAAAAGCCCATGATTGCTCATGAGCTTCTAATAAGATCAACCTAGTTTTTAGGCGGAACCAACATATTTGCTAGCCTATACCAACTAATAATCCTTCATCGATTGCTTAATCGCATCAATAGCGGCTGGATTATCAAGCGTCGACATGTCGCCGGTAGGCCTGTCCTCTGCTAACGCCCGAATAGATCGGCGTAGGATTTTGCCAGAGCGCGTCTTTGGCAATGCCTGCGGGAAATAAATGGCCGCCGGCCTTGCAATACCGCCTAAGGATTTGACCACAGCACCTATGACTTGCTGCTCAATGCGGAAGCGGTTTTCGGTGGTTTCGACTTGCGATTGATCTTTTAGGACGCAGAACGCAATTGGTAGCTCGCCTTTTAGCTCATCTTGGATGCCTACCACAGCGCATTCTGCCATCTCTGGATGAGTACTAATTGCTTCTTCTATCTCTTGCGTACCTATTCGATGGCCTGCGACGTTTATCACGTCATCGGTACGCCCCAAGATGTAAAAGTAACCGTCTTCATCTGTCACTGCATAGTCTGAGGTAGAATACTGCTGGCCATCAAACAGACCAAAGTAGCTGCTGACAAAGCGCTCATCGTTACGCCATACCGTGGTGAGACAGCCAGGTGGTAGTGGCGCTTTAATCGCAAGCAACCCTTTTTCACCCGCCCTGCAAGGTTCACCTGTTTCCTCATTGAGGACTTTCGCTTCATAGCCATACATAGGATAGCCGGGCGAGCCCTGCTTGTGCGGTTTATGATTGAATTTTGGTGTATGGCTCAAGATCGGCCAGCCAGACTCTGTCTGCCAATAGTGATCTAGAATCGGTACGCCTAAATGCTGAGATAACCAATTAGCCGTTGACTCATCAAGCGGCTCACCTGCCAAAAAGAACGACTTGACACTAGACACATCGTAGCGCGTCATCCAGCTTTCATCTTGCTTTTTGAGCATACGTACGCCTGTAGGCGCCGTAAATAGAATATTAACTTTATTAGCTTCAACGATACGCCACCAGATACCTGGGTTCGGTAAGTGTGGTAAGCCTTCGTACATAACACTGGTCATACCCGCTAGCAGTGGCGCATAAATCGTATACGAATGCCCAACCGCCCAGCCAATATCTGATATCGCCCAGAATGTCTCGCCTGCCTTACCATCATAGACATAATCCATCGAGGTCGTCAGCGCGACTGCATAACCACCAGTATCACGTTGCACCCCTTTTGGTGTGCCAGTCGTACCAGAGGTATAAAGCAGATAGGACGGTGTGTTGGATTCAAGCCAAACTGGTGCCACAACTGCATGGGCCTCGCAGCTGTGACGTCGTTCAGTCGCATAATCGACGTCAACACCTCTCGGCTCAAACGGTAAAATACCACGATTGACAACTAATACATGCTCAGGCTTGGTTGCTGCTTGTTCAACGCCTTGATTGACGAGATTTTTATAGTTAATAACCTTACCATCACGCAGACTTGCATCCACTGTAATGACCATTTTTGCCTCAGCATCATCCATGCGGATCGCCAAGTTATGCGCGGCAAATCCGCCAAATACGACTGAGTGTATAGCACCAATGCGAGCACAAGCCAGCATGGCATATGCTGCTTCTAGAATCATTGGCATATAGATAATGACACAGTCGCCTTTGCCAATACCATGACGCTGTAGCACGTCTGCGAAGTAATTCACTTCTTTGTATAAATCATTATAAGTCAGGCGGCGCTTGGCATAATCTGTATAAAACTCAACGTTATTGCCCAGATCTTTAAACGAATCAACGACCGCTGGAAAGGTTTCTATTAACTCTTGATTGATCTCTGATGACACCCACACAAAGGCATCTTGCTCTGCACGGTCTGGCAGATGACGATCGACACAGTTATAGCAAAGATTGGTTTCACCGCCAACAAACCATTTCGCAAAAGGCAGATTGCTGTCATCGAGAATCTGCTCAGGCTCTTTATGCCAGTAGATGCGCTTTGCTTGCTCAGCCCAAAAATTCTCTCGAGCCATAATGGAATCATGATAAATATCCGCGAACGTGGGCACGTCTGCCGCTAGAGTAGAGACTGGGTGTTGGGCGTGGTCGCTCATAGTAGCTGTCCTTAGCATAAACGAGAAATGGGATAAGATTTTTTATAATCGGCGCATTGGTAAGTTGTTATTGCACTTGTATCGCGTGATATGATCTTTGTACGCGATTGGCTTTATCAACGCTACACTGTTGTGACTGCGGTAAACAATGTCCTGATAAATACTGGTCATCCTTGCCAGAATTAAAAAACCGATACGTTATGTATCGGTTTAAAATGTAGCAGAGCCCATCACAAAGGTCAACTGTTAAGCGTGCAACACGCATTACATTTTGATGAGCACAAGCGTTTTGACATTCAATCGATAGATAATATTATACTTGAGTTTGATTGGCATACATCTCACGCATGACTTTTTTGTCATGCTTGCCAACAGAGGTTTTTGGCAGTTCATCAACGAATTTAAATTGACTTGGCACGCCATATTTAGGAATGATACCGCGCTCTACCGCTTTTTCTGCAATGGCTTTAATATCGTCAGCACTGGTTTCTTGAGCATTTGGTTTTAGTACCACCAAAGCCAACGGGCGCTCGCCCCATTGCTTATCCCGAACGCCAATCACTGAGACATCCGCTACGGATGGATGCAGTGATAAAATCGTCTCAATCTCAAGCGATGAGATCCACTCGCCCCCTGATTTGATCACATCTTTTAGGCGATCAGTGATTTTAATATAACCATCAGGACGTATGTAAGCGATGTCTTGAGTGTGCATATAGCCACTCTCCCACAGCTCCTTACCAGCGTCGTCATTTTTGAAATAGCTTTGGGTCAACCAAGGTGCCCGTAGCACCAGCTCACCCGTATTCTCTTGACCCTTACCTACTGGTTTGTTGCCCTCACCCCATACTTGTGCATCGACCATAAGCACTGGCTTACCTGTCATACAGCGACGGGCGATGTCTTCATCTTCCGTCATTTCAGGCTCATTGAGACTAAATTCAGTCAGACTGATAAGCGGTGCCGTCTCTGACATACCGTAGCCGGTGTAAACTTCGATGCCTTGAGACATTGCTGTTTTTGCTAGCCCTTCGGTCAATCTTGAACCACCAATGATCATTTTTAGCCCATTAAAGCTGGCATCGCGATCTTGCGCCTCTTTGAGCACCATCTGCAAAATCGTTGGCACACAATGTGTGATACTCACCTTTTCATTGAGGATCAAATCCAGCAAGCTATCAGGCGCATAACGTCCTGGATAGACTTGCTTTAGACCCACCATCGTTGCTGTAAATGGGAAACCCCATGCGTGTACGTGGAACATCGGCGTCATCGGCATATAGACATCACCGTAGCTAACACCTTGCTTATTTGGTAGCATACCCAATGTTGCCGCTTCCGCTAGACTGTGCAGTACCAACTGACGGTGACTAAAGAAAACGCCTTTGGGATTCCCTGTCGTACCTGAGGTATAAAAGGTCGTCGCGATGGTATTTTCATCAAAGTCTGGAAAGTCAAAATGACTATCAGCAGCTTCTAGCAATGCTTCATACTCGCCTGTCACGCGGCTTTGATTACTGCCAAAAACCCCTTCAGCGGCCAAACCATTGTCGTCTAGCCAAATAATGTGCTCGATACTAGAATTTTCAAATTGATAGTCTTTGACCAATGGCGCAAACTCAGAGTTTAGCATCAGCACTTTAGGCTTGGCATGGTTGATGGTGTAGAGGACTTTTTCTGGTGATAGACGGATATTGACAGTTTGTAGAATGTACTCTGACATCGGTACCGCAAAATAAGACTCAAGATAGCGATTGCTGTCCCAGTCCATAACGGCAACGATGTCGCCTGCATCAAGGTTCAGGTCAGCAAGTACGTTTGCCAAGCGATTGATACGCTCAAACAAGTCCTTGTAAGTGAGTCGCTTTTTGTCCGCATAGACAATCTCTTGGTCTTGTGACACTGTTTTTGCACGGTTTAAGAGCTGCTTGACCAGTAATGGATAATCATAGGCAGAGGGGGCACCATGGTACATATTTGACATAGACCTAATTTCCTTGTTTGTCGCGCTTATAAGTTATAGATAGTAATAAATAAGTAGCAATAAGACATACTAATACAGAATGAACCGCTATAACCACACTATTTTTATAATATAGAGTCATTATTACTGTTGATAGCGTCCTGCTGAATACCAATCGGTTTTGGCGCAGTAAAAGCAACAAGCTTCACTGACCGCAATAAGATTGAATACCTCTTTGATAGTAAGAAAAAACCATCACCATGTAAAGCGACCTTACATTACGTATCATAAGACGGGTAACCAAACATAGATAATACCTGATATACCGTTAAGTGGCGCGTCTTGTCGTTTTAATCATCCCAAAACTGGCTATCAAGAGTGCCAATACCTGAACAAACAATAACAACCATACGGTAAGAGACCACTGCCCTCGCGCATAGGCTATACCACCCAGCCACGCTCCAAGTGTACCGCCTGTGTAATAGCCCATGTAATATAAGCCTGATGCCAATGATCGACCTTTTTTGACATTAACAGCAATATAGCTGATGGTCGCTGACTGCGTAATAAACACACCAGATGACATAACAGCAAGTCCTATGATTACCCCCCATAGTGGGGTCACCAAGGTCAACAGAACTCCAATCATGGAGATAATGATGGCTACCCGAACCGTACGTGCTGAGCCAAACCGGCGCAGCAAGGTCGTTGATAGTGGCGTAATAATCACACCAAGCAAATACACGGCAAAAATATTGGCGAGCGCACCTGTACCAAGCTCATAAGGCTTATCCGCCAAATGTAAGTTGATAAAAGTGAAGCAGCCTACAAGGGAGAACAGCACACAAGCGCCAAGCAAACAAGCGGTCACCACATAACGATTGGTGACATGCTCACCTAACGTCTGTATCGCTGAGCGAAAATTAGGATTGGCCTCAAAGTGACGAGACGATGGTAGCATATTGCCAACCCATATCGCTCCCAGCAGCGTCATCGCTGTCATCACATAGTAACCGTCACGCCAGCCAATCAGCTCATGCAAATGCCCCATCAAAAACCGGCCCATAAAGCCGCCAAGCACGCTTCCTGACACATAAAAGGACATCAGATCAGTCATTGCTCGGCCCTCAAACTCCTCACCGATATAAGCAATCGTCACCACCGTAATACCGGGTACAGACAGTCCTTGCATAAAACGCCAAATACCGACCCATTCAATACTCGAGCTTTGGGCAATCAGCGCTGTTGGTATGGCCAAAAATAACAAAGCACCGACGATAAAGGATTTGCGCCCGACGGCATCTGAGAGCATACCCAAAAATGGTGACATGATGGCAATGGCCAATACAGTAGCGCCAACGATCATGCCCGCTTGCACTTCCGTCGCAGAAAAGTCCACCATCATGACTGGCAGCACGGCTTGGATAGAGTACACCTGTAAAAAAGCAAACATACCAATCAGGCCAATCGTGAGCTTTAATATCCACGACGTAGAGTGACTGGATGAGGCTACTGCCTTTGGTGCAAAATTTTGATTTTTATCTTTAGAATTATTCACAAGGGCGCTTACTATAATTGATTATGCTATGACAAGGAGGCGTCATTGGCTTGGATAATGAAAGAATATAATGTGAAACTATGAAGGAGGTGCACAGCCATACAGGATATCTATTTATCATAATGACCAGAAAAGCATGTTAGCACACCAACCGATATACTCAGGTTTAAATGTGTTATTGGCGCTTGGTTAGACTCTCCATTTAGAATAAAGACTTGGATCTATACCCTCAATGATGACATTTACCTAACAACTTTTTATTTTTACACATCTATATTGCTTATATCTTTTCTATTACAGACTTTACGCGCTCAAAAATCAATAATCATAGGGTGCTACCTATCAATAAGCAAAATAATTGAACAACTAAATGATTAAGGAGTCATGTCAATGAATGATGAGATTTACGATTTAGGTGCAGGATTTTGGAGTATTCGAGGGTCATTTATAAAAAACGGCATTATAGATATCGGCGTCCAATGTGCGCTTATAAAGCTATCATCAGGCCGATTTATTTTTTTGGACAGCTATACTTTAAAAGACGAGGTTCGTCAGCAAGTGATGGCATTGACCAATGATGGTCAAGATGTCGAAGCCGTCTTAAATGTTCATCCATTTCATACGATACATTGTGCGCAAATGGTCAAAGACTTTCCGCAAGCCACGTTTTACGGTAGTAGTCGACACCCAAAACAAGTACCAGAAGTAAGCTGGGCAGAGGATTTGGTCGAAAGCGATGCGGTCGCTGAGCGTTATCCTGAGCTGAAGTTCTCCCTACCTCAGGGCATCTACTACATCGCCCCTGATGAGTCAGTCCATGCAAGCTCACTATTGGTCTATCATCCTGCCAGCCAAAGTATATATGTCGATGATACGTTTGAGATACCACCTTCTAAGCTGTTTGATGCCGTACAGCCAAACCTAGGTTTACACCCCACCACCAAACAAGCACTAAAAGATGAGCCCGACGCTGGCAAAGCCTATTGTGATTGGGCGATAGATCTTGCACACGAATGGCGCAGCGTACATCATTTTTGCGGTGCACATTCAGGATTAGTCGTATTTGAAGAAGGCCAATTTGAAGCAGCGTTATTATCTGCTATTGATAACGCGCGTAGCGAGCTTGAGGCAAAATAACGACTCTAAGAAAAACGTAAAATATAAAAATTTCGACAAGAAAAACAATCACTTGTTGATTCAATCTATTACATAAGGAAAACGATAAATGTCAGATAAAATTCATGATTTAGGGGCAGGATTTTGGAACATACGCGGGTCATTCCGTATCGGCGGTGTGATAAACATTGGTACCCAGTGCTCACTGGTCAAGCTATCCTCAGGACGCTTTGTCTTTTTGGACAGCTACGCCTTAACAGGTGACGTTCGAGACGAAGTCATGGCGCTCACCAATAATGGTCAAGATGTCGAGGCGGTGCTAAACGTTCATCCATTCCATACTGTATATTGTGCGCAAATGGCAAAAGACTTCCCTCAAGCCACGTTTTACGGCAGTAGTCGCCATCATAAAAAGATACCAGAAGTGCGCTGGGCTGACGATTTGGTAGAGAGTGACGCGGTTGCTGAACGCTATCCTGAGCTTAAATTTTCAATGTCAGAGGGCATTTACTATATATCGCCTAATGAGATGATTCATGCAGGCTCCTTGTTGGCCTATCATCCTGCCAGCCAAAGCTTACACGTTGATGATACGTTTATGAGTCCGCCCATCAAGCTACTAGAAGCGGTATTGCCTGAGCTGATATTGCACCCTACCACCAAAAAAGCACTCAAAGACAAGCCAAATGCAGGCGCACAATATTGCGACTGGGCAACCAACCTAGCACATGAGTGGCGCGATGTTCGAAATTTTTGTGCCGCACACTCTTATCTTGTTAGGTTCAAAGACGGTGAGTTTGAGAAGGCACTGATAAAAGCCATTGATAAAGCTCGACCCAAACTTATCAAAGCCTAATCTCTTCTTATATTGATATCGCGTAATGATAAAAAAGGGGCTAAAAGATAGCCCCTTTTTACCACGTGCTTATTAAGTCGCATGAGAGTAGTCTGGCGGTCGCTATCTGTATACTCTAGTATCGCTATGTTTAATGCAAAAGAGCATGATGTGTCATTGAAGCGCTGCCACGACTAAAGAGACAACCAAGATAGTGGTCGCTTATGATTAGCTGTCTTGTTTTAATACCCCTTGCCACTGATGGATAAACTCACCGTTTGGATCATATTGCTGGGTTTGTTTATCAAGATTAAATTGCCGACATCCTCTTGGATCCGCCCCCACGCCCGCCAGATATTGCCAATTCCCCCAGTTACTGGCGACGTCATAATCGATAAGATGCTGCTCAAAGTAAGTCGCCCCATAACGCCAATCAAGACCCAACTCATGGATAAAGCAACTGGCGACTAACTGTCGTCCACGGTTTGACATATATCCTGTTGCCTTCAGTTGATGCATACAGGTGTTGACAATAGGATATGCTGTATCACCATTTCTCCATTGTTCTAATTTTTTCTGATCCAGTTGGGTTGATGGCGTGTGCTGACCAATACCTTTAAACCAGAATAATTTTTGCTGATGGGTGACAGCGTACCAATAAAAATATTCACGCCAAAGCAGCTCAAACCATATCCAATAAGTGGATTCATTTGCGATGACATCACGCTCATAATGGCGCAGTCGATTCAATACAGTATTGACAGACAACGAGCCATTCGCCAGCCAAGCAGAAAATTTTGTGGAATGCGTCCATTCATCAAGCGCGTTTCGTGTGATTTTATAAGTACTTGGCGCGTCGGAATTAAAATAATTCTTTAAGTGATTTAGCCCGTTCGACTCACCACCTTTGAAATTAGGCGCTTGCTGTTTTTGTTGGGAGATTGCCTGCGCATTATCTTCGCCTACTTTAAAGAAGTACTCGCACCTATCCACCAGACTCTCAGGTATTGGGGCCAATCGCTCTGGCGTCGCGCAAATAGTGATGTCTTGTGCTGCATGCAATAAATCATAATCTGCTTCAATTTTTTTGCGGAACTGCGTAAAGCTTTTGGGCAAATCATTTAGCGGTAATTCATCAAACAAAGTAGCCGTTGTCTCAATATGCCAACATATCTGTGGATGTTTATTCTGTAGTCGTACATATATTTGGTTCTGATAATAATCAGCCGTTTGACTCACACAGATATCTGTCACCTGCTGCGCTTCAATGAGCTCATTCAACTGCATGAAGGTATTCGGTGACGTTGGGGTTTTGTGTAGATGTAGCAACTTGTTACCAAGCAGCTCTAATGATGTATTTAAGTCCGCCAAACTCTCTTGCAAAAATTGCTGGCGGGCGATGCCTATCGTGTCATAATGATAAGCAGCCTGAGAGTTTTGATTGTCCAATATATCCATCAAGGATGAGGCATAAACCAGTAATAATCGCCCATCACGCGCGAGCTTGGCGGCTTTCGATAACGTGGCATTATCCATTACTCGCAGGTCATTGTGAAAGAGAACCAATACATTTTTACCAGATAGCTGATGGGACATGGCATAAACCTCTTATTGTTCGATAGCTTTTAATTAGAGCGTGTTGAACATTCGACCATGGCACTGACAGCGACTATTTTTTAGGCGATTCGAGGTTAAAAATAATAAGTTTAGTCATTCTAAGCGCTTATTTTTAACGATGAAGCGGCAAAAAAGAGTCCTGTCCCCTGCTTTTATCGTTGGGGCTGATGCTAACNAAAATAATAAGTTTAGTCATTCTAAGCGCTTATTTTTAACGATGAAGCGGCAAAAAAGAGTCCTGTCCCCTGCTTTTATCGTTGGGGCTGATGCTAACATTGCCCCATACTGCGTTACAAATCTCGCTAAGGCATCTGCATTATCGTCGCTTTGTGCCTTGTCTGGAACAATTTTAGCGATCAGCAGTGCCTATTTGCGAATGTTCAACACGCCCTAATCTCAATACTCTTTTTTTATTGGGCTTTATTATAAAATAGCATATCTTGCTTACGACAAGTTTGGTATTGACTCATGGCATTAATAACCTACTAGCAAGGTAGTAATTATCCAAGCTAAAATCTACTTATCGCCATTGACTCTCATGCTCCGGACTGCTTAAATGGCCTACCTCTAGGAGAATACCATGACTGAAAAAAATATCGCTGAAGAGAACAAATCGGATGAAAAACGTAAACTTATCAATCAATTCTTGATGAGACTGACAAAAGAGCAGCCACAAATGTATTATGCCACCACCTCTGAGATATCTCGGAGCATCCATACCATGATAAAAGAACATACCAATCGCTTGTCAGTAGAAGAGCAAGCGCTGGTCAGACGTATGAGTATCGAAGAGATTGAAGGGTTATTGGGCTTTCATGCTAGATAGATGACTAGACTATAGACTAATTGTCATATAAGTAGGTTCAAGCACAACCATCGAACATCACAAAAAAAGACCGCTATCGAAGCGGTCTTTTTTTATTATTTATCGTAGTGCAATGCTATTAGAACGGATACTGACGTGGCTCGTTTTGCATTGAAATCCAATGTGTTCTGGTGAACTCTTCTAGTACCCATTCACCGTTAAAGCGACCGATACCTGAGTTTTTTTCACCACCAAATGGCGTATTGCTTTCGTCATTGACCGAGATGTCATTGATATGGGTCATACCTGCTCTGATACCACGAGCAAAACGCAAACCTTTTTGCATATCAGCAGTGAATACCGCACTAGATAGGCCATACATAGAGTCATTGGCGATTGATAATGCATCGTCTTCGTCTTTAGCACGAATGATACCAACCAATGGGCCAAATACTTCATTACAGGATAGATCCATCTCGCGAGTGACTTCAGTAAAGATATGCGGCGGTACGACTTGGCCTTCAATCTCACCACTGAGTATCATTTTCGCGCCTTCGTCCTGCGCTTTGGCGATTTTATCTTTGAGCGATTTGAGTTGTTTTTCGTTGATGATAGGGCCAACAGCCGTATCTTGCTTATTAGGATCACCGACATTCAATGTTTTGACATGTGCCAAGAAACGCTCTACGAAGTCATCATATATCTCGTCTTCCACGACAACCCTATTGATCGCGATACAGATTTGGCCTTGATGCAAGAATTTACCGAAGGCAGCTGCTTTGACTGCTTGCTCAATGTCAGCATCCTTGAGTACCACAAATGGACTGTTGCCGCCAAGCTCAAGCGCGACTTGTTTGATATACTCACCGCCATTTGCTAGCTCACCGATGTGCTGGCCTACTGAGGTTGAGCCTGTGAATGATACTAAGCTTGGCGCTTTGTGCTCGACGATGGCATCGCCTATCTCACTACCGGAGCCGACCACGACGTTTAATAGACCTTTTGGCAGACCCGCTTCTTCAAACACTTTTGCTAGTAGTAAGCCACCTGTCACTGGTGTGTCGCTTGCTGGCTTTAATACAACCGCATTACCAAGGGCTAATGCTGGTGCGATAGAACGCTGGGTTAAATGCAGCGGAAAGTTCCATGGGCTAATGACTGCTACCACTCCGATGGGCTCACGGTAAATGAAGTTTTCTTTGCCAGGAGTGTTAGAGGGGCGAATCTCACCGTGTACGCGGTTAGGAAAAGACGCTGCTTCAAGCGTGATGGCACGTGCCGAGCTAAATTCAACCATGGCTTTAATGCGTGTACTGCCCGACTCTTTGATCAACCAGTCAACGATTTCATCTTGGCGCTGATCTAGGATACTGACTACCTTATACATAACAGCTGCACGCTCAGCTGGCGTCGTTTTTGCCCATTTGGCTTGCGCTTGGTCGGCAGCATCGTATGCTTCATCAAGCTGGTCTTTAGTCGCTTGCTGAATTTCTACAATCGTATCGCCATTGTAGGGATTGGTATCAGTATTAATGCTATCATCTTTACCTTTTTGCCATTCACCGCCAATGAATTGCAAATGAAAATCGCTATAGGCATTACTGTTATTATCATTGCTTGACATAATTATCCTTATTTTTGCTTTGTTATATAAAAATTTATTTTCAGTACTTTGAATAAAATAGTTGAAGCTGTCTTATAGGTAAGATACTCACAGTTATGGTTAAATCACAAATTGACATAAATTAAAATCGAACATTTATGATAACTGATAAGAACAAAACCTACCTTGATAGACGACTGGTCTAATGCTACCATAGATATTAGTAAAACAGGACTGTTTTTTCAGCCAATATTGTCGATAAAACGTAACACATATAAATGTATAGCATTAGAATATGCCATCGACATGACGCTCAAATGAAACCTGACGACCCTATTACTACGATTATCAAGGGAGAAAATTCTATTTATGTCTAATATCATAGACACTGGCACCACACCCGATACCAAAGCTCATTTGCTTGCCACTGGTTACCAATTAATAGCCAAAAAAGGCTTTACCGCTGTCGGCCTCAAACAAATATTAGACACAGCTGGCGTGCCTAAAGGCTCTTTTTATCATTATTTTGCCTCAAAAGAAGCCTTTGGTGAGGCCATCATCAATCATTACTTCAGCTTATATAAAGCTCGTCTTGATATCATCGATGCACAAAATGTGAGCGCCCAGCAAAAGCTATATGATTACTTCCAAAACTGGTACGACACCCAGCAGAACGGCTGTGATCACGATAAATGCTTGGTAGTGAAGCTAAGCGCAGAAGTGGCTGATATATCAGAAACCATGCGTAAAGCACTTGATACTGGCTATCAACAAACGACCATGTGGCTCGCCGAGCAGATCAAGGCAGGCTGGATAGATGGGTCTGTACCTCGCCACGATAATATATCAGCTGAGAGTATGGCCAAACGTTGGTATTTCGCGTGGCTTGGCGCCAGCCTAATGGCTAAGATCAGCCAAACGAATACGCCCCTAGCGGAAATTTGGCAAATGACGACGACTCAGATGGGACGTTGATAATAAGATAATAAGATAATAAACAGTAACGTTTTCGGTATTAGAGCCCCTAAATTGGCGGCTTATGTTTGCGCCCACACATCATATTGTTATTTAAAAACCCAATGCTTGATAAAAACGTTGTATGAGAGTTTTGTAATCATTTATAAACAACCACTAGACGACTGGTCTAATTGGTGTACAATGCGCATCAAGCATTTAGAGCAAATATAAAACAAGCATTGCTTACCACTCATTGTTTAACGTCAACATATTTGACGGAACCATTTTTATCAACATTAGGAATTTTATGAATAACTTTCAATACTACAACCCAGTCCGCATCGTTTTTGGTGAAGGTCAAATCGAACAGTTATCAGACCTAGTGCCTACTGATGCACGCGTTCTTATTACTTACGGTGGTGGTTCAGCACAGCGTACCGGTACTTTGGATGAAGTGAAAACTGCATTAGCGGCAAGCGGTAACCGTACTGTGTTTGAATTTGGTGGTATCGAAGCCAATCCAGAATTCACCACACTATTAAAAGCAGCCGACATGGTGAATGAGCATAACATCGACTTCTTATTAGCAGTTGGCGGTGGTTCAGTGATTGATGGCAGTAAATTTGTGGCACTCGTATCTTCATTAACTGAAGAAGATGGTACGGTCTCACGTGATCAAGCTTGGGACGCGCTAACGGGCTATTGCAAGAACATCGATTCTGCTATTGACCTAGGTGCGGTATTGACCATCCCAGCAACGGGTTCTGAGATGAACTCAGGCGGCGTGATTAACTATAGCGAACGTCAAGCAAAACTACCATTTGGTAACCCACTGGCCTTCCCTAAATTCTCAATCCTAGATCCAGTAAAAACCCTTACATTACCTGAACGTCAGGTTATGAACGGCGTTGCTGATGCCTTTGTCCATGTGATGGAACAGTATTTAACTTATCCAGTCAATGCCAAGGTTCAAGACGCTTTTGCTGAAAGCTTGCTCAAAATCCTTATCGATGAAGGTCTAGTCGTTAAGCAAGATCCAGAGAACCTAGAAACACGTAAGAACATTATGTGGACAGCAACCATGGCATTGAACGGCCTGATCGGTACTGGTGTGCCACAAGACTGGACAACCCATATGATCGGTCATGAGCTTACGTCTTTGCACGCTATCGATCATGCACGTACCTTGACCATCGTCTTGCCATCGGTCATGCGTGAGCTAAAAGAAAGCAAAAAAGAAAAACTACTCCAGTACGCACGTAACGTATGGAACATCACTGATACTGACCAAGACGACGATGCCATCATCGAGACGGCCATTGTCTATACTGAAAACTTCTTCCGCGAACTTGGCTTGCCAGTGAGCCTAGAAGACGTCGATTTGACTGAGTCAGCGATTGATCCAATTATCAAGCAACTTGATGCACATAACATGGTCGAACTTGGTGAGCACGGTAAAAATGATTTGGACGTCTCACGTCGTATCTTACAGCGTGCTGTAACTAGCAAAGCGTCTTAATAAGCGATATAGCAAGAACTGTCAGAAGAATTATAAGAAAAATCGCGACAGTAACAATAACTACATAACGTTATGCTATTTATAGTAGTTGTAGTCAATCAATATTAAAAGTGGTACAAGGCAGACGAGTGCAAGTACTACAGTAGTAGGCTAAACGAGTCTAACGCTGTAACACTTTAATAGTGGTTCGACTATATTCAATTCAATACTGAGTAGTTACTACATCTAATACCTCTATAATAATGACAATGAATATAAAGGAGTCCTACTATGAGCTTCGATAAAGAGCAGAATCAACAAACCAACCGTCAAATTAAACTTGCCAGCCGCCCGAACGGCGAGCCAACCGCTGACAACTTTGATCTGACAACCAGCGACATCCCAACGCCAAACGATAACGAGATGTTATTACGCACGGTATATCTGTCATTAGACCCATATATGCGTGGACGTATGAGCGATGCAAAAAGCTATGCAGACCCATTAGCAGTCGGTGACGTCATCATGGGGGGCACAGTCGCGCAAGTGGTTGAGTCTAATATCGATAAATTTGCTGTCGGTGATTTGGTCGTATCAAATTCCGGCTGGCAGGACTACAGTGTCAGTGATGGCGAAGGCGTCCTGAAACTGGACAAAAACATGGCAAACCCTTCTTATGGTTTAGGTGTGTTAGGTATGCCCGGCTTCACTGGTTACATGGGTCTGACTGATATCGGCAAACCGCAAAAAGGCGAAACGTTAGTTGTCGCTGCAGCCACTGGACCTGTCGGTGCTACGGTCGGTCAAGTGGGTAATCAATATGGTCTTCGCACTGTTGGTGTAGCAGGCGGGAAAGAGAAATGCGATTTCGCGGTCAACGAGCTTGGCTTTGATGTCTGTATCGACCACAGAGCTGATGACTTCGCTGAGCAACTAAAAGCCGCGTGCCCAGATGGGATCGATATCTATTACGAAAACGTCGGTGGGCACGTGTTTGACGCTGTCATGCCATTATTAAATGATCATGCTCGTATTCCCGTATGCGGTCTGGTCTCACAATACAATGCAACCGATCTACCTGATGGCAAAGACCGCCTAGGTCAATTGATGGGACTCATTCTCCGTCAGCGTCTCACGGTCAGAGGCTTCATTATCTTTGAAGAGTATGGCGACCACTTCCCAGAGTTCTTAGAAACCATGAGCAAATGGGTAGAGTCAGGCGACGTCAAAACCAAAGAATACATCGCTGATGGTCTAGACAATGCACCAAAAGCCTTTTTCGGTATGTTAAACGGTGATAACTTTGGTAAAACCGTGGTTAAGGTCTCTGACGTTCAGTAACTTATGTTAAATAATTGATTGTTAAATAATTAACAATAGTTAATAACTATTGTTAACAAAAAATTAACAACACAACTTGCTAAAATCACTACTGAAAGTTACGTCTGAAGCAGGGATAATATTAGCGGTCATCAATTCTATTGATATGACTTGATGCTTAAACCGAGTCATTGTTGATAAAGACAAAAAACACATGACTGTTAAACACTTGCTTTACTCGCATATAAACAATAAATAAGGATAATCATGAATATTTTAATGGTACTAACCTCACACGACCGTCTAGGCGATACTGGCAAAAAGACAGGATTTTGGCTAGAAGAATTTGCAGCTCCTTACTATGCGTTTCTCGATGCAGGTGCCAATGTCACTCTAGCGTCTCCTGCAGGTGGTCAGCCACCACTAGATCCTAGTAGCGATACTGAAGATACACAAACCAAAGATACCAAGCGTTTTAAAGACGACAAAGAGGCGCAAGAGCACTTGGCTAATACCAAGAAACTTGCTGACATGAAAGTAGAAGATTTTGATTCAGTTTTCTACCCTGGCGGTCACGGCCCATTGTGGGACTTGGCAGTAGATAAGAACTCTATCGAATTGATCGAGAATTTCGTCAAGCAAGACAAGCCTGTCGCGTTTGTTTGTCATGCACCTGGCGCGCTTAAAAACGTGAAAGTTGATGGCGAGTACTTAGTAAAAGGCAAAACAGTCACAGGCTTTACCAACTCAGAAGAAGATGCCGTTGGTCTAACAGACGTAGTACCGTTCCTAGTAGAAGACGTATTAAAAGCTAATGGTGGTAACTACGAAAAAGCGGCCGATTGGGAATCGTTTGTCGTGGAAGATGGTTTATTGATCACTGGTCAAAACCCAGCATCTTCAGAAGAAGCGGCTACGCGCCTTGTTGCCAAGCTAAAAGGTTAGGACTCAGAAACCGATAAATCAAGCCATGCCTAAGGTCGATATTATGATTCGCTTACATCATCTTAATCAATCACGTTCATTACGTACGCTTTGGCTTTTAGAAGAGCTAGGTGTGCCCTACGAAGTTGTTAGTTACCAACGTGATGCCAAAACTCATTTGGCACCGGATTCTTTAAAAGCGGTGCATCCACTCGGTAAATCTCCAGTTATCGAGATGGACGGCCAAATTTATGCTGAATCAGGGGCCATTACTGAGTTACTGATTGAGCGATTTGCGCCCGAGCGTCTACGTCCTGCGACAGACAGCTCGGACTATGGGTATTATCTACAGTGGATTGACTTTGCAGAAAGCTCGCTGATGTTGCCATTAATGCTTGAACTATTTACCAAAAAAGCAGGCATTGATGACAATGAGTTTTTGAATGGCTATATCGATAGAGAAAAAACCAGATTGTTTGAATATCTGGATGCTTCGGTTGAAGGTAAGTCGTTCATTGTGGGTGATAAACTAAGTGGTGCTGATTTTATGCTGTCATTTGACTTAATCATTCTTGCTAAGCGCCAAAAGCTTGACGCGTATCCAAATATCAGACAGTATGCCGAACAGCTGGCTCGTCTTGATAGCTATCAGCGCGCTATGCAGCTAGAGGCTAAGTACGATCAATCTGTTTAGCATTGCATCATAATTGACAGACCAATTTTCCGATACACACAAACAGCTCTGTATAGAGCTGTTTTTTATGCGTGCTTTATTTTACGATTGCATGAATAACCATCGAATTATAGTCATCAATGTTACATAAGAAAATTAAGCTGTAGAGCAAATAAATTGCTCAGCACCATCCATCAATTACGTGTCGATGACAAAAGCACGATAAAATTTATGATAAAATCCTTTCTGAATTTTCTGGGTTATCTTTCAGATACCATCAGTGAGTTGACTGGCGTTTCACGCTATAAATGCTAACTGCACTGACCTGACTCCCCGCCTGGCATCTGTCCTATTTCACTCTATTTCCTTATATAGATTGTGGTACGCCCATGAGTAACGAATACCAGTTTAAGCCCCACGAACAGCCAATAATGGTAGGCTCTCCAGCCAATCCTGACCATCCGGCACGCCGTAAAGTATTTTATTTGCTCATTGGGATTTTTGTGGGTCTCACAGCCAGCTTCCAAAATGGTCTACTTGTCGCCAACCTGACGCAAATTCAGGGTCAGCTAGGCTTAACGCCAGCTGAAGGTGGTTGGATATCGGTCAGTTATAATATGACCAATGCCTGTATCACCGTTCTGCTGTACAAAATTCGTCAGCAATTTGGCATGTCGCTTTTTAGCAAAATCACCCTGTCATTTTTGTTAGCCGCCACCAGTCTACAGTGGCTGATCAGCAGTCACTTGTTAGACACACCTAATATTAGCATTGAGCCCTATTATTTAGAGATTGTCGCTAGGGGACTTAGTGGTATGGTGGCAAGTGGTATGACCGTATTGGGCTTGTTTTATTGTCTTCAGGGTATGCCAACCGTCAAACGTACTAGTGGTCTGATATTGGGATTTGGTCTGGTACAGTTTGGTATTCCATTATCACGTGTCATCTCGCCCTACCTCGCCATCGACGGTCAGCTTGAAAACTTATTTTTATTTCAATTTGGTCTGGCGCTGATTTGTTTTGGGCTGATTAATATATTAGAGCTACCACCAGGGAATACAGAAAAAGTATTTGAGAAATTGGATTTTGTAAGCTTTGGTTTTTTTGCTAGTGGTCTGGCTGCATTGGCTGTCGTTTTGGTACAAGGTCGAATTTTATGGTGGACGACACCTTGGCTCGTCTATCCACTGATGATTGCTATCGTCGGGATTAGCATCGCGTTATGGATTGAGACGCATCGCAAAAATCCGATGCTACAAGTGCGCTGGATGCGTAGCCGCAATATTATTGCCTTCATGGTGACGGGCGCTGTTATGCGGATTTTGCTATCTGAGCAAAACGTCGGAGCGGCAGGATTGCTCGCTAACCTCGGCTACGGTAACGATCAGCTGGTTACTTTTTATGCTGTTATTATAGCCGCCAGTGCACTGGCTTTGATTATTAGTATTTTTAGTACCAATGCGATGGATTTGCGCCGACCTGTTATTTTTGCCGTGGCATTGATTGCCTTAGGTTCTTGGATGGATGTTGGTGTATCTATTAATTCAGCACCCTATATGTTTTATCTCAGCCAGTTTTTGATTGCCTTTGCCGCGGTGTATTTCATGGGGCCTTTGGTTTTTGAAGGGTTTTTGCGGGCTATTGGCAGTGGCCCTGCATATATTATTAGTTTTTCAGTGATTTTTGGCATCTCCCAAACAGTTGGCGGACTGGCAGGTGCGGCAGCCATTCAGGCATTTACGACCATTCGTACACAAATGCATTATGCAGATATGGTCAGCTCATTGAATTTGGGCGATCCTGCATTTAGCGCCCAGGTGGCAGGCACTCGTAACGTACTGTCGAATCAGACTACTGACGCGGCCCAAGCAAATATCGGTGCAATGAGCCAAGTACTGCAAGGCATTCAGCGCCAAGCAACGGTCGCAGCATACAGCGACCTGTTTTTTCTGATGGCCTGTCTTGCTACTGCCGTTACGATTATTTTGCTCATCAATTATCTTTATAACCGCTACCACAAGCGCAATCCACTGGCCAAAGAGCTCGCCGTCATCGCCAAGATGCGCGAAACAAAATAATTCAACTTATTATCTTAGTGATTTTTTATCATATTCATTTATAGTCAGACCCATCAGATATCTGCTTATTAACATTTAGGATCACGTCATGAGCCAAGAAAAACCAAATGAGCTTAATAAAATACCTCAGACGTCAACTGAAGCTCCAGCAACAGACACACGTACAGAGTCTGCTACGGCTCCAGTAGAGACCGCTACAAGCGCTACGCAAAAGAAAACGGATACATCCGAGATACAAGCAGCTACTGATACGCCTGATAGCGTGCGTGAGGATAACTCTGTAGAAGGCTCTATAGAAAATCAAGACGATGATAATGAAACGCCTATGCCGCCAAAAGAGCCCATCTCAAATACGGCTGGCTGGTCTCCCAAGAAAAAATCCTATCTAAATTTGGGATTATTGATTGCGCTGATTGTCATTGGTGCGGCCTTGATTTTATATGCTTGGAAACTGCCGCCATTTACGCCTACGGTGCAACAAACCAATAACGCCTTTGTCAAAGGTCAAACCACTATTATTAGTCCGCAAGTTTCCGGCTATGTCACCGAAGTGGCGGTGCAGGATTTTGCTGATGTAAAAGCGGGCGATCTACTGATAAAAATAGACGACCGAACGTTTCAACAGCAACTTGAACAAGCAGAGGCCAATACTGAAGTGGCGATCACCAGCCGCTCTACCAATGTTCAAGACACGCAATCTAGCCAAGCACAAATCGAAGCACGCAAAGCAGACTTATATAGCGCCAAAATCAATGTCGAGAGCGCTCGTGAAGACGTCAATCGCTATCAGGGCTTAGATGCTATCGGTGCGGTATCAAAAGCAGAAGTGGCTCATATCAAAGCAAAGCTGGCTCAAGCACAGGCAAGCGTGCAACAGGCTGAAGCCAATTTACAAGCCGCGCAACAAAACCGCGCCAAAACCAGTGGCACCCAACCCTCGCTGGACGCAAATATCAAAAGTGCTGAGGCAGGTGTGAAGCAAGCACAAATCAATCTCGATAATACGATCATCACAGCACCTGAGTCCGGTCAGCTGAGCCAAGTCAGTGTCAAAGAAGGCCAGTACGTTAGCGCGGGCACCCAGCTCATGTATATCGTGCCAAAAGGCATTTGGATTATCGCAAACTTTAAGGAAACCCAAATAGCTAGTATGGCAATCGGCGAACCAGCTACTATTCATGTGGATGCGCTTGGCGGTGCCAAATTCACAGGTCATGTGAGCAACATCTCACCAGCCACTGGCAGTGAGTTTAGTGCAGGTGCCGCCAATCCTGCGACAGGTAACTATATAAAAATTGCGCAGCGCATCCCAGTACGTATCGACTTGGATCCGAACCAACCTGAGCTTGCACGCTTGCGTCCTGGTATGTCCGTCTCTGTGGATGTCGATACCAATGACAAATAAAGCCAAATAAAGCAAATAACTGATATAAAAAAGCCACTCTAAATACCCGAGAGACTGGATATAGAGTGGCTTTTTTATACTTTTAAATGAGCTAGGATTTCAAAATCAGCCAAACACTATGGTAGTAGACGCTTGGTCGTCCAGCTTTCAGCGCTTTGGCTATCACCATCTTGCGTATATACGATGCGGTCATGCATACGGTTGGCGCGACCTTGCCAGAACTCGATTTTTTCAACCATAATCTCATACCCACCCCAAAACGCTGGCGTTGGCACTGTGGTGTTTTCTGGATATTTGGCCTGAAGTTGCTCGAACGTTTGCTCCATCACCTCACGATTGGTGACTTCACCACTTTGCGGTTGACTGACCCAAGCACCTATTTGGCTATCATGTGGACGTTTTTGAAAATAGGCAGCAGATTTTTCAGCGTCAATTTTAGCAATACGACCACTAATACGAATTTGGCGCTCCAGCTCATGCCAAAAAAACAGCGCTTCAGCATTGGGGTTTGCTGCAACGTCCTGTCCTTTCGCGCTGTCATAATTGGTATAAAAAATAATACCTGTATCCGTAATTTCACGCAGTAACACGATACGGACGCTAGGCTTATTGTCTGCACCGCAAGTTGCCAAACTCATAGCATAAGGTTCTTGCACTTTTTGCGCTATTGCCTCATCCATCCAAACCTTAAATAGCTCAAATGGTGACGCTGGTACTGACTGTTGATCAAGCGCGCCTTTTTCATATGAAAGGCGCTGGTCGGTAAAGTCCATGCTCATGGTCATTCCTTATTATAAAATTATGACATCTCAACATTGTAATCTTGAGTGCTAAGCTTTGAATATTAAGCTTTGAATACTATTAGCCTAATACCGACTTGATATGATCAGCCAAATCATTTGCCATCACATCACACTCTATCTCATCATCAGACTCAACCATGACTCGAATCATAGGCTCTGTACCTGATTGGCGAATAAGAAGACGACCACGACCTTCTAAAGTCGTCTGTGCTTTGTCAAAAGCGGCGACCAGTTCTTCATGCTTGTATGGGTCTTGCATCTGAGACAAGCGTACATTGACCAGCTTCTGTGGTAGTACGTCAAACCCTTCGACCAGCTCACTCAGTGCACGTCCTTGCGCTTGCATCACAGCCAATACTTGCAACCCTGCTATGATCGCATCGCCTGTACGGCTTTTGTCCAGGCACAGAATATGTCCAGATGGCTCACCGCCTAGTATCCAACCATTGGCCTCCAAGTCTTGCATGACATAGCGGTCGCCTACTTTTGCACGAGTAAAATCAATGTCAGCCGCCTTTAGTGCTAACTCTAATCCCATATTACTCATAAGCGTACCAACGACGCCTTGCGCTTTGGTGAGTCCTTGGGTCGCGAGCACATATAAGATACCGTCACCATCAACCAGCTTACCTGTCTCATCAACCATCACAATGCGATCGCCGTCACCATCTAATGCGATACCAACATCTGCTTCATGCTCAAGCACCGCTTTTTGCAGACCTTCAGGATGGGTAGAGCCACACTCAGCATTGATATTGATGCCGTCTGGAGTGTTATTGATAGCGATAACATTAGCACCAAGCTCCCGCATGACTCTAGGTGCGACGCTATAGCCTGCACCATTGGCACAATCAACCACGACGGTCAGATGGCTAAGATCATACTGATATGGGAAGCTGCCTTTGCAAAATTCAATGTATCGACCTTTTGCATCGTCAATTCGGCGGTTTTTGCCCAAATTTGCTGGATCAAGAATCGGCATCGCTGCTTCTTTACTATCCGTGTCATTTATAATCGCTGCTAGTTTTTCGTTGATGGCATTCTGCATCTCATCACTGATTTTTTTGCCACTACCTGAGAAGAACTTGATACCGTTATCATAATAAGGATTATGTGACGCTGAGATAACCACACCTGCATCGGCATTAAAACTGCGAGTCAAATGTGCAATCGCTGGCGTCGGTAATGGACCAAGCATATAAACATCGACGCCAGCCCCGTTAAAACCTGCTTGCAGAGCAGCTTCAATGACATAACCTGAGAGACGAGTATCTTTGCCGATGACCACACTTGGTTTGCGCGTAGAATTTTCGTTGGCTTCTATGAGCACCTGTCCAGTCGCATAACCCAGTTTTAAAATAAAGTCAGGGGTAATAGGCAATTCACCAAATTTTCCACGGATACCATCAGTGCCAAAGTAACTCATTATTTATATTCCTCAAGTCTAAAAATAAAAGGCCAAGCGTATACGCAGGCAATACTGCTATTGTAATAATATGCTTTTATATTCTACAAAAAAAACAGCCAACAATAACAAAGCATTGTTGGCTGTTTGTATCTTAACGTCACTACAGCTCTGCAACTGGGCCAGTTCTCAAACAGTGCAGAGCTATAAAATACCGATTAGTTTACACGGTAGTTCGGCGCTTCTTTCGTGATCTGTACATCATGAACATGCGACTCTTTCATGCCTGCTGATGTGACTTTGATAAACTGTGGGTTGGTGCGCATATCTTCGATAGTCGCAGAGCCTGTATAGCCCATTGATGAGCGTAAGCCACCAACCAATTGGTTGACAATACCAGCGACAGGTCCTTTATAAGGAACGCGGCCTTCAATACCTTCTGGTACGAGCTTCTCTACGCCATCTTTGGCATCTTGGAAATAACGATCCGATGAGCCGTTTGATCCAGACATTGCACCCAGACTACCCATACCGCGGTAAGCTTTGTAATAACGGCCTTGGAACAGCTCAACTTCACCTGGTGCCTCTTCCGTACCAGCCATTAGTGAGCCTACCATAATGCACGATGCACCAGCCGCAATCGCTTTTGCCATATCACCTGAATAGCGGATACCGCCATCAGCGATTAATGGGATGCTGTCTTTTAATGCGCTAGCAACATTATCAATAGCTGATATTTGTGGTACACCGATACCGGCAATGATACGCGTGGTACAGATAGACCCAGGGCCGATACCGACTTTTACCGCATCAGCGCCAGCATCACGTAGTGCAAGTGCCGCTTCGCCTGTTGCGATGTTGCCACCGATAACTTGAACATGCGGATAGTTTTTCTTGATCCAAGAGACTTTTTCAATTACGCCTTTTGAGTGACCATGCGCCGTATCCACTACGATCACATCAACATCAGCAGCGATTAATGCTTCGACGCGTGCTTGCGTGTCTGCACCTGTACCAACCGCTGCACCAACACGCAGACGACCTTTCTCGTCTTTACACGCATTTGGATTGTTTTCGGCTTTGGCAAAATCATTGACCGTAATTAAACCACGTAAGCGGAAGTTGTCGTCGATAACGATGACTTTTTCGATGCGATGCTCATGTAGCAATTTTTTGATATTCTCGTTGCTCTCACCTTCATGTACGGTGACCAACTGCTCTTTTGGTGTCATGATCTGACTAACTGGCAATGACAAGTTGGTCTCAAAACGCCAATCTCTGTGAGTCACGATACCTACTACGTTGTCTGTACCCTTTTCGACCACAGGTACGCCTGAGATATTATTGTCTTGCGTCAAGCGTAGCAATTCACCAATCGTCATCTCTGGATGTACGGTGATTGGGTCAACAACCGTACCCGCTTCAAACTTTTTGACGCGGCGTACTTGTGTGGCCTGCTTTTCGATGTCCATGCTCTTGTGCAAGATACCCATACCACCAAGCTGTGCCATGGTAATGGCCATCTCAGACTCAGTGACGGTATCCATAGCCGCAGAGATCAGCGGAAGGTTTAGTGTGATGTTTTTGGTCAAACGGGTAGACAGATCGGCAGTTTTTGGCAGAACTTCAGAATAGGCTGGCAATAATAAAACGTCATCAAAGGTTAAGGCTTCATCGACAATTCGCAACATACAGACCCCTAGTGGTGGTTATTTTGATGGGTAGGAGCTCAGAGTTAGGCATATCAATCATTGCAACTGCATACACAGTGCTGACTCATGGCTAACCACTCAGTTATCCTATAAAAATAACGCCACATTATAACAAATAAGCACCTCTCTGACATACTATATTTATCAGATTATTTTACACAAATACGTCTTTGTCGATGATAATCATGCACTATATGTTTAATGGCGCTTTTTTATAGCGAATAGCTCTCCTTGAACGTTACAGACTTTCTGTTAACGTAAAACGCTCTGTCGGCAAATACTTGTTTTGCTGCTGATGCAAGTAGCCAAGCATCTGCTCACGCACTTCGCAAGCAAGCGTCCATGCTTCTATGGGACCTACTGCTGAAACAGCACCGCGCAGCTGAATGGTGTTTTCTGTCACTTTAACAACAAATATTTCGGGCTCAGTTTCATTGTCCCAAAGCTCATTATCTTTAGTTACTGAGACAAACTGCTGGCGAATGGCCTCTATATCTGCACCATAATCAATGTATAAAAACACAGGACAGGTTTGATGCACTTCTGTATGTGACCAGTTCTCTACCCTTTCAGTGATCAACTGGCGCATCGGCACAATTAATCGACGCTCATCCCATGTTTTGAGTACCGCATAAGTGTAACGCAAGTCTTCCACAGTGCTGAAATTACCATCCATTATCACGCTATCGCCAATCCGTACAGGCTGCGTCACTGCCACCTGCACCCCAGCAATGATGTTACCCAATATAGGCTGAGCGGCGATACCAATAACCACGCCAGCAATACCAGCTGAAGTCAGTAAGGTTTTGCCAAGACCTTCCATGTTGGCAAACTCACTCAGTCCTATCCAGATACTACCCAATATCATGACAAAAATGAAAACGCGGCGGAATATCGACACATAAGTGCGACGACGGCGCACTTTATCAAAATGCTCTTCTCCTAGGTTTTCAATCTGCATGTCTTGGTAACGATTGGCAAAAAAATTAATAGTACGAATGCCTAGCCACATCGCACTAAATACCAACCCCGTCCAAATCAGCGGACGGGTTGATGAAGCCACTGCATCTAGATAAGGAAAACCACCAGAAACTAAGGTAAAAACGAGCGAAAAACTGATGGTAAAGGTCAAAGGCACGGTTAGCTTATTGGCCAAATCTGCCACGCCATTGGCACTGCCAGCAGAGATGTTGTATTTTTCATTATCAACATAACGGCTGATGAGTTTTTCCGTGCTTTTACTTAGTATCCAACCTACGCCCATGGTAAATAAGAAAAACAGGATGAGCGCTGAAAACTCCCATAAGGCAATACCAAAAAACTGGAATTTTAACCAAGTAGGTAGATAACGCTCAAACTCCGATGGATGATATTGTTTATAAAGATTTTCAATATTACCCACTGTCTGCGCAGAGAACATCCAAACTGGCGCCTGATCACCTACCCTTACCCGCTCCAAGTAAACAGGAACACGACGTTCTCGGTACTCGATATAACCCAGCTGGATAGAGCGTCTAGGGATACCCATGACACTACTATCGTTACCCAATGGTGGTTCAATCAGACCATCAGGACGATCGGGCATATCATCAAATACGTATAGCTCTTTTTCAGATAGTAAAAAATCAAGCTGCTTGGTCAAATCAAGCGAACGGGTACGCTGGTTTTTCTCATCAATCAGATTCATATTGAGTGCATAAGCGGCCAAATCATACTGCTGCTTCATCACCGCAGATTGAAAAAACCCCAAAGTCGCAAGCGGCGTCGCCAAATTTGGTGGCTCAGCTAATGGTGGTAACCCGACATTGAGCTTGTTGAGTAAGTAGTAATTCTCGCTATACTCCCCTGTCAGTCCCACATCACCTTGCAACGTCCCTGCTTGCTGTACTGCGCTACGCTCAGTGGGATCAAATATCTCTTCGGTAATACCAGAGACGCTAATATTTTCGTCTTTGATTGTATTTATTTGTTGGACAGCGTACTCAGCCAAATTGTCAGGTTTGCTAGCGACTTGTGAGCGGCCTTCCTCATTTGCTGCACTGGCAGGTATATAGATAGCGCTGATGGCTATAATAAGAAACCCTAAAACTACCTGCAGTGCATTGTAGCGGATATTATTACGCTCTACATCGCGGCGGTGACCACCGTCAATATCCATTGCTATGCCACGATCATCAGCATTACTATTTTTAAGAGTATTCATATTTTCAAAGCCACTGGTCTACAAAAGGAACGGATATAAAAGGAATGGATATAAAAAGTGCATTCGGTATGCTTTAACCTAATGCACTCTGCAAAAAAAAGCCAGCGTGAGCTGACTTAATTTATTAGCATGCGTATGTAATCTGATGCACAGCGTCTATATATCTATGCGCGGCGCCATGTTGTACCAGCGCGGCTGTCTTCAAGCTCAATACCAGCCTCTTTTAGCCGCTCGCGTATTTCATCAGCACGCGCAAAGTTTTTGTTGGTTTTGGCATCGGCACGCTCGACGATCAATCCGTCAATAGCCGCATCAGTCAAACCATCTTCTGCTTTATCACCAATCACCGCTTGCAAAAACTGCTGCACAGGTTGTTGTAAGATATTCAACACCTGTGCCAGTGCTTTTAATTGCTGTGCCAACTGCCATGCTGTCTCGACTTCTTCAGCTTTGATGGCTTTATTGATGTCGCGTGCCAGACCAAATAAAACACTAATCGCTGTTGAGCTATTGAAGTCATCATTCATGGCTTTAATAAAATCTTGTCCAGCAGCCGTACGATAAGCTTCGCTCGTCAAGTTGTCATCGATTACGATTGTTTGCCCTTTTTGCTGTTCAGCCAGTTTTAACGCATTATACAGTCTGCTTAGGCTATTATGGGCTTCATCTAATGCGCTATCAGAGAAATTAACTTGGCTACGATAATGGCTAGATAATAAGAAAAAACGCACCGTTTCAGGCAAGTATTTTGCTATAACATCGCGAATGGTTGAGAAATTAGCCAACGACTTGGACATTTTTTCGCCGTCAACATTGATAAACCCGACGTGCATCCAGTTACGCGCGTACTCGCAACCCGTCGCTGCCTCAGACTGGGCAATTTCATTCTCATGATGCGGGAACTGCAAGTCGTGACCGCCGCCATGAATATCAAAGGTATTGCCCAAGCACTTGGTCGACATGGCCGAGCATTCAATATGCCAACCCGGACGCCCCTGCCCCCAAGGTGACGCCCATTGCGGCTCATCAGGTTTCGCCGCTTTCCAAAGCACAAAGTCAAATGGGTTGCGCTTATCGTTTTCGACATCGACACGTGAACCTGCCTGCATCTCATCAAGATTGCGCTTAGACAATTTGCCATAATTCGCAAAACTATCAACAGCATAGTAGACATCGCCATTGTCGCCTGCATACGCATAGTCACCTGTGACCAGCGTCTCAATCATTTGCTGCATATCATCGATATGATCAGTCGCGCGCGGCTCAGCATCAGGTGCCAAGCAGCCAAGGGCTGCAAAATCCTCGTGCATCGCTGTAATAAAGCGCTGGGTCAACGCCCCAATCTCTTCGCCATTTTCAGCGGCGCGCGCAATGATTTTGTCATCGATATCAGTGATATTACGCACGTAATTGACGTCATAACCCAATTGGGTGAGCCAACGTACCACCATATCAAATCCAATCATCATTCGAGCGTGCCCGATATGACAATAGTCATAGACGGTCATACCACACACATACATACCCACCTTCCCTGCTTTGAGCGGTTCAAACGGACGCTTGCCGCCAGTCAGTGAGTCATAAATAGCAAGTTGAGACATCGCATCTGCAAGTGGTGTGGTCATAATAAAAGAGCCTTTTAGCATAAATAAAATAAATAAATTGAAAATATCAGCCGCAGCAAGTAAGCAAGCCGTACCGATGATATGATTATAATTTTAACGTAACCCATTATCTTAGCGAAAACAGGCGTAAAATACTACAATGAGCAGGCAACTACCACCATTCAATCATAAAAACCGTTAAGGATATAAAGATGGGCAATCGATTAAGCAAAATATACACGCGTACTGGAGATGATGGCAGCACGGGTATGGCTGATGGCAGTCGACTCAGTAAAGCTGACAATCTGTTCGGTGTCATGGGTGATATCGACGAGCTCAACTCACATATCGGACTGGTGCGTGCTCAACTACAAAGAAACAAAGGCCAATCGATTAGTAAGGATTTTTCTCAAGCCTTAGTTATTATTCAGCATCTATTGTTCAATATCGGCGGTGAGCTTGCCATGCCAGAATATGAGGGCGTCAATGCCACCCATATCGAGTGGCTAGAGCAACAAATCGATATGATGAATACCACGCTGCCACCACTAAAAGACTTTATTTTACCCACAGGCTCTGTACTGGTGAGCCAGTTGCATGTCGCACGTAGTGTGTGTCGCCGAGCTGAGCGCCAAGCTGTGTTATTGCAGGAGCAGCGCCCAGCAGCCATACGCCGCACTGCCATCAGCTTTATCAATCGTTTATCTGATTGGTTGTTTGTCGCTGCGCGCTTTTGTACAGATCCCGAACAAGTCTCTGAAGTACTATGGGACAGTCAAGTCTTGCAAAACTTCGCTGACAATCGCTAGTGAATTAAACCTAATCTTGCTAGCATTCTCTGAACTATAGTCGGTTCACTATAAAATCGATACAATAAGATTAAACGCTATTTTTCGCAGCCTCTGGAGACGTAGTCACAGTAAGCAAGAAAAATAGCGTTTAATCAAATGAATTTATTATCCTGTATCGTTTTTATTTAGACTTAACTATAGGTTGATTTTTCGATTATAAAAAAACCCGCAGCACTCATGTTACGGGGTTTTTATTACTTAGCAATATCTATCGACTACCAGTTGCTAACTACTCATAAAATTGCAAATTAGTAAGTGGCGCTATCATCTTCAATGATGACCATATCGATGGTTTCATCTTTCGGCACTGATTTTGGCGTCGCTGGCGTTACTGGTTTTTTGGTCTCAGTAGTAGCCGCTGCTTGATTGTTTTCTGTCGAGCTGTTTTGGTTGCTGGTCGGTTTATTGATGGTTGGCGGCGTCGCAGGTTCAGTAGGACGAATTGGCTCAACTGGCGTGATGGTTCTAGGCTGCTGACGAGCGGGTGCTGCTTGAGTATTATTGTTTCTGCTTTGGGCTGCTGCACGGCGCTCAGCACGCTCCTCATCCATCGCAGATTTCAACACAGAGCCTGCCATCACATCTGAAACCACAGTAATCAACGCTGGCTGTCCAGCAATACGCGTGCGCACTTGCCCGCCTTGAGTACCGACAACGTAAGTAAAGGCGTCATCAACGAGCATGTTGTTATTGATACGGATATTGTCTTGCGCCAAACGAGATTGCAGGCTTGGCTGATTGTTAGCCGCTTGCACTTGACTGGCTTGATACAAGTCTTCACTTGGCAATGTCATGCTGACACTTGCTTGGCACGTTGTCATACCATTGTCATTGGCTTTTTGTAGTATGGCAGCGTTTTGTACATCGATAACCACGCCATTGATTTTTTCAGTGACAACGCCGCTTTCTAGACTAATCTCGGCATCATTGGCATAATTAGCAGCCAACGCTTGTGCCTGTTGGTTGAGTGTATTTTTTAAAGCAGATTTGAGACGGTCTTGTACCATCGGGTCATCACAATTGATAGCAGGAGCGACGGCACTTTCGGTCGCTACTGGCTCTTGTTCCGTCATCTCTGCCGTATCGGCAGTATCTTCTTTCTCTGAGCGATCACAGCCTGCAAGCGCCAAACCACATACTATTCCGATTCCAGCCACTTTATGCCACTTGCTCAAACTTATATTTGCTACGCTCATATTTACTTCACTCCCAATTTACTGGTTCTTACCGCCACTGATAGACAGTATTTAACACTCAAACTGCATGGCAGACTTATAAAACAATGGTGTCATTAACGGTCTGTGATAGATTTGAAAACCACATCATTATACGGTGTTTGGTTGAAATGGTCATTAGTGTAGCCCATGGATATACAAATAGCGCCCCTCATTATGGGTAAAACCTGCGTTTGGTTGCAAAAACATAACAAATACTAGAGAAACATCAGACGCAAAGTATATTGGTTCACGCCATAAATTCTATTAGACGTTGATGTCATGACAATATATGATGAGTCGTAAAATCAGTCAGTAGTCATGTGATATGGTAAATTTCAAAAACACGCGTTTATTAGGTCATCGTGGCGCTCGCGGAGAGAGTTTAGAGAATACCTTTTCAGGTTTTAAGTATTCTCAAAATCTAACCTCACAAGGCTTGGCAGGGGTTGAATTTGATATTCAACTGAATGCCGATGGTCACTTGATTGTGTTCCATGACGATGATTTGGAGCGTATGTGCGGTCAACAGTCGCGTATTGATCAGCTCGGGCTCACAGAGATTCAGTGCCGCTTACAATTCGGGCAGCCAATCATGACTTTAGCCAATATAGCGCCTGTACTGAGAGGATTTAGGGTGATTGAGCTTGAGATTAAAACACACAATCGAACCAATTATGCAGTATTGATCAATGCACTGGCGCAAGAGCTTATCGATACACCGCTTGCCAGCTTACCAGTGGTGCTGACCAGCTTTGATGTGGAGCTGCATAATCGGTTGCAACGCCACAAACTATTATCTCGCATACCGCGAGGATTATTGATTCGCACGCCAACTGCCTTGGCAAAAGCGACAAACACCGCTTTGCAGCTTGGTTGTATTCAGTTAGGTATTCATTATCCGCTTTTGACCCAAGACGTTATCAAACACAGTCACCGTTATGGGTTGCCTGTAAGCGCTTGGACGGTCAATGATGTCCATACGATTGAACAGCTTATAAGCTGGAATACCGACGTGATTATTACTGACTTTCCACGTCATTTATTATTACCTTGAACTGTCTATCTATATTTTTTCACTTTTAGATAAATCTCTTTTTTCACCCTTACAGTCCCTACATATCTATAGCGTTACTTACACTTCCCCTTAATGCCTGACAAGTTATCGGCATTTTTGACTCATACAGTCTATAATTCATACAAGTTATTGTTATTTAGCAATATTTTTATAGTGTATAAGTGTTCACTTTATATGATTTTTCAGGTACTATGGGGACTTAAATTAATACCGTTAGGGATATTATATGATTGCAAAAAAAGCACTTGGCTTACCGCTTAAAGGCTTACGTTTCGCTATCAAATCTGGCGATACCTTTGTAAAGAACGCCAGCACTCAAGTCACGCGTTTCAAGACTCGTTTTGATGAAAAGAAAGCGCAAATGGCTCTTGACGAGCAGCCTACGGCAAAACGCAACTACGCTAACGCTTCTGAGCAAACGGATGTTCTGACAAAAGAGCAAAGCATTGATATGCGTGAGTTTGAATTTACAAAAGCGCCAATCAACTGGATTCCAGCGACTTTTTTGGTAACGACGCCGATTGCTGCTGCTATCATTACACCATGGTATTTGTTTACTCATGATGTAAGCGCTCCTGTCTGGGGTGTATTTGGTGCCTTTATGGTATGGACTGGCATTAGTATCACCGCTGGTTATCATCGCCTGTTGGCACACCGTGCTTACAAAGCGCATCCAATCGTCAAAAACTTTTTATTGCTAGGAGCTACCCTAGCGGTACAAGGGTCTGCATTTGACTGGGTTTCAGGTCACCGTGTTCATCATCGTCATGTCGATGATGTAATGGACGATCCGTACTCAGCAAAACGTGGGTTCTGGTTCAGCCATATCGGCTGGATGCTACGTAACTATCCTAGCGGCAACTTTGACTACAAAAACATTCCTGACTTGACCAAAGACAAAGTCCTACAGATACAGCATAAATATTATGGCCTATGGGTACTAGCCACCAACGTTGGTTTGGTCGCGGCTGTTGGTTGGTTGTTGGGTGATGTTTGGGGCACGCTTGTGTTGGCAGGTTTGCTGCGCTTGGTATTGACGCATCACTTTACTTTCTTCATTAACTCATTGTGTCATATGTTTGGTAGCCGTCCTTATACCGATACCAATACTGCTCGTGATAACTTCATTTTAGCGATATTTACATGGGGTGAGGGTTATCACAACTACCATCACTTCTTCCAGTACGACTATCGTAATGGCGTAAAATGGTGGCAGTATGATCCAACCAAATGGTTGATTGCTGGCTTATCAAAACTTGGGTTGACCTCTGATCTGCGCACGGTCGATGATACGACCATCAAGCATGCCGAAGTTCAAATGCAATTTAAAGCAGCTCAGCAGAAAATCGATACCGCGACTGGTGGCGGTATTGACTTAACTCATGCGATGAAGAGCTTCCAAGATCGCATTAAGTTTGAATATGATGCCTTTACGCAGACAGTTGAAGAGTGGCAAGCGCTAAAAGCAAAAACAATTGAACTTAAAAAGACAGAGTTCGCTGATCGCTTGCACGAGGCTGATGATAAATTGAAGCATGATTATGCTAAGATTGAGCAAAAAATTCTTGAGCATAACAATAACTTGAAAAATGCTTTTCGCTCTATTAGTATCAGCAAAAAAGCCGCCTAACTGGTTTTTATAAGCTATCGTAATTGTCAGGTTTCTCCTTCCCTCTATCTGCCCTAGATAGGGGGATTTTTTTGTTTATAATTTATAATTTATGGTTTATGTCACTACCTCTACTTTTAATAATCTTATCCTCGTAGTAAATGATGAAATATATAGGCTCAATCGTTGCAACCTCCAACCTAGAGACAGTAACCAACTATAGTCAATCAATACTAAAAGTGGTACAAGGCAGACGAGTGCAAGTACTACAGTAGTAGGCTAAACGAGTCTAACGCTGTAACACTTTAATAGTGGTTCGACTATAATCCACTAAACTCAGCTCACCCAAAGTAGCTAGTTTTATTTTTTGGCTGGATATTACAAGAGATGGACAGAGTGCAACGATGCCATATGAGTGCTATGTTATAGTGACATTCTCACTTTTATATTTTAATGGAAACGGCCTGTATGCGTTATCAAAATACTTATGTCAATCTCGACACGCGCCTTTATCATGAGCAGCCGCCCACGCCACTGGACACTCCACGTGCTGGACACTTCAATACCCAAGTCGCACAGCAATTAGGTTGGGCAGACAATGAAGATCTGATGACCAATTGGGTTGAGATATTGGGTGGCCAATATGTGCCATCTGACTTTAAACCATTGGCAATGGCATATGCAGGTCATCAGTTCGGACAATGGGCTGGGCAACTGGGTGACGGACGCGGTTTGCTGATGGCGCAAGTGCTCGATAGCAACGGACAATTACAAGACTTGCACCTCAAAGGGGCTGGCCTGACGCCCTACTCACGCATGGGTGACGGACGTGCGGTCTTACGTAGTACGATTCGAGAGTACTTATGCGGTCACGCATTGACGCAGCTTGGTATCTCCTCTTCTAATGCTTTGGGGTTTGTTGTCTCTGATACGAGAGTGCGCCGTGAGCGTATCGAAGCGGGTGCGGCATTGATGCGTGTCGCTGATAGCCATATTCGCCTTGGTCATGTTGAATGGATTGCCAGCTTTGCACCTGACTTACTCGGTGAGTTTACCGACTATATGATTGATACTTATTATCCAGAGTGCCGCGATAGCGATGCGCCCATAGCAGCTTTTTTGACTTCAGTCGTTGAGCGCACTGCTCGGATGATTGCTGATTGGCAACTGATTGGCTTTGCTCACGGTGTGATGAACACAGATAACTTATCTATCACAGGCAGTACTTTGGACTTTGGGCCGTTTGGCTTTATGGAGCGCTTCAATCCTGCATGGATTAATAATCACTCAGACCATACGGGTCGCTACGCCTACCAAAACCAGCCTGCTATCGGTCATTGGAATCTGAACGTTTGGCTGCCGCATTTTATGCGCCTGCAAGGTATTAGCCGTGAGACGCTCTCTGAGTGCTTGGCACCTTACGAAGCAACCTTTATGCAGCATTATCAGCAAGGTCTATGCCGCAAGCTTGGACTACCACACCAAAGCGACAGCCTGAGCTTGGCTTTTGAATGGTTAACGTTGTTAGAAGACAACTTGCTCGATTATACCAATAGTTTCCGTGCGCTCCTCGGTTTGGTCGCGCCGAACGATCACCCATATGAGCAAAAATTACTGACTACCATGACTACTGAATTAAGCAGTGATGCACAGCAAGTGTGGCAAGATTGGTCTATACGTTATCTGGCACAGGTTGAGCAATCATCAACTGAGCAAGCAATCAATGATATGCAGACCAATAACCCTGTGTACGTTTTGCGTAATAGTATGGCGCAGCGTGCCATTACTGCCGCAGAGCAAGGTCAGTTTGAAGAAGTCGATCGTGTCTATCGCCTGCTAGCTAATCCTTATCACGTCCAAGATATCGCGACTGATCTCGATACGAGTACACCGGCGCCAAACGTACCGCAAATGCCTATTAGCTGCTCATCTTAATATGGATGTATACTGTAATATTTTGAAGTATTATCAAATTAAGGTTGATATTGGTCGGTGTTTTTTGGCATTATCAACCAGATAAATAACGAATATCATTTTATTATATTATTCGCACGCTTCCATACGGTCGACTAGGCAGCGAATTGCCAATAATGGTAGAATGACTATTTTTGCTAGATTGCTTTTCTGACCTGATTTTTGATCAACGACCATGATTCCGATGGTCGTTAGTCATTTAACGTTCAAAACCCTTTGCTGATGATTATAATCATTCAATTATTTCTGAGGGTTAGACGTTTTTTATCACCATTTAATTTATTCCAATTTATTCCAACCATGGCAATTATTATGAATGACGATACCACTTCGAATACGGATAACCTCAGTACAGAAAAAGAGCAGTTTGAACAAGCTGCCTTACATTACCATGAATTTCCACGCCCAGGTAAAATCTCAGTAACTCCAACTAAGCAGCTGGCTAACCAACGCGATCTGGCACTCGCCTACTCTCCAGGTGTGGCTGTACCGTGTCTTGAGATTCAAAAAGACCCAAAGCTCGCTTCTAAATATACGGCACGTAACAACTTAGTTGGTGTCATCACTAACGGTACTGCCGTACTAGGTCTGGGTAATATCGGTCCATTGGCATCAAAACCAGTGATGGAAGGTAAAGGCGTTCTATTCAAAAAGTTCGCAGGTATCGACGTTTTTGATATTGAAATTGATCAAGATGATCCAGATAAGTTCATCGAAGCTGTTGCTTCTCTTGAGCCTACCTTTGGTGGTATCAACTTAGAAGATATCAAAGCACCAGAATGTTTCAAAATTGAGCGCGTATTACGTGAGCGTATGAACATTCCTGTGTTCCATGATGATCAACATGGCACCTCAATCATTGTTGCCGCAGCGATGCTAAACGCTTTGTTGATTACTGGCAAAAAAATCGAAGAAATTAAAGTTGTCTGTTCAGGCGCGGGCGCAGCCGCCATCTCTTGTCTAGATGNCGAAGCTGTTGCTTCTCTTGAGCCTACCTTTGGTGGTATCAACTTAGAAGATATCAAAGCACCAGAATGTTTCAAAATTGAGCGCGTATTACGTGAGCGTATGAACATTCCTGTGTTCCATGATGATCAACATGGCACCTCAATCATTGTTGCCGCAGCGATGCTAAACGCTTTGTTGATTACTGGCAAAAAAATCGAAGAAATTAAAGTTGTCTGTTCAGGCGCGGGCGCAGCCGCCATCTCTTGTCTAGACATCATTTGCGCGCTTGGTGTTAATAAAAACAACATTATTGTTTCAGATTCACGTGGCATTATCAGCACTAGTCGTGAAAACCTTGATGAAACCAAACAACGTTATGCTCGTGAGACAACCGCTACCTCTATCGAAGAAGTGATGGACGATGTGGATATGTTCCTAGGCCTATCAATGCCCGGTACACTATCAGAAGATATGGTTCGCCGTATGGCAAAAGATCCTATTGTCTTTGCACTTGCCAACCCAACACCTGAAATCATGCCAGAATTGGCACATGCGGTACGTCCAGACGTCATCATGGCAACTGGTCGCTCAGATTATCCAAACCAAGTAAACAACGCACTATGCTTCCCATACATCTTCCGCGGTGCATTGGACGTTGGTGCGACAACCGTCAACGAAGAGATGAAAGTCGCTTGCGTAAAAGCCATCGCTGCCATGGCACACGTCGAAGCAACCCCTACGACCAACGTCAGAAACATCGAGACGATGAAAAGCTTCGGTCGTGATTACCTAATCCCTGGCCCACTAGAGCCAAACCTAATCATCGAGATTGCCTCTGCGGTTGCCAAAGCGGCAATGGACTCAGGCGTAGCGACACTGCCAATCGAAGACATGAAGGCATATCGTCAGCGTCTGTCTGAGTTTGTCTACAACTCTGCGTTTGTTATGAAGCCTATCTTTGCACGCGCTAAGTCTGCGCCAAAGCGTATCGTATACTGTGAAGGCGAAGACAATAATATCTTATTGGCCGTACAAGTGGTCGTCGATGAAGGCTTGGCTCAGCCAATCTTGGTTGGTCGTCCAGCAGTCATCAACGATCACATCAATAAGTTGGGCTTACGTCTAAAAGATGGCGAAAACATCACGATCGTCAACCAAGATGATGATCCTCGCTACAAAGACTACTGGCAGGGCTACTACGAGAAAAACAAGCGCCGCGGCGTGAGTATCGAGCTTGCTCGTCGTGATGTTCGCCGTAAAACCACGTTGATTGGTTCTTTATTGGTTGACAACGGTGATGCTGACGGTATGGTTTGTGGTACCTTTAGTGACTACCAGATGCACCTAAAGTATGTCGAAAGCGTCATTGGCAAAAAAGAAGGCATCAATGATTTTTATTCGATGAATGCCGTATTGATGCAAGATCGCAACATCTTTATCGCTGATACGTACGTGCATGAAGATCCAACCGCTGAACAGTTGGCTGAAATGACCGTTCTGGCTGCCGATCAAATCCGCCGTTTTGGTATCACGCCACGTGTTGCATTAGTCTCTCATTCAAACTTTGGCGCTTCAAATCTTGCCAGCGCGGTCAAAATGCGCAAGGTTCATGAGCTACTAACTGACATGAATGTCGACTTTGATTTTGAAGGCGAGATGCAAGGAGATGCCGCACTGAATGAACATATCCGCCTAAACGATATGCCATCAAGCCCACTAAAAGGCGCTGCGAACTTGCTGATCTTGCCAACGCTTGACGCCTCAAATATTGCCTTTAATTTACTTAAAACGGCAACCAGCAGTGCGTCTATTGGACCTATCTTGTTAGGTACGAATAAGCCAGTGCATATCTTGACGCCATCAGCGACTGCTCGCGGTATCGTTAATATGACTGCGCTTACGGTCACGGAAGCTCAAGACCTAGAAAACGAAAAATAGTCATTCACCATACACAGTATGAATGCACTATAGTCGGTTCAATATAACTTGGATACAAGGAAGCCGAGTGACAGTACTACAAATAGTAGACTGAGCGAGGCTGACACCGTAGCCAATTTATAGAGGATTGACTATATTAAGAAGGGCTCTGTCATCCATTGACAGAGCCCTTCTGCTATACTAAAACCGGTCAATGCACTTCACGCATGGGCGGTTTTTTGATTTATTGCGATTGGGCCGCTGATATCGGTTCAATAAGAAGAGGCTTTTATGCAAATTTATCTTGTGGGTGGTGCGGTTCGAGATCAACTATTACAACAACCTGTCAAAGATAAAGACTTCGTCGTCGTTGGTGCAACTGTCTCAGAGATGCTTGATGCAGGGTTTCAACAAGTAGGTGCGGACTTTCCTGTGTTTTTGCACCCCACCACTCATGAAGAATATGCCCTTGCGCGCACGGAGCGCAAGCAAGGCTCAGGATATAAAGGCTTTAGCGTACATGCCAGCCCTGATGTGAGCTTAGAGGACGATTTACAACGTCGTGATTTGACTATCAATGCAATGGCTATCGAGGTTGTGAGTCTCACCGATGATACCCCTGTCAGTGGCGATGTCATTGACTATTACGGAGGATTACAAGATTTAGAGAACAAAACGCTACGTCATGTATCTGACGCTTTTAGCGAAGACCCATTACGAGTGCTGAGGACGGCTCGATTTTACGGGCGTTATTATGATTTGGGTTTTACCATTGCGGAAGACACCTTGACCCTAATGCGTCAACTGGTCAACTCAGGAGAGCTTGCTCATTTGAGTGCGGAGCGTATCTGGCAAGAGTCGAGCCGTGCAACGATGCAACTATCACCGCAAGTATACTGGCAGCAATTGTTTGAGATTGGTGCGCTTACAGAGTACTTTGCCCCATTGCATGATGCTTGGGAGGACACTCATATACGAGAGACGGTTCAGACAGCATTATATTTTGCAGGCCAAATGCGCCTAAACTTGCCACAGCGTTGGGCACTGTTAATGGTCAGCCTGACCCCGTCACTATTTAATAATGAACATACGCATGACCAATCAAAAGCGCTAAGAGATATCAATGATATCGGTAATAAAGCTAAAGTCCCCAAAGCGCATACGCAGTTTGCTATCCTATTCGCTCAGCAAGCCGAAACGCTGAGCATGATAAACAGTCTGAGCGCTGCCAAAAAGATTGACCTTATACAAGCTTGTGGTGCTCATAAAGAGCCAGATAAGCTGTCACAGCTCCTTGTCTGCAGTCACGTCTTACAGCTGGCAACACAGCACCGTCAGATGATGCTAGCACTAAATAGCTTTCATGCAATCGGCATGACAGATATTGCACCAGATCTTAAAGGGCCAGCTATCGGGGCAGCCTTACGTCAAAGCAGAATTGAACACTTACAAGCGCATGACACCTATTAAAAAACATTTTAAAAAACATTGTCAATATTGTCACTATGAACCAAGAACCTAACACTCTGCTATCAAAGAATACTGACATCCAACCTCCGGTGATGCTGGTAACCGGTAGCGCTAAGCGCATCGGTGCGGCAATTATCAGAGCAGCGCACACTCAAGGCTACCGTGTCATTATTCATTGTCATCGTAGCGAAAAAGAAGCTAATAGCTTAGCTGACCAACTTAATAAAAGCCGTGCTAATAGCGCAGTGGTTATTGTTGCGGATTTGGCAGTAGTCAATCATGGAGCAGCGTTAGAGGATTTTGTTAAAAATATCATAGAAGCCTTTGGACAGCTAGATGTACTGGTACATAATGCGTCACGGTTCTACCCAAGCCCAATTGGCTACATCAATCATGAGCAATGGAATGAGCTTTTCTTAACCAATGCCAAGGCACCCCTATTTTTGAGTCAAGCACTACTGCCCTATCTCAAACGTCAGCAAGGCTGTATTGTGAGCTTATTGGATATTCACGCGCATGATAGACCGTTTAACAATTATACGGTCTATAACATGGCAAAGGCTGCGCATCGAATGATGGTTCAGTCGCTAGCGTTAGAGCTGGCACCAGACATACGCGTCAATGGTGTTGCACCTGGCGTCAATATCTTACCCGAACCCAATGGCGACCAAGCCATGGATGAAGTACAACAAACCCATATTATCGATTCAATCCCTATGCAAAGAATCGGCAAACCTGAGGAGATTGCTCATAGTGTACTGTACTTGGTACAGGCGCATTATGTCACAGGTGAAATTATCACAATCGATGGGGGGCGTAGCCTGACTTTGGCTGGTAGTGGCTTTTAATCCGCTTTTAAACCGATTAAAAATTTATTGGTTACTTGCTATCTTTTACTTGAAAAATTCAAAAAATCAGGTATCATTGTGCGTCTAACGTTAGGGCCCATAGCTCAGTTGGTTAGAGCAGAGGACTCATAATCCTTTGGTCGTAGGTTCAAGTCCTACTGGGCCCACCATATTTTAAATCAGGCTTGTTCGCAGCGATGCGGCAAGCCTTTTTTTATGGGGATTTTAGAAGTTTCGGAATATATAGGTATATGGCGAACTATATAGAATATTGGTATATTTGTTGGTATAGATTATACCAACACGGAGATATACCAACATGCCATTAACTCATACTATTATCAATAAATTAGCTCCAAGCGAAAAATGCACCCCCAGCCGGCCTGATAAGCACAGTGACGGTGATGGTCTACAGCTGTGGGTAAGACATACAGGTAATAAGGTTTGGGTCAGCGCTTATCGCTGGCAAGGTAAACAGCAGTCACTCACTTTAGGTAAATACCCAATAATCACATTACAACAAGCACGACAGCGTAACCTAGAAATAAAGCAGCTTATTAGTGAAGGTATTAACCCAAAAGACAAGAAAAAAGAAAAGCGCGCTGAGCAAGATGGCTCGAGGCTTTTTGATAGTATTGCACAGACTTGGTATGCAGACCGTAAAACCTTTTTAGCGCCAAGTACATTTAGTCGCAACTATTCAGCTTACACACGTGACGTTAAACCAGTTATCGGTCATAAACTAATCGACGACATTACATCGCCTGATATTTTGACGATTGGTAAAAGTATCGAGGCACGCGGCGCTAATGAAATGGCTCGCCGCATAATGGCAGAAGTAGGACAGATATTTAAGCATGCTATTCGTATAGGTGTGGCTACCTCAAACCCAGCAGCAGATTTATCAGCGGCCATTAAACCGCATAAAACTAAAAATCATAGTCGCATTACTTCGAAAGAGTTGCCAAAACTCTTACAAGATATCAATGACTACACTGGGCATATCACAGTCAAATTAGGCTTATGGTTTCTATGCTACACATTCGTACGTACCAATGAGCTTAGGTTCATGGAATGGTCAGAGATAGCTTGGAACGATAAAATTTGGCGTATACCTGCAGACAAAATGAAGATGGATAGACCTCACATTGTGCCTCTTGCACCACAGGTCATAGATATATTAAAACAAATTAAAGAGCTGAATTTTTCAGAGCAGTATGTATTCTACAACCCTTCAACTCGCAAACCTTACAGCCAAAATGCTTTTATTAACGCTTTATATCAAATGGGCTATAAATATAAAATGACGGGACATGGATTCCGAGGACTGGCGAGCACTATACTTCATGAACAAGGCTTTATGCATGAAGCCATTGAGTTACAACTTGCCCATGAGCAAGAAAATAAAATTAGTAAAGCCTATAACGGCGCTCAGCATTTAGATTACCGTCAAAAGATGATGGATGAATGGGCGGATTATGTAAGCTCTTTAAAATAAGGGGTGTAATGTTTGTATGCCCAACAAAACCTCAGGTCTTTAAAATGACAAATACAGGTAAAAATATGAATTATAATAAAGAGTTATTTTATACTTTAGACGAAGTAAGGGAATTACTTCTCAAAACAGAAGACCGCTCATATAGTAAAGACGAAAGTATTGTACGTTTGATCCACACTGATCGTCTAACACCATATATAAGCTATAGCGGTCCAGTCGATATTGTAACAGAGGCAGAAGATGTTCCAGAAAAAAGTATAAAAGAAATCACAGATAGCTTATATCACACTATCAGCACTCAAATGTGCAACCTGGAAATTGGAGAAACAATCCACCCTCATGACTATGATTCAAGTACAAGTCTGAGAAACACAAAGCGCTTTATTGAAAAACTTTTATTCAGTTTAAATGCTAAGCGAGCTACAAAGAATCTCGGAGTATCTATACTAGTTGAAGGGGTCTTCAGATTGCTACCTTTAAGTGTCACATATCTAGGAGGCAATTTAGAGGTCAGTCTAGGACCCAAAATGTTTATACCTGAAAAAATTGAGGCTGATTTTGGTGATAAAGATCTCAATAATGATGAAATCAAAAATATTTTAGGTTATACCTTATCGCCTATTAATAAAGATGATTATGAACTTATATTCTTAAAAAATGACTTACAGTACATTATAACAGTTATTGAAAGTAGTCATGAACTTCCAAAATTGAGAAATAGTTTATCTGATACAAACAGAATAATTAGTCAAAAAAACAAAGAAATAGAAATACTTAGAAAAAAACTTGATAAATCTCAGTCTCAACAGACAAAAAATGATGTCAAAGATAGTGCCTACTCATTAATATTAGTTCTTAAAGATTTGTTACTAAATCCTGATATCTCTGCATATCATTTTAAAAGTGAAAGCCCTAAAAGCACAGGTAAGCCAACTCAATCTGGTTTAATTCAACATATTGTAGATGAAAATATTCCGAAACTTGGTCAAAGAAATATTGAAGACATTTTTGCTGATGCAAATGAGCGTTATAAACGCTAACATTAGCAACTTGCGATTTAGTGATCGCAAATTGCGATGACATTCTTATCTTATTTTACTATATTCCATACGTACCGCAGCATGTCGCTGCAGTACACATGGAGAAATAAAATGACCGATCAATATAACGATAATGACTGTAACGCGTCACTAAAAAATGAGTCAATTAGTACGCTACCGATCCAGGGCATGTCACGAGCAAAAACTATCCTTCCTTTTTTACCATTTTCGAGAACGACTTTACACCAGTGGAGTCGTGATGGTAGGTTTCCTGCCAGCATAAGACTGTCTCCAACCGTAGTGGCCTGGCGAAACTCTGAGGTTCTAGAATGGATTGAGAGCCATTCTACGTTTTCTAATGATAAGGAGGCATAGTCATGAGTAAAAACAACAAGGTTACACCTCCTGAGGCAATTGATGAGCAATCAGTTGACCCAATAAAAAAGCTGAGCATCCTGCCAGATGCTCAGCCTTCGAAGAGTACTAAAGATGACATTGACCAGCCATCATTAGATATTTTATCACAAAATGTGCCGAAAATTAGCTCAGAGGAAGCAAAAGCTATTATTAACAATATAGCTAAATTACCAGAGCTAGATTATCAGCTAGCACGAATTGATACTGCTAAGTTTTTAAATGTAACATTAAACGCATTTGATAAATTGGTCAAGAATGTAAAAAATGAGCTAGATGAAAACACTCAAAGTTTAGTCGTTGATACTAAGCCAAGCTCAGAACCAGTATTAGATATTGCTTTAATAGTTAGTCTAATATATCAGATACTAGAGGATCACATCGCTTGCACTGATGCAGTTAAAGTTTCTGCTACGTTATGGATATTAATGACATGGCTCGTACCAGCAAGTGATGTGTTGCCGATAGCTTGGATCAATGCTCCAGAAAAACGCTGCGGTAAAAGTACGCTATTAACATTAATGAGCCTTTTGAGCAAAAAGTCGCTGTCAACATCTAATATCACAAAATCAGCTTTGTATCGTTGCATTGAAGCTTATACACCAACGTTATTTATTGATGAAGTTGATACTTTCATTAATGATGATAAAGAAATGCGGGGCATACTAAATGCAGGGCACAGTCTTGAGCATTCTAAGGTTTTACGCTGTGTTGGAGATGATAATAAGCCAGTAGCGTTTAATGCATATGGTGCTAAAGCAATCTCAGGTATTGGCAAAATCCCTGGCACATTAATAGATCGATCAATATCTCTAACTCTGCGTCGTAAAATGAAAAATGAGTCAAAAAAACGGCTTCGTGAATTACCTATAGACGTCACTAAAACTATCCAGTCTCAGCTTGCAAGATGGTCTGATGATAATATGTTAGCGGTAAAAGCAGCAAAGCCAGTGTTACCTCCTCATATCAATGATCGTGCACAAGATAACTGGGAAATACTTCTAAAAATTGCACTAGTACTTGGTGATGACTGGCTAGAGCAGGCTTATAAAGCTTGTATTGAAATATCGGGTTTAGAAAGTGAAGAACCAAGTTTAAATGAGCAGCTATTAGCTGATATTCAAACCGTTTTTAATCTACATGGGACAGACAGACTTTTGAGTAAGAATTTGCTGGCAGGATTATGTAGAGACCCAGAGATGATCTGGTCGACTTTAAATCATGGTAAACCTATCACCCTACGGCAAATAGCTAAACGATTGAGTGGATTCAAAATTTCATCTAAAGATATGAGGACGCGTGACCTACGCGGTAACGAAGCGCGAGGTAAAGGTTACGATGTTAGAGACTTTGAGGATGCCTTTTCACGTTATCTATCACATTTACTATAGATTTTAGAGCATATACGAGAGACTGAAATCTGTTTGATACAGGTTTCGGTTCTTTTATTTTATTTAATCCAATTGTTTAGCACTGATAATCCATCCGGAAAATCAGAACACTTCTAGATACAGATTAACTGCTAAAATCCTTATCGAATTATTAGTTTAACAAGTTTATTTACCTTTATGGTGTTTTTCAGCATAGCTCATAACGCTTATATCTAAACCTTTACCTAACTCTGAGCATAAATTACTCTTAAACGGAAAGAATCAGGCTCATCAGCAATACTTGAACAGTGGTATATAAATGCATTCTAATTATTTAGTAGAGTCTCAATAGCATCTGATATATAAGCTACATCCCCCAATGACAGACTTTGACTCTTTACCATTCCAACAATCAAACCGTTAGTATTTCGATCTTCAATCAGTTGATAAATTGGCTTACCTGTCTTTGACATCATCATATTTGTTTCAGAGTCATCTATCTCGCCTACTTGAATTAACTTGAATGCATTCACACACTTAAATAGTCTTTTAACATCTGTTACATCTATACCGATAATAGTGCTTGAAGAATTTACATTAAGCAGTTCAACGACATCACTTACTTCATCTAGCTGAAACTTAATAACCGCCTCTATAATATCTAAGCTTTCATGGTCGTGGTCATCTGTTTGTAAACCTAATAAAACATCAACCTCTGCTTTCTCTTTCAGCTCAAGTAGCGCCTGCTCATCCCAGTCATCACTGATGATAAAACAGGCAATAATAAATGCAAAGAACATTAATATCACTTAATTGACGTTTTACCACTATTTTATCAATGCTACTTGGTGATGATTTACTCTCTCTAGTGAAGAACAACGCCAATACACTGGTTACTATCTTATTTCGTGCTTTGTGTGTATCAATTACTGTTTGTTAGTCTTGGTCTGCCCATGACAGAAGCTATCATATCAGAGCGTCTTGTGATAGCTCAGAGGTAACAAATTTGAATAAGTTAGCTGTGGTCATTCTGACTCCTTGATTACATTAGAAAAATATATCTGTTTTTTAGTACTTTTGGCAAAATGCTTGATCAACTATTTTGTATATAATTCCATCCCGCTTTCTAAACGCTTAAGAATAGCTTTTTTTAGCTCTAGCGGTTCAACCACTACTGCCAACTGCGACATACTTACTAGCCAATCTTGCAGACGCTGAGTATTCGCAACCGTTGCGTGCACTTCATTCCAAGTGTCATTGATAACCGTAATCGTTTGAGTAGATGATAACGGCCGCTCATATAAATGCTGGCAGGCATATTTTTGCACCTTTAGAACCAGTCCGATTTCTAAACAATTATTCAATTCCAACTTTCCTAGCTTACGTAGATTCTCAAGAGTTAAAGCATTGCGCTCTACCCAGTCCGGTACCGACTGCTCTGTTACTTCAGCTGCTTCAATACGATTAACCGCAAAATTACGGTGCGCCTTTAATAAGACATTATCATCGATATGATCGTCCGTTGGATCAAACCCAGTGAGGTACATCATATTGTCAATAAAAACGAGCCCTTTAGGATAGATTACTCTGACGGCAGGATTGTTACGCCATTTATTTTGATAGCTAATTTGAAGCTGCTTGTTTTGCAACAACGCGTGATGAATGCTAGCCAGCACGTCACTATCAAGCTTTGGTGCTTGTACGATACTAGGCAGAATAATGAGATGGTCTTTCCACTGCCCCAGACTACTTTGATTGAAGCTGTACTTGTCTTGGCGATCTAACTGGTTCAACTTATCGCTAATACTTTGCTTAAAGGGTGCTGGTAAGTAGTTGGCGGTATAGTTAGCAAGCATTTGCCAAAAGAATACCGTTTGCTCATTGATGATATCGATACTAAAACTTGGCTCAATATAAAACCGTGCGGTCTTGCCGCTGATATTCTGACTCCAAGCTGGCAACCTGATTAAAGCATCGCTATGGAAAATATCGGTAAATATTTGATTGAGACTTGTTAGGTCGTTCTCTAAGTTTTTGCGCTCGTTTGTGTAATGATCAGGGTTATCACCATAAACGTTCATTAGCTCTGTGAGCGATATTGCCTTGTCTTTACTACGTGGCAAACGCTGATAGAGCGCAAACAGACGGGTTGATTTGTTGTAGGTTGCTATTGGGTATGTAGACATATGAGCTACTCTATAGGTTATTGAATCTATCAAATTTTCATCTTAGAAATGAACTGTCATAAGACAATTATTCAAACCGTACCACAATGGCTGTACCGTTATCATAAGCATTGCCATCAGAGTCATAAACTTGCTGTCTAAGCGTCTGTAGCCACTCTTGTAAATCCGTTTGATTATCGATAAGCGCCCATTCATTACTTGGCACTAAGTCATGAATACCGTCAGTACAGACAACGAGACTATCGCCCGATTGCACGTGAAGGTCTGTTTTGTACTGTTAGGTGGCTCGCTGCTTGGGTCATCGCTATTCACTGCCAATGCAAAGCACTCAGTAATACTATACAAGCTTCCAGCCATACCTGTGCGATTGTACTCCGTAAACTCTACTTGGCGATCTTCATCTTTCGCTTGCTCATCTACCAGCTCATTCAATAGATTATGATCACGAGTTAAGCACTGCCATTCATTCTCATATTTACCTAGCTTATATACGCGGCTATCACCAACATGCCTGATGTTTATATTGATTGAATTGTCATCCTTTAATGTGCCGACAATCATGGCGAGGGTTGCTGCAGCGCCATAGCGTTTTTTTGCATGCTTTGTTTGACTCAGTTGTTGATACATACGATCTGAGGTCATGTTTTGGACGTTTGCTTGTTTGTCATCCCATAGCGCTTTAATTGCTTTGACCACTGCCTTTGAGCAGTGCTGTGACTGGTTAGAGCTGGCAACGCCGTCTGATACAGCAAGACAAAATGGCGCTTGTACTGATGTCACTGCCATCACCCCTAAATCCTCTTGATACCAATGGTCTAAAAAGAAAAATGCGTCTTGTTGGAGGTTGTTTCTAGCATTGCCTTTAAAGGTGATAGCGCAGGCGTGAGCTATCGCTCTAGTGTAAGGAGCGTATTCATCAATTAAAGCCGCTGTCATATTCATTCGCTTACTATTTATTATCATTAAGACAAGTATAGTAGACTGCCTAGTGATTTATTTTCTAGGTTATGTACTATTCTAAATTCAATTGTTTGTCTCAATATAATGGTGATTAATTGTTAAGCGGGTTATTTTGTAAGGACTATGAATGTATTTTATATAAAATATACTGACTTCTATCAGTACATACAGATTAGGCGAACTCTACTGCTTAGGTGTTAATATCATCATTTTTTGGGGTGTGCTATTATTAGCTTTAGTAGAACAAAGAACGGTGTGTTTAGCATAACCGAGCACAAAAAAGCGCTGCTAAGTCATTTCTGATTTGACTTAGCAGCGCTTTTAAGGTTTTACGAAATACTCAGGTGGTATGTGTGCTATTGGGGTTTGATAAAACTCTGGGTACGATATAACCACCAGACCACTACATTTTATCCATACCTGCTTTATTGAGAGAATCTATTAATGAGTGAAGTCTTATCACTGTCCCAGTTAGAGCAATACCTTTCAAAAGCTGCTTGGATCCTAAAAGGTCCCGTCGATGCTTCAGATTTCAAGGTGTATATTTTCCCCCTCTTATTTTTCAAGCGTATCTCCGACGTTTATGACGAAGAATACAAACAGGCACTAGAAGAGTCTGACGGTGATATCGAATACGCATCTATGCCAGAAATGCACCGATTTGAAATACCACAAGGCTGTCACTGGAATGATGTGCGCGAAACGACCACTAATGTAGGCCAAGCCATTGAACAGGCGCTACGCGGCATTGAGCAAGCTAACCAAGGCTTTTTATACGGTATCTTTGGTGATGCTCAGTGGAGTAATAAGAATAAGCTGCCAGATAAGCTATTGATTGATCTGATTGAGCATTTCTCACAGTATCGTTTAGGCCATGAAAATGCTAATCCAGATATGTTAGGTAACGCCTACGAATATCTAATCAAGCACTTTGCTGACCTAACCAATAAAAAAGCAGGTGAGTTTTACACGCCGCGATCAGTAGTGCATTTGCTAGGACTTATTCTTGATCCGCACGAAGGTGAATCTGTCTATGACCCTGCATGTGGGACCGGAGGTATGCTATTAGAGTGTGTCGATAACCTGAAACATAACGGCGAAGACTTTCGTACGCTTAAACTCTATGGCCAAGAAAGAAATCTGACATCCAGTGCTATTGCACGTATGAATATGTTTTTACACGGCATAGAAGATTTTGAAATCCTGCGTGGTGATACCTTACGCGAGCCTGCCTTTTTCCAAGCCGATGGTTTAAAAACCTTTGATTGTGTCATAGCTAATCCGCCGTTCTCACTCAAAGATTGGGGCGCGGATAATTGGGCTAATGATCCCTATGGACGCAATATTGCTGGCGTGCCACCTAAAGGTAATGGCGACATGGCTTGGGTACAGCATATGGTTAAATCCATGAACAGTACAGGTCGTATGACCGTGGTATTGCCTCATGGTGCCCTATTTCGTAAAGGTGCTGAAGGTAAAATCCGTCAAGCATTACTAGAGCAGGGTATTTTAGAAGCCGTCATAGGTTTAGGTCCTAATGTATTCTACGGCACACAGTTAGCCGCATGTGTCATGGTCTTCAAACAAAACAAAGATGCCGATAAAAAAGGAAACGTTCTATTTATTGATGCCTCTGAACAAATACGTGTGGGCCGTGCACAAAACCACCTAGAACCAGAACACGTTCAGCAAATATATCAATGGTATAGCGATTACCAAGATGTCGAGAACTACGCTAAGGTAGCCAGTTTTGAAGACTTAAAAGAAAACGATTTCAATCTAAATATCCCACTCTACGTAGAGAAAATCATAGAAGACAACCTGCCCACTGTTGAAGAAGCTATGGCTGATTTAAAAGAAGCATGGCAAGCCAGCCTTGAAGCGGAAGAAAAGTTTAAAGCGATATTAAAGGAATTTTTATAATGAAGATGCCATCTAGCTCAGCAAAAGACAGACAGGTCTCTGTCTGGTTTCAAAAAATTCAAAGTGGTGAAATAAAACTACCTCGTTTTCAAAGACACCAAGCTTGGGATAAAAACAGAGTTTGCAGCCTGCTAGATACGGTTACCAAAAATCTACCGCTAGGCGTAACATTATTGCTTGATGTCGATAAAGAGCAGTTTGTATCAAGATATTTAGTTACCGCTCCGGAAACCCAAGGGCGTGTTACTGAGCACCTTCTAGATGGCCAGCAGCGTTTAACATCGCTGTGGCGAGCTTTGCACAATAACTATGAGGATATTAATTACTTTTTATACCTAAACGCTTACGATGAAAGCGTGCCCGAAAACGAAAAAACAGATGAGTCGGAAGTTTGGTATAAAGGTCGTTGGATAAATAAAAATGGTAACAGAATGCCGTTGTGGGTGGATGAGCCTAGTGAGTGCTTAAAACGTGGCCTAATACCCATGAACTTGTTTAGACCTGGTGATATTTCTGATGAAATTGAAGAGTGGATTGATTCTGCATTATCAAGTTCAGAACCAAGTATTGATGAAGAAGATTACAAAGCCCTATTAAAGCAATGGATGGGAAAACAAGAGAAGCTAAAAAACAAAATAAGGGACTTTAGAGAAGTCATTACGCACTTTAATCTTCCGTATCTTGCACTGCCTTCACAAACAAGCAAAGAAACCGCTTTACAAGTATTTATTAACATGAATACCAACAGCAAACCTTTATCACAGTACGATATTATTCGCGCAGAAATAGAAGGCGTTAAAGGCGTCTCTTTAGATGATTATCAAAATGAGTTAGACCAAAAATACCCAACAATTAAGCATTATTTTGAATTGCCATTTTTAATACTCGCTACCTCCGCATTAATACAAGGGAAGCTACCGAATCAGCGTGGCATGTGGGATATGAACAAAGAAGATATGGTCGATAACTGGGATAGGATGTCTCTAGGCCTGTCTAAAATGGCAACGTTTATGGAAAGCCAGGCTATTTATGACCGTGCTAGGTTACCCACCAATGCAGTATTAGCTGTGATTGCTGCATTATATGTTGATATACCTGAAAATTTAGACTCTAGAGGAAACTTTGAAATATTACTTAAAAAGTATCTTTGGTCTAGTTTCTTTACAGACCGTTATGAAAACGCTGCCGCCTCTCATGCATTTAACGACTTCATAATGCTTAGAAATATCATTACAGCAGTAACTAAAGCAGATGGCTCCCTCTATACTGAAAATGATGTTCAAGTTTTAAATCGTGATTTATATCCACTAGCAATTGATGATGAGTTAAAGCGGATTGGCTGGCCAAAACGCGAGAATATTCGCGGTCGAGGTATCATGGCTGTGTTTAGCAAACTAGGTGCTTACGATTTTGCTGATGGTTCGTCACTAACTAGACAACAACTTGTTGATGGCCGCAGACATTATCATCATGTGTTCCCTGATGCCTTATTAAAAGAAGTGGGAACGGAAAGTTACTTTGCACTGAACTGTGCACTAATTACCGATAAAACTAATTTAAATATCAGCAGTAAAGATCCACTCAGTTACCTGAAAGAACGTTATAACTGGACCAGCGAGGATATCGTCAATGCACGCCTGCAATCACATCTAATACCGTTGGATGAATTAAAGTGTGGGGACTACACTGGTTTATCTGGTGAAGAAAAAGCGGATAAGGTCAAAAATGACTTTGCTCAATTTATTGCTAAAAGAGCCGCTTATGTAGCGAATGCAATACACATTTTAGCTGAAGGTCGAGATATCAATGCCTCTGAAATTATTAGGGATGTTGAAGAACAAGCAAGTTTGATAGAGGAAGCATCAGTATGATGACCCAACAAGAACTAGAAAAGTACCTCTGGGGCGCAGCCACTACCTTACGCGGCACCATTGATGCTGGCGACTACAAGCAGTATATCTTTCCTTTACTATTCTTTAAGCGTATCTCTGACGTTTACGATGAAGAGTTTGAAAAAGCATTGGCTGAATCAGATGGCGATATGGAGTACGCCGCCTTTGCAGAAAACCACCATTTCCAAATTCCAGAAAGTGCGCGCTGGCAAGACGTTCGTGAAACTACGGTTAATATCGGTCAAGCACTGCAAGGCGCTATGCGTGCCATTGAACAAGCCAATCCTGACACCTTACAAGGTATTTTTGGTGATGCTAGCTGGACTAATAAAGATCGCCTATCCGACGCTATGCTTACTAACCTTATTGAGCATTACTCGCAGCACACGCTTAATTTAGCCAATGTACCTGACGATAAGCTAGGTAACGCTTATGAGTATCTGATTAAAGAGTTTGCTGATGATAGTGGCCATACGGCGGCTGAGTTTTATACCAACCGTACGGTAGTAAAGCTGATGACCATGATAATGGACCCACAGCCAGACGAATCTGTTTATGATCCAACTTGTGGTTCCGGTGGTTTATTGCTTAACTGTGCTCTGCATTTAAAAGATGAAGGCAAAGAATATCGTACCCTCAAATTATATGGCCAAGAAATTAACCTACTCACCTCAGCCATTGCCCGCATGAATATGTTTATGCATGGCATAGAAGAGTTTGAGATTGTACGTGGCGATACCTTGGCCAACCCAGGCTTAATAGAGAACGGTGAGCTAAAAAAGTTCAATGTAATATTGGCGAACCCGCCCTATTCGATTAAGTCATGGGACAGAAAATCTTTTGAGAATGATCCTTATGGTAGGAATCTATGGGGCACACCGCCGCAAGGCTGTGCAGACTATGCTTTTCAGCAGCATATTCAAAAAAGTTTGGACTTAAAGAACGGTCGGTCTGTGACTCTGTGGCCACATGGAGTATTGTTCCGAGATTTCGAAGCTAAAATACGTAAGGAAATGATTTCTGATGATGTAGTTGAATGTGTAATTAGTTTAGGTCCTAATCTTTTTTATAACTCATCTATGACTTCATGCTTATTAATAACCAATAATAATAAGACGCAAGATAGAAAAGGGAATGTACTTTTTATTCAAGCAGTTGATGAGGTGAGAAAGGAGAAAACAATAAGTTATTTAGATGAGCATCATATTAAGAAAATACATAGTGCTTATTTAAACTATGAAACTCTCTCTGGCTTTTCAAAGGTTATTAAAAACGAGGATATTTTAGCTGATAAAAACACCCGATTAAGTGTCCAGCTTTTCGTGGAAGATAAAGAGTCAGTAGGATTACGATTTGGTCAGGCTTTGTCTGATTGGGAAAATAAAGCTAGTGATTTGAAAGTATCCGTTAGTAAGCTGTTTGAAGCTCTCGATAAAGGCAATGAAAATGCTTAATAAAGTTATAAACCTAAAAATCGACAATATGAAATGGAATACTTTTCGCCTTGGCGAAATTGCTGAGGAAATTTCAGAGAGGGTTGATCACCCTTCAGAATCTGATTTAAAAAAATTCGTAGGTCTCCAGAACTTTATTTCGGGTGACTTGAATGTTAAAAACTTTGAATCAACTGAAAACTTAACTTCAGCAGCAAAATCTTTTAAAGCAGGCGATATCCTTTTCGCGAGAAGAAATGCTTATTTAAAACGAGCGTCCTTAGTAAACTTTGATGGAGTGTGTTCCGGTGATGCTTTTGTTTTACGTGAAAACCATGAATTAATAGAACCTGGATTTTTGGCATTTATAGTAAATTCTCCTGCTCTTTGGACCTATGCTAACTCTAATGCAGAAGGCACTATGTCAAAACGTGTCAAGTGGCGGGATTTAGCAGCTTTTGAGGTTAAACTTCCACCTATTGAAGAGCAAAAACGAATTAGTGATCTTTTATGGTCAAAAAACACAAATTTAGAAATGCTTGAAAGCTTGCTTAGTAAAGCTTTAGTAGCAAGAAAAGCATATTTTCAAGCTAAAATATCCTCTGACGAGTGCGTGAGAAATAAGTGGCATTCTGAAAAACTGAAAAACTTCGCTTCAATTGTAAGAGGCTCATCACCCCGACCTGCAGGAAGTCCGGAGCTCTTTAATGGAAGTTTTTTGCCTTGGGTTACTGTTGGGAGTCTCACAAAGAATACGTCACCGTTTTTACTTAAAGACCAGGTTAAATCATGCCTTACTGAAAAGGGAGCTCAGCAAACTCGAATAATACCACCTAATACAGTATTGCTTTCAAATAGTGGCTACTCACTGGGAGTACCCAGGATATTAACTTTCGAAGCAGGCGCTAATGACGGCGTAGCTGCATTTCTTGAACTTGAAGGTCTACAAAAGGAATACCTTTATTATTTTTTAGATTCGATTACAGATCACCTTAGAAACCGCATCGCCGCAGGGGCCGATCAACCTAATCTAAACACTACTAGAATAGGTAACTTGGAAATTCCAGTACTACCGATTTATATACAAGAAGAAATTGTAAGAGAAATGCTATCTTTTGATGAAACAATAAATTCAATAATTGTTTCTTTGAAATCTGGAAGAGAAGTGTTAATCGAGATGTTAAAACATATTTTTTCTAAGTAACGGACTACTAGAATGGCTTTTAATGAATTAAACAGCGTAGAGCACTACATCATCAATCAAATGAGTGGCCTTAATTTAAATGCTTCTCATGAGAGCAACCAGGTTAATGAGCCTCGCAGTCAGTATAGTGCCCAGTGGCAATTCCAATCCGCCGAGCAGCTTGGTCGTAGTGTTAATGAGGTGTTGATTGAGTCGCAAGTAAAAGCGGCACTATTGCGCTTAAACCCTGATATCCAAGCGAATCCTGCTTTGGCTGATGAAGTCATTCATGCTTTACGCGCTATTCTAATTTCGGTGAACCAAGTCGGTTTAGTCAAAGCCAACGAAGAGTTTTTCCAGTGGTTAACGGGCGAAAAGACCATGCCCTTTGGTAAGAATAATCACCATGTGTCTATTCGCCTAATCGACTTTGAAAACCTTGATAATAACCAATACGTCATTACCAACCAGTTTCGTATTCATTATAGAGAGACCAAAATACCCGATATCGTGATGATAATTAACGGTATTCCTGTCGTCGTCGGCGAAGCTAAAACCCCTATTCGCCCCTCTGTTAGCTGGCTAGACGGCGCGCATGAAATACACAATATTTATGAAAATGCTGTGCCACAGTTATTTGTACCTAATATCCTTTCCTTTGCTACTGAAGGCAAAGAGTTCTTTTATGGCTCTGTACGCTGTCCATTAGAATTTTGGGCACCTTGGCGTCTAAGTAATGATGACGATGCTATTGCTAGAAGCTTTGGTTTAGGTGGAGTGGCTAAAGAGTTAAAAGATCTACTTAACCCTGCACGCCTGCTCGATATCATGCGTAACTTCTCACTGTTCAGCAGTAATAAGAAAAAGCAGCGAATGAAAATAATACCGCGTTTTCAGCAGTATGAAGGCGCGAATAAAATCGTTGAGCGTGTCGTTGAAGGTAAAATCAAAAAAGGCTTAATCTGGCATTTTCAAGGCTCAGGTAAGTCCTTACTGATGGTGTTTGCCGCACAAAAACTGCGCCGTGAAGCAAAGCTAAAAAGCCCAACGGTTATTGTCCTAGTAGATAGAACCGACTTAGATACGCAGATAAGCGGCATCTTTAACGCTGCGGATATTGCTAACGTAGAAAGCACCGAAAGTATTAGAGAATTACAGCAAATGCTTGAGCGTGACACCCGCAAAATAATCGTTTCTACTATTCATAAGTTCCGTGATGCCAAACCTAATATGAATACCCGCGATAATATCATCGTGTTGGTAGATGAGGCCCACCGTACACAGGAAGGGGATTTAGGTCGTCAGATGCGCGCTGCATTACCTAATGCATTTCTATTTGGCTTAACCGGTACGCCCGTTAATAAAGCGGATAAGAATACGTTCTGGGCATTCGGTGCCGAGGAAGACCAAGGCGGCTATATGAGTCGCTATACCTTCCATGACTCCATTCGTGATGAAGCCACCCTACCCTTGCATTTTGAGCCACGCTTGGTTGATGTGCATATTGATAAAGAATCACTTGATAAAGCCTTTGCTGACTTTAAAGAAAGCCAAGCGTTAAGCGATGAAGACGCTGATGCTTTGAATAAGAAGTCAGCCAAAATGGCCGCCTTCTTAAAGTCGCCTGAGCGTATTACTAGAATAGCTGAAGACATTGCTATCCACTTTATGGAAAAAGTAGAGCCTCACGGCTTTAAAGCAATGATAGTAACGCCAGATCGTCATGCTTGCGTTCTATATAAAGAGGCACTGGATGAGCACTTTCCTGAAGCGGCCAGTAAAGTGATTATTTCTACTACCGCTAACGATGATTATGAGTTTAAGAAAAAATGGGGTATAGACAAGAGCCAACAAGAAAAAATTGTTGATGAATTTAATGACGCTAGCTCAGAGCTTAAATTTATTATCGTTACCGCAAAGCTTTTAACAGGTTTTGACGCGCCTATTTGTCAGACCATGTACTTAGATAAGTCCATGAAAGACCATACCTTGCTACAAGCGATTTGCCGAACCAACCGTCTATATCCAGGCAAGACTTTTGGCTGCATTGTTGATTACTTTGGTGTGTTTGATGATGCAGCAAAAGCGCTAGAGTTTGATGAGCTAGGTGCACAGCAAATCATTACTAACCTATCAGAGCTGCGCGAACAGCTCCCACAAGCCATGCACAATGCCTTGTCTCACTTTGAAAGCGTAGATAGAACCTTAGAAGGCTTTGAGGGCCTAGAAGCAGCACAGAACGCTATAGCCAATAATGAAAAGAAAGATGCTTTTGCGTTGGACTTTAAGTTTCTATTTAAGCTTTGGGAGTCGTTATCACCGGATTCAGTGTTAGATAACTATAACCAAGATTATAAATGGCTGGCTCAGGTGTATGAGTCGGTCAAGCCCGCCTCTGACAGTATCGGTAAATTGCTTTGGTTGACACTGGGTGCACAGACTACCAAATTGATCCATGACAACGTGCATGTGGGTAGTGTGCATGTCTTAGATGAATTTGTCATGGATGCAAATATCATCGAAGATATCTTCAATAATCCTAGTCCGAAAAAAGTAAAGCAACTAGAGAAAGCTTTAGTTGAGCGCTTTAAGGGTGCAGGCGACTTGCCTACTTTTAAGTCTCTAAGTGAACGCCTTGAGGCTTTACGAGATAAAGCTGAAAAAGGTTTAGTAGCTTCCATTGATTTTGTAAAAGAGCTTTGTAAAATTGCGAAAGAAACCGTTCAAGCAGAAAAAGAGCTAGAAATCGAGGTCCAAGAGAAATCACCTACATCGGCTTTGTCTGAACTATTTCTAGAACTGAAAACAGATCAAACACCAGCGGTGGTCGAACGCATTGTTGTTGATATTGATGCCATCGTGAGAATTGTGCGCTTTCCTGGCTGGCAAACCACTAGCGCTGGCGAGCGTGAGGTACAAAAATCCTTACGTAAAGCACTTTTGAAGTACAAGCTACACAAAGATCAAGAACTATTCGATCGAGCTTATGCTTATATTAAGGAGTATTATTAGATTCTTGAATGGTCATCGCAAATTAAATGTTAGGTTAGTTTAATGGATAGATATTTCTGCAAGTTTCAGTGTGTTAGAAACATACATTTTAGTATTTTTGAGAGCCTAACTAACTAGAGTTTAGTTACTAAAAATATAGCCAAGACCTCAACATGCAAAGTTTGTAGTTAACTTCTTAAATCTTATTTTTTATAAGGTAGTCGAGAAGATATTGGGATTTACGTACGTGACAACGTGAAAGCTATTAGCTACCTACCTTTTAACATATCGTAACCGGTGAAAGGTATTAAAAAGTCGCGGATAAAAATAGCTGTACGCCACACAGTGTATGCCTTGTCACGTTGTCACGCTAAAACCACCTATACTCCGCTACTGTGAATATATCAAAAGCTATTAAATATTCACGCTCTATCTAATAAGATGATACTTTATGAGTTATAAATCTCGAGTAAATAGCCGATGCATTATTATTTGGTTAAAACCTTAAAATCTAATTGCAATTCCTTTTTCTTGGCTTTGAACTGAAACTAACACTTAGATAGAGGCTAATTACTATAGTTAAAGTTATTATTCTCATTGTTAGTATTATTTTTTAGTAGTCACTTAAGAGTTACTCCTGCCACAGTACCTATCACTACCACATCTAACGAGGTAAGGTATTCCATTTATCGTATACACTAACCTTTTCTAAACGTGACAACGTGACAATCCTTATACTCTCTAGTGTTTAGAAGAATATTATCTGTGACAAAATTTTAATCATATAGAGCAAAAATCATCTTCTAGCCCGTTGACCATATAGCTTGTCACTCTGTCACCTTGCTCATACGAACTACTTGAATAAATCAGCTTGATAACTACTGCAAGCTACATAAAAAAAGCAATCATTCAGAATTACAAAAGGCTGTATCTAGTTTTCAACTAATATTATAAGTAAGTATCCCACATACTTCAAAATTCCTGACGAGGAATAATAATCATCTGTTATAGCCATATTTTTATCAGATCTTCTCCGCTTTTTCTGTACTACCCTAACCTCATAACCATGGAAACTCTCACGAGCACCAATACGTATTGAGCTATTCAGTCCAAGCTCTTTTTTAATATCACGCACTGCCTGTTCGCTATGTGCTCTAATTCGCCAATGACTGGCATCGATAAGCTGACAACCTACTTCCATGAACTGCTGTAGCATTTTAAGCTGAGTCTCTTTAATACCAAAATGAATCGATGAGGTGTTTAAGTTTTTTTTACCTGTAAATATTCCTACAAACGATTTCAGTCTAGCAGGCTCATCAATTGACATCTGATATGCTCGATCAAGCGCTTTAACTAGAACCTCTTGGTTTTTATGTCCCGTCGGCGCACTCAAAAGCAGCCTATCATCAGTAAAAATCTGACTGGCTCTATCGTAAATCTGTCTAGCATCATTGACAGCGATACCATGCTGAAGTGCGACCTCTGCCAACTGATCCGCTCTTTTATCAACACTTGTTTTTTGCAGCTCTTCTAACAGTGCAATCACATCATAAATTCTAGGATGGACAAATAGAGACGGTCGAGTATTCGCTGCGTCATTTTGTGTGTTTTGCTCATAATCTGTATTAGCTGGTGTTCTGTTATAAGAGAGTAGAGACTCTTTGCTCGCAACCTTATTGATTAAATAGCCACGCATTTTATCAAGATGAACCTGTTTGGTGTTAGGACTATAAGCTCTGCCATTCTGTCTATTCACCGTCTGATAACCAATACCTGTCACCATCTCAAACACGGTTATCGGCATAACAAGTGTGGCTTGACTCATTTGCCATCCAGCCAATAGATGAGCGGTATGCATATAATATTCAAACGTAGTATCTGGCGTTAGATGCCCTGCAAAGCTAGCTAGCCCAAACCACATCCCCTTTTCTTTATTATTAGCAAGCACGGCGCTAACGATAGATTCACTATGGGCTGTACCATAATCTGTCATCACCTCTCTAAGTGGCGAGTCGTTTAACACCAGGACCAATTGGCTAATTGCAGTATGCCGAAAGCTATGAAAGGTGAAATCATGGGTACTCAGCAATCTATCCCATATTATTTTCATCATATTACTAAAGAATACGGACGGTAGTGGCTGGTCACCTGAGCCTTGTGAGAATAAATAATTTCTTTTTAACCTTTTTTGTTGATAATAGAATGCGATGAAGGGCTTTAACTCATCATCCTTGAAAAGCCTGTCTATCGGTATCACCCGTTTAGAACTACTGCTTTTTAGCCGGCGATAGCGGTTGGGCTTGAGGATTATTTTTGGCACTTCAACCACTTGGCCATTAATAAACCCTATATCTGCAATGTCGCTAACCTTAATACCAATAATTTCGTTAATTCGCATACCAGTCCGATAAGCAAGCGCCAGTACAATAAAACATAGCTGCTTTTGTTCTATCTCTAACTCTGATGTTTGGATATAACTTCTCATCGCTCTATACACGCGCGGTGATATCATTTCAGCTTTGACAACTTGCCGATTATTACCCCAGGGAAAATGCACATAAGGCGCATCAAAGTGCATACGCTGATGATCATGAAATGCTTTCAAACGGCCATAAGTAAATTTCTGACTGTCTTTTAAACGATCAAGATAAGATAGCGGTTGACCAGTAGTATGGTTATCATTATCTATACCACTATATGTATCGTCAAACTCTGACGACTTGCACAGTACAGAAAACTTGCGACCATCTTTTACCTTACTTTGAATAATTTGCTCGTACACTTCCTCAAAGTCATTACCCTCCCACTGATCAATATCCTCATCCAACGTCAGCATTAGCCAGTCGCGACCAATACAGCCAGCATATTTACTAATAGTATTTAGTCTAATACTATTATCACCGAGCAATGATAATACCCAGCTAAGCAAGCGTCGCGCATTAGGCTGGCTAGCGTCTGTCATTAATATTGTGATAGTACAAATAGCGGCGTTTCTAGTCAATTTGAGTGCATCTTGCAGCTCTTTGATCAGATTTTTGCTAAAGCTTGGATAAACTGTGGCATCTCTCTTGTCCTGCGATTTTCCTACCGTCTGATAACTGGCATCAAACAGCTCAGACCACTCGAGTGGCTCAGGGTTTTGATTGATGAGCTCTCGGTTATAATGGATTAGCTTCTCAGTAGGCAAACCTGTTGTCTTTATATCATCTTGTTTCACCACGGCTAGCGCACCATCGATTAGACTACCCTCTAGCTGTCGCCAGTGGTAGTTGGCATATTTGATGAGCATTGAGTGCTGCGGGCGATCGATATCTTTATTGGTGAGTTTAAGCGTTTGTGAGATATCGTTGATTATGGTATTAAATGGCTTTATCTTGGCAGTGTTTAACTCTTTATCCTTTAGAGCATATAAAAAACATAGGCCCATATCATCGGGAATATAATCAACAAAACGATGTAAGCTTTCGCTGTCATCTAGCGTAGTTCCATAATTATCATCAGGTACGCTAAGCGGTATTATAGCCAAACATTCTACTCTGCTTTTTTCATCAGTCGCTGACATGTTAATTTTATATATACGGCGCTCACCAAATAGCCAATCATAGAGCGCTTTTAACACCTCAATGTCGTTGATACCGCCATACATGATGCTGCAATATAATAATCCCTCAACCAAGTCATTCATTGAAAAACGCCGTTTTCGTTGCCAAGACTCTATCATCATAGCGCTACTGTCTGCCACAGCGCACCCATTCACAAACCAATCATAATTAATGGTCAAGCGCTCACGAGTCGCCAGTATCGGTACAACAGGCTCGTTAAGGTATATCTGGTGAGCTTTATTATAATCACGAATAAACTCTAAAAATCCGCGCCGCGCCAATTGAAAGTTTTGAGCGGTATCGAACTTCTCCTCTAGTAACTGGTTAATCGCTTCATAATGATGCTGCAGCTCACAAGGCGATTGCATAGGATATTGATTGATATATTCTTTAATTAGGGCTTTAGCATCATACTTGATACTGTTTTTAGCTTCTTCTCTATTCAGCTGTCGCATTTTATGAGCGCTAATGTTATCCATATAGGCGAACCTCAATTTGTTTTAAGTGAAGGTCTGTAGCAATCGCATCTAAATGGGAACTGAGCTGGTGCAGCTGATTAATAGAGCTTGATGACATCGGATGCATAAATTCCTGATCAGGATGCTCATGACCATAAAGGGCACAAATCAGATAGTCAGGCACGCGCCCCGTAAGCATGGATCTCAGCTGATGACGCAGCCAATTATCCTGATGACTAAAAAAGTCTTGCAACTGGTAGCGAACTTGGCTTGGCGTAATGCTAGTAAAGCCCTTTGGGTTCTTTTTATAGAGCTGAATGAGAGGACGCTCAGATTGCAAGATGTCGTTGATAGGATAAGGCGCTGCTGGACATAATGGATTATAGATGGCGGCAAATTGCTTAATATAAGTCATATAGTTTTGTATAGCAGTTATCAAAAACTTGCTAAGAGGAATGAGCCTGCCATCAGACTGCGCATGACGCTCTTCTTTGTCAGATACCCATAATATACGCCGCTTCAAATCAAACTGATTGAGTAATCCTGGTGCATGTCTGACTGGGCGAATACCCGTTTGGATCAGGATAATGTGCCATAGCCAAATGCTATAACTATTGAACTGCGCAATATAGCGATCCATGTGGGATTTTAACTTTCCATTAAAACTCTCAGCACTGATAGCCAGTTGATTAAAGAACTGCTGGCACATTGTGGTCTTTAGTACCATATCACTACCAATATGGCTTCTATGCCCGTTCATCGGTACGCTACACTCATCTATTAAAAGTACTTTTTGCTCATCATTGCAGTATTCAGTTATCAGCTCTACCGCTTTTATATAAGTTTGCTCTAGCTCTACCGTTTTAGTGCTAGTGTAATACAGCGCAGAGCTATGCCTTACATCAACACCTGTGATCATGTCGGCATGTAGGGGCTTATTAAGTTCGTTTTTAATAAGGATAAATAGCCCGGCTTCAATATATTGAGGACTCAGTGCTGGCAGGTTCAATATATCTTTAGCGTAAGAGATAGCGGCTTTAACATTACCAGGTGAAACGGTAATTTTATCCTCAAGCATGATTTGTAAAGCTTCAGGCAGTGCGCGATAAAAGGTACTGCCGTTGCTTTGTCTGTGGGCAAGCAGATGACTTCGAGTATTGGTCGTCACATCGATCGTGATGGCGATACTACTGATTTTACGGACACGGTCATAGACGAAATACTGCCGTTGACTGCGACTGCATTGCCAATCAGCAATGATGCTATCAATACTAAGACCGCTTAACAGTGACAGTAGTAAAACTGCATACCCAGTACCACTCTCTTTATCAACATTCATAAAGCGTTGCCAAAGCGTGGCAAATAACATCTGATATCCGGTAATGCTTAGCTGACGATGATTGGTTGGGAAATGAAATTGGTTACGGCGGGCGTGTTGATGGTTATTTTTCAATCGCCATTGCTGCAGCTCAGAAGATTTAGCAATTTGCAGAGCTGGCTTAAAATCATTGTCTAGCAATGGCACTTCGTTGTCATCGGCAATATTTTCAGCGATTGCCACATTACTGTGCTTTTTTGATTGTTTCGTACCAAACACTATTCTTTGTAGCGGCTCACCATCGATATGCGCCACTATCTTGGTGACTGTTTGAGACAACTTTACGCGTTTAGTATCTTCATTATAGGTTTTACCAATAAAAGCCTTATTATCAATTGCTACTTCATAAGCCAACCTAATTTGACCAATTTTACTACCAAGATATTGGTTCGCTTTTTCACCTGTTGCCTCTTCCTGTTTGACGCTTGCTTCATATTGTCTGATATAAGGTAAACATGAGGACAAGCTATCGCACTGAGCATGAGTGCTGATTAACTGGTCGAGAATGCCACGTTGTGGATCAGAAGGTCTTAGCGCCATACGAACACGCACACCAAGCTTATCTATTTTGGCAAAGTGTTTGTTGTGGCGTACTGTGATCATAAATATCACTTTTAAGTAGCCACTCATAAATCGCCAAGCATTATTATTTATATTAACTTCGCCATATGCCTGATAAAAGACAATCAGCATATAGGTAACCGCCCACTCTACTGTTTTACCTTGCCGAATGATTTCTTTAATCACATCTTCACAGTCTATACCAGTAAGTTCTGCAAAATTCTCACCTGGTTTTAAATACAACAAACCAATATCATCATCTTGCACCAGACTAATCACATCAATCACGAGCTGGCGCATTTGTACGTTATGCAGTGAGTCTGTTGGAATAAGCTTATCCAACACTCGCCTAGTAGTCACATCATCAAATAATTTAGTTTGACTCATAAGAGGCATCCATCCAATCCATGTTTTTGTGCAGTCCCAACATCACCTCATCATTAACCGCCTTGCCCTGCTGATACTCATAAGCACTTTGGCTGATACCAGCAAACTGACAATAATTGTCTACCGTAAGACGCTCTATATTCATAAGTTCGCAAATAATACTTTTTGGTGCACTATTACTGAGTGCCTTAAAAAACTCAGGATGATGAGTCCCTCTTGCGAAAGCCAGCTCAACAACCTCACTCCAAGCCAAGTACTTAATGTCTTGTAAGCTTTCAGCCGCAATCAAGCAAGGCTGACGCAAACTAACCTCTTCTGTAAGAACCCTATCAATACGTCTAAATTCATTAAAAAAATAGTAAGCGCCGTCTGGTTTAGATACTAAGCGTAGCGGTGGTCGATAATAGTCATTAAAACTATTCATGTTTACACCAACTACTCTCGGTCTAAATTGTTGCCACATCAATAATGCCTTCTGAGCATGTGTATGAATAACCAGATTAGATTTACTAAAAGTTATAAACTTTTGAATAGGCTTTAGATGAATATTATTCATTTTTTAACTAATTATAGTGAATTATATTAACTATAATATGTTATAACCTACCAGCTGTAAAGACTTTAATATTTCTGTTATATTTTTATCTTTAATACTTTAAATATTGATTTAGAAAAATCTTTTAGACAAAAAAATACTCTCCAACCTATTATAAATAAAGGCTGAAGAGTATTTTAAAATTTCAATTCTAGTCGGGTGAGGAGGTTAACGTCTTATAGCAGTCGACCTTCCTATAAAGCTTAGTTTTCTTCATTCTCATCGGGAACATACTTTAAAACATCCCCTGGATTGACTTTTAATACCTGGCACAACTTACTCAGGGTATCGAATTCTATGCGAGTTGTCTCATCGTTATAAATTCTATGAAGCGTTGATTTGCTGATATCTGTCATTCTTACTAAATCTGCAACTCGCAACCTTCTTTCCGCTAAAAGCACTGGTAGATTACATAAAATCACAATAAAATCCTTATTGGTAAGTAAAAAATACTTGCCAGTGATTACTTTTCTGTTAAAATAATACTCGTTGGCAATAACTAAGTTTCCGTCAAAAACTATTTTGTGCTGACTAACGCTTTATTATGTCATAGACTCATCTTATCGCTCAATAGCTGGCTAACTATGATGGGTGCGACTCGTTCGATAGATATAGATACTATAAAAATGTGACACTAATCATAGTCATTCTGCCATTAAGAAGGAGTATATTATGGGCATCAGGATTGAATGGAGCATGACACAAAATGCTTGGGACAAACGGGTCTGTGAGGATTATTGGTCCTATGATCATAAAACTAGCTATGTAGATTATGTCCGTATGCTTTGTCAAAAATATAATATCAGTTCACACATATTATTTGAAACCATAAGCCAATGCTATGCTTGCTTAGATGATGTGTGCTGTGAATATTGCGGGAGCGCCTGTCCCATTGATGTACCTGCTGATATCGCCTATATGCGGGCAAAAGAGAGTTGGTTTTGTGCAGTATGCGAGCATGCAATGTGGAGAAGTGACTTTATTAGTAAATAAATAATCAAAGCTACTTTCAGCTAAAAAACTGATATTTTTATCTGACATAATCAACTCCTTTCACTTAAAACAATAACTATATTCGTATTCATGACGATTTGGTTCTCGTTGACTTTATCCCAGATAGTTTACGAGTAATTGATTAGGTCTCTATCGGTCAGATTTTCAGCATCGAATAGCTCATTTAACCTTGCAACTATTTTTAATAGCCAGTCCTCTTATTTATCCTTAGCTTTGCCAGCTCCACCGCTACCAGTATTCAGCGGAAAGAAACTACCCTCTTACAGTTTTAAATCCTGTTGACGTAGCTTAAAAAAGCGGTAGTGACTCATTATCATATTACTGAAATAAACCTCATCATCATCGAGCCTTTCACGTAGCATAGGTTGTAAATGGCGAGTATAAAGACTTAGCTTCTCTATATCCCTATTATCGTAATCGATAACCTGCGACATAAATTCGTACTGATGGGTTTGATAATGTTAATCTTGTACTAAGTCGCTTCTGCGTATCAACAGTCCTGTTAGTATTTATCATTGTGTGCTTATTAGGCTTTAAACAGTGGGCTAGTGCTAAAGTTCACTGATGAATATGCTTTTAGTAAAATTACTTTATGGATCAAGTAGTAATTTCTTAGATGCTTATAGCCTTATTAACGAGGGTTTTCGATTCTTATTTTGATGAACAAATGTCGATAATTATTAGATATAGGTAGTAGCAAAAAATGATGCTAACGCTATATACGGCCTATTGTTAGCACCTTTTTTTAGTTCGAGAACTTACTCAGGTGAGTTTGTCAAAATTGGGGTTTGCCCGCTATCTTCTTAACGGCCTCTGCTTTAAATTCTGTGCTATAAGTTCTGGTTTTCTTGGTCATGGTAAACTCCGATTAATAAGCTTAGTTTACCAAGTTTATCTCTACGGTTTCTTCAGCATAGCTCAAGTGTGAACAAGCCAAATTGGCGTTGCCTAATAAAGGGAGCCTCTTTTTTCCCTTTGCCACGTGGCGTACGAATGGCATCATAGATATAAGCTATTTCAGTCATAGAAAATTCCTTTTTTATTTTTAATAATGAGTTAGTTAAATACTACTGCATAGCAAAGATATTGATAACGGCAGTAGCCTCTTCTACTCCATAAATACCGCCACCATTTTCTTGAATAGCAATTCGCGCGCCCTCTACTTGACGCCTGCCAGCTTCGCCCCGTAGTTGGGTCACCAGCTCATAGACTTGACCTAGTCCGGTTGCGCCAATCGGGTGTCCTTTGGACTCAAGACCGCCTGATGGGTTGACAGGGACACGGCCACCGATTGTCAGCTCGCCGGCTTCTGCTGCTCTACCCGCCTCGCCATAACCGACCAGTTGAAGATTTTCCACCTGAATAATCTCTCCCATAGCCGTAGCATCATGTACCTCAGCGACATCTACGTCGGCCGGAGAGACGCCCGCCTTTTCATAAGCTTCGGTAGCAGCAAGCGCAGTAAGGTGGTTTTTATAATCCTCAAAACTGCGATCTGAGCTTGAGCGCACGACACTACTCAATAGCTTGATGGCACGTTTAGCATCACCCTTTAGACGCTTTAACCCTTCCGCATTACATAAGACCGTAGCCGCAGCACCGTCAGAGATGGGCGCGCACATAGGCAGAGTGAGCGGATATGTGATAGGTGGTGCTGCCAATACCTCTTCTATCGTATAAGGTCGTTGATACTGAGCCAGTGGGTTATGCACAGAGTGGGTATGGTTCTTTGCACAGACAGCCGCGATTTGTCTTTGCGTAGTACCAAAAGTATTTATGTGATGGCGACTAAAGGCGGCGTATACATCCATAAACATCGAGTACGGTTTCGGAGATTGCGAGCCTTCAGGACATTCAAAGCCTGCGCCCATCGCCAATAAGGTATCCCGATTATCCGCAACCGTACTTACATCCCAAGCTGAGTCAAAAGCGGCAAACATCTTAGCCTTATCCTCATTGATCATTTTTTCAGCTCCTACCGCAATAGCGATATCACACGAGCCACTTTTGATCGCCATCGCTGCTAAATGTAAGGCGGTACTAGAAGACGCGCAAGCCCCTTCGATATTAAAGATTGGGATACTTTGAAAGCCCATCGAGCGTAAAGCTACCTGACCAGGAATCATGTGTTGACCCTGCATAAAGCCGATAACACAGGAAGCAAAATAAGCTTGCTTAACTTGCTCCAATTCAGCACCGGCATCGGTCAATGCCTGTTCTACCGCTTCACGCACCAAATCCTTATAACTGCGCTCTATATGACGGCCAAACTTGGTCATGCCAACGCCAGTAATATAAATGTCACTCATAGGTCATTCCTTTGAATTAATTTTAGAAAGTAAATATTTATCCATCAACACCAGTTGTAAAGACTAGGCTGTGAATATCAAGTACCTTACTAAGAGATTTTACGAGCCTCGCTCCAGTATTTTTCACGCACCTTTCTACGTAGCACTTTACCAACCACACTAGTGGGAATCTGCTCAACAATTAAGATAGTTTTTGGCGCTTTATAGCTACCAATCAGGTTTTTAACATGCGCAATGAGCTCAAGATCTGTCAAGCTAACATTGTCTCTAAGAATAACCTCAGCATGTACAGCCTCACCCCACTCTTCATGAGGGATACCTACTACTGCAGCTAGAAAGACATCCGCATGGCTATTAAGAGCAGACTCGACTTCATTGGCATAAATATTAAAACCACCTGAGATAATCATGTCTTTTTTGCGGTCGACAAGATAAATAAAGCCTTCTTTATCCATATAACCTAAGTCACCCGACTTCCAAAATCCATTATGGAATTCCTCAGCGGTAAGCTCAGGGGCATTCAGGTATCCTTGGCAGACACTACGTGAGCGTACCCAGAGCTCTCCTGTCTCGCCCTGTGGCAGTGTATTGCCTTCACTGTCAACGATAACACACTCAACACTAGGTGTAGGTTGACCAGCGGAACCTAATCGAACTTCGTCCACTTCTGTTTTTATAATATGTTTTTGGGTGCTCATGTTCAATGCAAAACCAAAGTGCTCGGTAGACCCATATCCCTGTATGAATATATTACCTAGCTTTGCCTGAAGTAATTTGAGTTTTCCTGGGCTCATAGGTGCTGCGCCATAAACCACATACTTAAGCGTACTTAAATCAGACTCAATCTCTAGCAGGCGATAAAGTATGGTAGGCACTAAGAATGTCAGCGTAGCCTTTTCTTTTTCAATATTAGCGCAGTAAGCATTCAAATCAGGGCTGTTTTGGGTAATCGTACAGCCACCCGAATATAACGTTGGCAATACAAGCATGCCACTACCATGACTGATAGGCGCTACGTGAATGCATCTTGGTTCATCGGCCCATATATCCTTGTCATCAAAAGCAAAGGCCGTATCACGGCAGCTGAACCAATTATCCATAGAGTACATAGCTGGCTTACCTTTGCCAGTCGTACCACCAGTAAAGCGAATCAGCGCACAATGCTCACGATCATCTAATTCAAAATCAGGATTATGATCAGGGGCCTGATCTACTAGCTCCCAAAAATAAAGGACACCCTCTAAGCTATCTTCTGGCTTATCCATAACGACGATAGTAATGCCTTGCCCTATTAACATTTCATAATGTGTTTTGAGTAATGACGTTTCAATAAATGCAACTTTCACATTAGCAGCCGCCACCTGCCAAGTATGCTCTTCAAGCGAATCTCTAAAATTGGTGAAGGCACCAGTAGCGCCGCCTTTAAAAATAGTTGGAGCATGAATCAATGATAGATTGTCATTATCCAGAATATTGATAAAGCGATCGCCAACACCTAATCCTAAGCTGACCATCATATTGACGATTTGATTGGATAAGAGGTGAAATTCAGAAAAAGTATATCTGCGGTTACGCTCTATATTTACTAAGGCTTCACGATCTCCGTAACGCTGCGCGAGTGCTGCCATATGATTACTAAAATTAATTAACATGTTTATTATCCTTAATAAGTGGTAGTCCCTTGTTTATCTTTACAGCCTAATCCTGCTATCGAATCTCTTACATTTACCATGAAACCAAAGGTTATAACTTTTTAGACGATCTCTAAAAAATATAATTGTTTAAGCTAACTGGTAGTACAAGACACCGGATAGTTCTGCAGTCTCGCAAACTACTTCTCCAGTATTCACCAAATAAGTAACGTGAGCGAACGTCTCTTCAAGCGCTAAACAACGTGCAAAACCTTTTTTCTTTGCCCATCCCAATACCGAACTTAACTCGTTGACAGTGCGCCATTGGTCGAGGTTTTTCCGCAGTTTATCTAACGAGGTTTGATGGTGCTGCAACACTTCACGAACTCTTTCATCCCCATGATAAAACGGCTTATTATGTGCGGGTAAGACCAGTGCATTCGTACTTATCCAATCAATCATATCGCTCAGACCTGCTAACCAACCGGCTAAAGGATCGGTCTCTTGGCTCATATAATTTAGGCCAACGTAGGGCGTGATATGTTCGATGATTTGATCACCTGAAATCATCACCTCTCCCGAAGCCTTTTGTAAACAAATATGCTCTATAGAATGCCCCGAACCCGACCAAAGATGCCATGACTCGCCCCCTATTTCAATCGTATCGCCAGACTTGACAATATTTACCTCGGTGGGCAACGAACCAAACATCATATCTAAGTACTCCCAAACCTCCTCCAGACTTTGCATGTCTTCTAGTGAGGCATCCATACGACTGTAGAAATGTGGCAAGTCACTGTAATCTTTAGTACTGCGATAACGGTTCTCAAGCCTTGCCTGTAAAATCTCCTTTTCGGAGATATATAAGGGTGCATCGCTATAATCCTCCAACCAGCCAGCCAGTCCAATATGATCAGGGTGTGAATGAGTGATTAAGATACCGGTAATTTTCGCGGGGCTAGGTAAGTTCTGTATTAAGCTTTTCCACAAGTCACGGTTTTCATCGGAGGCAGGACCTGAATCAATCACGAACCAGCCATCTACATCCCTAATCAAATAAATATTTATATGATCCAACTTGCTAGGTATTTTAAATCTAGTCCATAATATTCCGTCACTAACGACTAGCAACTCACCAAACTCTGGTGGCGTAATGTAACTTCCTTGCTGAGTACTCATAAAACTGCCTTCTATTATCTAGCCTGCAGTATCGTCGCAGCATCGAGACGAATATAGCGACCATTCATGTAGCTATTTTCAATTAGAAATGCACAAGTAGAGGCAAACTCTTCCATATTACCCATACGTTTAGGTGCTTCACACATAGCAATAAGAGCTTCACTAACTTTTGCATCAAGCGACTCCACCATAGGGGTCGCAAACATGCCTGGAGCAATGGAATTAACTCGAATACCCAATTTTCCGAACTCACGCGCTGCCGGTATATTGAGACCGTTAACGCCAGATTTTGACGCTCCGTAGGCGCTCTGCCCAATTTGGCCTTCCCAAGCAGCACCAGAAGAGACGTTCACAATAACGCCACGCTCGCCTTTTTCATCAGGCTCATTTAGTGCCATTTTTTCAGCACATTTTGACATGACGGTATATAGCCCAATCAAATTCACATTAATTACTGCTTTAAAATTCGCTAATGCCGAAGCTTTGCCTTCTCTATTTAGAATCTTCGCTGGAGCTACAATACCTGCCGCGTTGATGTCGGCATGGATAGCGCCAAACCCATCTATGATGGCAGCAATAGCGTTATCGACATCTTCTTCAGAAGTCACATCCGTACGACAGAACATGGCTTTATCTTTGCCAAGATCGGCAACAGCAGCCTCACCTGCTTCTTGATTCATATCTAATAAGGCTACCTTAGCCCCTTTATTGCGTACCATATATTGAGCAGTAGCTAAACCTAATCCTGAGGCACCACCACTGATAACGACAACTTTATTGGTTAAATTCATGATTCATTCCCTTGTTTTCTGATTAAAAATTATTTGAAAAATAACTTAAGTTAATAGCCGCGAAACTCTGGTTTACGCTTTTCACTGAACGCGGTGAGACCTTCTTGCATATCGTAAGAGCGCATATGAGCACGGAACAACACTTGCTCCTGTTGCAACGCATCATCACGCGATTTGTCTGCACTGGCATTAGCAACTACTTTCATTCTTTTTAGCGCTATAGGGCTTTTTTCCGCTATTAATTCTGCTAGTTTTTGCACTTCTTCTTGCAAGCTATCGGGGCTAACAACTTTATTAACGAAGCCATAGCCTCTCATTTCTTCTGCAGAAAGGGTTTCGCCAGTGAAAAGTAAATACTTTGCAACATTAAGTGGAATTAATCTTGGTAATACTGCCGCACCACCAGCTCCTGGATAGACGCCATAATTAGCATGAGCGTCCCCTATGCGCGCGCTGTCTGCAGCTATCACAATATCCGCACACATAGCAGTCTCTAAACCACCGGCCATAGTAATACCGTTAATAGCTGCAATAACTGGCTTAGGGAAGTTACGTAGTACATCAAGCACGTTAACGGTTAAGCGATCAATGAAATCTGCTTCGCCTGCAGGGCCATCGTTTGAGACTAAGATTTCTTTAAGATCCGCACCCGCACAAAAGGCTGTACCATTACCGGTAATGACCAATACTTTCACACTGCTATCTTCAGCAATCTTTGGCAGTAGCTCTTCATACTTATCTATCATATTAAGATTAATGGCGTTCATAGCGGCAGGTCTATTCAAGGTAATCCAAGCCGCTGGCCCTACTTGTTTAAATTCTAAAGCGTTATTTTCCATATGTAATTTCATGTATGGTTCTCCTATCGAACGTTAATTTTGAAAGCGCTATTATTGGTATGCGTATTGGCAGCATATGTCTCTATTAATATTTGGTTATTATTTATCATTAAGTAAACATCTCATAATTAATCAAGCTGCTTAGAATGAACCAAAGACAGTTCCTAAGGTAATAACAGCAATGATGGCAATTATCGGGATAGCAATAGTAACCGCCGCCACGTTGAGATAAGCCTGCTTATGAGTAAGACCACAAATACCTAGCATAGTAATTACAGCACCATTATGCGGCAGACTGTCTAGACCGCCGGAGGCCATAACGGCGACTCGATGCATCAGCTCTGGATCAATACCTGCTGAGACGGCCATGCGTAGATAATCTTCACCTAGAGTCGCTAAGGCAATGCTTAAACCGCCAGACGATGAACCAGTAATTCCTGCCAACGTCGTCATGGCTATAGCTTCTGAAATTAATGGATTATTAGGACTTATATTTAAAATACTGTCGCGAATAATGATAAAGCCTGCTAACGAAGCAATGACAGCACCGTACCCTACTTCAGAGCCGGTATTGAAAATAGGTAACATGGAGTCATACGTACCATTATTAATAGTTTTTTGTAGATTGTGCCAATGCCCAACTCGCATTATAATCAAGACCAAACAGGCAATAACTAACGAGATAATAATAGACCATAATCCTAATGAGCCAGCAATATTCAGATCAGGGAACTGAGTCTGTAGCGCACTGAAGTCAATCGAAGGAAAGATAGCGTAAACCAGTAACGCATTAATCCCAATAACCAATATCAGCGGTATGATAACCATCGTAAATGAAATTGGGGCTTTTTCCTTAACTGTATGACCCGTTACGAACTCTTCGCCTTGAGTGGTATTATTTTGAGAAATATCACTTTTCGCAACATTAATACCCCCTTCGAAACCATCCTTATGCTGACCATAACCTTCACCAGCCGATTTAGCTTTGTTTGCTCGTGACTGTACCCACCACCAACCCAGCACGAACATAATTATCCCGCCGATAACACCTAAGATAGGAGCGGCAAAAAGATTGGTATTGTAGTAAGGAATAGGAATAGCGTTTTGAATAGCAGGTGTACCTGGCAGTGCCGTCAAGGTAAAAGTAAAAGACCCTACCGAAATCGCTGCTGGGATTAGACGCTTAGGAATATCTGCAATCTTGAATAAGTTCTTGGCTACCGGATAGATAGCAAATACTACAACAAAACCAGATACCCCACCATAAGTTAATAATGCACATACTAAAATAATGGCTAGAATAGCTTTGCTTGACCCTAACTTCTTGACGATCGCATTAGCAATGACTGTGGCCGCTCCCGAATCTCCCATTAAGCGCCCAAACATAGCACCTAATAAAAATATTGGGAAAAACTTGAGTAAGAATCCACTTAATCCACCCATAAATATATCGGTATAAGCAGGGATACTGCTTAAAAAATCACCTGATAAAAATACGGCTAACACTGCCAATATCGGCGCCAAAATCAACACAGAATATCCACGATAAGCAAAGAACATCAATAACAGTAAAGTTATGATAATAGCAATGGTACTAAACATGATGGCCTCTCCTTGGCATACATCAATAAACCAGATACTAAGAGTTTTTTAATCGTTAAAATCAGTCTAATCGTTCAGGTCAAGCTAATTGTTATGCATTAACCCACGGTTTAGGTCGATTAAGCATGTTCCTTACAACTTGCTGACTGGCTACTGACTCAGTACTATTTATTACTAGTTGATTAAAAAACTCAGCTTTGTTTTACCCATACTTTCTCTTATTGGGACACTATTGCGTCGAGTAAATTTATCTAAAGGCTTGAATACCAGTCAGCGAACGCGCTATCAATAACTTTTGGATTTCAGTAGTGCCATCGGGGATGGTGCCAATAATTGCTTCTCGAGCTAAACGTTCAACAATATACTCTTTGGTAACGCCATTGCCGCCATGAATCTGCACAGCATCACGGCAAACTTTGACCGCCATTTCGGTGCTATACCATTTAGCCATCGCACACTCTTTATCACAACGTATACCATGATCGATCATAGTGGCGGCTCTTAGCGTTAGTAATCTAGAGGCATCTATTTTAGTAGCCATATCAGCGATTTTATCCGCTATTAATTGATGACCCGCGATCAACTTGCCGTGTTGGAAACGCTCTTGGCTATACTTAATAGACTCTTCCATTGATCTACGAGCAATAGAGTAACCCCAAGCTGCCATATGACAGCGCGCACGTTCAAAAGTCACAAGCGTATTCTTCAACCCAGAGCCCAATTCACCAATAGTATTGCTCACAGGGACTCGCACATCACCAAAAAATACTTGTGCCGTTGACTGACCATTTAAAGCCATTTTTTTAATACCGCGTACTTCAATGCCTGATGTGGTCATATCTACCAAAATATGGGTCAATTCGCCCTCAGCAGTTTTGCATGTGCATATAAAGATATCCATATGCTCGCCGTTTGAGATCCAGGTTTTTTCTCCATTGATAATCCAGTCGTCGCCATCACGCACTGCTCGAGTCCTTGCGGCAGCTACATCAGACCCTGCGTCAGGCTCAGATATCCCGATGCCTATAAACAAATCACCTGAAAGCAGACCCGGCACATACTTTTCTTTGATATGCTCTGGAGCATTTCTAATCAACAGATCAGCGCCAGAAACATTAATTAGGATAGGTAATGCCAAATCTATTGAGCTAACACCCACTTCTTCCCAAAGTAACAAGTGCGTCACCCAATCCAAGCCTAAACCACCCCACCTCTCAGGAAAGGGCGCTTTGATTAGGCCGTATTCTGTCAAAGTCTTAACAAAGCCTTTTAACATCTCTTTAGGAATGAAACCTTCTCCGTGAGCACGCAGCTTTGGTTCAATTTCATTATCCAGAACTTTACGCAAGCCGTCAGTGGCCATTTTCTGCTCTTCTGTCATTAACATGGTCATGGCTTCCTTTCCTAGTTTAGTGTGTTTGAAAACCTTCAAAATACTGGTTTTCATATTTCATAATCGCATTATATAAAATAATGATAATAAATATTATCATTTTATATAACCTATAAAAACTTATTAAATAAGGTTTGTAGGAATTATATTATGCAGTTGCAATACATATTGCAATCAATTATACAATAAAGATAATATAGATTATCCTCATATACTTTATTCAGGAGATATTTTTCTAAATAGCAAACTTGTTCAATCGGCGATTTATATACAGGCTAATAGAAAAATTAGAGGATAACAAAATGCAAACTATGAATTGGAGAATGTGAAAATGGCAGGCAAGGCTTTGAAGAGTAAACTGAGGAACAAACAATTAAAACCAATATCAGCTATGCGACCAGCAACCTTAAACAAACTTGAAAAAGCAGTGCTGTTGTTATTTTCAAATCATGATCCCTCCGAAGTGAGCATGATACAGATAGCAAATGCAGCAAATATGTCATTAAAAACTTTGTATAATTATTTTGGGGACAAGCAAACCATCATTTACACTATTTTAAATAGAGTGTTAGGACGTTTAGCGATCCGTATGATTGATCATTTGCAAGGTATTGATAGTGTTAAAGATCGCCTTCGTAAAACTCTTTGGGTATTTTTCGATTTTATTGATAAAAGCCCAGATGCTATGATGGTATTGTCCACAGCAGTGCCAGTTTCGCGTTATCGCGAAATTGCCATTTATGATAATAAAGAGTTAGTTGATTCTTATTTACAGGTGTTGAGAGATGGGCAGGAACAAGGCATATTGAATGATACGGTGCCTTTATTTACTTTATTTGATGTGTTTATAGGCTTTATTAGCCGCTTAGGATTAATGCATATTATACGGAGAAACCCAGCTCCTCTGAATGATAACTTCGATGAGCTGTTCATTATATTATGGCGCGCGATTAGTAAGCCCGAAATAGATTAACAATTTCTGAAGCTTGAGTTTAGCCGTTTACTAAAAAACGTAATAATAATTTTTAAATGGTGAAATATCTTGAAAAGTGAGTAACCTCATATTTGGAGCAACCACATATTAAGGTTCTATCTTGCATGCTTAGGGTACTTTCCAAGGTGACTGTATTGCAAGCACCAAGAGCGAAGCGCTTTAATCCTCTAAAAGAAATCAGCTTGGGCTCTATGGCAATATCACATATCTGTGATGAGGATGTGGCAGATGAGCCGCCTCATACTGATTTTAGACTATCTAACAGTGTTGAGTACTTGATTGGTCATAATATTGATTTTGATATGACCGTTCTGAAAAATGCTGGCGTGACCCATACTCCTAATCTGATATGTACTAATGCGATGGCTAACTACCTGCTTCCTACGCTTGAGAGTCATAAGCTAGTATACCTCCTCTATTACTTTCACCGTTATATAGCGCGCGCTCAAGCAAGAGATGCACATGCTGCCATTGCTGATATTTACTTCACTGAGCTGGTGCTTGGTAGTCTGATTGATTTAGCTAATAGCCAAGGTCATGAGATAAATGATGTGGAAAGCTTATATGAATTTAGTGAAATGGCGCGTATACCCACGCATTTAAGCTTTGGTAAGCACAAGGGTGAGGCTATTGCAGATTTAGCTGCTAGCTCTGAAGGTACTGGCTATATTAAATGGCTGCTTAAACAGGACAGTATTGACCCTTATTTAGCTCAAGCATGCCAGCAAGCATTAGAATCTTTATAAATACACTGATGTCGTCAGTTTTATAGTCTAGCTATGCTCAAAATTGAGATAGATACTAGAAATAGTTAACGCTCAAGTAGATCAAGTTCTTATTAAAACTATAACTTATTAGGTAGTAAACTCCTCAATATTATGGTGTTTAAAATATCGTCAATATCTGCATATGCCATGAATCAACCTTACTCTGATAAGTTATAAAAGCTCTATATGCTATTATCTATATAGTGTAGAGGGCTGGAGTATGAAATTTATTTTTCTTAGGTGACGCTATTAATATCGGGGTTTGAACCAAGAGCAACCAATCGTACCTTTATCGCGCAATGCTTAAACTCGCAATGTGGTGTAACCTATCAACTAACCTCAGATACTAATAAAAACCGATATTTTAAGTTGAATGCTAAAGGTGAATATAATGAAGCTGGACGTTGGAATATTGAATTCTCACTAATATAGGAAACACCTTCCTAACTGCTTGCCACTGTGGGGTAAGAATATATACACGATTTCCTAGTATTTTACTTCCCCACATATTATCTGAATGATATTAAGATACAGTTAGAATAAGTTATATTCTGCAATTAGCATATTACCTATATTTAACAATAAACAACAATTAATTTTAAGACCAAACTTACTGCAGTATTGATTGGAAAATCAATCTATAATTCGATTCAATTGTTGGTATAACCGTTGGTATAAGCAGAAATATTTACGAATAAAGACATTAAAATCAATAAGTTAATATTTAAATATGGTTGATACTGGGCCCACCATATTCAAACCCTTACAGTCATTGACTTGTAAGGGTTTTTTATTGTCTAAAATTTATGTGACTGCATGGATGTAATTAATTTTTGGGGCTGTAGTAGATAAGCACTATGCTAGACTACTTTTATGAAGAAAACCCTCCCTAAATTAGATACGCATAATATTCTACTGCTTTTCACAATATCACCATCTACAGTTTAACCTATCAAACGCTGTGCTAGAAAATTTACCAACACGCCAATTTTTACCACATTACGGCTAGTGGGCGGATACACCAAATAAATCCCGTCATCGGTCGCCAAAGACGGGGTCACTTGCCAATCAGACAACACCTGTACCAACGCCCCAGACTGCAACGCTTTCTCAATCAGCCAATTAGGTAAATGGCTAATCCCTTGTCCATCAAGCGTGGCTTGTTTCAGCATTTCTATATTATTACCCATCAAATTCCCTGTCACCCGCAAACTTTGCGTTTTACCCGTTTGATGGAAATACCACTTTGACGCATAGCCTTGATACATAAACGGCAAACAATTATGCTCGGCTAATTGTGACGGTGTTTGTGGTATTCCATGCAATCGTAGATAATCGGGACTGGCACATAACAGCCGTTGCTGAGAGGCAATAAATTTTGCTACCAAGCGGTCATCCTCCACACGCCCTAACCGCACCCCTACATCATATTTCTCATTAAATAAATCTACAAATTCATCACTGGCAAATAGCTCCAATTCAATTTTTGGGTATAAATGGGCAAATTCGGCAAGCAATGGGGCGATTTTTTCAATCCCATAGGCACTGGGAAAAGTAAGGCACAATCGCCCTTGTGGCTCAATTTGCTCCTCTTTAATCGCTTCATTTACCTGTTGTAATTCAGCTAATATCGGCTCAGTCTGTTGTAAATAACGCATCCCTGCATGGGTCAAATCCAAATGTCTGGTTGAGCGATTCAATAGCTTAACTTGCAAGGATTGTTCTAAGTTATCAATTTGCCGAGTGACAGACGACACCGCCAGCCCAAGCTGACTTGCCGTGGCAGTAAAGCTATTAGTATTCGCCACATGGTGAAAAATAGTGAGGGCATAGAAGTAATTGATGGTCATGGATTTGTTAGCAGTTAAGTGTATTTTTGAATAAACATATTTTTGCAAAAAAAGCAAAACTGTTTCTAATTTTACCCCAATTATCATTAAAAATAAAAGCATTATACTAGGACTATATTTTTTAATGCTTCATTTAACGGAGTGACTCCCATGACCACAAGCTCACAAACTGCTGTACCAAACCTCTCTGTTCTTGGACAAGACAATAGCCAATTACTTCACACCGCTCAGACGAATGAAAATATAACCCCGCAACAAAAACAACTACCCCCTCATCTTGCCAATCACCCTGCATTTAGTGAGGTGTTTCAAGCGGATAAACTCACCTTGGGATTGATTGCCCCGTTTAAAGGCTATCCCAATAGTCCGATTCCGAGCTTAGAAGACTTTGGGGAAACCGCTGTCTTAGCAGAACAGCTTGGATTTTCTGCACTATGGTTGCGAGATGTGCCATTTTATGACCCAAGTTTTGGCGATGTTGGACAAGCATTTGACCCCATGGTTGCCATGGGGTATTTGACTGCGAAAACCCAACGAATTGCGATAGGTTCAGCAGGCATCGTTGCACCTTTGCGGAGTCCCATTCATATCGCCAAAGCCTCAGCAAGTACGGCAGTATTAAGCAATAATCGCTTTATTTTGGGGATGTCGAGTGGCGATAGACCTGTGGAATACCCTGTGTTTCAGCAAAACTTTGACAATCGTGCCGAGCGTTTTCGAGAAAGTTGGGACATGATTCGTGCCTTAACCACCCAAAAATTTCCGCAGTTTAAAGGGCAACATTATGGGGATTTAACAGGCAATATTGGCTTTATCCCTACCCTTGAACAACGCTTACCGATGGTTGCTATTGGTCGTGCCAGACAGGAACTAGATTGGCTTGCTAATACTGCCGATGCGTGGATTTGGCATGGGGTAAACCCAAAAGATACCAAAAATATCGTGCAAACCTTGGCGGATTTAAATCAAGATGACGCTTGGCATCCTTTTGGTTATGCCAATTTTGTCGAACTTAGTGAGAATCCGAATGAGCCTGCTCAATTATCTCGCAATATTTATCTACGAGGCGGGGCACATAGTTTGCTGGAATTTTGGCAAGAGCAGAAAGAACAAGGCTTATCTCATGTCACCATTAATTTAAAGCCTACCAAACGCCCTGTCAAAGAAACGTTGCAAGACTTAGCAGAAAATGTGCTAGCCAAATTAAACCAATAAAAATGGGGGTGGTGTATCAAAAAGTATGCTGGGGTAATAAAGGAAGGGTGACAGCCGAAGCAAGATGATATATTTGAGGTTATGAAGACACAAATACAGATCAATTGCCCCGACTGTCTTAGTCACAGTCTTAGTCTAAAGAAAAATGGTATAAAAAGCTATGGCAAGCAGAACTACCAATGTAAGGACTGCAAACGACAATTCATTGATGACCATGCCTTAAACTACCAAGGCTGTTACTCTCAAATAGAAGACATCTTACGGCTGATGACTGCTCGAGGCTGCGGTGTTAGAGACATAGCCATCATTACCTCGGTGAGTATTGGTAAAGTGCTCAGCACCATAAGCTCATCCGTTTATAAGATCCTGCCTAATAAGCGCTACTATGAACGCTTAGAAGTTGATGATTTTTGGACTTACGTATATCGCAAGAAGCGTAAAGTCTGGCTTATTTATGCTTATGACCGGGCTACTAATGAGATTGTCACTTATGTTTGGGGCAAACGCGACTTAAAAACAGCTCAGAAACTAAGAGCGCGTCTTAAGCAACTTAAAGTGAGCTATGACTCTATTAGCATGGACAATTGGGACAGTTTCATAACGTCCTTTAAACCAGATAACAAACAAGTTGGCAAACAGCATACGATAGGTATTGAAGGCAATAATTGCCGTCTTAGACACCGACTAAAACGAGCCGTTAGAAGAACCTGTTGTTTCTCTAAGAAGCTCGATAATCACTTAAAAGTGTTTGATTTGGTATTCTTTTATATCAATGATGGCTATGTCTGATGTCAGCATACTTTTTAGAACACCACCGATACTTTAAAGGTATTAATTCTAAATTGTAGATTTAACTAGGGTGTGTTGACAATTACCGTCAATGGATAATCGTCGCTGCTAAATAGATATTAGCAGCAAACGACTCATCCGTTTTTTCAGCACGCATGGCAATTTTCTTGCATCTCTGCGAGTATAAGCCTTATCTGTTTGCTCAAACAAAAAATCCTAATACCACGATGAAAAGTGGTATTAGGATTTTTTTATATCTTTTTTTGGGGCTGTCCTAGATAACTAGTTCAAACCCTGTTTAACCCATTGTTTTAATTGTAGTAATTGCGACTTTGGGTCACTGTGATTAAAACGCCACTCACATTCCTTTAAATAGAGGTGAAAATGCTCTTTTGGAACCCCGTTAAACTTACGTAGATGCCGTTTGGCTTGGTTCCAAAAGTTCTCTATACCATTAATGTGATTCTTGTCATTAACAAAGGTTTTGGAGTGGTTGATACGATAATGAGTAAACTCACTGACATCTAATGCGTTATAGCTTTTAAATGAGTCAGTATAAACAATGCTATCAGGCTTCACTTTTTCTCTTATGATGGGGATCAAAGTATCTGCTTTAGCATTGGGTATAATACAAGCGTAGACCTTGCCATTACGCTTTAACTGGCTGTGGTTTTATTAACACCAATTAGGCTTGCTGCTGTTCTCGCGGTAGAACCAGCAACAAATAACTCGATGAGTCTGTTTTGTTTATACCAACTTAGTTTACTCTTTCTCATAGTGCTATCCTAAATAATTTTACTTATCTAGGACAGCCCCAAAAACAATTAGTCTAAAAAAAAGACTTAGCAAACGTCTCCTTTAAACTCTTTGGCTCACGGCGCTTGACATCGTTGAGTTTATGGCGAGTCTCGGAGGCGACTTGATAGGCCTTGAGACGCGACTGTTGTAAGTTTCCGATAGGACGGTTCTCTTCAAGACAGCGAAATGGGGTAAAGGATAGATTCTCCATAATCTCAAAATTACCGTCATCTGGTACGTCTTGGCAAGGAAGAGTTAAACGCGCTACGGTGACAAAGGGCGTATCCGACTCTTGCCACTGCGTCGTAATCTCTTCAATCGGCTGCTTTTTGAGATTACGGCATAGCTGAATCTGGATATCAAACTGATAATCATGTTCGCGTATCTCCTCGACGATAAGCGGTCGCAGTGCCTCTTCGCGGGCGTCGACATCGACATCACGGCGCGTGACTTTTTTGACAGAAGCGGCTGTTGGCGTTGCCCGTATCTTTGCCATATAATCACCATGACGCACCACACCTTGCGAATGAAAGTCGTATAACAAGGTATTTTTTGGTTCAATCCTCGTAAAGCCGCCGATAGCTTTAAAGGTTTTAATCGACTCTTTGGTTGGTAATCTTGAGCCGTAATTGGTCAGCCAGTTAAACGCCAACTGCGCTTTACCGATCGCTCCTTTCTCCGTGTATTTAGGTAATTCCAAAAACAATCTTGAGAGATAGGTATACTCCTCAATTCTATTGCAAAAGAACACCGGATGATTGATAAAGTTATAATCAAAGGTCGTACTGTCCTCCTCCCCGGGAGCGAGCTTCTTACCCGGTACGTCAAAGACTTTAATCGCGAGACCTTGAGCAAAGCCCAACTTACGATCAGCGAATACTCGAGATGAACCGTTGGACAAACGAATCACCGCATCATGAATACCCGCTTTAGCATACAAACCTTGCGCGTACTCTTTGGGAATATCATCTAATATCTCAAACTTGGCTTTTAGTGCGCAGTACCCCTTGGCATGGGCATCACGCGTGTGATAATCGATATTGCTGGCTTTATCACTACGCGAAATATAGCTTTTGATATCGTCGGTAATAGTACGAATGTTTTTTTCGTCCTCAGCATTTAATTCGATATATTTTGGATCGTAGGGGACGTATTTGGGTTTAAATAATTTTTTTAGCATTATATTTCCTAATTTTATTCATGATTATTATTGTTAAGTGGTGACTATTATAAATGGTACTGAGAGTTAAGACAGCTCGCTAATCCATTTTAGCGCCGATAAACTCGGAATAAAAAAGTACTCGCCGCCGTGCAAGGTATTAAAGGTTTCAATACCATGGTAGCGTTTGCGAATTGGATCAGCCGGAACAGTAAAGTTATCTGCATCGCTGTCTTTATCACCAGAGTGCAAACCAACCATAGGATCTTTTTCTTCGCCTAAGCTCATAAAGTTGCCATCGTTGATCCACTGTGATTGCAAGAACTCAACCGTCTCCATGGCATGAGCATTAATACCAATAAAAAACAGACCGCGATCTTTGCCATCGTCCTCTATTACATCGGGTGGCACAACTTCACCAAAGCCCACGCTACGTCTAACGATACGGTGAATACGTACATCGGATAAAATAAAATCTTCGCTATCACGTGGGTTCATACGCCTGATATGCGCGCCAAACGGACACTTTTTACCGTAAGGATCGTCTTTATAACCAAAGTCGTTATTGCGGCTAGGATCATCGCCAAGCGCTTTATCATCATGATCGGGAGACAAAACGAGCGGCGCGCCTGAACGCCAGCGTCCCCACATTTTTGCACCCAGCAGCTCCGCCTCTTCTTCGCTGTCGGTATTATCTTTGCGGTATTTATTAAAAGCAGCAACATGGCTATGATAAGCACGTAACACCATAAACGAGCCGTTCTTGCCTAAGACTTCAGGCTGCGGCATAGGCGCAACTAGTCCTGCCTCCCCTTCGTAACCGAGCACAAACTCCCCTGCGGCAATAGGATCGCCGTCATGGTTCGAAGGCGTCTGAATACCACTGCCTTGAATCTCAGGATTACTGATACCGTCACGATAACCAAAGACGTTTTTGACGTTGTCATTTGAACCAAAGTCCTGCTCGATTAGGATTTCTACATCACCATTAGCAGGATTGTCCACATCGATATGATCGGTAAGATTATCTCGAAGCTCATCAAGTTTGGCCTGCCATTTATCTTTGGTATCAGCGATAATAGCCGCGCCCACATGGATATCACCCTTATCCCCAAAAGGTGCCATCCAATTCTCAGGGGCATTAACATCAAAATCGCGCAACTGCTCAGCACGCGCTGCCATACTTGCTTTAAAAGACTCAGGAAAGCTATCAAGTGATGACTGCGGTACACCTAACGCTTGTAGACCCTCGTAAGTCATGACGATAGACAGCGTGGCTTGCATGTCTTTGTGCCAGTCTTCACTACCGGTTACATCAGGCAACACCTGCGCTAGCATTTGTTTGCCAACGTCAGCATTATTGATTTTTAGTGCTACTACCGTGCCAAAATATGGGGCGGGACGCTCACGTAGGACGATGGATTGAATATCTTTTAGCTGCATGGTGACGAGATTGGGGTTAAAGACCCCGCGCGCCCTACGAGCCATCATCTCAATACCGTCACCGACTTCCTCTTTCACGCCTTTAAGCCACGTCTCAAAATCACTGTTTTCGATGCGATTGCCAAACTCATCTTTTAAGTCTTGCAACTTGTCGGTCAATCCCGTTAAAGGTTTGTTATCATCATTACTCATACATCGCCCTATTCATTTTTTATCGTTATTAAAGTATGACCGTATCAAAGCCCTGAAATTTATGCGCTTAAAAATACAATGTCTAGAAAATTAGTTTGTTTGCGCTTCATCTAAAGCTTTATTGATGCCTTTAACAATACGCTCATGACGGCGAATATCTTGTACCGTCAGATGCGGGACGCCTACGTACCAGCCTGCAGCGGTAATCTGATGATCAAGAATAAACTGCTTAACACTTGGGTCTTTGATACCCGGCCAGCCCTCGACATTGCCGAATAAAATATCCATGAGTTCAGGAATTTTGGTGGCGAAATCATCAATATAAGGATCCCAGTCGCCGTCATAAGCGGTGCAAAAAAGCACTCTTGTATCATTATCTAAAAAGACGAAGCGCAAATCGTGCAAAGTGCCTACCCTTGTCGCGCCTTTTAGATTGCCCCCTGCTATTTTTAGAATCTCTTTGAGACGGGCAGCGCCACCGTCTTTTAGCGGTGCGATAACGGTAAGCTCGGATACTTTGCCTGACTTTAGACCTTTCTCGCCGGCGCTAGAGGTTGAGTGATCATAACCATCATTGCCACCCTCTTTTAAATTCGCCACTAACAGATCTGCCCGCAGTTTAAAGGCATCCATAGACTCAGTGATTTTATCTTTCAGATCTTCTGAATTATCGATAATCCGCTCTTTATTATTGTTTTTACTCATAAGTCTTTCCTATATGATTGCTGTTGAGCTATTACCATAGCAAAAACGGTAAAAGGCTCAAGTAATAGCGGACTAATCACACAAAACAAAACATAGATTTAACAATAACGTTTTAAATTGCAGCAGTGTTACAAAAATAGACGGCGCACTTACCGGTGCAATAAATCTTGGTCGTACTTATTAAGTCTTTAAAAGCATGACTGTTTTTGTACTCGTTATTAAATACTAAAAAAGCTTGGCTACTCTAGGTAACCAAGCTTTGAAATCATACTTCGAGTTTTTATAATTATTTATATAGTCAGTTCAAAATAAAATTGTTATGGTTAGGACAAACATCATAAAACAATTTGGATAAGTCGTTTTCCATCCAGCCTTGGCGTAGAAACTTTACTTGTGCCCATTTCTTTTCAATGGAATTCAGATCAGGGCTGTATGGTGGCAGCCATAGAATACGATGACCATGCCTATTCAGTAGCTTTTGAATACGCTTACTCTTATGAAATCTGGCATTATCCATCACAATCAAGCATTTGGTTTTAAGACTTGGGATTAGCTTGTGTTTGCACCAGTGATAGAAGACGATGCTGTTGATGTTTGTCTCAAAGTAATCTAGGGCAAACAGCATCTTTTCATACAGAGCACCGATAACGTTGGTTCGCTTTTTACCTTGCCAGTTGTAGCTATCGATACAAGGCTTACCAATCGGTGCATAACCATGAGAGCGAATGGTCTGACTCTCAAAGCCGCGCGCGTATATATAAACGATGGGATAGCCTTGTTGCCTAAAGTGCTCAAGCTTATTCTGATATATCGCTCTTTTGATCGGACAGGCTTTTGGATGTTCTAAAGTCTTTTTTTTGACTGATGCCTAGGCGCTTTAGGGCATGATGAATGCCTGTTTTACTACAGTTCAAACGGAAATACCCCCCAAATTTAAAACACCAAATAAGTAGAACTAAGCTGCCATTATACTATCGATATCCTTCCAATTTTCTTGCATCTCTGCGAGTATAAGCCTTATCTGTTTGCTCAAACAAAAAATCCTAATACCACTTTTCATCGTGGTATTAGGATTTTTTTATATCTTTTCTATATTAAAAAGAAGTACGGCGATAGTGACGGTATTCAGGTAACCAAAAGTTTGCCTCTATTCTGCGTTGTAAGTTTTCCGCGGTATCAGGTAGTGCCAGCTTATCTTCAACCGCTTGCACTGCTACGGCATAGGCTATTTTTTCACTAATCTCTCTGATCACTTTGATTGGCGGTAGTATAGCACCCGGTGCTTTTTGGTACTCCATAGAGATATCTGCAAGGGCTTGGCTTGCCGCCATTAGCATATTATCACTGATACTTGTCGCCTGAGCCGCCAAAACGCCAAGACCGATGCCTGGGAATATATAGCTGTTATTACACTGAGACACCTCAAAGGTCTGGCCATTGAAGGTCGTGGGAGGAAAAGGACTGCCTGTTGCAATGATGGCTTTGCCACGACTCCAGTTCATCACTTCTTGCGGTGTTGCCTCAACACGAGTTGTTGGGTTTGACAGCGGTAATACAATTGGATGTTCCGTATTGGCGCATAACGCTTCGATGACCTCTTGGGTAAACAGACCTTTTTGGCCACTGACACCGAACAATACCGTCACACCGCCTTGCTGAACGACTTGTGCCAAACCGAGCTTGTTGCTCTTGTCCCAATGCGCAATGTCTGATTCTTTTTGTACCAATGGTACTTGGAATTTTTGTAGCTCGGTCATGCTGTCGGTCAACAGACCATAACGATCCACCATAAATACTTGGCTACGTGCTTGCGCTTCAGTCAACCCTTCACGCTGCATTTGGCGAACAATATGTTCGGCGATACCACAACCTGCCGAGCCTGCGCCCAAAAACGCGATTTTTTGCTCGCTTAATTTTTGACCTTTATTCAAGCAAGCAGCAATCAAGGTACCGACCGATACCGCAGCTGTCCCTTGGATATCATCATTGAAACAGCATAGCTGGTCACGATATTTATTCAATAATGGGGTGGCATTTTCCTGTGCAAAATCTTCAAACTGCAATAACGCTTCTGGCCAACGGCGTTTAACGGCTTGAATGAATAAATCCACAAACTCATTATACTCATCGCCAGAGATACGTGGGTTTCTCCAGCCCATATACATAGGATCGTCAAGGAGCTGTTGATTATTGGTGCCGACATCTAACAAGATTGGTAAGCAATACGCTGGGCTAATACCACCGCACGCCGTGTATAAAGACAACTTACCGATTGGAATGCCCATACCGCCAATACCTTGGTCTCCAAGGCCCAATATACGTTCGCCGTCAGTGACAACGATCACTTTGACGTTTTGTTTGGTGGCATTTTGCAATATATCATCAATTTGATGGCGCTCAGCATATGAGACAAATAGCCCCCGTTTACGGCGATAGATTTGCGAGAATTTTTCACACGCTTGACCAACTGTCGGGGTATATATGAGCGGCATGATTTCTTCAATGTGCTGCTCAACCAAATGATAAAACAAGGTTTCATTGGTGTCTTGAATATTACGCAAATAGATATGCTTGTCCATATCACTCGTGAATGAGCGCAGCTGATGATAAGCACGCAATGATTGCTCTTCAATCGTCTCAATATTATGCGGTAGTAACCCAGTTAAATTAAAGCTATTGCGCTCTTCTGCTGAGAAGGCACTGCCTTTATTGAGTAAAGGGGTCTCTAAAAGAGCGGGGCCAGCAACGGGAATATATAAGGGACGCTTATTTGACATGATAAAATATTCTTCTTAAGGGCATATGAATGAAAACTGTATTAGGGCTGCATTATACATAGCATCGACTGCTATTTAACAATATGTAACAAAATCATTTTAAACATGTATTTTTTTAGAGATCTTTATCATTATGCATTCCATCCTGATTCGCATCCAATCGCTGACAATATATAATTGTCTTGATAAACAATTGCCCAATTGATATAGCAGATATATACTCTTATAAAAGCATATATTTGTAAGGGAGGCTAAATTGTTTATTAATCATAAAAGATGTCCGAAATGTGATACTAGCCTCAAACGTTCTGATTGGAGCTGTAGCCACTGTGGTAACCAAAATTTGACGAATTGGATGCTCACTTTGCCTATGTGGGGCATTGGCATTTTTATCTTCATCATGATTATTCTATTGATGATTAACAATTTTTGTAGTACTGAGATGTTCCGTTCATTTAGCAAGAGTTATGGTGTTATGTGCTGATTATAGACATAAAAAAGCCCAGCTATATCAATAGCTAGGCTTATATTTATCAAGTAGCTCATATCTATCAAGTGACTAAAGATGACTAAATAAAATCCATGTACCGATGGCAATTAGCATCACACCACCAAATATTTCAGCTCTGTGACCGATTATGGAGCCCAACACCTTTCCTAACATCACCCCTAGCGTGACCATTATCGTAGTCGCTAGACCAATCAGACCTGCCGCCAGCAAAATATTGACCTTGACAAATGCTAGGCTCACACCGACAGCCATGGCATCGATGCTGGTACCAAATGCAGTCAAAGCAAGTTTGAAAACAGAATGTCTCGATAGCACTTCTGCCGTTTCATCACTTGGCTTCAGTCCCTCATACAGCATGTGCAGACCGAGCGTAAAAAGTATGACAAACGCGACCCAATGATCCCATGCCTCAATAAAAGACGCATCTATAAAGGATGTGGCAGAGTGACCAATTAACCAACCAATAATCGGCGTGATCGCTTCAATGGTGCCAAAAATAACACCCATTCTGAAGGCTTCGGTAAAACGAGGGTTTTTAAGAATTGCTCCTTTACTGATTGCCACAGAAAAGGCATCCGTAGACATAGAAAAAGCAAGTAATAGAAGTGCGATAGGATTCATGTGATTTTCTCTGGTCGAGTATAGAGTCCACGACATAGCCACACCCCCGACCTGCAGTGTAGATATATCGATGGTCTCGCCAACCGAGAGGTGTTCGCACCATGGCATGTGGCCAAGTGTGTTGATACGAACGCTTTCGCAGTACGAAAGCAGGCTACTCCCCAAAGAGTGCTTAGATTAGCATTGATACGCTATAAGTCAATCATAAAATACTAAAGAAGAATTTTACACCTGATAAAGCGTGAAGTTGGAAACGCTAGCAAATACTCTTGGAGCAGATGAATGATTTAGAGAGTTATGAACATAAAGAAACCCTTCACGCTAAATTTTCATAGCATGAAGGGTTTTTTAATGCGTGGCGCTTTTTAGTAATCCACGGTATAGCTCAAGCCGTAAGTTGTCCCTGAAGCAGGCAAACGGTTTAAATCGCCAAAGGTCGTTTGATGATACACGGTCTGATAGTCTTTGTTTAAGATATTATACACGCCGTAGCCCATACGGCCGACAGGCAGTTTGACTTGCCCAAGCACATCAAAGGTCGCATAGCCTGTTAATGGCTGCGCACTCGCGTCTGGGTCGTTCTGTTGGTCCTTATAAGCCTTGTCGCTACCGCCGACTGCCAGCGCTTGCAAGCGAATATTGCTGCCTTCGCTAAAGTTATACTGCGCGTATGCCGTGCCTTTGAGTGGCGTCAGGCGTACTGCATCCAGCTCCAGCCAGTCGCCGTCTTTTTTGTATTGCCCGCGGGTATAGGCAAGGCTGCCGCCAAACTGCCAGTCTTTGTTCAAATCATGCGTGAGCGAGGCTTCAGCGCCGTAAATACGTTCGTCCGTATCGACGACTTCAACGGTATAGTCGTTGGTAAAGCGTACGGTTTTGTCTGAGTCGTTATAAAAACCGCTAACCTTTGCGCTGGTATCACCGCGCTTACCTTGCCAGCCCAGCTCGTAGTTATTGATAGAAATGGGCTGAATATTGTCTGAGTTGACCACAAATCCAGCACGCACGTCACGTAAGGCGCGCTGCACGTCAGCCGTGGTAAAGCCTTGCGAGAAGTTAGCAAAGACTTGGTCATCATCGGTCAACTGATAGCTGGTACCAAGGTTAAACAGCACTTTGTCGTGCTTACTGCTACCCGCCTCAACCGCGCCTGCTTCGTAATCAATACCGTAAGCGTCAGCAATATCACTGATGCCATTGGTCGCAAAATAATCCGCCAATAGCTGCTCATAAATGGGCACAAAACGGTCGGTATCCGATTTGATGTTTTGATAGCGCACGCCAGCGCTGGTGTGCCATTTGTCGGTCATATCCACATCGGCATTGACGAACGCGCCCCATTTATCGATAGTGGTTTTTGGTCCGCCGTTATAGCTCAGACCATTACTTGTTGAAGTCAAGCCATTACTTGCAAGAAAAGTAGTCAGGTCTTGGCCATAATAGGTCTGCTCACTCTCTTCACGTTCAAAATCCGCGCCATAGCTGAACAAAGTATTTTTACCCATGACATCGGTTTCAGTCTGCATAGCGGCGCGCAGTCCCATCACCTCAATATCCGCTTCAGACTGCGTAACTACGACCGATGCACCCAATAGCTTTCCTAAGGTGTCTGCATCGGTTAAACCATTATTTACCCAAACGTCTTTGGCTTGACTAGTAAATGATTTTCCTGACGGATAAAAGCGTGCTTTTTCGTCACGATAATAGCCTGTCAGACTTAGGTTAGAACCCAAAAAGTCACTGTCATTATAGTTTAGGTTGACCGAGCTTTTGGTATTGTAGGGTTGATTTTCGATTTTAGCACCGTCAATAGCACGCAATGAAGGCGTAGTTCCTTCTTGGAGCACGGATAGATTATCCCCATAATCAACGCCATAATCGGTGTCTTGCTCGCTGTCATAATAGGTCGCCGCAAGATTCATGGTCTTGGTATCGCTAATATCAAAGCCAAGGTTGGCGTTGACGCTAATAGTATCGGTGTCTTGGTTGTCGGTTTGGTTGGCATCAGGGCTGATGCGGTCGCCATGACTGTCAAACTTGCCACCTGTGGTCTCGTAGTCTACATCGACATTACCATACACGCGCTCGCCGCCGTAGCCGATGCTTTGTCCCACATGATAGCCGAGCGAGTCGGATTTAAACTCGCGGCTGCTGTTAATGCCAAGGCGCGTCTGTCTTGTCAAGCCATAACCTGCCGTTGATTTGGTCACGATATTAATCAGACCGCCTGCTGCCCCCGCGCCATAGATGCTGGTCGCACCTGAGAGCACTTCGACGCGCTCAATTTGCTCAGGGTCGATGCTGTTTAGCTCGCGTGATAAACTGCGCGAGCCAGATAATGGCACGCCGTTGAGCAAATACTGTACAGGACGCCCGTGCATGGTCGTGCCGTAGTTACTGACCGAGCCGCTACTCACGCCAAGGCTGGGCACGAGCTGGGCTAAGATGTCCCCAACCGTGCGGTTACCTGTCGCCTGCGCCTGAATGTTCGCCTCATAAATCACTTGCGTGACAGCAGGCATTTCACTAATTTTCTGTGCCAGCGCTGTGCCTGTTTTGGCATTGGCACTAACTGTAATAGCATCTAAAGTCACACTAGGTACATCGCTTGATGATGCATTCGAGGTCGCCGCAGCGGTGGCCTGCACACCTGATGCACTTTGCACTGAATTGGCATTGGTTTGGGCGTATAACTGCTGGCTGATACAAAGGGTAAGAAGAGATAGAGCAACGTGATGGTGGCTTTTCATAATTACTTCACTTAGGTTGTTTCACTTAATTGGATAGGTGGACAGTGATATGCGTTATATTTAGCAAATGATACTGTGTGTACTAACTTTGTAAATGATATTCTAAATGATAATGATTTTTATTTCTATAAGTATTTACAAATAGGTTTTTATAAGTAGCGAGTGACCATGTTGACTGACTTACTGCAATTACCGTCCGTTTCTTTGGTAAATTTGGCGAAATGGTTAGACAGTGACATAAGCGGCTTGTCTCAAAGTTTGTTCAAATAAATAGATAAAAGGGATAAGCCTTCAAGCAGATCGTCATTGACACCGGTAATCTACATACTGCCCAACTATGAAGTTGATCGTTATGGCGCGCGGGGTAATTTGCAGGCAGAAGGAAGTGTGAACAATAGCATCAACGCGATTATTACCAGTATTTCTTGGATAGCGCTTGCTATGCCAACATCACTACCTGCGGCTAGTAGCTGCGCGCTTCGACTATGGATATAAAGGGTTGTCAACGTGATAACGATGGTAGAGATGATACGGCGACTGATATTATTGAGTGCAGCTCCCTCAGTGACCGAGTCTTTAGGTAAGCTACTAAAACCCACTGTGGTGGTTGGCAGATACGCCAAACCCACGCCGACACCGCGCACACTCATCGTCAATATGAGTAGCCAAAGTGTGGGCTGGTACAAACACCATGCGAGCATCAAAGTAGACAGCGCACTAATCGTGATACCCGCCATACCAACCCCTCGCGCACCGCGTTTGTCTACCCGCTTGCCAGCATAATACGTGGTGATACTGGCGACGAGCGTCGCAACCATCAGAACGACGCCTGTCCATAAAGCGCTTTCACCCATCACCTCTTGAATCAATATCGGCAATAATAAAAGACACAGCATCAAGCCTACTGTTTGGGTGATACTAATGACATTACTGTGCAAATAAGTTTTATTGTCGAACAAACCCACATTTAGCAACGGATGGCTCTGACGACGCTCATACGCCCACCAAGCCACGGCTGACAGCAAAAATAAAATAGACAATGCGCCTAATGCCACTATTTTTAACAAATCATCGCGGCTTGAGATACCGTGAGTAAAATCTATTTTGAGGGTGCTCAGCCAAATCATCATCGCCAGTAGCCAGATGATCAAACTGACAAACCCTACCGTATCAAAAGGGCTTGCGGTGTCATGCGTGCCTCTATCAAGTTCAGGTATCAATCGCCACACCATCGCCATAACGATCACACTAAGGGGTAATGTAACGGCAAACAGTGTCCACCATGCAAACTGATCAACCAAATAAGCACCAATCAAAGGACCAAATGCCAAGGACATCATAATAACGATGCCCCATAGCGCCATTATCCTACCGTGCTGCTGCTTTGGGTAAATCTGATACAGCATACCAATTGAGAGCGGAATAATCAGCCCACCACTCAGCCCTTGTACGGCTCTCGCCATGATGACAAAGCTCATATTAAACGCCATCATACCCATGACCGAACCGAGCATAAACCCAAGTACTGCCGCCAAATAGACTGGCTTAGAAGCAAACCTTTTGTTTAAGTAACCGCTCAGCATGAGCCCCACACTCATGGCCAACACATAAGCATTTAGTACCCAGCCGCCAAGCACGATATCGACGTCAAACACTGACATAAATACAGGAATGGCTGGGTTGAGCGCGCTGTTACTAAAGCTGATGACCGTACCAGCGAGCAATAAGGTCACTAGTACCCGCCGTACTTGCTCATCGCTCAAGCGCTGATCCCTGCTATTTTTATGAGCGTCATTCATAAGCGCTTGATTGTTGGTTCATCGTTTCATAAAAAGACAAACTAACCATTAGCGGTGGTTGGCACTTTACGAATAAGCCATAAGAAATAGCCACCGCCAATGATAGCGGCAACCGTACCAGCAGGCAGCTCATAAGGAAACATCACATACCGCCCGATCCAGTCCGCCATTACCATAACCCCCGCGCCTAAGAGAGCAGCCAGCAGCAATTGGCGCTCAAGTTTGACAGCGCCAAGAGACGTCGCCAAATGCGGTACCATCAGCCCAATAAAACTCAAAGGACCCACCGCAAGCGTGCTCGCGGTACTAAGGGCAGCAACGAGCGCCAGTAGTGATAATGTCACGGGGGTCACTGCCACACCCAAATTACGTGCCACACCCGTCCCTAGACCAAGAACACGTAAGGGTTTGACAATCAATAAGCTAAGTACCAATAAGATAAGCGCAATGCCCATCAGATACCATACTGTACTAGGCTGCGCACTATAGGTAGTGCCTGATAGCCAACTGAGCATCGCCTCAAGACGCGGGTCACCTGAGAGCTTGACCATGTGCATGACCCCATCCATCATGGCAGCGATACCAATACCGACTAACAGCAAATAGCCTGAGCTGACTCTACGTGCCAGCCACATAATCAACAGCAGCACCGCCATCGCACCTGACAGTCCTGAAATCAGTAACGTACCTGCGCCAGCAGAGAGTCCCAAAATGGGTAATAATAAAAATCCTAAAATAACCCCAAGCGCCGCGCCTGAGCTGACCCCTAAGACCTCAGGACTGGCCATAGGGTTACGCGTTAGCGTCTGTAATAATACGCCTGCGACCGCAAGCATCATCCCTGTTGCCGCCGCGCTCAAGCTACGAGGCAGACGATACTGCTGTGTCAGCGCCCAATCAGTACTAATTCCCCAACCATTGATATCCTGTACAAAAAGACAAGCCAACATTATCGTGATGATAACTCCAACGCTCCATCGCCAAAACACAACGGTCTTATTTTGACCGCTCATCATAGGGGTGATGGTTTCTATCCGATCGCGGCGCTGGCGCAAAATCAGCCAAATAATCAGTGGCGCTCCTAAGATTCCCGTCATGGCACCAGCGGGAATTTGCATCCCCAGTATAGGCTCAAGCAATAAGGCAACGTTACTGGTCAATAGCAATAACAATGCACCCAGCCCAAATGCCGTGACCAAGCGCTTACCAATGGACGAGATACCTAGCGCATTGACCAAGCTTGCGGCACCAAGCCCTATAAAACCAATCAGCCCAACCTCACTGATGACTAGTGCGGTCACCACCGCCACAATGACGACCACTAAGGCGCGAATACCATTGATAGGCACGCCCAAACGTTTGGCTTGTGAGTCGTCTAAGCTCATCAGTGTCAGCGGCTTCAATAAAGGCAGGCAGGCTATCGCCGCCAAGGTCGCTGTGATCATCAGCGCTCGACTGCTATCCCAGCTGCTTTGTGCCAAAAACCCAGCCGCCCATGACAACATACCGTTGCTTCTTTCAGCAAAAAATAACACCAATACATTGGCAACAGCGGCAAGCAAGATATTGACGACCAGACCTGCCAGTATCAGAATCAGCGGATTGAAGCGACTAGGCGCGGACAAGGCAAACACCAAGCCCATACTCATGATGGCACCGACAAAGGCCACGTAGAGACCACCATAAATAGCCAAACTCGGCAAAAATAGCGTCACAATCAACATAGCCAACTGAGCACCGATTCCGACTCCCAAAGTGGTGTCTGATGCCAATGGATTTTTGACCAACTGTTGTAATAAAATACTGACTACGCCTAATAATCCACCTGCCAATAGCGCCACCACACTGGTCGCAACCAAATGAAGCTGAGTCGCCATACTGGCAATATCAAGCTGCAAACTTGGTAAAAATAGCTCACTGAGTGGGCGTGTCCATTCTCGCTCTAATAGTGCCCAGCCACTGCATGCGGACAAAACCACCAATCCTATAAAAATCACCCACAATCGCCAAGACGCACTGCTCACGACAGACGACGGAGGCTGAGATGGATGTGGTGGTGGCTTGGGCGATGAGGTCATCACAGTTGCCGTATGTGAGGAGGACGTGGAGCTTAGGCTATTAGCGCTACTGGTGTTGCTGGCACTGCTCGCATGATTGGTATGAATAGTCATTATATCGCGCCACCTGTTAACGAAACCGTGGATAAATTATTGGCCAAGCTGACCAATGACGACATCCCGCCATATATCCAGACTGGCGGCAACTCCGCCATACAGCGGCGCTCACCATAGCCCAAACGCTGCCATACCAAACTGTCATTAATCTCAGCTCTGGTGATGGGACTGAGTGGGTCGATGATCAGCAGGCAAGTCTCATCATCTAACTGCGCCAAATCACCCATTCGTATCGGTACAAACCCCCACTGATTGCCCTCCCCTAAAACCACAAGCTCTTTGCCCATCTGTTCTAATGCCACCTTAAACAGGCTGTTATCAACATACATGCGCATGTTATTGGCATCCGCAAACTGGACGACCGCGAACTTTTTGATTATTGGATAGCGCTGCTGAAACTGCTGACTGGCAAGCTGTATGTCTTTTTGACTTTGTACAATATAGTCTTCAGCCATCTTGGGATTATCAATCAATGCACCAAGCGCGCGCGTCGGCTCCGTATAGTCAGCCCACGTTGCCGCTTTTCCTTTTGCCGCAAACATCACCGACTGCGCAGGCACATCACCGTATAAGCTACGGGCATGCTCATAAAAAGCGTTATCTATGACCATATCAACAGGAAGCTGTGCAACCAGCTCAGCATTGGGCTGATAACGAATCCCAATATCGGTGGTTGCTGCTGGGAGATGGGGGCGCCCCACCCATCTGTCCCACACTCTGATATCACCAGTGGCAATCGGTGCATGACCCATCGCCGTCAGCGTTGCAGCATTACCCCAATCAGGGGAGACGATATTGATACGGTCACTATCAATACGGTCACTATGGCTGTTTGCTGTTTCGGTAATATCTTTGGGAGGTGATGTGTCAAAGTGAGTAATAGCTTTGTCAGATGCTGAGTGACTACAAGCGGTCAACGTTAGACAGACTAATATTATAAAAGCTAAAAGCGTCTGCCACTTGCGTACTGTTATTGGCGTCACTGACGCTGGCATGAGTATCGAGCGCTTGAATGATTCGTATTGATAAAAAATAGAAAACATAGGAGCATATCTTTTTAGGCGAGTTTGGGTGAAAGAGAAGCGATCTGATGTCAAGCAACTGCAACAGGCTGCCCAGTAATGGGATGACTGAGCAGCTGCATATCCACATTAAAAATATCGTATAATACCTCAGATTGCATCGTACTTTTGATAGTGCCATTGTGGCAAACTCGGCCGTTTTTTAGCGCAATGATTCGATCCGCATACTGCGCTGCCAGATTGATATCATGAATAATAATCACCACACTCAAGCCCTGCTCATCTACCAAGCGGCGGATAAGCTGAATGACCTCAATCTGATAATGCATATCTAATGCAGCGAGCGGCTCATCAAGCAGTAGATACTTGGTATCTTGCGCCAAGCACATCGCAAGCCAAGCACGGGCACGCTCACCGCCTGATAGCGTCGATGTAATGCGATCAGCAAATGCTTCGGTTTGGGTTACCTTTAGCGCTTGATCAACTTTATCTCTATCCATTTGGGTTGGCTTTTGTAGCCACTTTTGATGCGGATAGCGTCCGAGCATCACAAGCTCACGCACGGTAAATCCAGCGGCGTCAGGTAGTTGCTGTGGCAGATAAGCCATATGACGTGCCAGCTCCTTACTGCCGTAATCATTGATGCGAGTATCATCTAAGGTAATACTACCGCTACTACTCGCCATTTCCCCTGCCAATGCCTTAATCAGAGTCGACTTTCCTGAACCATTGTGTCCAACTAGCGCCACCAACTGCTTGATATCAATCTCGCAGCTCACGTTATCTAGTAAAGTATTCCCTTGTCGACTGATGGTCAGTTGGTTTGCACGTAACATATAGGCACTCATTATTGATAAAAATCAAAATTGATAAAAAGTAAAAAATTGGCGTCGATGATGCTTATAGTTTTGAAACAAAAGCGACAATAAAAGAGGATTTTACTCGTAAACGATAATAAAAACAATTATCATTAACCAACTAGACGTTTTATCTCCTCACTTATCATCTGCTTATGAGTATCAATATGGCTAATATCTTCCTATCTTCTGCATATAATACCTATGATCAAGACAAACCATATACTTCCTTAAACACTCCTGAACTAAACGACATCATCACCTATATCAACGAAGAGCATCTAGATGAACTATTAGGGTTTTTAAACGCATTTACTCCTATATCCACTGCTGAATTGGATAATATAGAGGTGAAATTAACCACCGTTTACGCTGAAGGCCTTGAGTTACAAGTACAGACAAAAAATACAGAATCTCCATCTACCAATGCTCAAAATCACCCTGAACAGAGTCAGACTTTTTTTATTGCCTTTCCTGCAGCCATTACGCATCCTGATGAGCTACAAATTCAATATATTGCACTCAAACAAAAAGCGGATAAAAAGCTGGGTAAAAAAACGATTAAACTGACCAAGCAAGTATTTGATGTGCAAGACAGTTATAGAGTCAGCAAAAATATGCTGCGCCTTGAACTGAACATGCCCACGTTGAATAATACTAACGGCACATCAAACCCGACCTCAGTACCCATCAACGAGGCAGGTTACGCGTATTTATTTGATTTAGAGCACAATGCATTGATTAAAGACACAACAGCTGACAATATTGATGACAGCAAAAATACCTCACGCCTTGCTCGATCTCATTGTTATTACACCTTAAGAAAAGCATGGCATACCCCTGCTGGCATACAAGCGTGGGTCGATGTTTTCTTGCATGGCAATACACCGGGCGGTAATTGGGCCAACTCACTACAAGCAGGTGATACCGTAGTGACCAAAAGGGAGTTTCCTGAAAAAATTGAGCATTTGCGTGACGGTCAAGCGTTACTGATCGCTGATGAAACGTCTATGCCAACTGTCGCGAGATTACTCGAGCTATGGGAAAACCCAACACCGCCGTTAGTTGTTAGTGTCACACAAAACGCGGCGGATCAACGTTATTTTGATACCGTAAAAATACGTAGTGGTATTGATGGCAGCATAACTAATCGTATTGACAGCAATAGTGAGCGCACTACCAAGAATACCGTTAAAGACAACTTTACTGTCCTTCCCATCGTCACCGATCAGCAATGCTCAGGACAGCATTTAGCACCCTTAATCGATAATACGATAGGCAATTATTTGATAGATCAACCTATAAAAATTGATAAAGTCTGGGGTGCATTAGAGGCAAGCACTGTCAAGGCACTACGGCCCATGCTTAGAGAGCGGCTTGATCTTAGCCGCGCAGAGGTGGTGATAAAGGTTTATTGGCGTCAGGATTAAATCCATAAGATATGGCTTGTTGACCGCAACAATCGAGCTGAAGAGGACAGTTTTTTAGCATTCTTATGCCTAGCATTCACCACTGACCTGTTCATGACTAAGGTTTGTAGCAGCAAAGCATTGTACGCTATAGTCTTTATTCAAGACCTTATTATGGCAGTAGTTCTCGCAAGAGACACCGCAGTTCAATATAAAGAGCTTATCTTTACTACCAAAAGCGGCATAAATACTACCAGGATGCATATTGATGACGTCTTGCAGATTGCGCATCGAGGTTGCGTGATAGCCTTTTTCCCAATAGAGATTTTTTGCTTTTTCGCTCACATCCTCGCGATTGAACTTTATCGCAGCACTCATAGTGTTTACCTTAATCACTTTGCCTCAAAATCTATTTTAAGACAAAGTTTGTAGAACCAATATTAGCTGCTGTTTTTAATCACTTTTTTATTATAAAGCTTTTTACGTCTCTTTGCTGTTATTAGGGCGTGCTGAACATTCAACCATGGCACTGACAGAGGCTATTTTTTAGGCGATTCGCAGGTAAAAATAGTGAGTATAGTCATTCTATACGTGTATTTTTAGCAATGAAGCGGCAAAAAAGAGCCCTGTCATTTCAGGCTGATGCTTTATCGATCCAGCCCCATGCGGAGATATCAGCGATTGAATACTCGTCTCTAACCAAATACTCACAGCCTTCCAGATGGGTGTCGAGCACTTCGTAATGACGCTCAGCCTCACGAAGATAGCGGTTCATCGCATAGGGGATTTTTTCTGGCGCCTTGTGTCTAAAATGCACAGACTGACCATAATAAGGGCCCAGACCAGTTGCTAAAAACATCAACCATGAGAGCATCTCGCTACGATCTTCTGGCTGTCCTTATCAGAATGCTTATATTGAACGGTTTAATCGCAGTTACCGCAATGAGGTTTTAGACTGTTATTTTTTTAATAATTTAAACGAGGTTAGTAAGCTGACTGAAGACTGGATCAAGGTTTATAACACTGAAAGATCCCATGATTCACTTAATGATATGACACCTGCCGAGTACAGGCAGGTGGCTTAATTATTCTACAATGATGTTGTGTTAAGAATGGGGTATTTACAAGGTCATGCCTTGGTACGCTTTTTTATGGCAAAAATAATACTTTTCACTAAAGGTGCTGTGTATTATTTGTTGTTAACACTCGTACACTAAGATTTATTTCTGCTAAAATCATGCAGTAATATTATCAATACCTCATCACTGGTCTAAGAAAAAGGACTTACTATGCGATTGAAATCAGTCGTTCAAAAACTACATGAACGCGCCCCAAAATTGGGTAAAGCCGCATCACTCACCACAGCCACGGGTGTGATTACCTTTAATAGCATCTTGGCAGGACCTCCTGTATGGATAATGGGCGCCGCCAAAGCCTTCACGGGTGCTGCTATCGCTGACAAAGCCGTTATCGATGTCACCAATTACTGGATCAATAGCAATAATGCAGTCATCGACAATATCCTACCACGTAAAGACTGGCGTATCAGCTTGCCTGATGATGTACACACAGATGGTCAATACCTACTGATCAGCAACCACCAATCGTGGGTCGATACCAGCATCATGCAATATATCAGTGAAAAGCGCCTACCATTGACGCGCTTTTTTACCAAGTTTGAGCTCATCTATATTCCAGTGATTGGGCAGGCTTTCTACTTTCTCGACTTCCCTATGATGCGTCGACATTCTAAAGAAGCCATTGCCAAAAACCCTGCTTTAAAGGGTAAAGACATCGAAGAGGCCAAACGAGCCTGTGCGCTATTAAAGGACAAGCCTTTTACTTTGCTAAATTATTTGGAAGGAACGCGCTTCACCCCTAGCAAACGTGACAAACAAAACTCACCATATAAGCACTTGCTCAAGCCCCGTGCTGGCGGATTATCACTTGCTTTGAGTGCCCTAGGCTCAGAGATCGACGGTATCTTGGACATGACGATTGTCTACCCTGATGGCATACCCACTTATAGTGACTTATGGAAAGGCAACATCAAACGGTTAGGCGTCGATGTGCGTCATATCGAGATACCTGAAGACTTATTTACGGCAATTAAAAATGGTGGTTATGAAACAGATGACACGGTAAAAGCGCAGATGTTTGACTGGGTTGAGCAGGTATGGCACAAAAAAGACCAGCTGATCACAGAGATGCTGGCTGACTTTGAGCATGAAGCTCCGATGAAAGAGGCTTAGTCTACAAACAGATAGTTCAACAGACTGAGTAAATTCTTTATACCAATAATGCTTAGTATTTGATAACCTCGAGGTGTTCTGCGCGTGTACTAATATATAGTAGAGCCTTTTCTGCCAATGGTGTAAAAACACGCTAATACCATGCCTCAAAACGAAATGCGTAATCGTCACCCTATTGAAAAAAAGTGGGCACAGGCTAAGTTTCTACGACAAGGGTGAATAAAGAATAAACTACCTAAACTGTTCAATGATATGAGCTGTGCTAATTTTATTATGGATTGACTATAAGACATGGATAGAAGAAATCGACTATTTTTAGAAGCGGACTTGTGATGTTGTATAAGAAAGGGCTGTATTGATATAGAGCCGTTTATCTGGCTTGAGACGAGGTGATACGTTATATAAATCAGCTAAATAGGTCACTTCATGCTGGCGCTAACCATTCAAATTGATGAGTCAAATTAATAAGCAATCAGGCTCAATCCGTGATTAGCAATCAGCGCAGTGTTATTGATCATAGGTCTTTAGGCATCGTCTGGCTTGTCTCCGATGACTTGGCTGAGATGCCCTGTTTTTAGATATATCGTCGCGCCCTCTCGTCCTGCTGTGATTTGCGCGTACTCACCTGCAGGCAGACGTAACCACCCCCAACGCTGATAGACTCGGTCATCATCTACCAGCTCGCCTGCAATGACTAACAGCTCTGCGCCATTAAGGATTGGCTCATTGAATAACAACTCTCCTGCCTCTATACGTTGCAAGCTCACCTGCTCGACATCATCTGAGAAAAGAGGACAAACGTCACGGTCACCTTGTCGCTGCCAATTGGCGCTATCGTGAGTGTCGATGGCCACATGATGCGCTTCATCAGGTGACATCTGCCGTAGTTTAACGAAAATCACTGCGCCTTCATCACTATAAGGCCTATGACCGGATGCTGGTGGATTGCGCACGTACCAACCTGCCGGATAATGGGTATCGTCTGCAGAAAAAGTCCCTGACAGTACGAGTATCTCCTCGCCGCCGGGATGCAAGTGGTGCGGAAAATAAGAGTTCGGTGCATAACGTACTAGGCTCGTCGCACGAGCCTTCTCTTCACCGATGCGGTCAAGCATCACTCGCTCCACGCCATTCTGTGGTGATTTGACCCACCCGTGGTCTTCAGGTGCTAGCGAAGCACGACGTGAAAAATCTGCATTGATACGCATAAGGGGTTCCAAAGATAGAATGAGTGGCGTCAGCAAGTGAGCCGTTATGAGATATAGATTGGTTATCTAAAATATCGATAACCAACCCTCTTTATGAATATTGCGCTGCTGAGAGCGATACACTGATCGCTCGTGTCTCGAACAAGGCACGGCCTTAATTTAGTGTCGCTTTATCGAAAAACAAGCGACTCATGACAATTTATTAATGCATCCATTAGCGTACCAAAATTACAGGGGATAAGGTACTTGCAATGATCTCTGTCGTTGTACTACCAAGAAACAACTGCTGCCATTTAGAGTGTCCATAAGCACCGACCACCATGATGTCAATATCGTTGTCGACTTGAAACGTTAATAACCCATCGACCGCATCAGAAGCAGACAGATGATGCGCCTCAACGATATAACCTGCATCTTCCAATTTTGCAGCAGCCGCGCTCATGCTTTGCTTGGCGGCTTCATTATAATTGCCGACCATCACGATGTGGCCTTTCAAACCTTTTAACAAAGGGCTTTTTGCGACCATCCATGCCGCTTTTATAGAGGTCTTGCTACCATCAAAAGCAATCATATATGAGCTAGGCTCTTTAAAGGTTTCTGAGCAAATCAGGATAGGGATATCCGATGCGCGAGCTACCGTTTCGATTTGGCTGCCGATATTGATGCGGCTATTTTTGTGGTCTTCGCCGCGGCGTCCCATGACGATCGCGCGATTTTCTTCTTTGAAATACTCGATGCTAGGAAGCAATTTACCATGACGTTGATAAATGCGCACATTGACATCCGCAAAGCTGTCTTTGATATGGCTTTTTGCATCTTGTACTAAGGCGTTGCTATAGCTATTGACGACTTTTGCCCTTTGCTCATCTAGCTGGGACAACTCATCTAATAAGAACTGGCGACTGTTGATCCCTATCGCTCCTGACAGATCTCGTCTCACTGAGGCAGGAATATCACTGACATGCAGCAATCCAACGGGCAAATTCAGTCTGCTGGCATACCATGCGGCATAGTCACAAACCGATTCAGTCACTGCTGAGCCGTCAATACAGGCTAGAATGTGCTGTGATGTTGTCATAATCTGTCCTTAGATATGTTATTTAATCCCATACAGCTTGTTATATATGACCAAGCTATGCCCATTGTTTGAGAGATGTTTATAAAAACTGCTCTCTTAATTTGATGATACCCAATTTGGTCGGTTTCATCCAGCGATGTACACGCTTTTGTAAAATCACAAACGTGCTAGCACTATTATTTTATATAGTTTACAAGAGTATTGTTTTAACACCCCGATGAACTCTGGTCATTGTCTAACCACAAGCGTTAGTAAAGTTTGCTACAATACCTCTTTTAGTATTTATGATGCAGTATTTAAGACTTACGTATCGTTATTTAGGTGATTGAATTATGGCAAAGAACGCCCTACAGGCTCAACTATTAAAGGCTGGATTGGTCGATAGTAAAAAAGCCAAAAAAATCAGCAAGCAAACGCAGCATGCTAAGCGTATTGGCGACTCAGAGAGTTTAGAGACCAAAAAAGCATTGGCAGAGGCTCAAGCGCAAAAGCTTGAGAAAGACCAAAAGCTCAATCAGCAAAAACAGCAAGCTTTAGAAGAAAAGGCGCTGAGGGCTAACATCATTCAAATGATTAAGCAGCATCAGATAGCCGATACGGATGGTGACGTTAGCTATCAATTCGTCGATGCGTCTAAAGTGAAAAAAATATCCATCACGCAAAAGCTATACGATCAAATCGTCGCCGGTCACGTGGTGATTGCACGCTTAGAGGATAGCTACGCGCTCCTGCCGCGCCCACTCGCCGATCGTATCGATACAAAAATGGAAGGGTTTATGGTCGTGTCCAACGATACCGCTGAAGACACGCCAGAAGAAGATGATCCTTACGCCGCTTATGTGATCCCAGACGATTTGATGTGGTAATCTCTCGCCTTTTCATGCAGCGATTAGATAAGCATTCAAACAGCAGCCCTTCATGGAGCATCCGTTCTATGAAGGGCTGCTTTTATTTGTGAGATGCTGATATAAATACCAGACAACGCAGCCCAAGCCCTATACTATAAAGGCAAGCGCTCTGACTGTTATCACAGTCGCGTCATCCATATTCGTATTGCTATGTTAGCGCATACCGCCGTTAGCGCACACCGTCAGCATTTGGATCATAAAGCGATAACGGTCGCCTTCACCAGACTATGAGGCCAGACCAATCATGATGAAAAGAATATTTTTAATACTATTTCTACTGATCGTAGTGGCCAGTTTTTTTTATTTTGATCTCAATCAATTATTGACGCTTGAGGGCTTAAAAGGATTGATGGCGCAGTTTGATGCGTATAAAACGCAGTCGCCATTATTGATTATTGATTATTGGTGGATTATTTTTACTTTATGTGGTCGTCACTGCTCTTTCCTTACCTAGCGCCACTATTTTGACGCTGGCCGCAGGCACGCTGTTTGGCTTAGCTCAAGGCTTACTCATTGCCTCTTTTGCTTCCAGTATCGGGGCAACGCTGGCTTTTTTGACCTCACGTTACCTGCTGCGCGACACTATCAAATCGTTGGGCCCTATCAATTCACTCATGTGGCGTCGCATCAAGGCTGGTACGCAGCGGTTAACGGCTTATTTGGAAATTTTAAAAATTCAAGGTCGATTACCGCGTGATTTCATGGACGATTTTCATTGATCCAGAAGTCGCTCGCGTGGGTTTGAATGAGCAAGAAGCAATCGGCAAAGGGCATTGATTTTGAAGTGACACGTTATGACTTTAAAGAGTTAGATCGCGCCATTACAGACAGCGTAGCTAAGGATTTTATTAAAGTCATCACCGCGAAAGGCAAAGATAAAACCCTAGGGGTGACGATAGTGGCTGAGCATGCTGGCGATTTAATGAGCGATTTTGTACTGGCGATGAAACATGGTTTGGGGCTCAATAAAATATTGGGTACAATTCATACCTACCCGACATGGGCGGAGGGCAACAAATACGTCGCTGGTGAATGGAAACGCAATCACGCCCCGACACGGTACTGAACTGGTTAGAAAAATACCACACATGGCGGCGCGGTTAGTTAGGCATTTACCGATAAGCAACCTGACTTGCAGAACAGGTTTGGACGCTAGCTATCAATAACGATATTAACAGCTAGGTACGAAGTTCTAAAACAGCCAATAAAACTAAGAGCGACTCAATCAGTCAGCAATTAGAAGACCGCTTGGGCATGACACTTTGCCATCGCGGTCGAGCAGGATTTAAGCTGACAGAGGATGGTGCGGCTGTCTATGAGGCATGTTTGGGCTTTACCGAATCGGTCGCAAGCTTTCAGCACCAGCTGCACTATATTAAGCAACTAGACTCAGTACACGGTGGACATATTAGGCTTTGCTTAATTGATCAGATGCCCAAGTTTTTTTATGACGCGCTTAGACAGCGCCTCGCCAGTAGCTACCGAGAAAACCCACTGATACACTTTTCTATCGATGTGCAAAGCCCTGAGAGCATGCTAGAAAAGCTCGTAAGTAACGAGAGTGACATTGGTGTGGGTTATTTTGGTAGCTTTCCGCCGTTACTGACGTTTCAGCCAGCATTTGTCGAAAAAAAGTGGTCTGCTGCGGACGCGAGCACAGGCTTTTTTATAACTCAGAAGGATTGACTTTTGAGGATTTGGAGCAAAATTATCCGTGGATAAAAAGGGGCTACGTGGTCGAGCATCATATCAATCATATCCGCCCCAAAACCTTGAGCGCCACCACTTATCACATGGAGGCAACTGCGCAGCTGATCCTTGCAGGCTATCATGTTGGCTACTTACCGCGTGATTTGGCGAGACGTTATGAGGGCATGGGACTGATGAAAATACTCCTGCCCAATGAAGCAAGCTACGACGTCGAGCACCACTGGGCGTATCGCGAGAATCAGCACAAGCAAGCCGCTGACTTTCTACATAAAATGATGAACTTACTATAAAAAGAATACGAATATCACTGCACTGCTACGGACGGTCGTTGATGCTTGAGACCAATGCTTCTAAGCTTACCTTTTTCGCCTACTTCTTTGATGACCAGTGACCACTCATCGTTCACCACAACTGTATCGCCTGAAACGGGTGCGGTACCTAAATGTGAGGTCACATACTCAGCGACTGTCTGCTCCCACATATCTTTGGTACTGTCTGCTTCGGTCGTTTTCAGCGTTTTTATCAAAGGTTTGGCGACCATGGCTTCTGAAAAAAATGGCAAATCTCCGAGTTTTACACTGGGTGATAGCAACCAATCACCATAAAAGTCATCAATAGCCTTACGATCTAACGTTGTGTCATTAAAAATCTTGGCAATTTTGCTCGCATGATTGCCGCGCATGGCGTACCAAACACTATCACCAAATTTTATTTTGGTCTGTTCATCGACGACGACGATTTGTTGACCGCGCACCAGCGCAAATACGCTGATTTCATCAGGGCTAATGCCTTTAGAGATACCCATAGGATGGCGGCCAATAGCAAATGCGCCTGATTGCGCCTCAAACTCGTATAAGGTAATACTCGCCTTATCCGATACCCAAACCTCGTGCTCTTCTTTGGGATCTTTATTGGTTGGAATACGTACCTTAAATAGATTCGCCATAGTAGGAATGGTCGTACCTTGCAGTATCAACGACAACACCACGACCCCAAACGCAATATCAAAGAGCATAAAGGCGTTATCTATCCCTGCCATGACGGGCAAAATCGCAAGGGTAATGGGCACCGCACCGCGCAACCCAACCCAAGAGATAAATCCAATCTCTCGATCTTTAAACTTAAATGGTTTCACGCTAGTATAGACCGCGATAGGACGGGCAATGAAGATCATGAACGCCGCTATCGCCACCGAATAATGCCAGACATTAAGAACGTTTGATGGCGTGACCAATAGCCCCAATACCACAAACAGTACCGCTTGCGACAGCCACGCAAAGCTGTCCATCACGCGCATAACATGCTCGGTTGAACGTACCTTGTGGTTGCCTATCAGCACCCCTGTCAGATACACCGCCAAAAACCCACTACCGCCAATCAAGTTGGTCGCAGCAAATACCGCCAAGCCCGCTGAGAGTATCAAAATGGCATACATGCCCTCTGCCAGATGTATCTTGGGTAATAACCGAGAGAGCAAATAACCAAAGAGCAAGCCCATGCCCAACCCAAAGCTCAGCTGTTGAAACAGTAAGACCAAAAAGCCAAATGCTGTCTGACCAGCAGGGTCGACGTTTAGAGCAATTAACCCCGTCACCAATAAAATGGCCAAGGGATCGTTGGCACCAGATTCTAACTCGAGCGTAGCTTGAACGCGGTCATTGAGCTTGACCCCGCCATTACGTAGTAGAGAGAATACAGCGGCCGCATCGGTTGAGCCAACAATCGCTGCCATCAATAGACCAAAACGCCAGTCGACATCGAGCAACCAAGTAACAAATACCCCGAGCACCAAAACCGTGACCAGTACGCCCCAAGTAGCCAAGGTGATCGCAGGTTTTAGACCGACCCGAAACGACTTAAAAGACGTACGTAGACCACCATCTAACAGGATACAAGCAAGCGCCGCTTGTCCCACAAAATTGGCCAGCCCATATTGAGAAAACTCAATACCTAAGATACCCTGCTCGCCTGCCAACATACCGACGATCAAAAACAGCAATAGCAAGGGCACACCCAAACGCGCCGATAACGTGCTCGCCATGATACTGGCGAAAATAAGTACTGCCCCTACGAGGTATAGGATATTCAAGGTATCCATTTTTTAAAACCCTGTTTTTTATCGTTATTGCATCAATATTGAATGAAGCATAATAGTACTTGATTGCGCAAATATTTCCGTTATCGCACTGTTATTAGATATCACGCCAGAGAGTTTCTCATCAGCAACGATTGTCAGAGCTATTAACACAAGAAATTTACACTGATTCTATATCGACATTAAGAGTAACATCTGCGACTAAATTTATAGACAGTATTTCGAGAAAAGTTATCGAATATACCAGCGCGTACCTATGAACTTATGACCATTGTTTTATGCTGCCTTTTGACAGTATTTAGGTCCACACGATTAGATTTAAATAGTTACGCTTGACTATTTAGCCCTGAATGTACTGCCATGTCAGTACCAAAATGGCGGCGGCTACTGTCCAAGCGACAACGCCTAACAATAATGCCTTATATAAGCTCATATAACTGATGCTAAAAAATACCACCAAGGTATAAATCAGATGCGGTATCACACCCAGCATACTAAATATCAGGGCAACCCTTAAATCAGTAGGACTGCGCTCAGTGCCAACAATGAAGTGACTGATGAGCGTAAACGTGGGGAAAAGAGGTGCAAGCGCCGCCAGATAAAAAAATCGCGTTTGTGCAAATAATTGAATTGCCAATACCATCAAAGCGCCAATGAGCATTTTTAGCCAGATCATGATGGATCACTCTCCTATTGAGTATGACGGGCTGAACATAGCCCAATCAGCCATCATACTAGAGTCTACAAATTGACATAAGAGGCATCGCTGATTAATTGACCCTTATGATAAAAAAACGCAAAAAACCCCATTTAGCTACGCTGCTAAATGGGGCTAGTACTTTTATTAAGAAAGCTTTTACGAATTATTTAATCCTTTTTTGGCTTTAGTGCCGCGCTGATATCTGCTAGCAACGGGGGTATATCATGCTTATCTGCGATGACCTCAATCATTACTAGCTTATCGGTAGTCTCGGCAGCTTTGTTTAAAGCCGCTTTTAGCTCACCTGCTGTTTCTGCTTTGAGTAGTAAGCTATTCGCTTCGGTTGCGCCAAACGCTTTTGGCATGATCTGCCAATCGCATTTTGGGATATCGTTGTAGTATTGGTTTTCACCATGAATCGCACGCTCTACGGTATAGCCGTCGTTATTGATTAGGACGATGACTGGATTGATACGCTCTTGAATCATGACCGCCATTTCTTGAACCGTCAAGAGCGCCGAGCCATCACCAATCAATAAAACACTGCGTTTATTCGGTGACGCGATAGCAGCACCTAAGCTGGCTGGTAATGTGTAGCCAATCGAGCCCCACATTGGCTGCCCATAGGAGGTCACCCCTTCTGGCAAGCGCACATCACTGATGCCAAAATAGGCCGTTCCTTGCTCAGAGAACACCAAATTATTATGGTCTAGGCGATCAGCGATAATATGCCATAGGTCATCTTGGAGAATTGCCTCATCATCCCTACCCTTCTGCTCATGCGGCTTGACGGGCTCACAAAAAGGCTTTGGTACGATGTTGATACCAGAGGTTATGACTTCGTGCAGGGCCTGTAATGCATCTTGCAAGGCAATCGGTGCAAAGTTCTTACCACTAATAGAAGCACGCTCATAATGCAAGTCTACTACTATACTCTCGTCAATATCTTGGCTAAATCCCGCGGTGGTCGTGTCGGTATATTGCACCCCTACTTTGATCAGACATTCGCAGTTTTCTACCGCGTCTTTGACAATGGGACGCGAGGCAACGCCTGCATAAGTCCCGGCCCAGCGCTCGCTGTTTTCATCAAGCAGTGTCTTGCCCCACGATAGCGTGGTATAAGGAATGTCTGTATCAGCAATCAGTGCTTTGAGCTGTGACTGCAACCCCAAACGATGCACCATCAAATCTGCCATGAGCGTCGTGGTTTTGTTTGGCAAGAACTCTGTTAGCGCTTGCTTGAAATCTGCCAATGCCGCTTGACTGGTGATGTCTTCTTGGCTATCAATCAGCTTGGTTGTTGGCGGATAAATAGGCTGACGCGCAACATCAGGTGATAGCAGCAGATAACCTGGGCGATGCTTTTTGAGAATCAATCGAATCACTCGATCAATTTCTGAGGCGGCATTTTCAGGAGTAAGCTGCGCTCGTGCTACGGTCACGGGCTCAACCATCTTAATAAAATGATTAAATACGCCATCGCCAAGCGAATGATGAATACGGCGTTTTGCGTCTTGCAAAGCTGTGCTTGGTGCACCTACGATGTGCAATACTGGCGCGTACTCAGCAAAAGAGCCTGCGGTCGCGTTAATCGCTGATAGCTCGCCTACGCCAAAAGTCGTCACCATGGCGGCAAACCCACGCTCGCGTGCATAGCCGTCGGCCGCATAGCCAGCATTTAGCTCATTGGTGTTACCCACCCAGCGCAGCTTATCAGAAGCAAGGACATTGTCCAAAAAGGTTAAGTTAAAATCGCCTGGTACGCCGAATATCTCAGAGGCACCTGCTTCTGCGACACGATCAAACAAATAATCAGCGATAGTATACTGTTGACTCATTTTTTATCCTTATAACTTATCTTCGTAAGTATTGATAATTGTGAATGTAATTAAATCATAATATGTATACCAGCTTATTTATGTATGCAAAGCTTTTGGAATACATATTATAATGAACCGTTATAACACACATTTGTAGATAGAATATATGCCTATTTTAATAACTTTAACTTTTTTCGTCATAGGTGTTGACACATAAAAAAAACTGCGTATAATACGCCTTCATCATCTGATGATAGTTAATCAAACGATGAATCAGCGGGATTAGCTCAGTGGTAGAGCATAACCTTGCCAAGGTTGGGGTCGAGAGTTCGAATCTCTTATCCCGCTCCAAATACTTAAAAAGCCTCACTACTCTTTATATGAGCAGTGAGGCTTTTTTTTGTCCAATTTTCGGGGCTTGTAGAGAGATTCTCGAAATATATTTTTTAATATGGTTAAGTTTATCTACTCAATTAAAAAGCTCATTTTTGGTGCGGTGCCCATTTGGTGCCCAAACCGTGCCCTGCCCTAAAACTGCGAATACTGAATTGCCCCCAACCTAGCTATTTTTAGAGCAGATAGAAATGAAGCGTGGTTTAATATTATGATTAAAAGCTTTTAAATTAGCGAACCTCTACTATAATAAGTTTACTGGTTAGTATTAACTAAGTTTTAGATGGCTCAATGACAATTAGGAAAAATATTATGGCAAAATTAGAATCAAACATCGAATTAGAAGCGGCGGCATTTCGTCGCTTATTGGCTCATTTAGACGAGCGTAAAGATGTACAGAATATTGAGCTGATGAACCTTGCCGATTTTTGTCGTAACTGTTTATCCAAATGGTACAAAGCTGCTGGTGAAGAGCGTGGTATTGAAATCGACTACGAGGATGCGCGCGAGCTTGTTTATGGCATGCCTTACGCTGAGTGGAAAGCGAAGTACCAGCAAAAAGCAACACCAGAACAGTTAGCACGTTTTAACGAAATTGAAGCTACCAAGAACAAAACGAATTAAAACCAACTAGTAGTGGCTCAAATAAAAGAGCCACCATGATATAATTATATCGAAGAAGACAATATTGCCGCTAGATTAGCGGCTTTCTATAGATTTGAGTATACTACTAAATCCTATGGTTCCTTGTTTCTGCATTTGACGATCAAGTAGGCGACCGATTAATGGCAACGGTACAATCAATCGACCCTCGGATATCCAAGTCACGTGTGTGGTGCCATCGCCCAAGTCTTTTAAATCAATGACGCCTTTATCATGTCGCATTTTGACGGGTTTAGCTTTTTCGATTTGGTATTGCATATGAGTAGGACGCTCAAACGCTGTAATCCGCTCCCAAAACTTAATAGGTCCCGCTTGAATGCTACGTAAAGCGCCAACACCATTGCGCTCCTCATTACCTTCAGCGACTAACTTAGCAACTCCCACCGCTTTAAATGAGCCATAACTGGCATGGTCGCTCAGTGCTTCAAATACCTCATCAATCGGTTTTTTGACAATGCGTTCTACTTTTATTTTGAACATAATATGATCTCGTTAGGATTAAAGTTATTTCGCTTAGTGCCATTTTAGAAACAAATAAAGCCATCATACTGCAAAAACTTATGATCGTGAAGAAGCTCGTCCTTTTGAAAGACGCTTACCATCAATACTATTCAACATCATCCAATAGCTTATTTAGCTCATCAACCATTACGTCATCTATGATGCTGCCTTCAATATAACTTACGATCTCATCTACAGTCGTTAGATCCATGGCCGCAATGCCCAAGCTGGCTAGCTGCTCATTGATTGATTCCAAGCTATCATTATCTTTGGAGTCGTCCAACAACTCTTCTTCAAACCTGCCTCTGGCAAACCAATACATTTTTTCTAGCACGGTTTCTTTTTTGGTCAACGTAGAGTAGCCATCGCCATAAATGAACAGATTAAAATGATACGGTATCTCCACATCATTGATGAAGAAGGTACGCTGGCACTCTAGTGTATAGGCCTGAATCTCTTCGCTGTCAGTACTGTCGTCACTTTGAGTATCCTCATCATATTCAATCGCTTCCTCTACCAATCCGCCTAGCAACTGATAGCCGCCCACTTTGATTTTGTGATTATAAATGATAGAGGAGTCTGCAATTGCCTCAAAAATAACGGCGCTGACATCTAAAGTATGATTATCAATATCATAAAATGCTTTTAGGGCAGGCAAAAACCCTGTCAGCTCCTCTTCAGGTACTTGAATGAGAAACTGCTGTTCGTATATTTTAATCATATCTTCAGGCGCGTAGGTATTCGCCGTGTCGGTTTCATTTCTGCCAGTGGGCTGTAGTGGTAGGAAATTATATGGATTATCTTTGGTCATTCGAGATTGCCTTTTTGCTTGAGTTAAATTTGTGAAATGTCTGTGTGGCTCAATCTTTAAGAGCCTTAGTACATGATACTTTCTTAATATCACGGCGCTCTAGATTTTATGCGCATATTGTCTCTTATCCAGGCAATTTTAGATAGACAGATATACAAGTTCAATCACTCTGATTTAGACAAACAGGCTAAATAACACAAACTAAAAAGGTATCTCCATACCAGTGACTAGCTAATTTGCTGCCATCCTGAGGTTGCCTGATATTCATCTTGATGCGCAAACAAAGGGTGAGCCTTGGCTTCCTGTAAATTCAGCACGGGGGTCACACAGACATCCGTTGCCGCAAATACGCCTTGCCAATGCTCAAGCGTTTGACTGGCGAATTTTTCCGCCATTGTTTTAGTCGCTGCTTGACTCTCAGGCCTATTGGGCATGATGCCAAGCTGCCAATGTACGTCTTTAAGCGCTGGCAACTCCAATACCTCACATAGACCTTGCCAAAATTTCAACTCTAACGAACCAACCGCCATATGTCGCTGGTCAGCGGTTTGGTACAGTCGATAACATGGTAATGCACCGCCTAAAAAGTCATGCTGTGGCATGGGAGCTGTACTTGAAGTATTATTTGAAGCACTATTTGAATTGTCACCTGAAAAACGACTGATTAGCTTACCCGTCACCTTTGGCATGACCATATGATTGTACAAACTGTGCGTCATGCTAATCGCAATATGTCGTCCTTTTCCGGTACGCTGCGCGGCAAATACAGCAGCCAACAGTGCTATCACTGCTGTATCACTACCACCTGCCAAGTCCGCAAACTGGACATTGGGCATAGCCTGCTCACCCTGAGCTGTTTTTAACTGATCAAGCACACCGCTCATAGCCATAAAATTAATATCATGACCGGCCTTATCAGACCAATTATGATTTATTTGAAAGCTATTTTTTGGCTCGGCACTTTCTAAGTAGACACCTTCTTTTGCGTAACTGCCTGCGATACCATAGCCAGTAATAGATACCATGACCAGCTTTGGGTTGATGGCATGCAGGGTTTTAGTATCTAGTCCCATTTCTGCCAAGACACCTGGGCGAAAGCTGTCCAACATCACATCAGCTTCCTTAAGGTGAGCCTTTATAGTTGCAATCGCTTCGGGATCATGAAAATCATGCTTTTCAGTCGTCTTACCGTGGTTCAAAGCAGCGAATAACTCACCAAATACGCGAGCAGGATCACCTTGTTTGGGTTCGATTTTAAGGACATCCGCGCCCAAATCCGCAAGCAGGCGCGTGGCAAATGGCCCAGGTAGGTTACGAGTCAGATCGATCACTCGTAACCCTTGTAGACAGTCCGCCATTTGATCATGATTTGATAAATGCGTATCAGTCATCAGAGAACACCTCTCCTTTGGCTGCCATGTCTAACAATATCTGAGCAGGTTCAAACCGTTCACCATATTTCGCAGCCAGCTCACGACTCCGCTTAACAAACGCACTCACGCCCATTGCATTGATAAACTGTAGCGTGCCCCCGTGCTGCGGTGCAAACCCCCAGCCAAAGATAGACCCTATATTGGTGTCGGCAACTGAGCCCACGACGTTTTCCTCATAGCATTTGGCAGATTCATTGGCTTGAATAAACATCAAACGATCAACCAAATCTTGCTGCGACGGTTGCTCTGACTTTGGCGGATATAAGTTTATCAGCTCAGGCCATAGATGCTTATCACCGTCTTCTGGATAATCATAAAACCCTTTGCCATTTTTCTTGCCCTCGCGCCCATGCTCATTGACCAGCGTCTTTAGTATCTCGTAAGAAGGGCGCACAGCAACGGACTTGCCTTCGGCTGCCATATCTACCTGCTGTTGCTCGCTGACATGTAATGCTAGGCTTAACGACACTTCATCTTGTAATGCTAAGGGCGGCATCGGCATACCTGTTTTTAGTCCGGCAACTTCGATGCTACGCGGATGCACACCCTCTCCTAGCATTGCGATACCCTCTGATACATAGGTGCCAAATACCCGCGAGGTATAAAAGCCGTGACTGTCATTGACGACGATAGGCGTTTTGCCTATTTGCACAACATAATCAAAGGCTTTGGCCAACGTTTCATCATCAGTTTGCGCGCCTACGATAATCTCAACGAGCGGCATCTTATCTACTGGCGAGAAAAAATGCAGACCGATAAACTGGTTTGGTCGTGTACTGGCTTTTGCTAGCCCAGTAATCGGTAGTGTTGAGGTATTAGACGCATAAATAGCCGTGTTTGAAATCACCGCTTCACTCTGCTGGGTACATTTGGCTTTGATTTCTCGATTTTCGAACACCGCTTCGATGATGAGATCACAATCAGCTAAATCATCGTAAGAGACGGTTGGCGTGATACGTTTTAGGAGAGCTTGTTTTTTCTCTTCGGTAGCGCGCTGTCGGCTGATGGCTTTATCCAAAATATTAGCAGAGTACGCTTTGCCTTTTTCTGCATGGGCAATTTCCGTGTCCAATAACACGACATCTATACTTGCTTTGGCAGTGACATAAGCGATGCCAGCGCCCATCATGCCAGCCCCTAAGATACCGACTTTTTTGGTTTGGGTCTGCTCAAACCCTTGAGGTCGAGACTGACCTTTTTTGATGCTATTCAGCTGCGTCCATAAGGTGTTAATCATGTTTTTTGATTCAGTCGACAGCACACAAGCGGCAAAATAACGCGACTCAATCTCAAGCCCTGTATCGATATCCACTAGGCATCCTTCAAACACACAAGACATGATATGAGTAATCGCTGGATAGTTGCCGTGAGATTTTTGATTGGCCATGGCTGGGGCGATAGAGAATATAGACACTACCTTTGGATGCTTACTATCGCCGCCAGGAATTTTAAAACCCTTCTCATCCCATGGCTGCTGCGCGCTTGGATTGTTTTGAATCCAGTTTTTTGCTTGCTTCAGCATATCTGCTCGATCAGTGGCTATTGCATCAATAAGTCCAATATCTTTTGCCGCTGCTGGTCGCAATTCTTTGCCTTGCGTCATCAGCTCCAGTGCTACTTGAATACCGACCAACCTTGGTAAGCGCTGAGTACCGCCGCCGCCAGGTAACAAGCCCAGTTTCACCTCAGGCAAACCAAGCTTGGTCTTAGGCATGTCAATGGCAATACGATAATGACAGGCAAGTGCCAACTCTAAACCACCGCCTAATGCGGTTCCTGTCATAGCAGCGACGACGGGTTTACCCGAGGTCTCAAGCGTACGCAAACTCCCTTTTAATTCCTCGGTCAATGTAAATGCTTGCTCCGCTGTCTCTATCTGGTTCAATTGATCAATATCTGCGCCAACCACAAAGGTGTCTTTGGCCGATGTGAGAATTAAGCCTGTGGCGGCGTCATCATTGATAAAACTATCAACTAACGTGGCGAATGCCTCCGTAAAGCCATCACCAATGACATTCATTTTGCGTTTGCTTTGGTCAATCGTAACGGTGACGACACCCTCGTCATCACGCTGGACGGAGAAGTCATCTAATGCGTTAATGGCTATTACGCTATCTACTGTTTGGTTATTTGTCATCATTTTTATCCCTTAAATGATTCTTTGTATATTGCGTTTTAGTCTAATTGGTTTTCAGTCTATTTTAGAGAAAGGTTAAACACGCTCGATAATAGTGGCAATTCCCATACCACCGCCCACACATAGCGTAATCATAGCAGTCTGTAAGTCGCGGCGTTCCAACTCATCAAGGACTGTCGTCATTAGCATCGCGCCCGTTGCCCCAAGCGGATGACCCATAGCGATTGCACCACCATTGACGTTGACAATATCAAGCGAGATTCCAAAATCATCAGCGGTATTCATCGGCACAGCAGCGAATGCTTCATTAATCTCCCAAAGGTCTATGTCAGAGGCTTGCATGCCCGCTTTATCGAGGGCTTTTTGGCAAGCTGGCGTTGGACCTGTCAGCATAATGGCAGGCTCTGAACCAATGACTGAGGCCATTGTGATTTTGGCGCGTGGTTTTAGTCCTGCTTTTTGCCCAGCCGCCGCGCTACCGACCAAACAAATCGCCGCCCCATCAACGATGCCAGAAGAATTACCCGCATGATGCACATGACTCACGGTTTCAATCGTGGTGTATCGGTCTAATATCACACTATCAAAGCCCATTTTTCCCGGCATAATAAAAGAAGGTTTAAGACCCGCTAAGGTTTCGACATTGGTATTAGGACGGATGGTTTCGTCTTTATCCAATAGCATCATGCCATTGATATCGGTGACAGGGACAACAGATTTGTCGTAATAGCCGTTCTCCCAAGCCTTTGCTGCGCGGCGATGTGATTCAGTGGCAAAAGCATCGACATCGCTACGGCTAAAGCCTTTAAGCGTTGCAATGGTATCCGCGCCCACCCCTTGCGGTACGAAATGCGTCGCTTCATTCACACGCGGATCCATGTACCAAGCACCGCCATCAGAGCCCATCGGCACGCGGCTCATTGACTCCACACCGCCTGCCACTACCATGTCTTCCATACCTGACATGATCTTGGCCGCTGCCAGATTAATAGACTCCAGACCAGAGGCACAAAAACGAGACAAGGTAAGACCTGCCACACTTTGTGCCCAACCAGCATCAATGACGGCGATACGCGCAATATCAGAGCCTTGCTCGCCCACTGGGGTCACGCAGCCAAGCACCACATCATCGACCAAACTGGTATCCAAGTTATGACGCTGCTCCATCTCCTTTAATAAGGTACGTGTCAGCCAGATTGGTGACGCCTGATACAAAGCGCCGTCCTTTTTTCCTTTGCCGCGTGGCGTGCGGATAGCATCATAAATGTAAGCAGTCTCAGTCATAAAAAATCCTTTTTTTATTTTTTAAATAAACAATAACTATTGTAATCTTATAATATAAGCGTTTACATAAAGCGTGAAGCCAGCTCTTTCATAATCTCATTGGTGCCGCCATAGATTTTTTGCACGCGCGCATCAGCATATAAGCGGGCGATAGGATACTCGGTCATATAGCCATAGCCACCAAACAGCTGCACGCATTCATCGATTACTTCGCACTGTTTTTCGGTGACCCAGTATTTGATCAATGACGCATGCGGTACAGACAGTTTGCCATCTAACATCGCATCGACTGCCGCATCACACATGGTACTGGCAGCGAGATAATCGGCATAGCATTCAGCCATCTTAAAACGCGTGTTTTGAAACTTCCAAATAGGTTTGCCAAAGGCTTCACGGCCCTTTACATAATCTAGTGTTAGATTGATAGCCAGCTTCATCGAACCGACCCCTGATAGCGCAATGATGAGGCGCTCACGTGGCAACTCCTGCATCATCTGTATAAAGCCCATGCCTTCCACCGTACCCAGCAGGTTGGTTTGCGGTACACGGACATTGCTAAAGAAAAGCTCTGAGGTGTCTTGAGAGGTCAGGCCAATCTTATCGAGATTGCGCCCACGTTCAAACCCTTCTACGTTGTCCGTTTCTACGATGATAAGTGAGACACCTTGTGCGCCTTTTTCACGATCTGTTTTGCATGCTAATAAGATAAGATTGGCGTGCTGCCCATTAGTGATAAAAGTCTTAGAGCCATTGATAATGTAATCATCACCGTCTTTTACTGCATAGGTTTTGATGTTTTGTAGGTCGGAGCCAGTGCCAGGCTCAGTCATGGCGATAGCGCCGATATATTCGCCCGTTGCCATTTTTGGTAGCCATGCTTGTTTTTGTGCTTCAGTACCATGGGCTAAAATATAAGGCGCGACAATACCTGAATGCACCATACCGCCAAATCCTGACTGATTGGCCTCAGTCTGTGCGTAGATAAGCGCGGCTTCGTGACCGAAATCGCCACCACCGCCGCCATACTCGCTTGGTATTGCCGCACACAAAAATCCCATCTCGCCTGCCTCTTCCCACGCATCGCGATCGATCATGCCATTTTTGCGCCACTGCTCATCCTTTGGCTCCCAAGATTGAAACATTTTTAAGGCACTGTCGTATACCATCTCATGCTCTTCAGTCATCCAGTTTGGGGTAAATTTTTCGATACTCATGATGTCTATCCTTGACAAGGTTGAATGAATAACAGCTATATCCAAGTCATTTTTTAAATTATGGTAATTTATATTACCGTTATAGATATGCCATAAATTCTTTGTATTTATTAATATACGAGTCTTATACTAGGCTATGAAAAACCACTTCGCAATCCATTAAATAAAAATGGTAATTCAAATTACTCATTAATTTAATGATGAGAATTAGTCAGCAATTTATTCAGTTGGTAGGACATATCAAATAGCTAATACTTTAAGAAGCGATAAATATGAAAACCTTTAATCAGTCAGATAGCCCCACGCAAACGCGATCGCTAGCACCCCTATCCGATATGCGGCCCGCAACTTTGGATAAAATTGAGCAAGCCGTTCGTAAGGTCTTTGCAGGATTTGACGCTAATGAGGTGACGATGGCGCAGATTGCAAAGTCTGCAAACGTTTCCTTGCAAACGCTCTACAAGTACTTCGGGGACAAGCAAACGCTGTTTTATACCATTATGGATATTGTGCTCGGCAGATTAGCCGCTCGCATCATGGATCATCTGCAAGGGATTGATAGCGTACAAGATCGTCTACGTAAGACGCTGTGGGTCTGCTTTGATTTTGTAGACTCGCATCCAGATGCGGTGATGGTGCTGTCTTCTGTGTCGGCCTCGCGTATACGTAATATCGCAATCTATGAAAACAAAGAGTTAATTGGCGCGTTTTTGGCGGTATTAGAAGATGGTCAAAATCGTGGGGTGCTCAATGACACTGTCCCACTGCACATACTCTTCGATGTGTTTATGGGATTTATTAGTCGACTTGGCTTAATGCATACCATTCGCCAAACAGAGACGCCATTAAATGCAGAGTTTGATGCGCTATTTGTGATTTTATGGCGCGCCATCTCTAAACCTGAAGCATTAAACAAAAAATTTAATGCAAAGAACCAAAAAGCCCCACGATAAAGTGAGGCTTTTTTATACTGAGTCTTCTAATTTATACTAAGGCTTCTTAGTCGATGAGCTTAGATTATTACACTCTTCATATACTCACAGCATTTTAGACACTGCTGGATTTTGGTAAGCCATAATCTGCATGATCAACCACATGGTTGTTTTGTTCAATCGTCAGTCGATAACCTTTGATAACACCCTCGTATGGCAAACTGCCCTCATACTGCTGATAATGCTCGCAGATGCTGTCTTGAATCACTGATTTACGTTGAACATCGTCTAATTTGGCAAATCCATCTGGGAGACGTATGTGAGCCAAACGTGCAGCATTACCACGAGACACCCAATTATCGACACTCGTAAAGGTAAAATCCACTTCCGCTCGTAAGCTATATCTAGGTAGCGTAGTGGAGTGGTTCGTCAAGTCATTTTTAATCTGAGCAATATCTTCTGCGAATGGTTGATATGGTATCTCAAGCACGACAAATAGCTTTGCCAAAAACTCATCAGCGGTAAAGTATTTGTCCATATAGCTGCTATCAAGTCCAAGATACCTATGCGACAGTACATGGCGCAGGCGGTCACAGGCAGGAATGGTATGCTTGATAGGATAACCCATGGCGCTGACAATATCTTGCGAACGTAGCTCAAGTGTGGCTATCTGATTGATCGCATATTGTGCTAAGAGATGGCGTGGGTGATAACGACGGGTATATTGAGATTGGTTGACAATGTGGCTCATGATATTGAACACCTTAGACTCCTATAACTCCGACGAAAAAGGTTGATATACGCCCAAATAGGCAAAAAATCAGGCACAAATGAGGTTGTCGGAGTACAGGCTCATGCGCTTTACCAGGGTTATTTTATATCGTGCTGGAAGTTGCAAGGTTTATCACGCTGCCATGAAACGGTTGTCACGGACGGCAATAACAAAACTGTTAAACCCACGATAGATCGTTCAATGATGATAGCACAACAGATAGCAGAAAATAAATACCGATATGTTTACTTATTTTTCAATAGTAAATGGTTAGGTTTTTAGATTAAAAAAACCTAATATTGAATTTTATTTTCCTATATCTATTGCGTATTTTTTATTAACTCTCTTTTCCTAGGCCTTTCATGCTGAGCTTTAGGTTAACAATCCTTATCAAAAAACATCTTTTACAATCGACTTTGGCTTGCTATCTTGCCTCGCGACGCTTGTATTCCAAGAATACCTACCCCACCTTGACTTGTCACCCGCTGTATTAGCACCTGCTTTGTATTGGATTTTATGACACATAACCTTGAGGCGAGCGCGAACGCTCGCCGAACTCAGTATTTTCAAGTATTTTTGATGGGCGTTAGTGCCTTTATTATGAACACCACAGAATTTGTCCCTGTGGCGCTATTGAGCGATATCGCCCAAGACTTCTCTATTACCACAGCAGAAACGGGCTGGATGTTGACGCTCTATGCTTGGATTGTGGCAGCGATGTCATTGCCGCTGATGCTATTGACCAGTCGATTTGAGCGCAAACGGTTACTCTTAGGGCTGTTTGCCGTCTTTATTGCCAGTCATGTGCTATCTGTATTTGCATGGAGTTTTGACGTACTGCTCATTAGCCGAGTTGGGATTGCGCTGTCGCATGCGATATTTTGGTCCATCACAGCAGCAATCGCCATACGTGTGGCACCCGAAGGCAAGAAAGCCATGGCGCTGAGTGTGCTCGCGACTGGGACGTCGCTTGCGATGGTACTCGGTGTGCCGTTGGGACGGTTGGTTGGTCAATGGTTTGGTTGGCGCGCGACATTTGGCGGCATTGGTGTCATTGCGCTTGTCGTCTTTATTTTGCAAGCGAGACTATTACCTACCTTACCAAGTATGTTTGAGGGGTCTTTTAGAAAGATTCCAGAACTACTCAAGAACCCCTTACTGGTCTGTCTATATTTGCTTATCTTACTCGTCTTTACCGCACACTATACGGCCTACTCTTACATAGAACCCTTTATGCGTCAGGTCGGTAATATTAGCGAAAACGCAGCGACTTTTATGTTATTGCTATTTGGTGCCGCTGGGATTTTGGGTAGTATGATATTCAGTCGTTGGGGTGATAGACATAACACCCAATTGATGCTGGTATCTACGATATTAATACTTGTCTCTATGCTGACATTGCTGTTTGTCGTGACGTCTGTTTGGGCGCTTAGTGTTAGTGCACTGCTATGGGGCGCGGCACTCATGCTACTGATTATCTCAATGCAGGCAAAAGTCATCATGGTCGATGTCAATGCACAAGACATGCTGATGGCGATGTTCTCAGGTATTATCAATTTAGGTATTGGAACAGGCGCTTTGTTTGGTGGCTATGCAGTGACGCATATCTCGATATCAAGCGTGGGTTATGTCGGCGCGGCTATTGCGAGTATCGCTCTGCTCCTAATGTTATTTATGATAAAACGCTTCCCTGAGTTGAGTCGGCGACTTGGCTAAGTGTAATCTATCTATTGATAACGATGCTTTGTGAATGATTAAAAGTAGTGATGTATGTAATAAAATGGTTAGGTAATAGTACAGCCTTGCAAAGCTTGCTAGATTTCTTTTAAGGATATGGTCGAACCACTATTAAAGTGTTACAGCGTTAGACTCGTTTAGCCTACTACTGTAGTACTTGCACTCGTCCGCCTTGCACCACTTTTAATATTGATTGACTATACAAAAGTTGTAAAAATAAGACAATACTCTTTTGATGTTGTAATCAAAATGATTGCTAGCCTTCTAAAAAATAGTTACACTCGATTGACAATCTATTACATTAATGACAAGGATGTCGCTATGCCCCGTAATACCGCTCGCTCCATAGTTGGTCATACTACTCTCAAAACTTTCACTAAAAGCATGCTTGCCATCAGCCTATCTATCGCTGGTATTTCTCACGCAAATGCTTATGACAGTGTCACCTTTTTTGGCGACAGTTTAACGGATGGCGGATATTTTAGCCCCCTCACTCAAGGTGCGTTTGGGCTTGAAGAGTCAGGTCAATTTACTACTAACCCTGATAATACATGGGCAACGTCATTCGCTGAACAACTAGGTACTACTGCTGTCGCCAATACTTATGATGGTAGTCAGACAGGTAATAATTATGCAATTGGTGGTGCAAGAGCAGGCGTAGATGTCACTGCTTTTGGTATTCCGGTGGCCTCTGCCAATAGCCAAGTTAATAATTATATTGATAATAATCAAGTAGATCCTAATGGACTTTATGTCGTGTGGGCAGGTGCAAACGACTTGCTTGCGGTGGCTGAAAATCCTGCTAATGCCCAAGCTACGATACTTGGCGCAGTAGCGAGCCAGGCCGAAACAATTAATATACTAAAAGACAATGGCGCAAACTACATTTTAGTACCTAATATTCCTGATATCGGTCTGACGCCTAGAGCTATTGATCAAGGGCCTATGGCACAAGCGCAAAGTACTGGCGCTACTAGTCTATATAATCAATTTATGCTTAGTGGCGTAGCAGCTACTGGTGCGAACATCATACCGCTAGATATGTTTAGCTTGACTCAAGAGATTATTGCATCGCCTGCTCAGTATGGTTTCACTAATGTCACCGATGAAGCTTGTGGTGACAACAATAGCTCTCTAACTTGTGGACGCAACACTCTTGTAGAAACAGATGCCAACGAAACCTACTTTTTCGCTGATAGCATTCATCCAACAGGTGCTACCCACCAACTGATCGCCGACTATGCAAATGCTGTTGTCACTGCCCCTAGCCTAATCGGTGTACTACCTCATATTGCAACGACAACCGGACTTGCAACCAATGAGCGCTTACAGTCACACGTCAACCAAATCCAAAGCAGTGCGCAAAAACCTGCCCGTACACTATGGGCTGTCGGTGAAGTCGCCAATCAAGACATTGCAGGGTTTGATAGTGATAATAATACCCAAGTATTACTTGGTGTAGATTTTGCTCATCCTAATTCAGCCAATGCCGTGACAGGCTTATACGGTAACATCACCCAAAAAGACTTTGAAAACTCAGATGTCGGCACAGGTTTAAGTGATATTGATCTAGGAGAAGTTGGTTTTGGTGTCTATCATAGCAACAAGTTTGGTGATTTACAGATAAATGGCGCTGCAGGATTTGGCAACATGGATGTCGATGTCACACGTGCTGTCACACTTGGTAGCAACCAACAACAGTTCAAGTCAAATGCTGATGGTAAACGTTATTATGCCAACCTGCAGGCAGGCTACCCATTGCAGGTAAGTAATATTGCCGTCACACCTTATATCGGTGCAACAGCGAGCCGCGTAAAAATTGACGGACTCAAAGAAAAAGAGATGTCTGGCGTTGCCATGCAGTTCGATGAGCAGAAGTACTCTACGACATACGGCAAGATTGGTCTCAAAGCCAATCATACCTTGACGGAGAACCTCAACTTATTTGGTGATATTCATTATCAAAAGCAGCTGAGTGACAATCGCGAAGCGGTAACAGCAAGTTTGAATACACTATCTAATATTAGTTTTGAGACACCTATGGTCGAAACTGATGATGATAACGTTGCCATGACACTTGGAGTGTCTAGAAACTTTGGTCTATTAAACGCTAATGCTGGTGTCACACATTCACAAGGTGATGACGATGACTCAACCAGCCTATTTATTGGACTTAATGGCGCATTCTAAATAACTATTTAATCTAGCATAACGGTATAGGTGATAATTTCTCGCCTATACCACTATAGACTCAAAAACCGCCATAATCTACGATGACTTTTGCTGTATAGCTGTTGTGTCGCAAAACCTCTCAATGACAAAAGCTAGTATCACAAATTCTCTAGAAATCTACTTTACCGCGTAAAGCTTTGGTTTTGCCGCGCTGGGTTTTTTGATCCACCCGTTTGCGTTTGGCATTCCGACTTGGTTTGGTGGGCCGTCTGGTTTTATTGACATGCGTGGCTTTATTGATAAAGCTTTGCAGCCGTTCAAGCGCATCGATTTTATTGCGCTCTTGCGTACGAAACTGCTGTGCTTTAATGATAAGTACGCCCTCTTTGGTGATACGGCTGTCTTTACTGTCTAGCAATCGTTGTTTGTACGCATCGCTTAGGCTTGAGGTGTGAATATTAAAACGTAGATGGATGGCAGAGGAGACTTTATTGACATTCTGCCCGCCTGCGCCTTGTGCGCGTATGGCACTAATCTCTACCTCATTATCATTGAGGCTAATCTGGTTATTGATAAAAATCATAATGTGCTTTTATATACGAGTAGATATGGCTCATAATAAAGCATTATAGCTTTGCCTGCTACTTTGCTAATAACCGCTGCTTCTTCAAAAGTTGACGACTGCGCGCAATCACTGGCGCATCGACCATCTCGCCATCTATTTTAAACACCGCTTGCCCGCTTTTCTCATACTCTTCTATCACCCGCGTTGCAAACGCAAGCGCTTTGTCTATCGGCTGCAAGGCTTGTTGCACAGTGGCAACTTGCTTAGAATGAATGCATAACATCCCTGCCATACCCATTTGTGACCACAAATTTACTCGATTACTTAACCCTGACTCATCTTTAAAATCAGGATAAATCGTATCGATTGGCGGCGATAGCTGATGTACTTTTGAGGTCAAAATAAGCTGATAGCGAATCTGATTGGCAACTATCTCGGCTGATGGCGTCCCTACTTGTACTTGTAGATCATTACACAGATCCAAAAACCCATAGCTAAAAGCGGCCAAACCTACTGCTTTTGCCATGCTATCGATTTGGTATAGCCCGATGGCACTCTCTATCAAAGCGATTACAGGTAAACCTGTCAGCTGATGTATGCTGTCGATATCTTCGGCGCGCTCGGCCTTAGCCAATAACACACCAGCCAAGTTAGGCATTCTCTGACAAAGCACGATGTCTTTGAAAAACTCTTCGCTACCTGCTTGATTGATACGCAGCCAAATGGGCCGATAAGTTTGCTTTGCATTTTGCTCATCGTAGTAGTTTTTTAACGCCTCTCGAGCCGCCGCTTTGTTTTGTTTGGCAACGGCATCTTCTAAATCCACAATCACGGCATCTGCGCCACTAGCAAAGGCTTTTTCTATCCTATCGATGCGAGTCGCTGGCACGAATAGCCATGTTTTATTTTGAGAAATAGTATTTATTTTATGATTGGTCAATGAGTCCATATTTGACTCCTTTTGGTTATTTAAATTAATTATGCCACGGTATAGCCCATTTTTACTTCGCACTAATAGTCTATTCAATGACAAGGTATGCAGAGTAACTATGCAATTCATTAAAAATGAAAACAAAAAAACCGCATGAAAATTTATCTCATGCAGTTTTAAACAATTACTTTCTTATCTAACCTATGTCTTATAGATTAGCTAATTAAGCCAGCATGCCACCATCGACAACGATAGTCGCGCCTGTGGTATAGCTTGAAGCGTCCGACACCAGATACAATACAGTACCAGCCATTTCATCAGGCTCTGCCACACGCCCTAGCGGGATCGAATGTAGTGCCATTTTTAAGACTTTATCATTGGTCGTCAAGGCCGAGGCAAACTTGGTATCCGTCAGGCCTGGTAATAACGCATTCACACGGATATTAAGTGGACCACATTCTTTGGCAAAGGCCTTGGTCATGCTAATAACTGCCGCTTTAGTAATTGAGTAAATGCCTTGCTTATCACCTGCCACCAGTCCATTGACCGAAGCCGTATTCAATATAACACCGCCGCCTTGCTCTTTCATCATTTTGCCAGCGGCCGTTGACATAAAGAAGTAACCACGAATATTTACCTCAACCGTTTTATCAAAAGCGGCTAAGTCTGTATCTAAAATATGGCCATAATACGGGTTGGCTGCAGCGTTATTGACCAAGATGTCAATTTGACCAAACTCACTTTTAATATGCTCAAAAATCGCGTCAATTTGCTCCATGTCTCCCACATGACAGGCAAAGGCACTGGCTTTATGACCGTCAGCTTTTATGCTATCTGCGACTGCTTGGCAAGCGTCGATCTTGCGGCTAGAGACAATCACATGCGCGCCTCTTGAGGCCAGCAGACGAGCAATAGACTCACCAATACCGCGGCTCGCACCTGTCACTAGAGCAATTTTACCGGTTAAATCAAATAAATCCTTCATCGTTATTCCTTATAGTTTTAAATATTCTAGACGTTTTTCGCACAAATTATGCCAACATGCCGCCATCCAAGGTAAAGGCATGGCCATTCATAAAGCTGCTCTCGTCGCTAGCTAACCATGCAATCGCGGCAGACACCTCGTCCACCTCGCCTAAACGGCGCAGCGGACTGGCTTTGACGGTTGCTTGCTGTGCGCGTTCATTCATGGTTGCCATGGTATTGCGTACCATTGGCGTATCAATAAAGCTTGGACAGACTGCATTAAAACGGATATTGGCACGTGCATATTCATGGGCCGCCGACTTGGTCAGACCCATCACGCCATGTTTGGCGGCACTATAGGCTGAGATCATGGGCGCAGAACGCAGACCAGCGATAGACGCCACATTGATCACATGACCACCGCCGTTCGGTATCATACAGTTGATAGCGGCACGCATGCAGTGCCAGACCCCTTTTAGATTGACGGCGATATTGCGATCAAAGTCCTCATCACTCAGCTCATGCATGGGCGAAGGCTTGTGGTCGATACCCGCGTTATTGACCACCACATCTAGGCCGCCTAGCGTCTCTACCGCAAAGTCAAACAACGCACGCACTTCATCACCACTGGTCACGTCTACTTTTTTGAAGACGATACTGTTGCTCGCATCTCGGCCTTGCTGGGCAACAGACTCACCCATCTCTTCTGCCATATCACCGATCACGACTTTTGCGCCGCGACTGGCCAGTAGCAGCGCGCTTGCCGCACCGATGCCTGATGCGCCGCCTGTGATCAAAATACGCTTACCCGTTACATCTGATGCAATTCCGTTTGTATTCAGTGTCATGAGTTATTCCTCTACTTTAAGTACCAGTTTGCCGAAGTTTTCACCGTTAAAGAGCATCATAAGCGTATCAGGGAATGTCTCAATCCCCTTAACGATATGATCTTTTACTTTGATGTCGCCTGACTGAATCCAGCCTGCAATCTCTTTCATCGCGATTGGATATTCTTTGATATTATCAAACACCACAATGCCTTCCATACGGGCGCGGTTGACCAATAGTGATAAATAATTTGATGGGCCTTTGACGGCTTCCGTGTTGTTGTATTGACTGATCGCACCGCAGATGACGATACGCGCATGTAGGTTTATTTGAGTAAGTACGTCGTTTAAAATGTCACCGCCAACATTATCAAAATAGACATCGACGCCATTTGGACAAGTTTGCTTCAAGGCTTTTTTGACGTTTTCGTTTTTATAATCGATCGTTGCATCAAACCCAAGCTCATCAACTAAGAATTTGCATTTCTCGCTACCGCCTGCAATACCAACGACGCGGCAGCCTTTGATTTTGGCAATCTGACCGACCAAACTACCAACGGCACCCGCAGCGCCTGATACCACAACGGTCTCGCCTGCTTTTGGTTGACCTGTTTTGAGCAAACCAAAATACCCTGTCATACCTGGCATCCCAAGTACGCCTAAATAGTAAGGTAGCGGTGCAAGATTTGGATCAACTTTATGCAATCCTGTGCCGTCACTGACCGCATATGACTGCACGCCATTGTGACCTGCGACATAATCCCCAACGGCAAATTTCTCATGCTTACTTTCAATCACCTCGCCCACCGTACCGGCACGCATGACGTCCCCAATCTGGACAGGTTTGATATATGATTTGGCATCATTTAACCAGCCACGCATCGCAGGATCGATAGAGATATAATCAATTTTAATCAGTAATTGACCATCGGTGATAGTCGGTATTTCTGTCTCAGTATACTCCCAAGTTTCAGCACTTGGTGCGCCAACTGGTCTTGTTTTTAGTCGCCACTGCTTATTTATCGTTGTCATTGCTCTTTCCTTAGCGTTGTTCTTAGAACCAGTCCGCTTGCATGTCAGTGCAAACAGAATTGGTGTTGTTTAAAATGGCTATATCACGGTTGATTAATGGTAGTTCCCAATCGATAAAGTATTTCGCTGCTTGTACCTTGCCTTTATAAAAGTTTTGTTGCTCAATATCTTGCGTCGTGCTTAATAGCTGCTCGGCTTTACTGGCTTGGCGAATCCAAATCCAGCTAAGCACGATCGAGGCAAAAATATTCATCAGCGCTTGGGCGTTACCAGTAAGCGTAATGGCTTCTTCTGTCTGCAACACTTTGCTTAGATGCACCAGCACTTCATGCAGCTGACCCATGTAAGGCGTTAATTTACCCGCGAGTGCCGCAGTCTCAGGCGTGGTGATATTTTCTAGATCTTGCGTGATTTCACGCTTTAGAATCTGAATGCCAAGACCACCTTTTTGCCACAACTTACGAAATGACAAATCTAGTGCCTGTACGCCATTTGTCCCTTCGTGAATAGGATTGAGACGATTGTCACGCCAAAACTGCTCAGCATGATATTCACGCGTATAACCAGCGCCGCCCAATACTTGAATACCCAAATCATTGGCTTTTGGCCCATATTCAGACGGCCATGCTTTTAGTACGGGCGTTAGCAGATCTAACAATTCGGTTAGCTCGTTTTTTAGGGTGTCGTCTTCGCAAGTATTGATACGGTCAATTAGGTTTGAGCCGTATAAGCACAAGGAGATACCACCTTCAGAATAGGCTTTTTGTGCCAACAGCATGCGCTTGACGTCACCATGCTGGATGATAGCAGTTGCATCATCTTCAGGTTTATTATTCGGTGCAATGCGCCCCTGCGTTCGGTCTTTGGCGTAATCAAGCGAATACTGATAACCGCGATAGCCAATCATCGCCGCACCAAATCCAACTGCAATACGCGCCTCGTTCATCATCTTGAACATATAACGCAGGCCAAAATGCTCATCACCGATCAAATAACCGTGACAATCGCCGGCGTCACCGAAACTCAATGCCGTCGAGGTTGCCCCTCGATAGCCAAGTTTATGAATCAGACCCGTCAAATGCACGTCATTGCGCTCGCCGACAGACATATCATCGTTCAAGCGATACTTTGGCACCGCAAATAAGGAGATGCCTTTTACCCCACTAGGGCCACCGGGAATCTTGGCCAATACTAAATGCACGATATTGTCAGACAGTTCATGGTCCCCTGCTGAGATATAAATCTTGCTGCCTTTGATGCGGTACGAGCCGTCGTCTTGTTTAACCGCGGTGGTTTTGATGTCAGCAAGTGACGAGCCCGCGTGCGGCTCTGTCAGCGCCATGGTACCAGTGAACTCGCCTGTTAGCATACGCGGCATAAAGGCGGCTTTGATATCCTCACTGGCAAAGTGAGAAATGACATTGATGGCTGCTGTCGTCAAAAATGGATAGGCGGTCGTCGACGGGTTGGCTGCCATAAAATAGCCTGCCACCGCGGTCATGATTGTCTCAGGCAGCTGCATACCACCGTCTTCAAAACTGTAACGACCAGCGATAAAACCTGAGTCACGAAACGCATCAAAAGCGACTTTGACATCGCTTATCATGCTGACTTTTTTGCCATCAAACTGCGGCTCGTTCTTATCTGCCAAGTGATTGTGCGGTAAAAACAAATCTGTTGCGATCTTATTTGCGGTATCTAATACCGCATCAAAGGTCTCGCGGCTGTGCTCTGAGAACTTTGCGTGTTCGGTGAGGGTTTGTGTTCCTAGCACATCGTACAGCTGGAACGGTAACTCAAAGTCGTTGATAAGGGTGTCTGCGGCCATAGTCGTCTCTTTTAGTTTCTCTTGATTACATGTAACGATCGTAAATCAGGCAAATCCGTTTGTATTATCACCCTCTGTCATGACCCTATCTGTGATATTTACGGCATCATTGAGTCAGGCAAAACAAAGGGGGTTAATGCTTATCAATTGATATTAATCTAAATTAGCGCACTGCCGTATTGTCATTTATGACATAATCATGGTCAAATGTGACATAAATTTGGAAATAATTTCTCCTATGGACGTTATGATTAGTGAGAAAAATAACAGATGCGAGTAACTGATGCCCTATTTCAAACCATTTAATGTAATCGTTCTTGGCTTCGATGGTGTGCTTGGGAGCGTGCTCGCTGGTGCCTTAGATTTATTTTCATTTACAGGGGTTAGCTGGCAGCGATTTTCAAATGAAGCTGTTGAACCTAGGTTTAAGGTGCAGATCGCAAGCTTAGGCGGCGGTGATATCAGATGTAGCAACCGCTTAATGATGCGAGCGCACTGCGATATCCAAGATGTCACGGAGTGCGACTTGTTGCTGGTGCCCACCATTGGCGATTCTATAGACAAGGTACTCAGGCAAAACCGTGAGCTGCTACCGCACCTAAAGCGACTGGCGCATACCAACGCGGATATTGCCAGCAACTGTAGCGGGGCTTTTTTCTTGGCGGAGGCAGGGCTATTAGATCATAAAGTCGCCACCACCCATTGGGGCTATGCCAATAAATTTAAGGCAGACTTTCCACTGGTGGACTTACAAGAGAACCAGTTTGTCACTCATGCAAGCGATGAGCTGGGTAGTATATTTTGTGCAGCAGGCGGCAGCGCCTTTTATGATTTGGGGCTATTATTAATAGAGCGCTACTGCGGGCGGGAGATCTCGACCCAGATGGCAAAAACTCAGATTATTGATAGCAAACGAGGCAATCAAAACAGCTATACCAATGTGACCTTGCACAAGTCGCATGCAGACCAACTGGTCAAACAAGTGCAAGAATTCATTGAGCAGAACTTCCAGCAGCCAATACAAGTCAGCAGCCTAGCTGCCATGGCAAATATCACTCCGCGCACTTTGAATAGACGCTTTCAGGCCAGCGTCGCGATGCGACCCGTTGAATATATTCAGGCCGTCAGAATCGAGCAAGCCAAGCGCTTGCTCGAGTTGGGGGATGTGAGTATCAAGTCTCTTGCCGATCAAGTCGGCTATGACGATATCTCTTCGTTTACTCGCTTGTTCAAACGGGCAACAGAGTTGACGCCTAAGGAATATCAAGATAAGTTTTCACGGCTGGCGATTTAGAGTCTGTTAGTTAGTGATCATGCATGTTTACATATTCTGCCATAGGCCTTCGACATGGATAGCATCCGCCTTGATGATTGGATAATCGCTAAAGGACAACTGGTAGCCGCCTGATGTATTGGGCGTCAGTTGACACGTTGCGCCAAGGGGAAAGCTTTGTTTTTTGCCGATATGACCAAATCGCATGCCACTATAAATTGGTAATCCAGTCAGCTTATGTAATTGACGAATCACTGTGGCAACATCATAACGCTTGTCATAGCTGTCCTCACCTGAACCAGACAACGCCCCAAACACAATCGCTTGTTGACCTTTAAACACACCCGCTAAATACAAATCATACAGCATACGCTCAATACGATACGCCTGCTCGCCCACATCCTCTAAAAACACAATACCGCCCTCAATGCGCGGCAAATACTCACTACCTGCTAGCGCTGACACCACGCTTAGGTTGCCACCCCAAATCGTACCAGTGAGCACTTTGGGCTCGCCCGCTGTGAGTATGGTAGGCAGTTGCTGACTGGTTAAAGACGCATCTTGTATGGTGATCGTTAAATGAGAATCCGTTAAGGCCTCAGCGAACTGGCGACAGCTGATTTGATCAGGCGCAGTTTTGCCAAACTCGCTATAAAGCATGGGCGCGGCAAGCGAACTCATCGCCCCTTTCGCCAATAGCGCACATTGGATCGCAGTCACATCGCTGAACCCTGCGAGTATCGTGCCGCGCTCTTTCATAATACGCCCAAGCGTTGTCCAATCAACCATGGGTAATATACGCATCGCACCATAACCACCGCGCACACCCAAAAGCAGTTTTGGCGCTGCTATCGCTCCGGTCGCGAGGTTTTGGAAGTCACTGGCACGCTGCGAGTCCGTACCTGCAAAGCGCAAATATTGACGATTGGTAATATCGGGATTACTTATTTTAAACCCAGCACAGCTCATGCGATCTAATGCCAACTGATTGCGCTCATCACTGCCGCCCACATTGGAGCTGGCAAACAGTCTGGTCTCAATCGTGGGCGTAGGGCAGCTTGTTATTAGAGAAGTTTGCGCTGAGCGCTCATCCAACAATGCAGTCGGCAGATCGTCTTTGGTCAGCTGCGAGCTATTATCTGCCTCAATGAGGCTGGCAGCCAATGCGTGAGGAATACTTTGCGCTGCTAATGCCGCAGCACCTGCGCCAACACCTATTCGGCGCAAAAACTGTCGACGGTTTAGGCCAACATTAAGCTCATCAGCTAGGTTTGACTGTAGGTTTTTATCTTCTATTGATTGCTGGATGGACGGTATTTTTGAACCCATACGTTGTTACTACCTATACATTTTTGTTTTTATGATTTATACATTGTCATCTTTTGCAGTAGCGCACATCACAAATGAAGCCGTCATACTCAAACATTGTAACGCATCTTGCCAGCAGTCAAGTTACCCAAGCCTTTACCTATATTTACTTTTTCGCTACCGAGACATACAACATGGGGCGAGTATGTTTGTTACTGTAGATACAAATTCATCGCACAAAAATAAAGGCAACAATTATGTTTACCAAGAAAAATGATAAAGAAAAAACACTCGTTTCTAATTTGAAATACTTGATTGGAAAAGAAGACAAACTTAAAGAAAAGCTAGAAGACAATAGTTATCTTGAACCTTTTAGTGATGATTTGATGCTATTTATGAGTCTAATCAAAGACTACTATAAAGGTGACTATCGTAAGATTCCTTTTAGAACCATCTCAGCTGGCGTGGTTGGCGCAATATACACACTAAACCCTATTGACCTTATCCCAGACTCTATTCCGTTTATCGGCTATATCGATGACGCACTTGTGCTCAAGTTCTGCCTAAAACAGGCCAGAAAAGATTTGCAAAAATACAAGTCGTGGAAACAAGAACAATCAGGCACCAAAAGCACATCGGAAAATGACAAGTACACAGACAAGATCAGTCATGATAACAGCAGCACTGATGATGAAGATGACAATGAAACCAGTACTGATCTCAAAAAGGCTTCATAACTAGTTATGTCTTAACCGATAATTAGCAGTTTAAAAAAAGCCACAGCCACTCACTTGGTTGTGGCTTTTTTGTTGCTTTAATCAATCTGACGCTGAACGGTTCAACCTCCAAACGTCAGATTTTAATTCGGCACATCGTAGCTCGCTTTTTCTGGATTGAGGCCAAACGAGTACACGAAAGTTGCAACCAGACTATTGACGATGATAAACGGTAAGTCAATCGCCACATGACCTAAAATATAGCGACCAATCAACCAAGAGACAATCAGCATAACGATAAAAAACCCAGCCAAGTACGCCAAAATAGCAGGATGCTTGAGATTATAAGGTTGGTCAGTCTTCGGCTGCTTTTCTAATACATACGTTCTTATCGCCCAACCCGCGGCATAAGAAAACCCACCTAACACGACATAACTAAAAAAATTCATATAGCTTGACTCTACTGATTTAAAGGCTTGTAGCAAGATCGTTTTGGAAAAATACGACTGATCATCAACGATATTTATGCTACCTATGAGCAATACTTATCTAACTACTCTCATTCACATTATCGATAATGATGTTGGCGTGTGGATTGGCCAATATATCGGTATTGACGTCGTCACACTCTACTCGATAGATGGTGTTAGCACCTCGGTAAATATAAGACAGATACTCGCTGTCTAAGAGTGGGTCGATATTGGCATAGGCAGGCTTGACATGCGCCAATACTAGCACTCGATCAGGACGTCCAATGACCGCATCGACATTATCTGGATCAATAGAGAAAAACTGCGGTATATCACTATTTTTAATCACTTCTAACGCTTCAGGCTCATCCCACACACGCTTAGCACTTGCAGGCTCTTTCATCTGCATCACCCAAGCGCCGTCTTGTTGGCTAATCTTTATTTGCGCAGGCTCGTCTTGACTCACTGTATAACAGCCTGCAAACACAGATAAATCGGTTGCCGCGACCTCAGTATCTGCCTGAGCATCACTGCTATCACTACAGCCACTCAAAAGGAGCACTGTGCTGGCCGTAGCACTGAGCATCAGATACGTCAGTCGCTTATAAAAAATACTTGAGCATAAAGACATAATAAAGCTATCCTGCGGTCATGTATGGGAGACTTGCACTGAGCGCGTTGTCATAAGAAAACTATCAAATAGCTATCTACAAATATTTTCTTTGGATACTATTGTGACAAATGTGACAAAGACAGCGCGCTGGTATTGGCTTCTTTAAAAGCATTTTCGCTAAAAAATAGACGTTTTTTAGCGAGCCAAGCTATTTTAACAGAAAACAATCAGGTTACTATTGTGTTATGCGTTGCCATCCCTAGTTTTGTGATTTTGTGCGTCACGACCACCCATATTTACGATAGATTTGTTATACTCACAGCGGCACTAGCATCGTTCAATTAGTATGAGCGCGATGCTCTAATACTACTTTTATGCTTACTATTTATCAGGTTTATACATCTCTATGTCAGACAACCGTAACGCCATGCCACACTCTAATACAAGCAACGCAACTGATCCGTTAGCCGCCAAGAAAAACATAACGGTAGCGTATACTGACGGTGCCTGCAAAGGCAATCCCGGCGCTGGCGGTTGGGGCGCGCACCTTATATTTAGCGATGGTAGCACGCAGGATTTATATGGCGGTGATACGGAAACCACCAATAATCGCATGGAGCTCATGGGTGCGATACAGGCCCTAACACATAGCTCACATGAGCAAAAACTTGAGATTTGGACAGATTCCAGCTACGTCCAAAAAGGCATCACCGAATGGATTGAAGGCTGGAAGAAAAAAGGCTGGAAAACAGCGAGCAAAAAGCCCGTCGCCAATCAAGACCTTTGGCAACAATTGGATAAGCTATGTCAACAGCGTGATGTTGATTGGCACTGGGTTAAGGGTCACGCTGGACATGCCGGTAATGAAAAAGCAGACGAACTGGCAAACTTAGGGGTTACGTCAAACAGTGGTCACTCCTCTATGATAAAAGAATCTGTGGCACAAAAACCTGTGATAAACGAATCAGACGCCCCTAAAAAAAAAGACCGCATAGCGACTGATAAAAAACCTGTCGCCAATGATGATTGGCTAAAGTTCGACCCATTGGGTCTAGATATGGTAGATGACGAGTTTGAGGATGTGTCAGAAGATGAGTTACGAATCAATGACAGTCAACATAGCCATGAAGCACGTATGATGCATAATGATGTCATGGTAGAGACTCCTCACCATCCAGACAACGCACCCAAAATGATGAGTAATAAAGCCATGCCAGAAGCCCAAGTACCCATGAATGATACCGACATGACTAGTGATATCCCACCTATAGATACTGATACACCCAAGTTTGATGGGGATACGAGTCGTGCCAATCCTCATTTCAAACCGCTATTGCCAAAACCGATACATCGTCATGAAGCAAATCGTCAGCTCATCATGGATACAGAGACCACAGGACTGGACGCATTAAAAGGCGACCGTATCATTGAGATCGGTATTGTTGAGATGGTTGGGCGTAAATTTACTGGTGAAAAACTACACGTCTATATCAATCCGCAGCGTGGCATGGATGATGAAGTTATTCGTATTCATGGGATCTCTGAGGCATTTTTGGCGGACAAGCCCACCTTTGATCAAGTTGCCCAGTCATTATACGACTTTATGGATGGTGCTGAGATTATCGCTCACAACGCCACCTTTGATATGAACTTCTTAAACATGGAGTTTGCGAAAGTCGGTCTCAATGACTTTGCTGAGCGCGTACAAGTGACCGATTCACTGGTCATGGCAAAGCAGCAATATCCTGGACAAAAGAACACATTGGATGCCCTCGTACGTCGTCTGGACGTTGGTAAGCAAGACCGTACCTTTCACGGCGCCTTACTGGATTCAGAGATTTTAGCCGAAGTTTACTTGGCGATGACTGGCGGTCAAGTGACGCTTGCCATTGAAGAAGACGCACCCACAGAGGGCGGGCAAACTGCCCATACCAGTTTTGCCAATTTGGCCAATTTATTGCTAGCATCGACGTCAGATGAGACTACCAACCAAAGCTGGTACGCTTCTCTTGCAGAGGACTACCCTGAGCTAAAAGCCAATATGTAGCCGCTACATCAAGCCTGAATTACACCAACATTTGTACAATATAGCCTTGATTATTATCATATAAAACGTTAAAACATCATTAACCAATATTTTTACTACCCCATTGATACCATCGTCATTCTCATCAGTACATTATGGAAAAATACTTATGGACCAGTCTGCGCAAATGAAGTTAACCGCCCCCACGCTTAGTGTTACTGATTTCAACCTACCGTCACTCCACTTATTGCATGATGAGATTATCGCAACGCTCAAAGATACTGAGATTCATCTGAGCGAGTTCAATGACGATAGTAGCCAAGCACCTTTATTGTCAGATTCTATTAGCGTTTTAAAGCAGCTGTCTTGTATTTTTAAACTGATTTCTCTTGTTGGTGCAGAAGTGTTAAACAATGCCATCATTGACGGTCTACAGCGCCTTTATGACAACGGCGACAACAATGACACGGCTCTCATCATGGATTTATCAGAAGCCATTATGACTTTAGATCGCTATGTCGAGTTTGTATTATTGACTGAGTCGGTAGAGCCTACTTTGTTATTGCCAGTGGTTAATAATCTCAATGCGCATGGACAAAAACCACCAATGACGGTCGAGGACTTTTCTACTTTTGGGAGCAGTAGCGTCATCATTGCTAACCCAGAGAAAAACTTTGAACCACTAAGCGCGCTCAATTTGGATACAAAACTCCTGACCTATGCCTATCGTAGCGGTCTTGGCGTTGCCCTACTCAATCAAGATGGCAATATTGACTCAAACGATCAGCAAAAACTCGATGCCATGAGTGCTGCCTGCGCTTTGATCGCATCAAATAGTAACAGCCTATTTTGGCAAGCAGCAGCGACTGCTGTGACAGATATTGCCGCGGTCTTACCGTTGAACGTGAGCCAAAAGCATACGCTGATTTATGTGGAGCAGCAGTTCCAAAGCTACTTACCTGTGATGGATACACGTTTTGCAGACTTAGTTAATTTTGCCTGTCAGCGTGATACTGTTGAGGCGCAGCAATTACGTGAGCAGTACGCAAGTAACTATCTAGAAGGCGATCAGCTTGATGAGATGAAGCGTTTCTTATTTGGTCCCAATCGCGCACTCACCGATACACTAAATGACATTATTCAGTCTCAAATCAATAATATTAAAGAAAATGTCGACAGCTATGCACGCGGCGACTCCATCAATCCTGTTGATATGCAAACTGCCCAGATCATTGAAGAGTTGACTGAACTGAGCTCAGCACTGCGCCTGCTAGGATTGTCCAATGCAGCTGATAGTCTTATCACAGCGGCGGGTGCGGTCAGCCATTGGCAGGCGCCTTCGCCGGATGACTTTGATCACTTATTACTGGCATTGATGCATGCAGAGAATGCTACAATTGCAATGGCAGAGATGCATACCCCAGGGGCGATCTACTTACCACTGAATAATCAGCATATCTCATTGCATCAGCTCAATACATCATACGATACTCTCATACAAGAAAGCCGTACCGCCATTGCAAGTGCCGAGCAAGCAATTAACGACTATTTGGCAGAGCCTGAACGCGACATGCTTAATATTCAGAATATACCGGGAATGATGCGCCAAGTGGCAGGTGCATTGCGCTTTTTACATTTGCCAACACCCGCCAGCATGCTTGGTCAATTAGCCATTTATATCGAAAAACGCATAGAGAGTGGACGACGTATCGAAGACGATACACTGGCTTATATTGCTGATGTGATTATGGCGGTCGATCATCATCTGGATGGTTTTGAGAACCATCGTCCTGTCAGTAAACAAGCGCTTGACGTTGGCCAGCAAAGCTTAAGTCATCTACTTGCTGCTTAGTACTGCTTGCACAGGTTTTATCGTCGCCATTTTGTCATTTTGCGGCGATAAAACTTAATCAGAATACTTCACGTTAAATAAGTCTGTATCTAAATCGATACGGATTTGCTTCAAACTGTTTGGAATCTTTTATGGCCCATGCTTTTATATTGAGTGATGACACTGTTTTATGCCGTCAAATGCCAGATGGTTGGTGGCCATTACAAATCCAACTACCACAGAGTCGTACTGGTTCAGACGAGCAAGCTTATCGGCTCGGTCACGTGACGCTACATGAGAGTCTATCGCCAAATCACTGGCAATCTGATGATAATAATAATATGGATAGCCTTTCATCTGATTTGATCAATGAAAACACTGCCCAAACCTTCACTGCGCCGTCCACCACTGCCATGACTTATGATTACGCAGTCGCTCATAACGTGACGCTGCCTATCATCGCCGAAAGCAGTACTGATACCTTTGTCCCTTATCGACAGCTGATAAATAACATACCTGTTGCCCTATCTGACCAGATCAGTCAAGCGATACAGTTATTAAGGTGGCAAGCAGATACGCAGTTCTGTAGTCGCTGTGCCAGTCCTACCGTACATGCTGACCAAGACGAGCGCGCCATGGTTTGTCCAGTATGCCAGCTGCGCCAGTATCCTCGCGTCCAGCCATGTGTGATTACGGCGATTACCCGCCCAAACCCAGTAACAGATGAAATGCAAATCTTACTCGCGCACCATCACCGTCACGGACAGCAAAAACTGCCGCCCATGTATGGTTTGATCGCTGGGTTTGTCGAGGTCGGTGAAAGCCTAGAGCATGCGGTGGTACGTGAGGTGGCAGAAGAGGTCAATATCAGCGTATCAGATATTCGTTATGTGAGTAGCCAGCCTTGGCCATTTCCCTCCAATTTGATGCTTGGGTTCCGTGCCTCTTATGCCAGTGGCGATATTATTATTCAAGAAGACGAACTGGCGCATGCTGATTTTTTTGATCTCTCTAACCTGCCAAAGATTCCACCAAAGGGCAGTATCGCTCGAGAATTGATCGATCAGATTGCCAAAGAACAAGGCATTTTATTATGAAATTAAATGACACTGACACTGGCAGCTCATTTTAGCGGCTAATGTCAGTGCCTACTGCGTTTCACTTAGACATTATGGACGGTCAGACGCTGATATTGCCATTTGACAAGTCTGGGTATCAATAGCCCTGCAATCACAATCGCCATACCTAATAATTGCAAAGCGGTCACTTGCTGACCGTAAGCAAAGGCCGTGAGCGCAGCAAACACTGGCACAAAATTAAAGAATAATGACGCATTAGCAGCGCCCAACTGCTTGACGCCAGAGATCCACAATAGATAACCGCCAACCGTGCCGAAGACGCCAATAAATATCAAGTCGCCAAAGACACTGCGACTGATGGCTAAGCTTTCTTGCAATGGATGTACCTCTGCACTAAATAACACCATGAGCGATATCACCCCAAGACCTGACAGCATACCGACCAAGGTATAAGGAATCATTGGCATCCAGCGACTGATACCTTGAGTCAGATAAGTATAGAGACTCCAGCACAGCATACCTAAAAAAATCATTTGATCGCCATGGTTAAATTCAAACCCTAGCAGTTTGGCAAATGCGCCATCGGTCAGTACCAGCAGTACGCCAGAGAGACAAACCACCAAACTAAACAGCGCGCCTTTGGTAGGAAACTGGCGCTGCGCTATAGAACCAATCAATGAAGTAACCAGCGGGCTAAGCGCCATAATCAACGCACCATTATTGGCATTGGTCTGTTCAAGCCCAGTAAACAGCCCCAAGTTTAAGCCACCAACACCAATGATGGATACACCAATCGCCCACGCCCATTGTTTGGGTGTGAGAGTAGGGATTGGCATGTGTTTATATTTTGTATAAAGATACAGACACACCGAGGCAATGCTAAAACGCCACATGACTAAGGTTAATGCGTTTACTTCACTCAAGGCATGCTTGCCGACAGGAAAACTTGCGCCCCAGAGAAACGTACACAGTAATAAATATAGGACGGCGGTGGTGTTCGCTGAACGGCTCATATTGCACCCAAAAAACTTGCGAAAAGATAAGCACCAGTGTATATATTTTAAATACGGTATAAACAAGCAATAACGAGAGCATAGATTCTGAATATGAAATTTAACTACTCCCTCGATGACATGCGCAGTTTTTGCGCGGTTGTCCGCTACGGCAGCTTTCGCCAAGCCTCTATAATGCTTGACATGCCCCTATCGACATTGAGTCGCCGAGTTGCCAAACTAGAAGCAGATCTGGCACTTAGGTTGCTCAACCGAGATGCGCACCGCGTACAGTTGACCCATGCAGGGCAACAATATTATAAGAGCAGCGCCCATCTCTTTGATGAATTAGAAAACGTCGCGTGTTGCTTACTACAAGATAAAAATGAGGCCAAAGGCACAATCAGAATCAGCGCCCCTGTCAATTTTGGTAGTGATATTTTAGCGCCGCATTTCAATGCTTTTTTAAAACAATATCCAGATATCCATTTAGATTTGCGTCTGTCCAATCAGACCATTGATATTGACGCGCAAGCTATTGATGTCGCTTTTCGTATTGGTGAACACAGTGCCAATCATTGGATTGGGCGGCAGCTGACCAATATTCGCTTTATCATTTGTGCAGCCAGCGATATCGATGTATCCGATATCCAAACGCCCAATGATTTGGCAGGCTACCCTACGGTACTGTGCACCCCTATGTCTACTTGGCATCTACAGCATCGTATAACGGGCGAGGTACAGACGCATCAGCCAACAAATAATATCCGTCTAAAAGTTGATAATATTAGTTTACTAACGGGGGCTATTGCGGATGGTATCGGTCTAGGTTTCATCCCCGATTATGATGCACAGCCTTTGATCACATCAGGCGGTTTGCAGCAAGTATTGCCTGATTGGAATAACCAACCTAGAGGCTGCCAGATGCTCTATCGCGACCGTGATAACATGCCTCATCGCATGCATCTATTAATTGATTTTATCCTCAAGCGTTTTGGTAAGTAGACATTCCGCAAACGCTCACCGAGAATAAATGCATCACAATATCATTGATCTTATGCTTTAATTTTTAATGTTAAAGACTAGGTTTTCGACCCTGATGTTTTACGGCTTTAAATGTGTTAATCTTCGCAGCGCAACAGCGATCAATACGGCTGGGTGATTGACTATTTGATATAGAACGTCAGTACAAAGATCCATAATTTGCCTATAAAATATGCAATCAATAGTCACTTATCTACCTAGCCACTGACAGACATAAGTGACAGTCGCTAATGATGACCGATACTAAGGCCAGTAATACCATGTCCCAAACCGACACCCATCCTCAAAGTACTGAACAGACACGCTTGACAGATTTACCGATCTTGTTTAAGTCGCTGCACATTGATACCCTGCCAAATGATGTACAGACAAAAATTGCACGCGTTGATGCTTGTCTGCCGCAAACGCAATGCGGGCTTTGTGAGCATCCAGATGGCTGCTTGCCTTACGCCACTGCTATCGTATTAAAGGGTGAGCCATACAATAAATGTGTGCCTGGTGGCCAGCCAGTAACGGACGCTATCGCTCAGACAATTGGGATAGATACTCATCTGACAGCCGCACCATCACAATGGCCGATAGACATGACATCAGGACGTCCAACAGAGGTTCGTGCTGTGATTCGTGAAGACGACTGTATCGGCTGTACCAAATGTATTCCGGCTTGTCCAGTGGATGCTATCGTCGGTACTGGCAAACACATGCATACGATTTTTACCGATTTGTGCACAGGCTGTGAGCTATGTATCGCACCCTGCCCTGTTGATTGTATCGACTTGGTCATTGTCGAGCGTGAGCTTTCTCCCTTTGAGAGAGTAGCCGAACAAGAAGACTTGAGACAGCGCTACCACACGCATCTCAAACGCGTGACAGAACAACTGGCTGATACCAGCAATAGCAAACCTGTGGTCAGCATGGTAGAGGCCAAGCTCAACAATGCAACGAGCCAATCGCTAAATATTAGCGAAGCACAAGCAAAGAATACCATTGCAGCGGCTAAACTACGTACCAAAATCAAAAAACTCGAAAAGCAGCTCAGCGTGCGCGCCAATGATAAAAAACAAATGGAGCTTGAAGGCTTGCAAGCAGAGCTCGACGCATTACAAGCGGTGCTGTGATTACGTGATTGATACTTTAATAACTCATATAAATGCCATCGCTAGCATATAATTTTGCAACACCACTCACTAAAATAATAGTTAAAACACCATGAGTAAAACGGTCAAACATAAAACAGCCGATACACCGCCCTCTAGAAGAATGCCCAATCGCGATGTGCGTCCATTTTTTGAAAAGCTAGCGGCGACGATTGACGAGCCTGTCACCGAGCTAAATTACGGCAGTAATTTCGAGCTGCTCATCGCCGTTATCTTATCTGCACAGGCAACTGATGTGAGCGTCAATATTGCCACTCAGCAGTTGTACCCCGTGGCGAACACACCTGAAGCTATACTGGCACTAGGCGAAGAAGGTCTAAAGACGTATATCAAAAATATTGGCTTATATAACGCAAAAGCCAAAAATGTCATCAAGACTTGCCGCGATTTGATTGAAAAGTTTGATAGCACCGTCCCTGACAACCGCAAAGATCTAGAATCATTAGCTGGTGTGGGGCGTAAAACCGCCAACGTAGTTTTGAATACTGCTTTTGGTCAGCCAACCATGGCGGTCGACACGCATATCTTTCGCGTCGGCAATCGTACTGGACTCGCTACTGGTAAAACGGTGCTCATCGTCGAAAACAAACTGGTCGAGCGTATACCCGATGACTTTATCGTTGATGCGCATCATTATCTTATTTTGCACGGGCGCTATACCTGCCAAGCGCGTACACCCAAATGCGGCGCTTGCCCCGTCTATGAAGAGTGCATGTTTAAAGATAAAGCGACCTTTTTAGAACTATAACGTAGTGACACTCCTGTCTCAAAGACAAACTTATGTAGCCATGAACTGGCAAGTACCTACGTTTTACGACAGTGAATCACTTGTTGAGCATTTCTTATAGTATAGCAAGTGCTGCTCACTAGAGTTTTATAACGTTTCAGGGTAGAATAACCCTATTTTGTGTTAAGAGATTTTGGCAATTACCCCGCTTCTGATAAGGCAATCTGCACACTGACAGTAGCCTATTAGAGCGAACATTGACCTAACTCTCTACCGCCATAGCCATAAAAGCTTATTATCATTGCTCCATATATGAATTGATTGAATGATAGTAGGTCTAGATTTTAGCCAAATTGATGACAAAAACTTTGTTCAACACCGATTTTTAGCATTGAGAAATACCGATTATCTGCCGCGTAAATGCGTGGTCAACATTAATTAGAGCAGCACCCAGAGTGTTGCTTTTCCTACCTTTATTGATTCAATTAAGCGATCCCATTATGCGTGAATACAACTTATTTACCTCCGAATCTGTGAGCGAAGGCCACCCTGACAAAATGGCTGACCAAATATCAGACGCCATCCTTGATGCTATCTTACGTGAAGACTTACACGCACGTGTGGCCTGCGAAACTTTAGTAAAAACAGGCGCGGTGATACTTGCCGGTGAAATCACCACAACTGCCAATATCGATTTAGAGCGGCTGGTGCGTGACACGGTCAACGGCATTGGTTATCACCACTCAGATTTGGGTTTTGATGGCGAGACTTGTGCGGTCATCAATATGCTGGGTAAGCAGTCTCCTGAAATCGCTCAAGGTGTCGATCGTCATGATCCTGAAGAGCAAGGTGCAGGCGATCAAGGTTTAATGTTTGGTTACGCCAGTAATGAAACTGATGTATTAATGCCGGCCCCTATTGAATATGCCCATCGTTTGATGGAGCGTCAATCTGAGCTGCGCCGTGCAGGCGAGCTACCATGGCTCCGTCCTGATGCCAAAGCGCAGGTTACCTTGAAGTATGATGGCAACCGTCCTGCTGCAATCGATGCGGTCGTTCTATCAACTCAGCATGATCCGAGCATCTCGCAGTCTGATCTGCAAGAAGCAGTGATGGAATCTATCATCAAGCAAGTGCTACCGGCTGATCTGTTACATGCGGGTACACGCTACCATATCAATCCAACGGGTAAGTTTGTCATTGGTGGTCCTGTGGGTGATGCAGGCTTAACAGGCCGCAAAATCATTGTCGATACTTACGGCGGTATGGCACGTCATGGGGGCGGTGCTTTTAGTGGTAAAGATCCCTCAAAAGTAGATCGCAGTGCTGCTTATGCGGTACGTTATGTGGCCAAAAACATCGTCGCAGCTGGTCTTGCTGATCGCTGTGAAGTACAAGTCAGTTACGCGATTGGGGTTGCTGAGCCAACGTCTATCTCTGTCAACACTTTTGGCACGAGCAAAATCAGTAACGATGAAATCATTCGCCTGATTCGTACTCATTTTGATTTGCGTCCTTATGGCATCACTCGTATGCTGAACCTATTACAGCCAATGTATCAGCAGACGGCTACCTTTGGACATTTTGGTCGTCAAGGCTCAGAAACTGCCTTTACTTGGGAAAAAACAGACAAAGCAGATATCTTAAAAGCAGACGCTGGCTTATAAGGGTCATAGAGTCATTACGTTGAATCATTTACAAACCGCCTTTATATACTAAAATTATCGACACTTATTATTAGGAGCAGCTTATGTCTCAAGACAGCAACACTCAAGACAACAATGTGGATGCAAGCATTGAAATCACCCCTGAAATGCAGGCGTTTTACCAACGCGCTGATGCTATCATCGGTGTCGCCAATAGTCAGCTAGGCCCTGATGCCCATTCAGGACAGGTAGGTGCTTCTTTGTTATATGCTGCCGCACGCTACAGCGCCTCTGTGGCCTCGATTGGCTTCGTGAAAGCCGATGATTTTGCCAAAGAAAAAGACGATATCGTCGAGTTTTATGTCAAACAATATCGCCAGATGCTAAGTGACAATTTGACAGATTATGCACAAAATTTCGATAAATATGTGCAGCTAAACAAAGATGATAAGCCAGCTGAATAAGTTGCTATTCTTATCTAGGTAGATATTCTGCTGTGACAATCATCTGTATTTAACAAAAAACCCAAGCCGCTCAAGCTTGGGTTTTTTGTATTATGTTATTGAGTCCATAGCCATTCATTAGTTATTATAAAACTTTAAGTGCTATATCGATCTATCAATAACGTGACGAGCGGTAATAGAACGCTTGCAAATAAGGACATCACATCATGCAAAAAACGCTATCTAAATTATCACTGCCTACACTGGCGCAATCCCTCAAACCATCATTAGCTGTCGTCTCCTTGGTATTAGCACTGGCGGGTTGCAGCGCTACGCCTGGCGCAGTTACTCCCACGCAACCTGCAACAGATAACAGTCAAATGCTTGAAAACACCTTAACTCACTGTCCAACCTCTCGCTCTGAGAAGACCATGTGTACCATGCAATATGATCCAGTCTGTGTAAAAACGAAAGTTGGCTCAGTGATAAGCTACCGTACGGCAGGTAATGCTTGCTCGGCCTGTAACATACCTGAGGCCATTAGTTATACCAAAGGTGAATGCAGTTAATTCATAAGAATACTTCATTCCAAAAAATATATTTGAGTAGCCACAAAGAAGCCCCAATTTAAAAATAAATTGGGGCTTCTATTAATGATTAGAACAATGGTTAAAATAACGATTTTACTGCTTAGTCACCCTTAACAATCTTAGGTGGGCCTTTGAGTAAATGCTCATCAACAAACTCATCTGCAGAGTTATGATCTGCTGACTCATCTGTGATATAGCTTTGCTGCGCACGGTAAAGAATCAGACGATCACGTCCTAATCCGCGTAACAACGCATACATTATGACAAAAACCACTAAAGCAAATGGCAATCCTGCTACGATGGCAGCTGCCTGCAAAGCAGACAATCCACCAGCCGCTAACAATATGGCAGCGATAACGCCTTCTGTGGTTGCCCAAAACAAACGCTGAATCTTTGGTGGATTGGTATCGCCACCAGCGGTCAGCATATCGATAACAAAACTGGCCGAATCTGACGAAGTCACAAACCAAAGCATAATCATGACAACAATCATTAACGTAATCGGTTTGGCTAGTGGGTAGTACTCAACTAGCTTAAAGATTGCGCTACCGGTATCTGCTTGTACTGCTTCAACCAAACCTGGGCTAATACCTGTCACAGCAGAGGCAAGCTCCATATGAATCGCTACGCCACCAAAGGTCGTGAACCAAAAGAACAAGATAAGCATAGGGATTAACAGTACCCCAAACGTAAACTCACGGATGGTACGACCACGAGAGATACGGGCAATAAAGATACCAACGAATGGTGCCCAGCTCACCCACCATGCCCAATAAAATATCGTCCAAGCACTTTGCCAATCTGTTCCACTATAAGACTCGCCCCACGTACCCAAAGGCACGAGTACAGTCAGATAGTTGCCGATATTTTCGATAAAGCTATCAAAGATAAAGAGCGTTGGCCCTAAAGCCACCATGAATACCAATAAAACGATTGTAAAACCGATATTGATATCACTAAGGCGCTTAATACCTTTATCCAGACCCATCATAACGGAAGCGGCTGCAAGCGCTGTGATGAAAGCTATCAAACCGAACTGTACAGTGAGACTATTCGGCATGCCAAATAGTTTCTCAAGTCCCGCATTGATCTGCATCACTCCAAGCCCGAGTGAGGTGACCACACCAAACATCGTACCGAACACGGCCAAGATATCGACCGTATGCCCCCAGCGACCATAGATTCTTTTGCCGAGCAAAGGATACAAAGTTGAGCGAATCGATAAAGGCAAACCGCGACGAAAATGAAAATACGCTAACGACAGTGCCACAATCGTATAGATGCCCCAAGCGTGTAGACCCCAATGCATAAATGAGATATTCATCGCTTGCTTTGCGGCTTCAACCGTTTCGGCCTCGCCCATTGGTGGTGCCATAAAGTGATACAACGGCTCCGCTGTACCCCAGTAGACAAGGCCAATACCAATACCAGCAGAGAACAACATACCAATCCAAGAAAACAGATTGTACTGTGGTCGCTCCGTTTGGTTACCTAAACGAATATCACCATAGCGACTCATTCCTAAGTAAATGCAAAGCCCAAGCGCTGTATTCACTAAGATAATAAATAACCAACCGAACTTATCGGTAATAAAATTCTGTAAAAAACTAAAAACCGCCCCTGCTGTTTCAGTGAAAAGTGCGCCGAAAATAATAAATCCAACGATCAACAGTGACGATGTAATAAACACAGGTTTACTCACCCGTGGAAAAGGTCCTAATCTGCCTACTTTTACTTCTTCCATGTGCAAGTCTCAAAATTTAAGGAATATTACCTTAACAAAATAGGCTTTAACTATCAATCAATTACAAAATAAAACTTGATAAAACCTTTAAACTATTCTAATAAGATTGATAGTTTTTTTTAAAAGGTCTACATAAATACAGATCTAAAAGCAGCTTTATCATGATGTTATTTAGGCAATAATCTGAGTAATCGTCCACCATCACCATCTTCCAATACCCACACTTGTCCATCGACTGCCAGCACGCTACGAACACGCTCACCCATGTCATAACGATAGCGTTCAGTAGCACTATCATCTTCATCGACACTTACGACAATAAGCGCTTTTGAAGATAAACCACTGATTAAAAAATCGCCTTGTAATGCTGGAAAGTCATTGTGGCTACCAGCCGTATATAGACTCAGTGATGACGGTGAAATAACGGGTGTCCATGTGATTTTAGGCATTTTAAACTCAGGGCGAGTGTCGTGATCTGGGATTGGTGTACCTGAATAATTACGACCATTTGATACAATCGGCCAGCCGTAGTTTTTGCCTTTTTCAATCAGATTAAATTCATCACCGCCCTTTGGCCCCATCTCGTTTGCCCAAAGCCTGCCGCTTTCATCAAATCTTATGCCGAGCACATTGCGATTGCCCATTGTCCAAAACTGAGAGGCAATGTCATTGCTATCATTGACAAATGGATTGTCCTTTGGAACCGAGCCGTCAGCATACAATCTAATAATCTTACCTAGATTCATGCTCATATTTTGTGCAGGCTCTTTTTTCTGGCGTTCTCCTGAGCTGATATATAGATACTGTCCATCAGGTGAAAACAATAAGCGATGGCTATAGTGACCTTGCCCCGTGACTTTTGGAGATTGCTCCCAAATAGGCGTGATGACCTGTAGTGTGGGCGCATTTGTGCCTAATCCTGCCAGTGTCGCTTTGATTACTTTTGCCCCAAACTTATTACTATCACCCCCCTTTCCTGCTTCTACGTAGCTGATATATACAGCATTAGAAGTCGCAAAATCTGGTGCTAATATAATATCTCCCAAACCACCTTGACCACCATAGGCCACTTTAGGGATGCCTGCTACTTGTGTCTTGCTACCCGTCGCCGTGTCTACAATGAATAACTCTCCTGTTTTTTGCGTCACTAGTAGTTTGGGCGCTTTGCCATCTATACTGGGTAGTGCTGTCATAGCCCAAGGCTCATCAAAAGTGGCGACCGCTTTGGTTGTAAACTCAGGCTTGTCTGCACTAACTTGAGCATCACTTGTCCGCATATCTGCTTTAGAGATTTGGCTCTCTTTCTGTTCTGGTACGTTGTTGCTGGTATTGACGGTTGCAGGATTGGAGCAAGCTGATGTACTAAACAATAAAGCCGCAATGAGTAACGGCGATGTTAAGGGCAGACTTGCACGTTCAATAGGGGTTGTCATTGTTTTGTCCTTTCTATCCAATTGGCATTTATTTTATTGGTCATCCATTTATTTATAGCATAGTCTTGATATTTAAGAGATATTTAAATGGTAAAAAAACAGTAACGCAAAATACCACCATAAACGAAAAACCCCTTACCTACGATTGTAGATAAGGGGTTTGTTTTAAACGTACAGTTAGGTCATAAAGACCTCAAGGCTAGAGTGACTAGCTCATTCTAAGCTTATCAAAAGTTAGCTTGTCGTCGGCACCTACATCGACTTTGATAATATCACCTGCCACAAAATCGCCCGCTAGTAGCTTCAATGATAATGGGTTTTCGATCTCCTGTTGAATAGCACGCTTCAAAGGACGAGCGCCATAAACAGGATCATAACCGACGGCAACCAATTTATTCATCGCGTCGGCTGATAGCTCAATATCCATCTCACGCTCTTGGATACGCTGACGCAAACGATTCAATTGAATATCAGCAATACCTGCCATCTGCGACATACCAAGCGGATGGAATACTACGATTTCATCAATACGGTTGACGAACTCTGGACGGAAATGCTGCCCAACAGAATCCATTACTTCCGCTTTAATATCCTCGTAACTTTCGCCAACCATTTCTTGAATCTTGTGCGAACCCAAGTTACTGGTCATGATAATGACGGTGTTTTTGAAATCTACCACCCGACCTTGCGAATCGGTTAAGCGACCATCGTCCAATACTTGTAGCAAGATATTGAACACATCTGGATGCGCTTTTTCTACTTCATCAAACAATATGACGCTATATGGCTTACGGCGTACCGCTTCAGTCAACGTACCGCCTTCTTCATAACCAACGTAACCTGGAGGTGCCCCTACAAGACGACTGACACTGTGTTTTTCCATATATTCACTCATGTCGATACGTACGATTGCATCTTCAGAGTCAAACAAGAAGTTCGCTAGTGATTTGGTCAGCTCCGTCTTACCAACGCCTGTAGGTCCTAAGAATAAGAACGAGCCTGAAGGACGGTTGGGATCAGATAATCCTGCACGGCTACGACGTACCGCATTGGCCACCGATTCGACCGCTTCGTTTTGACCGATAACACGCTCATGGAGCTTTTCTTCCATTGCGATCATTTTGTCACGCTCGCCTTGCATCATCTTGCTGACTGGGATACCAGTGGCGGCTGCTACCACTTCTGCAATCTCGTTGTCTGTGACCTTATTCCGTAGCAATTTGACACCATCACCTTCACCAGTCTGCTCTTTTTGCTCAGCCAAATCAGACTCATGAATACGTCGTTCTAACTGCGGAATGGTCTCGTATTGCAGCTTACTCATGGTCTCGTAGTCGCCTTCGCGGCTGGCTTTGTCATAAGCGATACGGGCTTTATCTAGCTCGTCTTTTAGCTGTTGACTGCCTTTGACCAACGCTTTCTCTGCCTGCCAAACTTCATTAAGATCAGCGTATTCTTTTTCCAATTCTGCTATTTGCGCATCGAGTACTTTACGTTCTGATTGCGCGCCAGCATCTTCTTCGTTTTTGAGGACTTCGCGCTGCATTTTTAGCTGAATGAGGCGACTATCGAGCTTACCTAATGATTCAGGCTTGCTGTCCATCTCCATACGCAAGCGGCTGGCTGCTTCATCAATCAAGTCAATGGCCTTATCCGGCAACTTACGATCGGTGATATAGCGATGGCTCATGCGCGCAGCAGCAATGATGGCGCTATCTTGAATATCGACGCCATGGTGCAGCTCGTAACGCTCTTTTAAACCCCGTAATATCGCAATGGTATCTTCGACTGTTGGCTCATCGACCAAAACCTTTTGAAAACGACGTTCAAGCGCAGCGTCTTTTTCGATGTACTGGCGATACTCATCAAGGGTGGTCGCACCAACGCAGTGCAGCTCACCGCGTGCCAAAGCAGGTTTTAGCATATTACCCGCATCCATCGCACCTTCAGACTTGCCTGCACCAACCATCGTGTGCAGCTCATCGATGAACAGAATGACATTGCCTTCTTGTTTGGCCAAGTCGCTCAATACGCTTTTGAGACGCTCTTCAAACTCACCACGGAATTTTGCCCCAGCGATTAGCGCGCCCAAATCTAACGACAACACTTCTTTGCGGCGCAGACCTTCTGGTACGTCGCCATTGATGATTTTTTGTGCCAAGCCTTCGACGATGGCTGTTTTACCAACGCCCGGCTCACCGATGAGCACAGGGTTGTTTTTGGTACGGCGCGACAGTACCTGAATGGTACGGCGAATTTCTTCGTCACGGCCAATGACTGGATCTAGTTTGCCAAGCTCTGCTTGCTCAGTCAGATTAATCGTGTATTTGTTGAGTGCATCACGCTGATCTTCGGCGTTTTGGTTATTGACCGTATCATCACCGCGCAGCTGCTCAATGACCGCTTTTAGTTTGCTTGCCGTCACGCCTGCACTTTCAAATATCTTTTTGGTTTCGCCTTGCTCAGCGAGTGCCAACATGACCCATTCAGTCGCAATAAAATCATCGCCTTCTTTTTGCGCCTGACGATCTGCCAAGTTCAGAATTTTGACTGAGTTTGGGTTTAAATTGACGTCACCTGTCGGCTCCGAAATGGTCGCTTGATTATCGAGCGCTTTGGCAACGCCATTTTTTAGCGCTGGAATAGAAGCGCCTGCTTGTTGGCAGATAGATAAATTAGACTCATCTTGTAGCAATACCGCAAGCAAATGCACAGGATCAATGCCCGTATGATCACGACCTAACGCTAGGCTCTGAGCTTCTTGAATCGCTGATTGCAGTTTTTGCGTAAACTTCTCAAATCTCATGTTTATATCCTTTTATAATTAGTATTTTCAGTGGAACTTCTAGGGACTCTCCTAGTCTAGTGCCCACTGTTATCTGTCATTTATATAAGGTATGCATACGGTTATTTCAAGACAATAAATCAATAAAACCTTACTTAAGACAATGATATTTATTATTAACAATATTTAAATGGGCTATTAATACCAGATAAAGGAAGTTAGTAGGTAAGAAATGCCATTTTATTGATGTAAATTCAAGAGAAATCTCCGTTGAATATGGTAATAAGCAATGCACTTATTGAGTATAGACCCAATGATAATCCGACTATGCTACTCCACGATTTCAATAGGAGTACCAAGTATCACCGATACCATAATCTCATCCATCTCGGCATTGGTCACGGCGATACAGCCATCTGTCCAGTCGCGTTGTTGATTCAGCCATCCCAAAGCGCCAAAGCCATTCATTTGCCCATGAATCATAATGTCGCCGCCCGGATTGACCTCTAATGACTTCGCTCGTGCCTTGTCTTCATCATTTGGATAGCTAATATGGATAGAACGATGCGCAATAGAGTTCTCGTTTTTATAATCTAAGGTATAAATCCCAACGGGCGTACGCTGATCGCCTTCTTGTTGCTTATGTCCCGATGGACTACCCCCTAGCGCAATACGATACGACCTAATGGCTTTACCATCGCTCATCAATGTTAAGACACGATCTGATTTGTCGACGAAGACTCGATCAATAACTGCAGACGCAGGAATACGGTTTTTGGATGTTGAGGAGTTTTTGGCATAAGCAATAGCACTGGTGCTTACAATAGCAGCAAGGCTAATGCCTATAAGTAACCAATACATGCGCTGCTCATTTGGCGGGTGAAATTTATTATAAAAAAATGACATAGGCTTTGATCCTCACAATTAATTTTTTGTCATTAATCATATGTATCAAAGCACTATGTCAGATTGTGTAGATAAACTTTGTGCAAAACGAATGAATTACTCAAATGTTACACCATACGAATTGCACCATCTAAGCGGATTACCTCGCCATTTAGATAAGCATTATCAATGATATGAGTGACCAATTTGGCAAACTCATTGGGAGCGCCCAAACGTTTGGGATAAGGCACGCCTGCTTCTAGCTGCTCGCGGGCTTTTTCAGGAATGCTCTCCATCATCGGTGTGGCAAAGACACCCGGTGCGATGGTCATAACGCGTATACCATGACGTGCCAGCTCGCGAGCAAGCGGCAAGGTCAGACCAACCACGCCTGCCTTGGAAGAAGAATAGCTGGCTTGACCCACTTGACCATCAAAGGCTGCAATAGAAGCTGTATTAATAATAATGCCTTGATCTACATTCTTTTCTGCATGCTCGCCTGCATTGCTATCATTCGCTATGCGTTTGGCAATGCTAGCCGCGACCAAACGCGCAACGTTAAATGAACCGACCAGATTGACATTGACCCCGCGACTAAATGACTCAAGGTCTGCCGGATTGTTATCACGATCCAGTAGCTTTTGTACCACTACGATACCCGCACAGTTGATTGAGCCTTGTAAGCCGCCGAAAGCTGACTCTGCCATTTCAACCGCTGATTGTACTTCATCGCCGTTAGTGATGTCACAGCGCACAAAGCGCGTACTATCACCCAGCTCAGCGACCAGTGCTTGCCCTGCTGACTCATTGAGATCAGCGATGACGACGTTGCCGCCTTGATAGACAATCGCACGAGCCACTGACTCACCCAAACCTGATGCACCGCCTGTGACCAAAAAGCTATTCTCTTTAATTTGCATGTTTATTCCTTTAAATCTTCATTTTTTATTAGCTGTTTTCTATGAATTATCTATAAACGCTCTATCGGGTAGTTACGCGGCAGATAAACTACGTAGCAAAAAGCGTTGAATCTTGCCACTTGGTGTTTTTGGTAACTCGGTCACAAACTCGACCTCACGTGGATAGGCATGAGTTGATAGACGTTTGCGCACCAGCTCTTGGATTTCTTTGGCGATTTGCTCGCTACCTTCGATACCCTCTTTTAGCACCACGTAAGATTTGATCGTATGTCCACGCACTTCGTCTGGCACGCCCACAGCCGCAGATTCTGCCACTGCGTCATGCTCTAATACAGTGTTTTCGACATCAGTAGGTCCCACGCGGTAACCTGCCGTAATGATAATGTCATCATCACGTCCTGAGTACCAGTAGCTGCCGTCACTATGACGCTCAACCACATCGCCTGTCAGATAGTAGTCATCAACGAAAGCTTGTTTTTCGTTCCAGCTATAACCATGGAAATAAAACGCAGGTGACTGGCTGACCACGACTGCTAACTGTCCTTGCTCACCATCTGGCAATACATTCATCTCGTCATCCAATACGACCAGCGTGTGACCTGGTAGCGCCATTCCCATCGAGCCAACTGGTGATTCGTGTTTCAACGCATGATGCGCACAGCACATCATGCCCGTTTCTGTCTGACCGTAATGATCTTTTACCTGACAGCCCAGATAGGTCTCAACCCAGTTAACGACTTCGGTGTTCAATGTTTCCCCTGCCGAGTTGGCACAGCGCAAAGCGAGTTTGGCGTTATTGTCTTCATTAACGTTGTCAAAAACGCCGCTGGATTTCATCATGCGAAATGCCGTTGGTGAAGAGGCCAAATTGGTGATCTGATGACGCATCATAAAGTCGCGCGTATTGGTCGCGTCAAAGCCTGCTTCATTAAAATAAGTCGTGATCCCTAATAGCAGAGGCCCTGTGATGGCGTAATACAATCCATACGCCCAGCCAGGATCAGCCATGTTCCAATATTGATCGTCTGCGCGTAGGTCAATGGCATAACGCATATAGAGATAAAACGCAGGTAAGGCTGATAATGGCACACTCACGCCTTTTGACTTACCGACTGTCCCCGAGGTAAACATCTGCAAAAATGGTGCATCCGTATCGAGCATAACGGGTTCTATCATTTGCGCCTGTGATTCCATGGACTGACGGTAGTGATCGTCACCCCACGTCTGAGCATCTTCAGTACTGCCGACCAATACCATTTTGGTTTGCACAGCCAAGTCATCAAACTTGTTGCGGTTCTCTACATTGGTAAAGACCACTTTGGTATCGGCTTTATCCATGCGATATTTGATTGAGTCATAACCAAAAGCAGTAAACAGCGGCTGATATACCGCGCCGATGCGCCATGTTGCCAATACAACCGTCAGTAGCTCAGGCGTACGCGGTAGCATCGTCGCTACTTTGTCCCCCGCTTTTACGCCATACGACTGTAATAAGTTGGCAACCTGTGCACTGGCTTTATCGAGCTCACCAAAGCTCATGCGCGTGACATTGCCTGCCGTATCTTCGTGTACCAGTGCGGCATTATCCGCGCGGCCATCACGTACATGACGACCACAGCAAGCCATATAAGCATTTAATCGATCATTGACATGCTCGCCAAAAATTTCTGACAGCAATGTATCCATATTAAAATTATTATAATAATCGGTATATTCTTTTGGTGTCGTTGAAGCATCTGTGTGACTGAGGGTAGGAGTTTGAGAGGCGGTGTTCATAAGCTAATCCTTTAGCAATAGCAGATAAAATGATATTCATATTGTAAAACGGTCACATCCTATAGACCGTTTAATATCTTTGTATTTAACATGCTCTATTAGTAACGTATTTTTATACTTATTTCAATACATAACGTATCATTTTTATTTTATATAAATAAGCATGACCTATAACTATTTATCATCAAATAGCTAATAGTAAACTTAAAAAACTTGTAGGATCAAATATTTAAATTATTTTTGAAGTACTTTCTCAAGAATCGATATTTAACGATCAGCACTGAGAAAACCTAGTAAGGCTTTCTCCTCACAGCTTTGGTATTTTTTCGTACGACCGCGGCGTGCTTGTTTGTAGTCATCATAAAATTCCCCTGCCAAAAAACGCTCAATAATGATGGGGTGAATATACGACGCGCGGCATACGGTTGGCGTATTGCCCAGCTCTGCCGCCACGCTTTTTACCATATCGGTGACCAGCTGCTGACGCTCAGCACTTTCTGGTGCGCTGGCAAGTATGTTAGCGCCTGCCGTCGTTTGTAGCTCATCATATAGATAACTTGCCGCGAGTACACTTGCCATCCATGTTCGAAAATCTTTTGCACTATATAATTTGCTTTCGCAGTCCATACCGCATGTATGCATTCGCAAGTAGTCGTTGATATCGCTACTGTCGACGACTTGTTTATGTCCATTGTCATCTAAGTATTTAAATATTTGATAGCCCGGCAGCTCAGAACATGCCTGCACGATGTCAATCAAACGCTCATCTTGCAGCTCAATGTGGTGTTCTTTGGCGCTTTTTCCGACAAAATCAAACGCCAGTCCATTATCCGTTTCGCTGACATGCTTACTACGTAGCGTACTCAGACCATAGCTTTTATTTTGCTTGGCATAGCGGCTATTACCAATACGAATCAACGTGGTTTCAAGCAATTTGACCACGGCAGCGAGTACATTGGTGCGTGACAATGATTCTGCTTCCAAATCTGTCTCGACCTGCGCGCGTAAATTGGGCAGCGCCTCTGCAAAGCCTATCATCGCATCAAACTTGGCTTGGTCACGAATATTATTCCACAAGGGATGATACAAGTACTGCTTGCGTGATTTTTCATCGCGTCCTGTCGATTGCAGATGACCTTTTTCGTCTTGGCATATCCACACCTCCGACCACATAGGCGGTATCACCAATGCATCAAAACGCTGACGCAATGCTTTGTCTTTGACTGTCTTGCCCGTTGCATCGCGATAGGTAAAGCCGCGGCCCCAACGTCTACGCTCATAACCTGGTTCGTCGTCACTCACATAACGCAGATTGGCACGGCGTGCGAGACGCTCATAGTCATGGCGCACATCCTGCGTCGTCGACTGCTCGTTTGTTTTGCCCATAACAACACTCATCTAATAATTTTATGGTTTTAGCATAATCAACTGCGCTTATTTTTGCTGTTTGTTTGCCACGGACAAAGTGTAATCCTGTGTAAAATAAAGCAGTGATAAAAATAGCGATACGGGTTCTAAGTGCTGTACTTTTAAGGCTTAATTCAGCACTACTCACGACTTAAGTTTATAAAAAATAAATCATTCTCCTATGAAAATAAAGCCACTCGCCCTCGCCGATCATGATCTTTGGGCGCACTTATGGCAAAACTATCTCACGTTCTATGAAACCAGTTTGCCATCAAACACGACGGAGACGACGTGGCGCAATCTGCTTGATAAGGGTAAGCTCGAGAATGAAATACCCACCAAAAAAAGCCAAGCATCAAATGCTTGGCTTTTTTTATTTTGATACTACTTTACAATAAAAGTCATTATTTACCGTATACACATAAATAAGCGGTTTCGACGTCAACTTTTACTTGGAATTTTTGATTGGCTTCAACGGTGAAGTGCTCGCCAGCGTTAAACGTTTGCCACTCATCACTCTCTGGTAGCTTGACCGTCAATGCACCGCTCACCACGCTCATGGTTTCAAACTCACTGGTGCCAAATTCATACTCACCAATTTCCATAACACCTACTGTTGCAGGCTTGGTTGCTGTTTGAAAAGCAATCGAAGTGACTTTATTATCAAAATAATTATTTACGCTTGGCATAATCTTCCTTAATTACATGTTAGTTGGTATTTGAATTCTATTTTATAGACCTGCTTTTAGACTGGCTTCGATAAACTGATCGAGGTCGCCATCTAGTACCGCGCCCGTGTTGAAGGTTTCAACGCCGGTACGCAGATCCTTGATACGAGAATCATCGAGCACGTATGAGCGAATCTGGCTGCCCCAGCCGACATCAGACTTATTGTCTTCAACCGCTTGTTGTTTTTCCATACGTTTTTGCATCTCAAGCTCATAGAGCTTAGCACGCAGCATCTTCATTGCCGTGGCTCTGTTACCGTGCTGACTACGCTCATTCTGACAAGTCACCACCACACCACTTGGCTCATGGGTAATACGTACCGCAGAATCTGTCGTGTTGACGTGCTGACCGCCCGCTCCTGAGGAGCGATAGGTATCGATACGCAAATCCGCAGGATTGATGTCAATCTCGACATTATCATCAATCTCAGGCGAGACAAACACCGCCGCAAATGAGGTATGACGACCATTGTTGCTATCAAATGGTGACTTACGTACCAAACGATGGACGCCAATCTCGGTACGCAGCCAACCAAACGCATAATCGCCTTTAATCTCAATGGTGGCCGACTTGATACCCGCGACACTGCCAGCAGACACTTCAATCACATCTACCTTAAAGCCATGAGCTTCCGCCCAGCGTGTATACATACGCAGCAGCATCTCCGCCCAGTCTTGTGCTTCGGTGCCGCCACTGCCCGACTGGATATCCAAGTAGCAGTTGTTTGGATCCATCTCGCCGCTGAACATACGGCGGAACTCTAGATCAGCCACGCGCTGCTCAGCATCATCTAGCTCGCTTTGCACGTCAGCTAGCAAGGACTCATCCTCTGCTTCTACTGCCAACTCTAGCATGGCAGACGCATCTTCTAGCGTGGTTTCAAGAGAGAGCACCACATCGATGACACCATCAAGGTGGCTTTTTTCTTTATTGATCTTGGTGGCACGCTCTGGATCATTCCACAGCTCTGGGTTTTCTAGCTCTAAATTGACTTCTTCTAAGCGTTCTTGCTTACCATCGAAGTCAAAGATACCTCCGCAAATCCTGCCCGCGCTCGGATAAATCTTTAATCTGTTCTTGATACGGATTGATTTCCATAAGTGTTCCTGTTTTTCTAAAAAAATAAATAACGCATTTGGCGCTATTTTAAATGAGATTGATCATAAATGGTTGGCTAATTATCATGGTGATAACCACTTATGCATCCATTAAGCTATATTGACCAATCTTCTACTGCCCAGCGATGCGCCAAGGCATGAGCATGTAGCGCCTCATCAGGTGACACACAGATCGCCACATCCGCCCATTCTAGCAACGGGATATCGTTTTTGGAGTCTGAATAGGCATAGGTTTTTTCAAAGGTGATGCCCGCTGCTTGCTGCTTATCAAGCCATTTATCTAAATGGTAGATCTTGCCTGCCTGAAAGTTTGGTTTATCAGTCAGCTTGCCCGTATAACGATTGTCTTTGATCTCAAGCGGCGTAGCCAATACATTGGCTGACTCAATACCAAAACGCTTGGCAATAGCGGACACCACAAAATCATTGGTTGCAGAAATAATCACCACATCGTGCCCTTGCTCAATATGCTGGCACAATGCTTCCATTGCTTTTGGGCGAATATGTGGCTCGATTTCACTTTTGATGTAATCTTCTCTTAGCTCATCAAGTCTATCAAGCGGCAGACTACTCAAAAACTGCGCGACGAATTCATTGTACTCTGTCGCATCTAACGTCCCTTCGATATAGTCATTATAAAACTTCTGGTTGGCTGTACGGTACTCAGCCTCATCGACAAGGTCGTGCTTGACGATATACTCACCCCACAGATAGTCACTATCGACATCCAGTAAGGTATGATCTAAATCAAATAGCGCTAGTTGTTTTTGTTGTTTTTGTGCTGGATTTGCCTGCATGGTGAGACCTTATCGTTGGTTGTGAAAAAATATGGATCTTTTAGGGCGTGTTGAACATTCGCAAATAGGCACTGCTGATCGCTAAAATGGTTCCAGACAAGGCACAAAGCGACGATAATGCAGATGCCTTAGCGAGATTTGTAACGCAGTATGGGGCAATTTTAACATCAGCCCCAACGATAAAAAGCAGGGGACAGGACTCTTTTTTGCCGCTTCATCGTTAAAAATAAGCGCTTAGTTAGTCAGGCATCGCTATTTCTGTTAAACCTGTTTTGAATTTTTGACAACGCTCAGAATAATGCAGCGCTGACATTTTCAACATCGCTACTTGCTCATCTGTCAGTGTCTTAACGACTTTGGCAGGCGCGCCCATCACCAGGGAATTGTCAGGAATAACCTGACCTTCAGTAATTAAGGCTTTCGCCCCTATCAGGCAGTTTTTACCTATTTTGACATTATTGAGTACTACCGCACCGATACCAATCAAACTATTGTCACCGATCTCACAGCCATGCAGCATCGCTAGATGGCCAATAGTCACGTAATCACCGATAGTCACTTTGATACCTGCATCAGTGTGAATCACACTATTTTCTTGCACATTACTATAGTCGCCGATATGAATACGATCGTTATCGCCGCGTATCACCGCACCAAACCAAACATTGGCCTGATGACCCAAATACACATCACCGATTACTTGTGCCGAGTCAGCAATCCAACCGTTGAACGGTACAGCAAACTCAGGGGTTTTGTCTAAATATTTAAATATCATCGTTTTTCCTTAGTAAGGATAATGTTATTTTGGAGTAAGTCATTGGTTATACCACAATCATTTTTATGCTTATTTGATTGGCATGTCAAAGAACCATCTCACTTTGGACCATAGCCATAAAAAATATATTTTACAGTATACAATCCCATTTAATACCTTATCGTATGTCCACTTTATAGTACAATTAGCAAGGCCAACATTCTCATTTTGCTATCGTAGCGCCTGCCCTAACAAGTACCGCTACCCTACTAAGGACGCATCCATGCTTCGCGAAACACACGTACCTATTATCTTGTTGGCAAGTAGTGTGATCATCACCGCGCCCAGTTATGCTGAAAATACCTCAAGTTTGGAGAGAGCCGGTGACATTGTTGCGGTTGCCATACCTGCCATTGCTTATGGCAGCACGCATTATATGAATGATAAAGAGGGACGTCAGCAATTTTATCAATCATTTGCTACCAATCTTGCCGTGACCTATGCTGTGAAGTCAACCATTAATAAAGAGCGTCCTGACCATAGCGACAATGACTCCTTCCCATCAGGACATACTTCTTTGGCATTTCAGGGCGCAAGCTTCATTCATAAACGCTATGGATTAGAATATAGTATTCCAGCTTATGTTGGCGCAACTTTTGTGGGTTATAGCCGTGTTAAAGCGGAAAAACATGATGTGGCTGATGTATTTGCTGGTGCAGCACTAGGGGTTGCCAGTAGTATGTATTTGACCAAAAGCTATAACGATCAGCTTCTCATCACAACCAATCTTGCGCCTGACTATTACGGGCTGTCTGTCCACTACCAGTTTTAATCACTCAGTTTGCCCTTGATACTAGGGCGTGTTGAACATTCGACCATGGCACTGACAGCGACTGTTTTTTAGGCGATTCGATGTTAAAAATAATAAGTTTAGTCATTCTAAGCGCTTATTTTTAACGATGAAGCGGCAAAAAAGAGTCCTGTCCCCTGCTTTTATCGTTGGGGCTGATGCTAAAATTGCCCCATACTGCGTTACAAATCTCGCTAAGGCATCTGCATTATCGTCGCTTTGTGCCTTGTCTGGAACAATTTTAGCGATCAGCAGTGCCTATTTGCGAATGTTCAACACGCCCTAGCCATAAGTTACTATTTTGTATATAATACGCAAAATCTGTGCCTAAGCGAGCGGACATGATGCAAGTTACCTATTCACTATCGAGTGAGTTTTGTAGTTTTCATCAATAATGTCTTCTCGCTTTTTTGTGGAAAATTTTTGTGTGTCGTCCTTTGATTTATTTTATCTGATAGCAGTCAAATGCCGTAAATAAAAGGATACGGAGCAATTTTAGACCAACAAAACATGATGGCACTCACCAATAATAGCGGAGGCAATCCTTGAATTCATCGGTAGAAACACAAGCAATTTTGGCACTAGCAGACGGTACAATTTTTCGCGGTGTCAGTATCGGCAGCCTAGGTCATCGTGTTGGTGAAGTGGTATTTAATACCGCCATGACAGGGTATCAAGAAATTCTAACCGATCCAAGTTACGCGCGACAGCTGGTGACCCTAACTTATCCGCATATCGGTAATACAGGCACCAATGCCGAGGATACCGAGTCTGGTAACGGTCACAAAGTATGGGCAGACGGTCTGATCATCCGTGACGCCACTATGGCAACCTCTAACTTCCGCAACTCTGAGTCGCTTAGCGACTATCTACAGCGTAACAATACCGTCGCTATCGCTGAAATTGATACACGCCAGTTGACCCGCCTATTACGTGATAAAGGCGCACAAAACGGCTGTATTATGACCGCATCAGATGGCGAGACGATCAGCGTTGAAGATGAGCAAAAAGCGATTGAGCTGGCACAAGGCTTTGCAGGTCTAAAGGGCATGGACTTGGCAAAAGAATGCTGCACGACAGAAAGCTTTGAGTGGACAGCAGGCACATGGGATCTATCAGACACCCTACTCAACCGTGACGTGGCGGGTAGCCATGACAGTGGTACTGGCGGCTTCTTTAAGCAGCTCGGCACTCATATCGATGCCAAATTCAACGTCGTCGCTTATGACTTCGGTAGCAAAACCAATATCCTACGTATGCTCGTCGACCGCGGCTGCCATGTGACGGTTGTCCCAGCACAAACGCCTATTGCTGATGTGCTCGCGATGAACCCAGACGGTATCTTCTTATCAAACGGCCCTGGCGATCCTGCCGCCTGTGACTACGCTATCGACGCCGTACGTCACATTATTGAAGAAACAGACGTACCAACCTTTGGTATTTGCTTAGGCCATCAGCTAATCGGTCTTGCCAGCGGCGCCAATACCATCAAAATGAAAACGGGCCACCATGGTGCCAACCATCCAGTACAAGATCTAGCGACTGGCACAGTGATGATCACCAGTCAAAACCATGGCTTTGCGGTTGATGAAGACACGCTACCAGAAAACGTTAAGTCAACGCATCGCTCATTATTCGATGGTACTAACCAAGGTATCGAGCTGACCAACAAGCCAGTATTTAGCTTCCAAGGTCACCCAGAGGCCAGCCCTGGCCCGCATGATTGTGGTCCGCTATTTGATAAGTTTGCTGAGATGATGGAAGCGGCTAAAACTGCTCAAGCTTAACGATTCATTATAACTTGATAATAAGTCAGTGCTTGAATCGCTAAAAGCGGTTTGAGCAGTACTGTAACAACGCATTGTAAGTATAAAACGCCATAAGCGTTATTAAAAATAAAGATTACTTAAAATATCATCAAACGAAGGTAGCTCTAACTATGCCAAAACGTACCGACATAAAAAGCATTCTTATCATTGGCGCAGGCCCCATCGTTATCGGCCAAGCGTGTGAGTTTGACTACTCAGGCGCACAGGCGTGCAAAGCACTAAAAGAAGAAGGCTACCGTGTCATCTTGGTCAACTCAAACCCTGCGACCATCATGACCGACCCTGTCATGGCAGATGCCACCTATATCGAGCCGATCACGTGGCAGACCGTTGAGCAAATCATTGCCAAAGAGCGTCCTGATGCAATCCTGCCAACCATGGGCGGACAGACTGCGCTCAACTGCGCCCTAGACCTAGATAAGCACGGCGTATTGGCCAAGTACGACTGCGAGCTGATTGGTGCGACCAAAGACGCCATCGAGATGGCAGAAGATCGCGACTTATTCGACAAGGCGATGAAACGTATCGGTCTTGAGTGCCCGCGCGCTGAGGTTGCCGAAACCATGGAAGAAGCTTTTGCCACGCAAGAAAAGATGGGCTACCCCTGTATCATTCGTCCCTCATTCACCATGGGTGGTTCGGGCGGCGGTATCGCTTATAACCGCGATGAGTTCATCGAGATTTGTGAGCGCGGCTTTGATTTATCACCGACCCATCAGCTACTTATCGATGAGTCACTCATCGGTTGGAAAGAGTACGAGATGGAAGTGGTCCGTGACAAAAACGACAACTGCATCATCATCTGTGCCATCGAAAACTTTGACCCAATGGGCGTACATACAGGCGACTCAATCACTGTCGCACCCGCGCAGACCTTGACCGATAAAGAATACCAAATCATGCGTAATGCGTCATTAGCAGTACTGCGTGAGATCGGTGTTGAAACAGGCGGCTCAAACGTCCAGTTCGGTATCAATCCTGATACGGGACGTATGGTCGTTATCGAGATGAATCCACGTGTATCACGCTCGTCTGCCCTCGCCTCAAAAGCGACTGGCTTCCCAATTGCCAAAATCGCAGCAAAACTGGCAATCGGTTATACCCTAGATGAACTGCAAAATGACATCACAGGCGGCAAAACGCCAGCCAGCTTTGAGCCTGCGCTTGATTACGTTGTCACCAAGATACCGCGTTTCAACTTTGAAAAATTCCCACAAGCGGACAACATCCTATCGACGCAAATGAAGTCAGTCGGTGAAGTCATGGCGATCGGTCGTAACTTCCAAGAGTCGATGCAAAAAGCCTTGCGCGGTATGGAAACTGGCGCGGATGGTTTCGATGAGCAAATTGATTTATCCAAAGTCAGTGCTGAGAAGGCTCGTAGTGAGATTATCAACCGCTTAACCATTCCAACGCCTGAGCGTATCTATTACGTTGCTGATGCCTTCCGTGTCGGTATGAGCGTTGATGACGTATTTAATTACACCAAGATTGACCCGTGGTTCTTGGTACAAATCGAAGACATCGTTAAGACTGAAGCGACGGTAAAATCACTCGGCTTTGGTGGCTTAAACGAAAACAACCTACGTCGCTTTAAGCGTAAAGGCTTATCAGATTTGCGTTTGGCTAAATTGCTTGGCATCTCACAAAAGCAACTACGCAAAAAGCGTTGGGATTTAGGCGTCTATCCCGTGTATAAGCGTGTCGATACCTGTGCTGCAGAGTTTGCGACCAGCACCGCTTATATGTACTCAACCTACGATAGCGAATGTGAAGCCAACCCAACTGACAAGAAAAAAATCATGGTCATCGGTGGCGGCCCTAACCGTATCGGTCAAGGTATCGAGTTTGATTACTGCTGTGTACATGCAGCGCTTGCCATGCGTGAAGACGGCTATGAGACCATTATGGTCAACTGTAACCCAGAAACGGTTTCAACCGATTATGACACCTCCGACCGTCTGTACTTTGAGCCAATCACATTAGAAGACGTGCTAGAAATCGTCCGTATCGAAAACCCAGACGGTGTGATTGTGCAGTTCGGTGGCCAAACGCCATTGAAACTTGCGCGTGCGCTAGAATCAGCGGGCGTAAAAATCATCGGTACGAGTCCTGATGCGATCGACCGTGCTGAAGACCGTGAGCGCTTCCAGCATATGATTCAGCAGCTAAACCTTGTACAACCATCGAACGCTTTAGCAACCAGCTTAGAAGATGGCTTGGTTAAAGCAAAAGACGTGGGCTATCCATTGGTGGTACGTCCATCTTATGTGTTAGGTGGCCGCGCGATGGAAATCGTCTATAACGAAGATGAGCTAAAACATTACCTGCGCACCGCAGTACAAGCCTCAAACGAAGCGCCTGTCCTGCTTGATCGCTTCTTAGATGACGCTATCGAAGTCGATGTCGACTGCGTATGTGATGGTAATGATGTCGTCATCGGCGGTATCATGCAACATATCGAACAGGCAGGTGTCCACTCAGGTGACTCAGCATGTTCACTACCACCATATTCATTGTCTGATGAGCTATGTGATGTGATGCGCGCCCAAACCATTGCTATGGCAAAAGAGCTTGGCGTTGTCGGTCTGATGAATGTTCAGTTTGCGGTTAAAGGCGAAACCGTATATATTTTGGAGGTGAACCCACGTGCTGCACGTACCGTACCGTTTGTCTCTAAGTGTATCGGTACTTCGCTAGCTCAGGTCGCGGCTCGCTGTATGGCAGGCACCTCACTCAAGGACCAAGGCTTTACGACTGAGATTGTTCCAGCATTTTATGCGGTCAAAGAAGCGGTGTTCCCATTTGCTAAGTTCCCAGGTGTTGATCCAATCTTGAGTCCTGAGATGAAATCAACAGGCGAAGTCATGGGCGTGGGCAAAACCTTTGGCGAAGCATTTTACAAAGCCATCATCGGTAGTAATGAGCGTCTGCCGGGTCTGCCTACTGAGGGCGAGACCAAAACGGTCTTTATCTCAGTTCGTGATAGCGACAAAGGACAAATCGCCCCAATCGCCCGTCAGCTTGCAGATTTCGGTTTTAATATCGTATCAACCACTGGCACGCAGAAAGTACTGAGCGACGCTGGTATCGAAAGTCAGCAAATCAACAAGGTCACTGAAGGTCGCCCGCACATCGTTGATGCCTTGAAAAACGGCAAAATTGACCTGATTATCAATACGACCGAAGGCAAGCAGGCACAAGAGGATTCGTTCTCTATCCGCCGTAGTGCGCTACAGGGCAAGGTATTCTATGTCACGACGTTAGGCGCAGCCGATGCGGTTTGTAAATCTTATGCCATTGACTTACCGTTTGATGTCTATAAGTTACAAGATTTGCATGAGCAAGCAAAGTCTATTGACGCGGCTGAATAATTTCAGTAGATTAAGCATAACCGCTAAGCTTATATAAAAGCTTAGCCAAGACTTGTTATTGATTATTTTGTGATAATCATACGTTAAAAAAACAATATCTTGAAAGAGACAAACCTACAAAAGCATAGTGGCTGAACTGCGACTATGCTTTTTATTACGTAAGGTTCAGTGCGCTTGGTGCTAAAAGTAGAGGTGCTAACACACAACAGCCTATTTACTAACGACACCATCTGAACCCCGCTCTTTTTATATTTCATACTCATTGCAACAACACTGGCACCATCTCCTTATGAGATGGTGTGGTGTTATTGGTTTAAGGAAAAAACATGCAACGTTATCCCATGACTCCGCAAGGACATGCAGCTTTAGAAGCTGAATTAAAACAGTTAAAAAGTGTCGACCGTCCACGCATCACCGCATCGATTGCTGAAGCCCGCGAGCACGGCGATTTAAAAGAAAACGCTGAATACCACGCTGCCCGTGAGCAACAAGGCTTTTGCGAAGCGCGTATTCGTGATATCGAAGCCAAGCTTGGCGGCGCACAAATCATCGATCCTTCAACATTGCCAAAAGAAGGTCGTGTCGTGTTTGGCGTCAGCGTCATAATCGAAAACATGGACACTGAAGAAGAAAAACAGTACAAAATCGTCGGCGATGATGAAGCCGATTTCAAGGCTGGCAAAATCTCAGTTAACTCACCGATCGCTCGTGGCCTCATCGGTAAGTTTGAAGGCGATGAAGTACGTATCGAAACGCCAAAGGGCGTGGTGGAATACGAAGTGATGAAAGTTATCTACGACTAATAAGACTCACTATTTCTGGTCATCCGTAGGCGTGATGCTTTCAAGGCTGGATGAAAGGCGCTTTGAATAATAGCTCTTTAAATACTAGTTCTCTTAAATAGCAAACATGTTTGACAGTGACAGATACGGCTGGCTATTCGCTACCCAATAACATGAATATAAGCAACATTACGTATTGATAGCATTTATACCGTTTCGGTTACACAATGCAGCTTTTATACACGATTTGTTTTGGCACATAATTATTTGAGTTTTTAGTGCATCGTAATTTTTATATTAGGTGATATTACCCACATAATATCGATGTAAATTTATACTGAAGCACTTTTACTCAAAATAATGATGGTCTGATTATAGACACCGACTATCGTCAGTACTGATACCCTCGTTATTTGGCATACTTTTTGGTGTCATTTAGCGGGGGTTTTGCTTGTTTAGACGTTAATTATTGCTGTTTTACTTATTGCTGCTTTTTTTTATTGATACTGTTAAGGAGTCTATTATGACCATGAAATCTTATACACCATCAGCACTAACCACCACGGTATCTGCAATGCTCGCAGGTATGGTGCTTGCATCCTCAGCCCATGCCGATCCTGAGATTGCGATTAGCTCATCTGCTGGTGGTAGCACGACGGTAGTTGAACAATACTCTGATGGCAAAACAGCCACTATTACTGCGACACCTAACGGTATCACCATGCAAGATGGCATGCCTTATGCCGTGACAAAAGTGACGACTGTGCCGCGCTATGTCGTTCGCCAATCTCCTGTGGTTCAAGGCAGCACGACTGTCACAAGCGTACCTGTAACCAATCGAGTGACCAATAGCGTCACCAAGGTAGACGTCGTCACGGCGCCAGTTAGCACTGTGACACAAGCCCTGCCTGTCACTACCGCTACTCCATTACCTGTGATGAATGCCCCAGCGACAACCGTCATCACTAACCAGCCATCTATCCATCCATCTGTGAGCAATCAAATCACGACGACCACGTTAGATACCTTGCAATTGACCCCGACTTTTAGCACGCCGGGTGTCGTCAATGCAAACACCAAGGTCATGAAAATCATGAAGAATAGTGCTGGACGTGAAGTTGCGGTGCCTGCCAACCATATCGCCCCTGGTGATATCATTGAGTATCACACCACATACACCAACACCACGGCACAGCCAGTTAATGACATCAATGCTATGGTTTCATTGCCAAGCGGCGTCCAGCTGGTATCGTTAAATAGCCCATTACCAACGTTTGCCACCACTGGCGGCGACACTTATAAAACCATTCAGCAAGTTGGCAATACCGTTGTTGTGCAAGAAAACTACTCTGGCCTGAAATGGAACTTAGCAAATCTTAATGCCAATGGTAATCAAACCGTCGTGATACGTGCCAAGGTTCAATAAATAATGCACTCACTACAAAATACGTATCTTTAACAGTATCATGTTGCAAAGGGTCTTGAATATTCAAGGCCTTTTTTAATGTATGTCATATCGAGTAGCATGTATGCTCGCTCACAACCTCTTGATGGATACGACACTATCTGTCGTGTTATTTTTTAAATTTTCTTATAAATACAATGACTTAATACATATTTTGGTAAAATGGTTACTCGTTAATTAATTGGTAACAACCGACTTATGGCAAACATCAATTATGAAAGATTACAGGGCAAGCTCAATATCTTGGCTGACGCTGCCAAGTATGATGTCTCTTGCTCCTCCTCCGCTGGTACTCGCAAAAACCAAGGCGGCGCTCTAGGCGATGCCTCAGCAACCGGTATCTGTCACAGCTATACCGAAGATGGTCGCTGTGTCAGTCTGCTAAAAATTCTTTTGACCAACCATTGCATCTATGATTGCGCGTATTGTACTTCACGTAAAAGCAACGACACGCCGCGCGCTGCTTTTACGGTTGAAGAAGTGGTTGATTTGACCATGCAGTTTTATCGCCGCAACTATATTGAGGGGCTATTTCTCAGCTCTGGTATATTCAAAAGTGGCGACTATACGATGGAGCGACTGGTCGAAGTTGCCAAGCTCCTGCGTACTCGCGAGCGTTTTAACGGTTATATTCATCTAAAAACTATTCCTGGCGCTTCAAAAGAGCTATTGCTAGAGGCAGGACTATATGCAGACCGTCTGAGCGTCAACATCGAAATTCCGACTAAGTCAGGGCTCGCATTGCTTGCGCCTGAGAAGTCACATGATGAGCTAAAAGCACCGATGGAAACGGTTAAAGAAGAGATTATAACTATCCGTGAGAGTCGCAAAACCCACAAAAAAGCGCCTAAATTTACGCCCGCGGGTCAGACCAGTCAAATGATCGTCGGTGCAAGTAACGAGACGGATCTGCAAGTGATTCAGCTATCGAGTCACTTTTACAAAACCTACGATCTCAAGCGTGTCTATTACTCAGGTTATGTACCGATGCTCTCTGATAATCGCTTGCCAGCGATTGGGACCCCTGTGCCGATGGTGCGCGAGAACCGTCTATATCAAGCAGATTGGTTAATGCGTTTTTATGGGTTTGGTGCGCATGAAATTGTCGAGCCAGAATCGCCATTTTTGGACTTAGACTGTGACCCAAAACTGGCGTGGGCGATACGCCATCGCGAGCATTTCCCCGTCAATATTCAGACAGCGACTTATGAGATGATCGTGCGTATCCCTGGCATCGGTACCAAGACGGCCAAAAAAATCGTCAAAGCGCGCAAATTTAACCAGTTGACGCTCTATCATCTAAAAAAGATGGGAGCCGCGGTCAACCGTGCCAAGTATTTTATCGCAACCACTGGCAAAAACGAGCACCTTGCCCATTTGACACGCGATAACTTCCGTCAGTATGTACTGGCGCAAACGCAGACCAAGTTTAAAGATCAACGTAGCGGACAGCTAGCGTTGTTTTAAATTTGGCATTGTCATAAATATAAATCAATCTAGGGCGTGTTGAACATTCGCAAATAGGCACTGCTGATCGCTAAAACTGTTCCAGACAAGGCACAAAGCGACGATAATGCAGATGCCTTAGCGAGATTTGTAACGCAGTATGGGGCAATTTTAGCATCAGCCCCAACGATAAAAAGCAGGGGACAGGACTCTTTTTTGCAGCCTCTGTCACGCGATGCGAACAGCACGCAAGAAAAATATCCCCCAGTAGCATTTGACAATACTTACATACATTTTATGGCGAGCCAAAATACATTTCACATCGTTTCAGGATAAACCATGTCAGCACTTGTGCAAAACGACAATTATACTATCGGTCAGTTAACGCCCAGCATTGTGCTGTATGAGCCAAGCTTTGAGGGCTGGCTCAGCGCGGTGTTTTATGTCTATGCCAATCGATTGCAAGAAGACGCCTCACTCAAACTCACCGCTCAAGACTGTTATATACCCTCCTTGATTGCGCAAGCGATTAGCGTCGCAACGGATGCAGACAACGCAGAGCGCGTATTGGTTAAACTAAATAGCTTGCTTGGTCGCTCAGGTATGCGCAATATCTTGTGGGGGTTTTTATCAGAAAAGGACGATATCGGCACGACTTTATTCCGTGTGGTTAAGTATGCCATTGACTACCCTAGCCGAAATATCATGCAAGATCTTGGTCACTTGGATGTGTTAGAGCTGGTACAGACGGTCAAATCCGTCGGCCGTGAAAAACATCGCATGGAGGCCTTTGTACGTTTTGAGCACACGACCGATGATATTTATTTTGCACGGGTCGAGCCTGATTTTAATGTATTGCCACTGATTGGGGAGCATTTTCGTCAGCGTTATCAAGATCAGCACTGGGCGATTTATGATCTGACACGCGGCTACGGCATTTATTATGATAAAAGTAATAGCACGCCTACTCGTCCCGCGCCGCTACAAACCATCACCGACCTTGATGATGCGGTACTACGCAATCCTGCCAGCATTCATAGCCCTGATGAGCAGCGTTATCAAAAGTTTTGGCAAGGCTACTTTACCAACGTCAATATCAAGGAGCGCAAAAATCCCAAGCTACACAGGCAATATCTACCGCAGCGATATTGGAAATACTTAAGCGAAAAACAAGTATTGCCCAACGCTGAGCATCTACAAAAACGCCGCTAAATACATTTGAGTAGTTTTGAGCCAAGAAAATTATGCTCATATCTGCTGGAAAGCCACATATCTGACGCCATCTTTTTATCTTGATGGTTGAGTTTTATGCGCTTTTAACTGACAATAGCAGCTTGATCCTCCTAACCTGTGACCTATGTTATTATGAAAGTGATGCGCCTACTGTCGTCTTTGAAGCATGATGAATCCGAGCGCGGTATTTTTCATCTTGGGCGCGCACTGGTCAAAAACGGGCATACCTCGATCATTGTTTCTAGCGCTGATGAGAGCAATGACTTGGTCAGACGGCTCAAGCGTGATGGCAATCACTATCATCAAGTCCACATGAACAAAAAATCGTGGCTGTCATTGCTGCAAGTTTCAGCACTACGGCATTTGATTGAGAAGTATGAGCCTGATGTCATTCATGTACATTCGCGCACCCCTGCATGGATATTGCATTTAGCATTGCGCCGAGCGCGGGTCAAGCGTTTCCCAAAGCTGGTCTCGACCATGTATGGGTTTTATCCTATCAATAAATACTCTCAAGCATTGCTCAATGTCGATACAATTATAACGGTCTCTGATAGCGTCACCCAATATCTAACAAGAAGACTGCGCCGCGAGGAAGCCGATCCCAAAGTCATCACGCGTATCTACCGCGGCATTGATACTCGGCGCTATCCTTATCGGCACAATCCATCGGTCTATTGGTTGCGTCATACCTTTGCGGAATATCCTGAGCTTGAGCATAAGAAGTGGCTCGTATTTCCAACGGTCATTGGCAATGAGTATGGTCAAGAATGGCTGATTGATATCTTGGGCAATCTACAAGAGCAATTTCCCAATATTCATGTCATCATTATGGACGATGATGATAAAGATGGTGATGTCGCTCATGAAGACTTTCGTCAACGTACTCACAGTCTGGGGTTGGCTGAGCGCATTACTTATGTGGGTAGCAAGCGTAATGACATGCGTGAATGGCTCTCAGCGGCCAATATCGTTATGGCACTTGCCAATGAACCAGAATCGATCGGCATTAATGCCCTGCAAGCGATTCATTTGGGCACACCTGTCATTGGCTGGGATAAAGCCGCCTTTAGCGAAATCTTACAACCGCTCTATCCGCAAGGTTTGGTAAAAGAACACAATGCCAACTCGTTATGTAAAGCGGTGCGCAATCAATTAGAAAGTGTGACGCGACCTGAGATGACCAACAAATTCACCATGCGTGAGATGATCGAAAAGACAATCGCGGTATACCAAGGATTGTACGATACTGCGCTGGCAGAAGAACAGGCTGAGGCCGATGCGCTCGCCGTACGAAGAACCAAAAGAAGCCTTAAAAAGACCTATAAACCTGCCTTTGGTGCGGCGGTCAAACATGTCGAACCCATCCCCAAACGCCCAAAAGTCAAATTGATCAAAGAAAAAGCAAGTAAAGCGGAATCGCCAGAAATAGAAGATGAAATAAAAGTAGAAGAAACAACAAAAGTAGATATCAAATCAGAAGCACCTGACGCTGATCAAAAGTCATAAGCTGACTGCCTACCTCTATCTGTGCAGGAGCCAATCTCAGTCATGATGAGATGTATTAAGCAAAAAAATGCCATTTCCAGCAATGGAAGTGGCATTTTCAATCTGTATTAAGATGAGTATTCAGTTTAAAGTTACAGAACACGAGCCTAATAAGTCATTGGTGTATGTGCACTTTGAAAAAATCTCTCCGCAGCATCAAGTAGTGGGAGTACGCATAAAAGAGATTGTCTATGGCGGCGGTAATATTCATTGTATTACAATGAACCATAATAAATCGCACTTATTAGCAAATGAAAGCATAGCAGTAACTGAAAATATAAGCATAAACACAAAAATGGATTTTAAACCCAAAAACACGCTAAAAATAAGGAAAAAGTATGAGCGATTATCAAATCAACAATCCAGCCACTGGCGAACTAGAAGCCACTTACCCTACCGCCACTGAACAAGACATCCAGCAAGTCATCGAGCAGGCTGACAACGCCTATCAAGACTGGCGTCAGGTTTCACTAAGCGAGCGCAGTGCACTACTGCATAAAATTGCCGATAGCTATCTGGAACGTCAAGACGAGCTGGCTCGTATCGTGACGGGTGAGATGGGTAAACCCGTTGCACAAGCCAAGGGTGAAATCGGTCTGGTCGCTGAGATCTATCGTTACTATGCAGACAATGCTGAGCAGCTACTCGCGCCGAATACCATTGACGTTGACTCAGGATCAGCTTCGGTAGAAAAACGTCCTGTTGGCGTTCTACTCGGTATCATGCCGTGGAATTATCCGCATTATCAAGTGGCACGTTTTGTCGCGCCAAACTTTATGGCAGGTAATACTATTATCTTAAAGCACGCGCCTCAATGCCCTAAGACTGCAGAAGTTATCGCTGATATGTTCAAAGAGGTCGGCGTACCTGAAGGTGTTTATAACAATATCTTTGCCACCAACGAGCAGGCAGCGACTATTATTCATGACAAGCGTGTACAAGGTATCTCACTCACTGGCTCTGAGCGCGCTGGACAAGCCGTTGCCAAAGAAGCAGGCGGCGCACTCAAAAAAGTCGTGTTGGAGCTTGGCGGCTCCGATGCCTTTATCGTTGCAGCAGATGCCGATATCAAACAAGCGATAAAAGGCGCGATCTCTGGTCGTTTTGGTAATGCCGGCCAAGCCTGTAACGCCGCCAAACGCCTAATCGTGCTTGAGTCTGTCTATGACAAGTTCGTTGAGGGCTTTACTGATGCTGTACGTGGTATGACATTGGCCAATCCTCTTGATGAAAAAACCTTTATCGGCCCAATGTCTTCAAAGGCTGCCGCGGTCAATCTGCAAGCGCAGTTAGATAGTGCCGTTGAAGCAGGCGCGACGGTCCTAGTAGAAGGTGGACTGGTCAAAGATAAGCCTGGTGCATGGTTCAAACCTGCGGTACTAACAGATGTCACTGAATCAATGGATGTCTACCGTGAAGAGTTGTTTGGTCCTGTCGCTGTCGTCTACAAGGCTCGTGATGTCGATCACGCTATCAAGATTGCTAATGATGTGCCTTTTGGTCTTGGTGCTTCTATCCAAACGCAAGATGCTGCCCTAGCTGCTGATATTGCTGATAAATTAGAAGTGGGCATGGTCACTATCAACGCGCCGTCTGGTACCGAAGCCAATACCCCATTTGGCGGCGTTAAACGTTCAGGATTTGGTCGCGAGCTTGGTACGCTTGGTATCACTGAGTTCTTAAACTATAAGCTTATCCGTGATAAGTCTTAATCGTATAAGCACTTGATTGTATGCACTAAAAAAGCCTAACGTTTGACGTTAGGCTTTTTAAGGTAGTTAACTGTCTAAAATGAGACTATTATTTATATGGATTTTCTTTTAACCATTGTTGATTAATGATTTTGAGCTCATGCAGCTCATGATCCATAATCTCTTTACTCTTACCAGGGTTTTTCATTGACGCATAGCCATACATTGCGCCGCCAAGAACCGTCCAGCCAAGGAAAATCCACCACTCGATAGGAACCAATGCCGACGGCATACCTGGCAGATAAAGCGCCAACATACCAAGGCTGAGTACGATTGTGATGACACCAACCAATTTACCTGCTGGTACTCTAAATGGACGTATCATATTAGGCTCACGGTAGCGTAGCACTAAAAATGACAATGCAACACAAGTATAAGCGATAACGATACCAAAGCCGCCCGCATCAACAATCCACACGAGCATTTTGCGACCAAATAATGGCGCTAGTGTTGCAAGGCCACCGATCAACAAGATCGCATTGACCGGGGTGTTGTATTTAGGGTGTAGCTTGCACAAGAACTGTGGCAACATGTGCGTTTTACCCATGGCGTACAATAAGCGACTGCCACCAATAAGAAACGCGTTCCAGCTTGATAAAATACCCAGTACACCGCCGATAACCAGCAGCGTACCTGCCCATTTACCATTCCAAGCGTTGGTCATCGCATCAGCAGTCGCCAATGTTGAATCTTGTGCTTGCAATAGCGGCAGGGTTTTGCCCACACTCCAAGCGACAGCCACGTACCAAAGCACGGCAATGATAATAGAGACAATCAAAAATTTGCCGATATTTGGACGCGTTAGGTTGATTTCTTCTGCGGCTTGTGGAATCACATCGAAGCCCACGAATAAAAACGGTACCATCACCATCACCGTCATGATACCGCCCATACCACCGATAAAGTTTGGTGCTTGTACTGAGTTGGAGGTTTCAGGATTGAATAATAACGCACCAACGAATAGTAAGATACCGACGCAGAAAATACCGACGACGGCCAACTTTTGGAACCACGCACTGACTTCCATACCGCGTATATTGAGCCAGGTGACAATGATGGAGCCAAGCATACCGACAGCTACCCACGTGGCATAAACATCCCAGCCTGCGACATTCCAAAGATAGCCTTGACTATAATTGGGAATGACATATTCGACAACGGTTGGCAGTGCCACCGCCTCAAAAGCAACGACGGAAAAATAACCAAATAAAATACTCCATGAGCAGATAAAGGATATATTTACCCCCAGTGCACGGTGTGTATACGTGTGCTCGCCTCCTGTGATAGGCATAGATGCCGCCAATTCAGCATAGGTCACGCCAATCAAAACCACCACAAGACCGCCAATTAAGAATGCACTGATTGCGCCCCAGATGCCTGCCGAGATAATCCAACCACCCGCCAGCACGACCCAGCCCCAACCAACCATCGCACCGAATGCCAGCGCAATGATATCGAACACACCTAACGTTTTCTTTAATTCAGACATAACCTACTCCTTGTCTGTGTGTCATCCGTGTGAACCTTTTATGGTTACACTATTTCTATTTAATGGAGTAATACCCATCATATTTACTGTATATCGTTTCCGCCAAAGAAAGCCGATTGCTCGTTGTTTGATATTCACATAGCAAAAACGGCGCCTTGACTTGCAAGGCGCCGTTTAAAATCACACTCCATGTGAGTGTCATAAGGGCAACCTTGCCGTTATCTTCACTATAACTTTTCAATCAAAATCAATGTTTGATTAGAAGCGATCCATCGCTAAATTTTATGACACTCGATAACTATTAAGCTGCAAGGATATCTTTAATGATATCAAGACCTTCTTGTAGCACCTCGTCTTCAACTGTTAATGGCACCATCACACGAATAGCATTGCCATACATACCACAAGACGCTAGTAGCAAGCCTTGCTCAAATGCTTTTGCTTTTAGGTTGGCTGCTGCTGCTGCATCAGGTTTGCCTTCGCTATCAATCAATTCAAACGCTAGCATCGCGCCTTTATGACGGATATGACCGATGCTGCTTAGGTTCAAGCCTTTTAAGAACGACGCGATGGTATCGCCAATCTCGATACTACGCTCCAGTAAGTTTTCTTCTTCGATCACTTCCATGACAGCAAGCGCAGCCACACAGGCGAGCGGGTTACCAGAGTAAGTGCCACCTAAGCCGCCGACTTGCGGCGCATCCATGATATCAGCACGGCCGATGACCGCAGAGATAGGATAACCACCCGCCAAGCTTTTCGCGGCAGTCATCAAATCAGGCTCGACGCCTAACTGTTCAGTGGCGAACAACGTACCTGTACGAGCAAAACCACACTGTACTTCGTCAAAAATAAGCACGATGCCATGCTCATCACAGATCTCGCGTAGTGCTTTGGCAAATGATGGCGTTACCTGATGGAAACCGCCCTCGCCTTGGACTGGCTCAACAATCATCGCTGCCACTTCACTCGGATCGATGTCTGCTTGGAAGATCATATCAAGGCTATGTAGCGCTTGTTCTTCGGTCACATTCAACTCTTCTGCAGGGAACAATGCATGGAACACAGGTCCTGGCATTGGGCCGAAGTTCTTTTTGTATGGCAGTACTTTACCAGTCAGGCTCATGCACATCATGGTGCGACCATGCCAGCCACCAACAAAAGAGATCACACCTGGACGCCCCGTTTTAGCACGTGCAATCTTGATGCAGTTTTCGACCGCTTCTGCGCCAGTAGTCAAAAAGAACGCTTTTTTATCACCGCTGATCGGTGCTTTTTCACACAGCTTTTCTGCCAAATCCACATAGCACTCATAGTTGATCATTTGCGCCGCAGTGTGCGTAAATTTGTCGAGCTGCTCATGCACACGCTGGGTGATTTTTGGATGGCTATGACCGGTGTTCAATACTGAGATACCACCGACAAAGTCGATATAACGCTTGCCTTCAATGTCCCAAATCTCTGAGTTCTTTGCTTTTTCTGCAAAGATAGGAAAGGCAACCCCAAGTCCTGTTGGTAAAACAGCTTTGCGGCGCTCAAGTAATGACTGATTGGTAGTCATGGGAATGTCCTTTTCTGTGTTCGTAACATAAATGCCATCTAGTGATTGGCGGTTCAGTTGATACCTTTTAGATATCGAGGGATGTTTGTTTAAGATAAAACACCATTCGACATCTAAAATGTTTCGTTAAGTTTTTTGTTAAACGAATGTTCTGCTAAATGCTAGCCGAGTTATTTATTAGCTGATGTCAGAACACCAGTATTTAGTCGTAATATAGTCTTCGATACCATATTTTGAACCTTCACGACCAAAACCAGACTGTTTTACGCCGCCAAATGGGGCAACTTCTGTAGAAATCAAACCCGTGTTATGGCCGATCATGCCGTACTCTAACCCTTCAGTGACGCGCCATGAGCGTGCATAGTCACTACTATAGAAGTAAGCGGCCAAGCCATAAATGGTATCGTTGGCAGCACGAATCACTTCTGCTTCGTCTTTGAAGGTAAATATGGTCGCAATTGGTCCAAAGATTTCTTCAGAGGCGATATCCATATCACTGCTGATATCGGTAATAACGGTTGGGTTATACGTCAGCTCTGAGGCGTCATTGACACTACCGCCCGTGACCAATTTGGCACCCTTATCTAAGGCGTCTTTTAGCAGGGCTTGAACTTTATCTAACGCTTTTTTGTTGATAAGCGGTCCAATATCGACGCCTTCTTCTAAGCCGTTACCTACTTTTAGTTCAGCGACTTTTTTGACAAAGACGTCTAGGAACTTATCTTTGATGCTGTCTTGCACGTAGACACGGTTGGCGCACACACAGGTCTGACCCGCATTGCGATATTTGGAAGCGATAAGGCCTGCCGCCGCTTTCTCAAGATCAGCATCATCAAAAACGATAAATGGCGCGTTGCCACCCAGCTCGAGTGATAGCTTTTTAATAGTCGGCGCGCATTGTGCCATTAGCGTACGACCGACTTCTGTAGAGCCTGTGAACGACAGCTTATGAATACGTGCATCGCCTGTTAGGATTTCACCAATGGTTGATGATTTGCCCGTTACAATCTGGAGCACGCCTGCAGGAATACCCGCTTGCTCTGCCAAAGCGCCCAATGCTAATGCTGAGAATGGCGTTTCGGTGGCTGGTTTGACGATAATTGTACAGCCTGCTGCCATCGCTGGAGCGACTTTGCGCGTGATCATCGCCGCTGGAAAGTTCCAAGGGGTGATGGCGGCACAAACACCGACGGGCTGCTTGAGCACGACGTGACGTAATTGCGTACTATTGGCAGGAATGACATCACCGTAAACGCGCTTGCCTTCTTCGGCGAACCAGCGAATAAAGCTATTGGCATAACCGATTTCGCCGCGTGACTCAGTAAGCGGCTTGCCTTGCTCAGCGGTCATGATGATCGCAAGATCTTCTTTATTGGCATCAATGAGATCCGCCCACTTTTGCAACAGCTCTGCACGCTCTTTAGCCGTTTTTGCCGCCCAAGCAACTTGCGCTTCATGAGCATAGGCAACGGCGTCATTGACATCATCGGTCGTGAGGCTAGGCACGGTACCGATAAGCTCGTCGTTGAATGGGTTATTGACTTCAAGTACCGCCTCGTCACTGGCAGCATACCAGCCGTCTTTGATAAAACAAGATTGTTTGAGTAGGTCTGGATTGGATAACTGTAGCGTATTTGACATGTTAACGCTCCTTCCTTGTCATATAGGTATGTTTATAAGAGTGGATATAATAGTAGTCATGAGATAATGATTGATAATTGTTTTTTTGTTCAATATACTGAACACGTATTCTATATACGAGACATCATTATAAGAACGATATGTCGTGATTTGCAACCCTTAATCGCATTATTTTGATAATTATCTTGTGCTTTTTCATTTTATTTTACTTTTATAGGTTACTTATGAGCTCGACTGCCGTACCTGCCTTAGACAAAACCTTTCAGATTTTGGACTTGATTACCGATAGCGCCCAGCCGCTGACAGCCGCTCATATTGCCAAAGAATTGGGGCTTCCTCGCAGCTCTACGCATAATATTTTGCAGAGCCTACTGTCCAAGCACGTCATTTATAAAGATCCTGAAAGCCGCTTTTATTTGGGCTCATATCTAATGTATTGGGCGGGAAAGTACGAGCAGCAGCAAGGCGTTGTACGATTGTTTAAGGATTTGATCGTGCAGTATCCGGTGCTACTGCAACACACGGTGACGTTGTCAAAACTGGATTTGGGAGAAGTGGTGTTTTTGGCCTGCCATGAATCACCTGCCCCGCTTGGTTTTACCTTTCGTGCAGGCGTGCGCGTGCCTGCGGTATTTTCGGCGACAGGCAAAGCCATGCTATCCACATTGTCGATGGATAGCATAAAGTCACTGTATAAAGAAAAGTTCCCCACACCCATGACCCAACATGGCGTCAAAAACTTTGCGGATTTATCCACTGAGCTTGCGGTGATTCAGGAAAGTCGAGTGTCGCTCGATAATGGGCAGTTGCGTGATGGGATGTACTGCTTGGGCACGTATATTCGTAATGCATCCGGCACGGCGGTCGCTGGCATGGCAGTGAGTTTTCTGCAAGGAGAGTATGAGTCCAAACGGGCTGAGGTCAGTGCGGTATTGATTGAATTGGCCGAACAGATTGAGCGGCATTTGGGCTTTATAGCTGACTCATAATTGATTGCTTATGTGACGTAGTTGCAAGATTCATTATCATGAACGGCTAATATGGGCGCGATACCGATATCGGTGACAGCGGTAACCTCTAAACCCAATGCTGCTGGTTCTTTTAACAATTCCACCATACGCTCTGGTATCTCCAGCGGCTCAAACATCTTGCCATAAGAAAAATAGGGCAACGGTCTATACAGACTTAGGTTTTCATGGCTATATATTTTCATGCTTAACATTCCTTGTTTTACACTACTTGGTTTAGCTTGTTTTGTTTAAAAATTCCATTTTTTAGTATTTATCACTGTAAAGATACTGTGGCAAGCATTGAACTAAACAATGCCGTCCGCCTTTAGCTTGGCGATTATCTCGCTGTCGTAGCCTAAATCAGCAAGCGTACTATCGGTATGCTCGCTCAAACGCGGTGGCGGTGTGCGATAGCTGACAGGGGATGCCGATAATTTGATGGGATTGCCAAGGGCGCGAACGGGGCTGCCTTGCTGAGCGAAACTCACGATCATTTCTCGCGCTTGTGCTTGCGGCATCGCCAAAGCTTCGGCGACGTTGTGAATCGCACCGCAAGGTACGCCGACCTGATCCAAAGCTGCAAGCCAGTAAGCCCGAGGCTGTTTGGCAAATATTTTAGTCAGCTCAGCACAAAGCAGCCCACGATTGGCAACGCGATTAGGATTGGTCGCAAAACGCGTATCAAGATGCCAATCAACTGACAATACGTTGCACAGTTTGGCAAATTGATGATCATTACCGCACGCTAAAATAAAGTGCGCCTCCCCTTTAGCCGCAAATACTTGATAAGGCACAATGTTGGGATGCTGATTGCCCAGTCTTGGTGGAATCTTATCTGAAGCCAAATGATTCATGCCGACATTGGCCAGCATAGACAGCGCACTGTCTAAGAGTGCGACATCGACATGTTGACCGACGCCAGTATGTTGACGCGCCAATAGCGCCGCTTGGATACCAATCGTCAGCTGTAAACCTGCAAATAAATCAATCACTGCGACGCCAACTTTGTGTGGTTCGCCATCACTTGGTCCTGTGATACTCATCAACCCTGACAACCCTTGAATAATATAATCATAACCGGGACGCTTGGCATCTGGTCCTGTCTGCCCAAACCCTGTCAAAGACGCATAAATCAGGCGCGGATTGTCTTGCTTGAGGCTGTCGTAATCTAAACCGTATTTTTTGAGACCACCGACTTTGAAATTCTCTACCAAAATATCACTGTCAGCGATGAGCTGTTTGATTATGGTCTGCCCTGCTGGCGTGGTGATGTCTACCGTGAGTGATTTTTTGTTACGATTGATGGTAGCGTAATAAGCGGAGGTGTCATCGCTGAAGGTTGGCGGTGCCCAGTGGCGCGTCTCATCACCGATATGTGGACGCTCAACTTTGATGACGTCTGCGCCCAGATCGGCGAGCACTTGCGTACAAGAAGGACCTGCCAACACTCTTGATAAATCGAGGACCTTGATACCATGCAATGCACCTTTTGGTATATCCATCATATCAGTTATATCTGCCATGAAACCCCCTTACCCTGTGGCGTATTCTTCGATTTTCTGATTAGAAAATTGCTATTCATCATTTAGTTTTTTGCGTTGTTTAATGACACACTGTTAAATAAATGGTGAGTAACAACTGAAAAACGTACGCCACTGTCGATACTCTTTTTGATAAAAAGCCAAGCAGCAACGTACGTCATGAAGTACCACTTTGTTAAATTTTCTTAGCTAAAAATACTTAAAAGAACGCCTGAATGCCTGTCTGTGCACGGCCTAAGATAAGCGCATGAATATCATGCGTGCCCTCGTAAGTATTGACGGCTTCCAAGTTCATCACGTGACGGATGATGTGGAACTCATCAGAGATGCCATTACCACCATGCATATCGCGGGCAATACGAGCGATATCGAGCGCTTTACCGCAGTTGTTACGCTTAATCATGGAGATCATCTCAGGTGCAGCGTTGTCTTCATCCATCAAACGACCGACACGTAGCGCGGCCTGTAGACCTAAGCTGATTTCGGTTTGCATATTGGCAAGCTTTAACTGCACCAGTTGGGTGGCGGCAAGCGGACGACCAAACTGCTTGCGATCTAGCGTGTATTGACGCGCCGCTTTCCAGCAAAACTCTGCCGCGCCCATACTGCCCCAAGCGATACCATAACGCGCTTTATTCAAGCAGCCAAACGGCCCTTTTAGACCGCGGATATCTGGGAAAGCATTGGCTTCAGGAACGAACACTTTGTCCATGACGATCTCACCGGTGACCGAGGCGCGTAGTGAGAACTTGCCTTCGATTTTCGGCGCAGATAGGCCTTTCATGCCTTTTTCTAAGACAAAACCACGAATCTCGCCTGCATCATCTTTTGCCCAGACCACAAACACATCCGCGATAGGACTGTTGGTAATCCACATTTTATTACCCGTCAGCTCATAACCACCATCAACGGCGCGCGCACGTGTCGACATTGAGGCAGGATCAGATCCCGAATCAGGCTCAGTTAAACCAAAGCAGCCGACGTACTCACCTGTGGCAAGTTTTGGCAAATACTTTTCTCTTTGCTTTTCAGTGCCATACGCCCAGATCGGATGCATCACAAGGCTTGACTGCACACTCATCGCTGAGCGGTAGCCTGAGTCGACCGCTTCCACTTCCTTGGCAATCAGACCATAAGCCACACTCGATAGACCTGCGCAGCCGTAGCCCTCGATGGTCACGCCAAGCAGACCCATCTCACCCATTTGACGCATGATATTACGATCAAAATGCTCATTACGGTTGGCATTGATAATACCGGGCATCAATTCCTTTTGAAAAAATTGACGGGCGCTGTCGGTGACCATGCGCTCTTCTTCAGTAAGCTGGTCGCGTAATAAGAAAGGATCTTCCCAATCAAAGCGTGGGCTAGTCGATGTTGCCATGTGTCTCTCCTTGATATCAGTCATCCTGACTGACGAATAGTGGTTGATACCTCATTTGGTTTAACAAGTTATTGACTTTGTTATTCCGCTGTGCGAAACTTTGTTTCATAATATAAAACTATTTAAACAAACTTTTGCCATCCTGTAAACCTTTATTAAAAAATAGGCATCAAAAGAGATAATCATTAAGAGAAATGGAGATAAAATGACAACATCTACATCGGCAGCTACCTCACTACTCGGACGAATGGATCACCTGATGGGTCAAAGCAAGGAAGAGAACGATCGACAGTTTGTGACGGCACTAGGTCGTGGATTGGTTATACTGGCTGCCTTTGAACACCATGAGCGCCTTACCCATCAGCAACTATGTCAGATGACCAAACTGCCAAAAGCGACCATTAGTCGCCTGATTCATACCTTGACCACGCTTGGGTTTTTGCGTACTAATGAGCACGGACAGTATCAACTGGGCAGCAGTGCAGTACGCCTAAGCGCGACCGCATGGGGTCGTCATGACATGGTGGCCTATGCTGAGCCACTATTACGGCAGTTCGCTAGCGAAAATGAGGTATCGGTAAATCTAGCGACCGAAGTTGAAGGAGAGATGCGCTATCACGCCTGCTGTCGTAGTCCTGCACGCCTATCGGTCAACTTGCAGGTTGGCTCAGCGGTGCCGGTGGCACGTACTGCCATTGGACGGGCTTTTTATGCAGTAAGCTCTCAAGCGAGAAAGGCAATGATTATTAGCAATTTGAAAGAGAATTTATCTGATGAAGATTACATTCACGCACAGTCAGCGCTCACTCAAGCAGCCCAGCACTATGAGCAGTACGGCTATACCGTCTCTGATGGGGAGTTCTCTACTGATATCTTGGCAGTCGCGGTTGGCGTCTATGATGTCGCGACTGGGCAATACGCCTATTCGCTTAATGCCAGTGTACCAAGTGCCAACTGGGAAGCGGACGACTATGCGGCAATCATAGTGCCAAAATTGCAGGCATTGGCGGAGCGGATTGGCGGTGGTGATGCGTAAAAGTAAGCGACTGTCACTTCAAGTTTCATCACCATTATAAATGGCTATAAACAGCACGCGCAGTTGCGTTTGGTTTTTGGCATTTGACCGATACCAGGGTTAAAAGTATTGGTAGGATCTAGGCGCTCATAAAATTGCTGCAAGTCAGGTTCGGCTTCATATAAGTGGCCGACATTATGCTCAGCAGGGTATTTGGCACCGCGCTTGTTTAATAGCTCAAGCATCATCTTTTTGACCTGCTTGGCATCACTGCCCTTTTTTAAAATATAATCTTGATGAAACACATAACAAAAAAAGTGACCGTAATACAGCTTTTTTTCTAAGTGCTGAGTGATGCTCTCAGGCAAATTTTCCAGCCAATCAAGCGTGTTACGCGGGATAGCAATATCGAGCGCCAGTATCTCTCCGGCGGTCTCTTCATGCATGACTTCATAACGTATGGCGGCCCCTGCAGCAGCAAAGCGATGCAAAAAGGCGCTGTCTGACTCAGCTTGCGTGCAGGTAAAATAACTGCCCGTTTCTGAATCTGCAAAAAACGACTCTAAAAAAGACTGCGCCTCATAGATGCCATCATCGCTCATTTTGATAATCAGGTGATGCTCATACTGGTTGCGGTACTCAAGCATGCGCTTGGGCAAATGCTGCGGCAATACTTGGGCGATCATTTGCATGACTTTATCGGTCAAATGATTGGGCACCCATGACCATTTACTCAGTTTGGCATCAATACTGCCTTTGATAGAAAACAGCTTGGGCAAAGCATTGGTGCCCAGATGCTTGATGCTCAAAAAGGTGTCTTTGCCGTACTTGGCAGACACATCAAATATATCGCGGTGCATATATTCGCCCACTTCAGGCATATTTTTAAACGTTGACAACACTTGCCGTCTTAGCTCGGCAAGCTCGCGCACGCTGTTGCTACCGATATAAAAGGTCTGCTCCGCTTTCGCTGTCGGATATGTGTCCAGACGCACCGCAAATACCGCAATCTTGCCTGCACAGCCACTGGCTTCATACAGCCTGCGCTTATCCGCATTAAAGCGGCTCGGCGTGTCGGCATTGACATCCTGTATTCGGGCGACATACTCTTTGTCTGAGGCCAGTTTGTTGCTTTGGGATAACTGTGACTTGTCAAAATAGCCGTTTTGTAAATTGATGAGGATTTCTTCGGGCGTATCACCCAATTCAACCTCTAAATGATTCACCAGTACCAGCTGACCGTGTTCATTAATCTGAGCAAACAGCGACAGCTCTGTGTAAGCAGGGCCTCGTTTGACCAGCGCGCCGCCTGAATTATTGGAGACACCACCGACGATTGACGCGCCCAAAGTCGATGAGCCAATCACCGAGTGCGGCGCTCGATTGACCGCTTTTAGCTCGTTCTGCAGTTGATGCAAAGTCGTACCCGGTAGGCTGATAATTTGCTCATTATCATTGATCAAATACAGCTTATTTATCGCCAGCGTATTGATGACCACCACGGGTCTATCGTAGTCATCACCGCTGGGCGTTGAGCCTTCTGTCAGACCTGTTTTGGCCGCCTGCATGATGATGATACAGTTGCCCTCAACACACACTTCCAGACATTGCCAAATCTCCAGCAGCGTTTGCGGAAACAACACTGCCAGCGCGCTACCGCCGCCTGAGCGCCAGCCCATGCGGTAGTGCTCATTTTTTGCTGGATCTGCCTGTATATTGGCAGCACCCAGTATTTTGGTCAATTTAACCAACACCTGATCTGATGGTAGCTGGCTTGTATAGGAGGCGGTTGATCGATAACGGTTCATTACTTGCTCTTTTTTTTGCTGTACATTCATAAGGTTAGCGGTCCTTGAAAGCCAAAGAAATAAATGGCTGCCATAACGATGATGCCACTGAACAACACATAATAGATGGTTGGTAAGATGGTGCGTCTCAGCGTCGCACCCTCCATCCCAAGCAGCCCAACGGTTGCTGATGCGGCCACCACATTGTGAATGGCAATCATATTACCCGCCGCGGCGCCAACCGCTTGTGCTGCGATGATGAGTGAGGGCGAGATGTGCAAGCTCATGGCCGCTTCATACTGAAACTGACTGAACATCATGTTTGACACGGTATTCGAGCCTGCGATAAACGCACCTAGGGCACCGATGGTTGAGCTGATCAGCGGAAAGGCGCTGCCAAACGTGCCTGTAAACAACTCAGCACTGGCAACTGGCATACTCGCGACATCGGATAGATTGACCCCAGAGTTGATAAAAATACGCACCATAGGGATGGTAAAAATAAGCACAAACCCAGCGCTTAAGACGGTTTTGCTTGATTCGCTCAAAGCATCACCCAGCGCACGCGTTGGATTTTTAGTTTGTACAAAAGCTGCGATTAAGGCGCTGATTAACAACAGGCCGCCGGGCAAGTATAAAGGACTAAAACCTGCACTGATATCGGCCTCGCCCAAAATCGTATTAAAGTCTAGCGTGGCGCTGCTGAGCAAGTCCTTAAAGCCAGCAAACATTCTCGAACACACCAGTAGCAGCGCCACTAGCAAGTAAGGAAACCATGCCATCAGCGTAGACATGGTCTTGCCTGCTGGGGTCGCCACATCTTCTTTGCTGACCACCAGTTTACCCATCCAATCGCTTGGCCAGCTGCTTTTGGCTTCAAAGTCCCACGTGGTCTTTGGTACCAAAAATCCTTTTTTAGCCGCCTGAATGACAATCGCCACACTGACCAGTCCACCAACCAACGATGGAAATTCAGGACCCAAGAAAATGCCCGTTAAAGCGTAAGGTACAGTGAAGGCCAACCCTGCAAAGATGGCAAAGGGCCAAATGGCTAAGCCTTCTTTCCAGCTTTTATTTTTACCAAAAAAGCGGGTGAGCATCATCACCATCAGCAGCGGCATAAACGTCCCAATCACACCGTGAATAATCGCCACTTGGGTGGTAATCAGTTGTAAAAATTCTTCCCATTGCATGCCTTCTTGCGCCAGCAGCGCACTGATGGCCACGGTATCTAGACCCTTATTCACCCCAATAACAATCGGCGTACCGACCGCCCCGAACGATACGGGCGTGCTTTGGATCATCATCCCCATAAGCACCGCACCCAATGCAGGAAACCCTATCGCGACCAGCAGCGGTGCCGCAATTGCAGCCGGTGTGCCAAAGCCCGATGCACCTTCCAAAAACGTACCAAAACACCATGCAATGATGATGGCTTGCACTCGGCGGTCAGGCGATACGTTGATAAAACCTGCACGAATCACTGCTATAGCGCCCGTGTGTTTTAGAGTATTTAATAAGAACAGCGCACCAAATACGATCCACAATACCGATATCGTAATCACGGTCCCTTGAAGAATAGAGGACGACACGCGGTTAAACGTCATGTCCCAAATAAAAAGTGCGAGCGCGGCAGTCACCGCCAAAATGATCGGCATGGTTTTTTTGGCCGACCATTGTAGACCAATAAGAAATATGCCACTGAGTATGATTGGCAATAGGGCAAGTAACCCATAGACAGTCTGATTCAAAATTCCCTCTCCCTGTTATCGTCTGTGCATCCTTGAACACCACTCTTAAACGCCGCCCTTAAACACAGTCCTTACATACAGCCACTCAATCGCTCAGATTAACAGCCTCATTGTGCTTAGGGTAGAATTCACACACTCTACGCTTTACAAGTGCAAAGATAAACAGCATGATCAGACAAGGTTATTTTCCTTTTTTGCTATAATACGAAATATATTACCCTGATTAGAGAATCGGTATGATTAAAGCTGATGACATGGTTTTGTTTGTTTTGGTAGTCGATGAAGGCTCTTTTTCCAAAGTTGCTGACAAACTGGCGCTGACCAATTCTGTAGTGAGCAAACGTATCGCGCGCCTAGAAGCCAACTTAAATGCACAACTGCTCTACCGAACCACCCGAAAACTCAGCTTGACCGATGCCGGCCGAACGCTGTATCACAAAGCCAAATTGGCTCAGCTTGCCTTTCAAGAAGCGGAAAATGCTGTCACAGGCTACGGCGAAAACATGAAAGGCTATATCCGCGTCACCGCCCCTGTGGTCTCTTCTGACTTACTACTCAGCACGGCTATCGCTGAATTTTGTAAAAAATATCCTGAGATAACCGTAGAGCTATACATCACCAACCGTTTGATTGATTTGGTCGAAGATGGCTTTGATTTGGCCATCCGAACGGCGGAGCTTGAAGACTCCTCCTTGATTGTCAAACGCCTGATAGACAGTCAATGGGTGATTTGCGCCACCCAAAATTACCTCAACAAATATGGTACGCCGCAAACCCCCGCCCAACTGCAAAATCATGATTGCCTGATTTATAAATTTGATAACACCAGTAGCGACTTGTGGCCGTTATATGAGGATGGTGCTGAGCTGCTGTTGCCTGTCTATGGACGCTTTTATAGCAATCATTTAAGCGCTATCAAGCACGCCGCGCTTAGTGATTTGGGCATTGCTTTTTTGCCGCAAGCCTTGGTCTATAACGCGTTACAAGAGCAGCGCCTCACGCAGATTTTGCAGCCCTTCACGCGCAAGCGCATGGGTATGTACGCGGTGTATCCCAAAGCGCGCCAGCCTGACCAAAAGCTCAAACAACTGGTTGCTTATTTGCAAGACGCGCTAAAAGACAAAGAAGCCTACTACTGCTAAAGCACTAGTTTTATAAGCGGCCTCACACCCAACTGTTTTATCAGATATAAAAAAGCCACCTGTTTGGATGGCTTGTTTGATGTTTCTTTTTGGGCGTTATGAGTCGGTGTTTTGCGCAATGATTTGCTGCGCTAATGTGCGTAAGTCATCCGCCATATAATCGGGCGTTGGTACGTTGTTGGCGGGCAATAACGCATTGTGCGGACGCAATAAAAACGCGCCCTGACAGCCTGCTGCCTGCGCGCCTATCGTATCCCACAGATGGCAAGCGACCAAACACAGCTCGGATGTAGGCACAGACAGTGCCTCGGCGACCAGATTGTAAGTCGCAGGTGCGGGTTTAAACTGACGCACCGCCTCAATATGAAATGAGCGCTCAAAAAATTCGCTCAACCCCGCCTTTTCTAGCGGTGGCGGTGACTCGCTGGACTCTGAATTGGTCAAGGTCACCAGTCGAAAGCCTGCCTCCTTAAGCAGCGTCAGCGCGGGCACGACATCGGCATACGCGGGCATCTTGCCCATGCGCGTCTTTAGCTCGTCAATATCGGCATCGGCAATCTCAACGCCATGAATATCAGCAACCATCCGCAGCGCGCCGACCCCAATCTCACCAAACGGCGTATACAGTCCTGATAAGGTCAGGGTTTGCGAGTACAGCACCAGCTGGGCGAACCATTCGCGCAGTATGCTGCCATCATTAAAAAGGCGGCTAAATAAAGGCGTAAGGGTACTGATATCGAGCAAGGTTTCATTAACATCAAAGACGAGAATCGGGCGGGTGTCGGTGGGCATGCGTTTTCCTATTATTATTGTTATTGTGGTTTTGGGTTAGGTTAGCATGGATGATGCCTACGAGTTTGTAGCGTTTACACACACCGCATCGTGTCCAACAAAATATGTATGATGATCTGCCACTTCTATATTATAGACATGATCCTCATAAGGGTTAGGACAGACATCGTTATAGCGTTGCATCTGCTCGTGAATACTGCTCTCTAACAATCCTGTTGCATTACCATATCTTTCAATGTTAGCTAGAGCCTTTTCAAATAACTTTTCATCACCAATACTGTTATCCTTGACTACCCTTCCATCAAAAATTAAAGGCGAATACATTTCTTTTATAAACTTACCAATTGTGTGTGTAGCAGGATCTTTATCTTGACTAAACCTCACATTCAATGTTTTATAAAGCTCAGGGTCTACAATAAAAGGTGCCCTTTCATTAATAACCAACTTGGCATCGGAAGTTTGCATATTAACGGTTTTGATCTCTTCTTTGAACGCTTCTTCTGTATTGGCTAAACTGACAAACTGGTAGCCATCATCCGTAAATCTCACAAACTGAACCAGACCGTCTGTCTCCCATAAGTCATGTTCCTCAATACTTTGAGTATAAGCTATACCTTCAGGGAAGTTCGGCAAGGTACGCACAGGGATGAACGAGTAATCATCAAGCGCAATCGTATCACCATGAGCAGAGGTTAGATATCCAGCTGGCAAGCGCTCCGCCGATAACCACTCACCCTCTAAATCTTCAGGATTTCTTTTTACCCAAAATGGGTGATTGCTGGTGCATAAGATATAATTGCTACCCTCTTCTCCTCGCGCATCAGCGGTCTCATTAAAATACTCAACTTTAAAGATGCGTTTCTTATTGGGTGATTTAAAGGTGCTAAGTACGGGTTTGTACTCTATATCACCGACCCCACCTTCGGGCTTAGAGAGTACAGGCTTTGATAAAATAAGATCGCCCACTTTGATATCCTGAATCGGCACTAACCCTTTATCCGTATGAACGAGCGTTCCTGCGACAAATCCTGTGTTATTCATATCCTCTCCTTTTTAATATTATCGTTTTAATCCATCAAACCTCAGCCCAAACTTTAGCAGATACTTCCGCAGTCGGTCGCTGTCATTGTTACTTTTTAGCTGGTTTCTGGAGTTGGCATACAGATAGCGCCCTGCCGCCGCTTGGCTGCTGTGCTGATAGCAGACCTCAATCACATACGCCAGCTGCACCGCATCAAACGGGTCGAGCGCGTCTTTGTCGTCGCTTGATAGATGGCGGCTCAGCACCGTATCTGCGTGCGCTTGCTGCTCAGTTAGGCTGGGCGTATCCGCCTTGTCCACTTGATGTTGCGCGCTACTAGGTAATGCCCACAGATGCTTAAGGCGGGTGATTTCTGCCTTAACATCGGGCATACGAATCACTTTGCCCTCGCACAATGTCGTTAAGCGCGTCATACTGGCGCTTAAATCACGAAAGTTGCCCTGCCACGTCGCCTCAGAACTCATGGCAAAGTCTTCAAAGTACGCACGCGCCTCAGGCTCAAAGCGGTACTGGTACTGCTGCTCGCTGCCCAGACGCGCCAGCTCGTAATCAATATTGGCGGGTAAGTCCTCGATACGGTCTTTTAACGACGGTAAAAAAAACGTCCACGTGTTCAGACGCGCAAACAAGTCGGCACGAAATTCGCCGTCCGCGACCGCTTGGCGCAAATCCTTATTCGTCCCTGCCATCAGCTGAAACGACACATCAATGGGCGTATCGCTACCGAGCGGATAAAAGCGCTGCGCCTCAAGCGCAGTCAAGAGCATCGCCTGTTCGTCCAGCCCCAGCTCGCCGATTTCATCCAAAAACAGCAAGCCACCGTCCGCTGATTTGAGTAGCCCCTCACGGCTCGACGCCGCGCCCGTAAACGCGCCTTTGACATGACCAAACAGCACGCTCATTGCCGTATCGCCGCGCAAGGTGGCGCAGTTGACTTCGACGAACGCGCCGAGTGCCTGTTTGTTGTTGGCTTTGTTTTTCTTGAGCGTATAGATTTGCGTTGCCAGTTGCGACTTGCCCGCCCCTGTCGCGCCCATCAATAAAATCGGCGCGTTGGAGCGCGTGGCGACTTTTTCAATATCAGCAATCAGCTGTTGATAGGCGGCGTTTTGGGTAACAAGATTGGCTTGTAAGGTTTGCCAATGCTGGGCTTTTTCGGCCTCAAAACGCGCGCGCAAACTGTCATAACGCGACACGTCCAAATCAATGACTTGATAGCGCCCTTGTGGGTCGTATTGGTCAGGCTTGGGACACGGCGAGGTCTGAATCAAATCGGCAGGCAAAAACCCCGCCTCAACCAGCAAAAACCAGCAAATCTGCGCCACATGCGTCCCTGTGGTCAGATGCAGCAGATAGTCTGTGTCTTCACGAAAGGCGAAGCCTGTGACAAAGTCATACAGCTCAGCATAGACATCGGCAAAATCCCACGGACTCGCCAGCGTCACCCGATGCCCAATGACTTTGGTATTGGCGCTGACCTGCGCCACATCATCAACGATGACGTTGAACAGTCGCTTGTCGCGCTTGCTATAGAGGATATGCAGCTCATCGACCAGCAGGTCATCATGCAGGCACAGGCTGACGCTCGGCCGCCAGCGCTGCCAACGTTTGTCATTAAAGCCGTTGTCCAAGGTCGTACCGAGAAAGCCGATAACGGCGGTTTTATGACATTTAATCATGTTGCTTTTACTCATAATAATGCGCTTGGCTTATTGGTTTTGATGTTACTTTTTGATTGCCCACGACTTCATACTGTCAATAGACAACGGCTCGTCTGCCATAATCTGCTGCGCAAGGTGACGATTCAACGGATACAGCACGCTAAAGTGCTCGTGCCGTGCAATAAACGCACAGTGCAGCATGGGGCTTTTGTTCTTATCACACATCGGCTTTAGGTCGCGATAGTTACCGTCACGCTTGCCCTCAATAATCCACGTCGGCATGCGAATATCATTCGTCCAGTTTGCAGGCGCACGCAAATCCATTTCGCGTTGCTCATCACCAGTAAAGTCAACCTCTTGCAAAAACATCGTCTCTTGCGTAGCGCCAAAGCTAATCACTTCTTTAAACAACTCAGGATGCGTGCTGCTCGCCACCTCACTGACCAATAGCGCGAGCGAGCCGCCCGTACTGTGCCCGCCCAAATAGATACGGCTGCTATCGACATATGGCAGGGTCGCCAAATATTCTGCCGCCGCGATGACATCATCGACTTCACCATAATTCACTTCGATATTGCCCGCATTGTCATTGCCACCGCGCAAGGTGGGAAACATCATGATCACGCCAGCATCACGATATGGGCTGGCGGTTTGGTCATTTTGCCTTGAGCCTTTGCGCCAAAAGTCCGCCAGCGTGTTGGACTCACCGCCCGTTATCCAAACGATAGCAGGATGCTTGTCGCCATCGTTTGGATCGGGCGTGACAAAGGCGGCGAGCGACATGCCGTCACTGTCATAGCGCACGCTGTCAAATAGGGCTGCGGGCGGCTTGGGCAATGGCATTTGCATGGTGGGCGCAACTTGTATCGAGGTCTGATAATTGCCGCGTAGCGATGCCAAAGACGGCGCAGCAAAACAACTGCTGATGCTCACGCCTAGTAAAATCGCCATGCTGAATAAGCGTTTGTTAGAGACAACGTTATGCTTTGTTTTATATTGAACCTTCACCATTACACACAATTCCTTTATAGAATAAAAGCTATATTTATAGAATAAATTATATCTTTATTTACTTGATTAAAGTCCATTTTTTTATAAAAAAAGAATTTAAAATGTTTTTTATTATTCAATATCAAATGCTTATAAAAATAAAAACTATCTTTCCCAAAAACTGGCACACCCTTAGCAGTATATAAAGTACAGACAGAACATTTTTATAAAAAACTAAGGAGACACTATGCAGCCTATCAATCACAATATCATTCAAGACGGTGGCACCCCTATCCGCCTATGGACCAAAGGCGTGCCTGTCGACCCAAAAGCCCACGACCAGCTGATTAAAGCCTCACAGATGCCCTTTATTTATAAGTGGCTCGCGGTGATGCCTGATGTCCATGTCGGTATCGGTGCGACCATCGGTACGGTGCTGCCGACCAAAGAAGCGATTATCCCAGCAGCGGTCGGCGTGGATATCGGCTGCGGCATGATGGCGGTGCAGACCACGCTGTCCGCAGATGATTTGCCCGACAACCTGCACGGTCTGCGCACCGAGCTGGAAAAAGCCATTCCGCATGGACGCAGCAAGACACGCGGTCGCGGCTCGCGCCGTGACGTGGGCGCGTGGGCGAACCCTGATGATACCGTGATGAATGGCTGGGGTACGCTGGTCGATGATTTTAATTATCTGACCCAAAAGCATCCCAAACTAAAAAACACCAACAATCTAAAGCATTTGGGCACTCTGGGTACAGGCAATCACTTTGTTGAGGTGTGCCTTGATGAGACCAATCAGGTGTGGATTATGCTGCATTCAGGCTCACGCGGCGTGGGCAATGCCATCGGGCGCTACTTTATTGAGCTGGCGCGTGAGGACATGCGCAAATGGTTTATTAACCTGCCTGATAAAGATTTGGCGTATTTTGCTGAGGGGACTGAACATTTTGACGATTATTGGTTTGCGGTTGGCTGGGCGCAGCGCTTTGCCTTTAAAAACCGCGAAATCATGATGGAAAAAGCCATCCAAGCGCTACGCACCATCGTGCCAAAACCGTTCGATGCTGCGGTAAAAGCGGTCAACTGTCACCACAACTATGTGGCAAAAGAAGAGCACTACGGCGAGGAAGTCTTTGTCACGCGTAAAGGCGCAGTGCGCGCACGCGTCGGCGAATACGGCATCATCCCAGGGTCGATGGGCGCAAAATCCTTTATCGTCAAAGGTAAAGGCAACGAAGAATCGTTTTGCTCTTGCTCGCATGGCGCAGGTCGCGTGATGTCACGCACTGAGGCGAAAAAAGTCTTTACTATTGATGACCAAATCGCCCAAACCAAAGGCGTAGAATGTCGTAAAGACGCAAACGTGATTGACGAAATCCCAGCGGCGTACAAAAATATTGAAGACGTGATGAGCGCACAAAGTGACTTGGTGGAAGTGGTACATACCTTGCGGCAAGTGGTTTGTGTGAAGGGTTAAACCAAAATATTTAAAAAAATCAGTTAATTATATTACTTTAACCTATATTAATTAATCCAAAAAATAAGGCTAAATATGATTCCCCAGACATTTATTGAAACAGCAGGTGATATTCTAGGTAGCACCGAGAAAGGCTTATCAGGCTCTAAAATTGCTAGTTTATTTGCAGCATACGCAGTTGACTATAACACTGATATTCCTTATACAAGTTATCCCTTTACAGTATCCACACCTAATAAAAGGTATGCCTTAAAGAAAAACTTAAGCTCGTTTAACCCTAAACAACAATTTAAAATCATAAAAGAACTTTGCGAGCATCCGGAAATTAAAGACTTACCTGAAGTTAGAGATCTTAAGATCAAGCTGTTGACACGCTTTAAAGGTTTGAATACTGACATAGACACGGTCAATGAAATTTTAGTAGATGAAACTAGATTTTGGTTAGATGACTATACTAAATCCCTAGAACAATATAACTATGCTTTAGAAAAATATAAAGGAAATATATTTGAGAGAAACTTGTTAGATGACCTTCGACTATCGTTAGAGCTATTAGTAAAAGAAATACTAGGAAATTCCAAGTCTTTAGAAAATCAGCTTACTGATATTGGTACATTTATTAAGAGGAATAATGGCTCCCGAGAACTAGTAAATATGTTTGTAAAGCTAATTGATTATTTTACTAAGTATCAAAACGATTACGTCAAACATGACTCTCAAGTTATCGAAGAAGAAGTTGAGTTTATCCTTGAAATAACCTCTTCATTTATGAAACATTTCATTAGAATGAAAAATAGAATTTAAGGAAAACTAAAATGAAACTCGCAGAAGCCCTACTTATCCGCAGTGATATGCAAAAAAAGCTGGCGCAAATCAAAGGACGCATTCGCAGCAATGTAAAAGTCCAAGATGGCGATACGCCAAGCGAAGACCCCAATCAGCTATTGATGGACGCAAGCCAGCTGATTACCGAGCTGTCCGCGCTTATCGCCCGTATCCAGCGTACCAACGCGGTGGCGCTGACGGACAACAATCAATCGATGCTGGCGCTGCTCGTTGAGCGCGACACCCTTGAGATGCGCCACAAGCTATTGACCGAGTCGATAGCCGCGACCGAAACCGAGGTCGATCGCTATAGCCCGCGTGAGATTAAATGGCAAGTGATGGTCTCGGTCGGCGCATTGCAAAAGCAGGCGGACGATATTGCCATGAAGCTACGTCAGCTTAACATTGTCATTCAAGCCAACAACTGGCAAATTGACCTTGTGGACTAGGCGCTTACCTAGCTCATTAAACCTTTTTTAGCTTTGTCTGTCTGATAATGGACAGACCACCCTTTTGAAATCGACTGGGCGAGTGTCAGACCCCGCGACCCACAGCAGGGGGTTGAAAATATACTGTCGTGGCTGCTACGCGTTGTGGGCAGGCGCATTTTTTACCACTTATGCCCCGCACATGGCACTTGGCACAATGCACCATTTAGACCTTACCACCAGACACTGACAGTCGGTTTCAATCTTATTTTAAATGCGACCCGAAAAGTATTGGGAAGCATTTTATTATGCCCATTAACGACACTACCAATCAATAGTCTTACAAATCATAAAGACATTTATCATGCCAGCATCAACACGTAAAGCCCTAAAAATCGACGGCAGCACAGGCGAAGGCGGTGGACAAATCATTCGTACGGCACTGTCATTATCGATGCTCACAGGCACACCGATTGAAATCACCAATATTCGTGCTGGACGCGCCAAACCCGGATTGATGCGTCAGCATTTGATGTGTGTACAAGCGTCACAACAGATATCAAACGCTAGCGTATCGGGCGCTCATTTAGGTAGTATGGCGTTCACCTTTACGCCAAGCACCGTGCAAGCGGGCGATTATACCTTCGATATCGGCTCGGCAGGCAGTACCAGTCTGGTGTTACAGACGCTACTGCCTGCCCTACTCTTTGCCAATGCTGACTCAAGCAACAAGTCCACCGTTACCATCATAGGCGGCACGCACAATCCGTTAGCGCCAACCACCGACTTTTTGCAGCACGCCTTTGTGCCGCTACTTGCCAAGCTCGGCATGCAGGTCGAGATTGAGTGCGTGCAAGCGGGCTTTGCCCCTATCGGCGGCGGCGCGATTAAAGCAACTGTTGCGCCATTTGTGCGCCGTGCTAATGCTTCACGATTAGACCTCACGGAACGCGGTAAGCTTGTCAGCACGGAGCTGGTCGCAAGCGTGCTCAATCTAGAATACGATATCTGCCTGCGTGAGCTTGCCAGCGCCAAAGCCGCGTTGATTGAAGCGGGTATGGATGAGGCGCTTATCACAACACGCGGTAATAAATTATACGGCATTGGTGAAGGCAATACCTGCTATGCAAAAGTCACTCACGAGAGTATTAGTATCCAAAATCACAAAGAATATCACTCTGAAATATTTACATTACTAGGAGAAAAACGCAGCTCAGCAGAAAAGATAGGTGGTCGTTTGTCAGGCTTAGTAAAGCGTTATTTGTTTGACACCGATGCGCTGATTGATGAATATTTGACCGATCAGCTGCTATTACCGTTAGCCTTAGCAGGCGGCGGTGCGTTTAGCGCGCGGGTTATTAGCGAGCATAGCAAAACCCAAGCATGGCTCATTGAGCAGTTTTTACCCGTTGCGATCACGTTTGATGCTATAGAGGATGAGCAAATATTAGTCAGAATCACCTGCTAAAATTTGCCAGCATTAGTATACTGTTACCCAATGATACCGACTTGGCGATAGCATCAGTGTATGATGTACGCGACAAATTTGAACGTATTATCTATATTTACAGTGACTGTTGAGCCTCGTTATGCCTGAATCCCGTACCAATCTGAACCCTGAACCCAAAACCAGCTCGCCGTATTTTGTCGGGCTGCTGCTGCGCTATAGCACACTGGGTGCAGCCATTTGTCTATTATTAGCCGGATTGCTGCTGATGCACGGTTGGCTAATTGTGATTGGAGGTTTTGGCGTAGGACTCGGTATTTATGATCTGATTCAGTCCAAGCATTCAGTGCTAAAAAACTACCCGATAGCAGGACATATACGCTACGTACTAGAGGATTTTCGTCCTGAGATTCGTCAGTATTTGCTTGAAGATGACAAAGAGCAGGTGCCATTTTCACGCCAGCAGCGCGCGCTAGTGTATCAGCGGGCAAAGAACGTCAGCGATACCAATGCGTTTGGTACGCTAGACAATCTTTATACTCATGGTAAAGAATGGTTTTTGCAATCCGCCGTTAGCCAGCCGTTAGAAAACAAAGACTTTCGTATCACTGTTGGCGGCGAGCGTTGTAAGCAGCCGCATGATATGTCGGTATTCAACATCTCCGCGATGAGTTTTGGCAGTCTGTCCGCAAACGCCATTATGGCACTCAATCAAGGCGCAAAAATAGGCGGATTTACACATGATACGGGCGAAGGCGCGATCAGCCCTTATCATCGTAAGTTCGGTGGTGATCTGATTTGGGAGTTAGGTACAGGGTATTTTGGCTGCCGTGATGCCGAAGGCAATTTTGACCCACAGTCTTTCGCCGAAAAAGCTGTCGATCCACAAGTCAAAATGATCGAGATCAAGCTGTCGCAAGGTGCCAAACCGGGTAAAGGCGGCGTGTTGCCATCGAGCAAAATCACTCAAGAGATTGCCGATACTCGCCAAGTGCCGACGGGTCAAGACTGTATTTCGCCCGCTTCGCACACCGCGTTTAGTACACCGCGTGAGCTTGTCGCCTTTTGGCAGCAGCTACGCGAATTATCTGGTGGCAAGCCTGTTGGCTTCAAGCTATGCGTGGGTCAGCCTTGGCAGTTTATGGCGATTGTCAAAGCCATGATCGAGACGGACAACTATCCTGATTTTATTGTTATTGATGGTGCCGAAGGCGGTACAGGTGCGGCGCCTGTTGAGTTTATGGACAATGTCGGCATGCCGATGGTCGAAGGGTTTTTGCTTGTTCACAATACTTTGGTCGGTGCAGGCATTCGTGACAAGATCAGACTTGGCGTCAGTGGCAAGATTGTCTCAGGGTTTGATATTGCACGGATGATTGCGCTAGGTGCCGATTGGTGTAACTCGGCGCGTGGCTTTATGTTTGCGGTTGGTTGTATTCAGTCGCGCTCTTGCCATACCAATACGTGCCCAACGGGCGTCGCTACCCAAGACCCTTACCGTCAAAAGGCGCTCGATGTCCCTAGCAAAGCAGAGCGTGTGGCAAGCTTCCATAAAAACACACTCAAATCATTGGCCAGTATCGTCGGCGCGGTGGGCTTACAGCATCCGAGTCAGCTACAACCTTATCATATCGCCCGCCGTCTAGATGACGGGCAGATTAAGCTACTGTCTAAGTTTTTCTACTTTACGGATAAGGGCGCATTACTTGATAATAGCGCGCGTGCGGATATTTTCAATCAAATGTGGGTGATGGCCAATCCTGATAGTTTCTTAGCCAATAATGATGCGCTCATTGCTTATAACAAAGACTCTCGTGATAAAGGTAAAGAGACTGGCGCACCAACCGAACATCGCGCTGGATACAGCTCCCCCTACAGCACCGATCATACGATCACAACCGATGGCGGGCAGCTCATCGGCAATGTGAATAACACCTTCCGTGACTATCCGCCCAGTAGCGACTAAAAGCGAGTACCCAAGATTTATATATGAATCAGTAGCAAACCACAAATACCACTATGTTAAAAGACGTGTGATTGATGCCAACCTCCATTTTGACCTTATTGTTATCATTGATAGTGCTTGCGCTTGGCCTTAGCGCTTGCCAGCAGACCAATACTGAGACTGTCAATAGCGACACAGACAACTGGTCATGTCAGACAAAAGACTCGCCATTTACTTATAGCGTGTGCCGCGTGGATGCAAGTGGATTAACAAGCGATCGTTATTCACTGCAGCTGTTTTGGCAAGCCTCTAATGACCAATCACTACTAACCTTTGATACGTTGCTATCTACTTTACCAAAGACTGAAACTCTAAACTTTGCCATGAATGCAGGAATGTACAACGAAAACTATGCACCAATTGGTTACACCGTCATCAAAGGCAAAGAAGTCAAATCGCTCAATCTAAAAGAAGGTGGTGGCAATTTTCATTTATTACCCAATGGCGTTATGTGGTGGGACAAAACTGGTCACGTACAAATCACCGAAAGCCACGCTTTAGATGAACAGATAAACAATGGCAACGCACAGCCTTGGTATGCGACGCAATCTGGTCCTATGCTAGTCATCAATGATGAGATACATCCCGAGTTCAATCCTGATAGTACCTCCATCAAACTGCGTAATGGTGCAGGCATTTGTGACGATGGCAGCATACAATTCGTCAATACAGATGAGCCTGTGACGTTTTATCAGTTTGCGACTCTATTCAAAGACGAGTTAGATTGTCCAAATGCGCTGTTTTTGGATGGCGGCATTGCCTCAGCACTGTATGCACCCAGTATCGATAAGCAAGACAAAAAAGAGATGGGCGTAATGATTGGACTGGTTGAAAACAAAAGCTAGCATCTATCGTCACCATAGCATTTGTCACTAATATGCCTTCTCAAAATTGGCACTACTTAACATAAAAAAGCATTTAAATTAACATAAAAAAGCACTTAAAACGATCACATCGTCTTAAGTGCTTTTTTCATATTACTCGTCCAATGTAGACTAATACTACCGCGCCATGTACTGGGTCATTTCCTCAACACCATGCAAGGTCATCGGATACATCTTATCTTCGAATAGCTTTTTGATCTCAACGATGGTTTGCGTGTACTGCCAATAGCTTGGGGTTTCAGGATTGAGCCACGCCACTTTATCAAAATGATCAAGTACACGCCTTAGCCATACAATACCGGCTTCATTGTTCATATACTCGACACTACCGCCCACGGTCATCAGCTCATAGGGCGACATCGATGCATCACCGACGAAGATGACGCGATACTCGCGCCCATATTTATTGAGTAGCTCAAACGTTGGCATCAGTGCGCTATGGCGACGATTATTGTCTTTCCATACATAGTCATATAGGCAGTTATGAAAATAAAAGAACTCTAATGTTTTAAATTCATTCTTTGCCGCAGAGAACAATTTCTCAAGTGCTTCAACATGGATATCCATACTACCGCCTACGTCAAATAGCATTAATACTTTGACACGGTTGCGGCGCTCGGCTTGCATATGTATGTCAAGCACGCCCTTTTTGGCAGTACGTTTAATGGTCTCATGAATATCGAGCTCGTCAGCGCTGCCTGTGCGCGCAAACTGACGTAGGTTGCGTAGTGCCATTTGGATTTGGCGGGTACCAAGTTGATTATCATCATCAAGATTGCGATATTTACGCTGCTCCCAGACTTTCGCCGCGCTACGTTTACGCGATTCACCGCCGACGCGCACCCCTTCTGGATGGTCGCCATAAGCACCAAATGGCGAGGTGCCACCTGTCCCCACCCATTTACTACCACCTTGGTGACGCTCTTTTTGCTCTTGTAACCGCTCCTCTAACGCTTTCATCAGCTCCTCAAGCGAGCCGTATTTTTTGAGCAGGCGTCTTTGCTCTTCGGTTAAGTTTTTTGGATCGAGCTTTAGATCGAGCCATTCTTTAGGCACATCGGTCAGCTTAGCCAACAGCGCATCCATATCAAGGCTATCCACCCCTTCAAAATAGTCTGCCATTGCCCGATCAAATTTATCAAAATGGCGCTCGTCTTTGACCATGCACAGCCGAATCAGCCGATACATATCCTCACGGCTCGCAAAAGTCGCCAGTGCTGGATCTTCAGGATGCGGCTGCATCATCAGGCCCTTATCTAACGCGGCATTAAGATCAAGCAGCTCACGCGTACTGACTGGTACGCCGTAAGTCCGCAAGGTATAGAATAGTTTTATGAACATAAGAGACGCACCACTGATTGACGTAAAACAAAAAAAGCACTGAACACTTAGACGCGCTTAACGACGCATCATATTGGCAAAACGCTGTAGTAAATTCACATCGGCTTCGTTTTTCAGCAATGCACCGTATAATGGCGGAATGGATTTTTCGCCGCGTAAGTTTTCTTCTAACTCATCCTGCGCCATGTCATCAGCGAGCAATAACGTCAACCAATCGACCAATTCAGACGTTGATGGTGGTTTTTTAAGGCCTTGGATATTGCGCAGCTTGTAGAATATATCCAACGCGTCGTTGACCAATTTTTCCTGAATATCGGGGAAATGCACCTCTATGATTTGGCGCATGGTTTGCTCTTCTGGAAAGTCGATGTAATGGAAGAAGCAACGACGCAAAAACGCATCGGGCAGCTCTTTTTCATTGTTTGATGTAATGATTACTACTGGACGCTGCGCGGCGGTAATGGTCTCGCCCGTCTCATACACATAAAACGACATCTTATCGAGCTCATGCAGCAAGTCATTAGGGAACTCGATATCGGCTTTATCGATCTCATCGATTAGTAGTACGCTGCGCTCGGTGCTAGTGAAGGCATCCCACAGCTTGCCCGGCTTGATGTAATTGCCAATCTCATAAACCTTGTCATCACCCAACTGCGAGTCACGTAGGCGCGATACCGCATCGTACTCGTATAAACCCTGCTCGGCTTTAGTCGTCGACTTGATGTGCCACGTAATCAGTGGCATCCCTAGACTCTCAGCAACCTCTTCGGCAAGTAAGGTTTTGCCCGTACCAGGTTCACCTTTGATAAGGAGCGGCTTTTGTAATGTCATGGCCGCATTCACTGCCAGTTGTAAATCGTCTGTGGCGATATAATTTTGAGTGCCGGTAAAGGTTTGCTTGTTCATAATCAGGTCTCGATTGTTGTTATAGATAAATTGTTATGAATATATGGTTATAAATAAGTAGAACTAAAAATTTGATAATGAATAAAAGATAAATTAGATTAGCACAGCCTGAGGCATTGCCAAAATACTCATGCGTTCGCCTTTGTGAGCAATGGTTGGGTGCCTCTCATAATTCTCAATAATTCATAAGGTTGCCAGACGATTTGGCATAAAAAAAGACACGCATGGGTGTCTTTTTTTATCATTACTCGATTACTTTACTGGCTCGCCTGCTTATTTATTACACCGTACAAACAGACTTCAGCGTTTTAGCGATTGTCAGCATCAGTATTCTTAGACAAGCCATTCTGTTTTTTTAAGTCAACATGACTTTTAGTATTACTGCTCTCAGGCTTAGCGGCTAGGGCCGTATCATCAGACTGCTCAGTCAACGTAGAACCTTCTGCCAAATAACTGCCGGTCGTCAGTTGCATTGTCGCTTGCGTATCCTCTGCCGTACGGCTGCGGGCTTTGTCCAAGCTCGATGCGAATGCGCCGCGTATCAGCTGCCACATAAAACCGATAAACAAACCGATGACCAGTACCACCAATATTGGCAGCATATTGGCAATCGCGCCTGCAAAGTCCTTCCTCATAACAGCGTAGACGACGCTGATACTGGCTGGTGCAATTTCACTAGAGTCACCAAGCGCTGTGCCGGGTGCCAATAACACTGCAAACAGTATCATCCAACTCATACCGCCCAGTGGTTTTGGCAATATGCGAGCGACTAGCAACCATAACACCAATACCAAAATGGAACCACCAAGATACGCATACATTGGCAAATCGGCGGGCGGTACATCTTTCACCATTTGGCCCCACCAAATAGCAATCTCACCGAGAATGTCACTAATAGATTCTAATGGTAAGCTGTGCAAAATATTTTTTAACCAATCCATACGTGTTTCACTACCTGCGTTTATCACCGTTGACACGTTATGTGCCTAGCAGTGTATGGTGCGTTCTGTCGTACCAAAATAAGATCAAATACAGTATCGATGCACACATCATGTGCGTTTCTATCTGTATTTTTTTATGTGGATGTCATGGGGTGTCAGTTTATCACGACTTTCTACCCAAATGCATGTGACCAAATGTGTCATGAGTGTTTTGTCCATGGCATTGTAAAGACCATTCTCTCAATCATCTTGCCACAACCGTCTTATCAATAAGCGTACCAATCGTCAATGTTATCTAGTGGTAAAATGTATCTAGTCGTAGATATTGTCCTGCGCTTCACGAGCGCGTAGCTCTGCTTGGCGGCGCATGACATCTTGCGGTGGCATCTGCACAAAATAACCTTGGGACGCTAGCTTTGCCAGTACTTCTTCTTTATCAACACGCGCCAGAGTGGGCGTCGCCGCCAAATCAAGATGCATGACAAACTGGCTACGGCCCAACCCTGCACGAAAGTCCTTTGGCAGTACGCCAAGCCAATCTTTGATCTCATCGGTATCATCAGGATATTCAGGGCGCGCAATATATACATACATGTCGTCATGTTTGGGAAATTTATAAATATCGCAATGCATAAAAACCACCTATCAGAAACTATGGTCGTAGGTTAGCATATTTCAGGCAAACACCAGTAGTCGCTTTGCGTGTTGCTATGGTAATTTTTGCGCCCATACATCATTTTATTGATTCTCAAAACGGCTGATAGAGATAAAAAACACTATCTTGCTAAGCGTCTTTGGTGAGCAAATGTCCTAATGAGCACACATTTTTGCCAAATTTATTTGTTTTAATGGCGGTGATGACTTGTAAAAGCGCTTTGAACCTTTCATAATAAAAGCGTTTTTCAGGAGAGAGTCTGTCGGCACAGATTTTGTATCAAACCCTATTGGTGATACAAACTGACAACTGCCATACGACCACCGAAGGCGCATCCACCCTGCCAATCGCTCAGGTAAAAGGACTGAAAAACACATGTCACTGTTGTTTGGTAGTGTTTGCTAGCATCACGCTCATAGCGCACTACTTTATCAAACGTCAGACATAACAAATCTGGAGAGTGGTAAGAACGGACGACGTCTTACCCACCGAAGGGGAGAAAATACGCAATCATTCATTGGAGCTTTATATAATTGCTCACAAATGAGGCGTGTTGAAAATCTCAGGTCACAGGACAGATAGGGCTTTAGCTTAAACCGACGTTCAGCGTCTGTTTGGCCTACGTCTTTATCTTTGCTTTCTGTGTCACCCTTTGATGTAATATTGCGCCTTGCAATATTGCTTCTCGCTACTTTTACGTTGCACACCACTCTACTCTATCGAGTACGACTGATGTACACATAAGGATTTGTTATGACTGATACCCACTCTCAAGACTCTAGCAACACCCAAACCCCTAAGCGCACCCCTTTTTACCAGTCTCATCTTGATAGTGAGGGCAAATTGGTCGATTTTTCTGGTTGGGAATTGCCAATTCATTACGGTTCACAAATCGAAGAGCACGACGCGGTACGGACAGATGCCGGTATGTTTGATGTCTCACATATGGTTGTCACAGATATCAAAGGCGCAGATACTAAAGCATGGCTCCAAAAACTACTCGCAAATGATGTCAACAAACTCACTACCGCTGGTAAAGCGCTGTACTCTGGCATGCTCAATGAGCAAGGCGGCGTCATCGATGATTTGATCGTCTATCTGATGAATGCAGAGGAAACTGAGTACCGTATCGTCTCCAATGCAGCCACTCGTGACAAAGACTTAGCACAGTTTAATAAAGTCGCTGAAGGCTTTGATATTGCGATTACCGAGCGTCCTGAGCTTGCCATGCTCGCCGTTCAAGGGCCAAATGCTATTGAGAAACTGGCTCAAGCCAAACCAAACTGGGCAGATACCTTAGCTGGGCTAAAACCTTTCGTTGGCGCTGACTTGACCGATATCGAAGGCACCGATTGGTTTGTGGCTCGTACTGGCTATACTGGTGAAGATGGCGTCGAAGTCATTATGCATGCCGATGATGCCCCTGCTTTTTTTGAGCAGCTAAAAACAAATGGCATCAAACCTGCCGGTCTTGGCGCACGTGATACCTTGCGTATGGAAGCGGGCATGAACCTATATGGCCATGACATGGATGAGAATGTTAGCCCTTATGAGTGCAATATGGGCTGGACGCTTGCACTAAAAGACGATCGCGCCTTTGTCGGTCGTGACGCTTTGGTCAGCAAACGCAAGCAGGCAAAAGAAGACAACACCGCTATGAAGCAAGTAGGTCTGCTATTGACCACGCGCGGCGTATTGCGTGAAGGCATGACAGTGACTATCAATCAGGGCACTAACAATGAGCAAACTGGCCTTATCACCAGCGGTACATTCTCCCCTAGCCTAAAAAACTCCATTGCGATTGCTCGCGTGCCTGCCAGCTTATCAGAAGATGATCACGTACAGGTCGATCTACGCGGCAAAGGTAAATTCGTCGATGTACGCGTATTAAAGCTGCCTTTTGTCCGTAACGGCAAGCAACAGTTTGACTCGTAGGTCTTATAAATCTTATTATTAGAGCGCATTGTCGTTTTAGACATAATGATAAAAACGACGACACGCCCAGCCTCCATTATTTTTGTTAATTAACCTCTATCATTTAGGAGAGAGACCATGAGCAACATCCCAGCAGAGCTAAAATATATTGCAAGTCACGAGTGGCTGCGCCTAGAAGACGACGGTACGATCACTGTTGGTATCACTGACCATGCTCAAGACCTATTGGGTGATGTGGTGTTTGTTGAGCTACCAGAAGTGGGCGATATTATCGCTGTTGACGACGAAATCTCAGTTGTTGAATCAGTAAAAGCCGCCTCTGACGTATACGCGCCTATCTCAGGCGAAGTCATCGCTATCAACGAAGCACTAGAAGATGATCCTGAAATCATCAACTCTGACCCATATGGTGAAGGCTGGTTCTTTAAAGTGAAGCCTGACAACATCGCTGACTATGAAGCACTGATGACCGCTGACGAGTACGAAAGCGAATTATAATAACCACCTCTGTATAGCAGAAAGACAGTAGCCAAACCAAAATAGCAGCCAAACTTGTAGATACTGGCAAAAGCGGGTATCTACATCTCCTATTTGATACCCCTTTCTTATCAGCAAGGTTGATTCATAGATGACGCCTTTGATAACAAAGCAGCTTTATATATAGACCACCAAAAACCATTATCGTCCGATGTTATTGCTCTCAAGCGTTATCTCATTGACTCGTATTGATCACCTCTTCGAATTCCAATGAATACGTGCTATCAATAACGACGCAAACTGATAACCCAATTCTCAGCATGGATCCTAATATGAATACCAACACCGATAATAAAGACCCCATCGCCACACCAAACCATACACCGCAGCTACAAGCCTTTCGCGATATCGTAGAATCACGCCGTTCCGTGCGCCGTTTTACTGACACGCCCATCCCTGACGACGTACTGGCAGACTGTCTGCGTTTGGCCATGCTAGCACCAAACTCTAGCAACCTACAGCCGTGGGAGTTTTATGTTATCGATGATGCTGATAATCGCAAACGCGCCATCAAAAACTGTATGAACCAAAACGCGGCAAAAACATCGGCGCGCTTAATCGCTATCGTTGCTCGCACCGACATCTGGCATGAGCATGCTCAGCAAATATTGCGCGAATACCCTGATCAGCCAGTCCCTAAGAAAGTGAAAGACTACTACAACAAAGTCGTCACGCTGGACTTTTTGCGCGGTCCTGCCAATGTGATATCCGCTGCCAAATGGGGCGCCACGCAAGTGGTCAGACGCGTCAAAGGCCCTCTCAAATCGCCTTACTATACCTTTGAGGATACCAAAAACTGGGCAACCAATAACACCGCGCTTGCTGCCGAAAACCTAATGTTGGCACTACGTGCTCATGGTTTTGATAGCTGTCCTATGGGCGGCTTTGATGAGCCTGCCATGAAAGCGTTGCTCAATCTTAGCGACGACCATCATATCGTTATGATGATTGGCGCAGGCGAGCGTGCTGACAATGGCGTTTACAACACCCAATTCCGCTTTGACCAAAAACAGTTTGTGCATTACGTATAACGTACCGCTCACAGTGTTTCCTTAACTGCTCACAATGTTTTCTTAATTGCTATTTTGTTTATTACTCCCTTAACCAAGGATTGTCATGACTATCTCTCAAAACCCATCGTTTGATACCTTTCAAGGATTGTTCAACGAAGCTGAATTTGTCTATCGCCACTTAGGTTCGAACGAAACCAAGCAAGCTGACCTACTCAGCGCTGTTGGTTATAAAGATATGCAAAGCTTTATCAATGACACTGTGCCTGAGCCGGTACGTTTGCACAAAGAATTGGATTTGCCAGTGGCAATGAGTGAGCATGCGGCACTTGCCAAACTACGCACGATGGCAGATGACATCACCGTCAATAAGAGCTATATCGGTCAAGGCTACTCTCCGGTTCGTATGCCTGCCGTCATTCAGCGTAACGTCCTTGAAAATCCAGGCTGGTATACCGCTTATACCCCTTACCAAGCAGAAATCGCTCAAGGTCGTTTGGAGGCATTGCTGAACTTCCAACAAGTTTGTATCGATTTGACTGGTCTTGAATTAGCTGGTGCGTCACTGCTTGATGAAGCAACGGCAGCAGCAGAAGCCATGGCGATGTCAAAGCGTGTAAGCAAAAGCAAGTCAACGCAGTACTTCGTCGATGAGCGCGTCTATCCACAAACGCTAGATGTCATCAATACTCGTGCGAAATACTTTGGTTGGGACGTGGTCGTGGGTGATTTTGAAACGGCCAAATCAGGCGACTATTTCGGTGCGCTATTCCAGTATGTTGGCGTAGAAGGCGACGTTAAAGACTTAACAGACGTCATCGCGGCCGTAAAAGAAAACAAGACTTACGTCAGTGTCGTCAGTGATATCATGAGCTTGGTGTTATTAAAATCACCAGCCGATATGGGTGCGGACGTAGCACTAGGTAGCACACAGCGTTTCGGTATTCCAATGGGCTTTGGTGGCCCACATGCTGCTTACTTTGCATTCTCTGATAAAGCAAAACGCTCAGCACCTGGTCGTATCATTGGCGTATCTAAAGACGCACAAGGCAATACCGCATTACGTATGGCGCTACAGACGCGTGAGCAGCATATCCGCCGCGAAAAAGCCAACTCAAACATCTGTACTTCGCAGGTATTGCTCGCCAATCTCGCTGGTATGTATGCCGTCTATCATGGCCCAAGTGGCGTGAAGCGTATTGCGACTCGTATCCATGCGTTTGCCACCGCCTTTGCTGATGCCATCACAGCAGCGAATGACAGCAGCTTAAGCGTGGTACACGATCAATTCTTCGATACAGTCGTGGTTGATTGCGGCTCAGAGAAGCTAGCTACGCAAATCTTTAAAAATGCAGACAACGTTGGCTACAACTTATGGCGTCTAAGCGACACCAAATTGAGCGTTGCCTTTAGTGAAACCAGTGATCAGCAAGATTTTGGCGTATTGACTCAGTTATTCGTCAACAAGTCACACGATCTACCTGAAACCGCTCGCATCTCACTTGACAGCGCACACCTGCGTACGGATGACATCTTGACTCATCCAGTATTCAACTCGCATCATACCGAGCATGAAATGCTACGCTACCTAAAGTCGCTTGAAGACAAAGATCTAGCGATGAACCGCAGCATGATTTCACTAGGCAGCTGCACCATGAAGTTGAATGCCACCAGTGAGATGCTACCGATTACTTGGCCTGAGTTTGCCAATGTGCATCCATTCGCACCGCGTGACCAAGTCACAGGCTATATTGCGATGATCGATAGCTTACAAGATCAATTAAAAGCCATCACTGGTTTTGATGATGTCTCTATGCAGCCAAACTCTGGCGCTTCTGGTGAATATGCTGGTCTGCTCGCGATTCGCCGTTATCATGAGTCATTGGGCGAAACCGATCGCGATGTGTGCCTCATTCCAATGTCAGCGCACGGTACCAACCCTGCTACTGCCATGATGATGGGTATGAAAGTCGTCGTGGTCAAAACCGATGAAAACGGCAACGTTGATATTGAGGATTTAACCGCCAAGTGTGAAGAGCACAGCGAGCGTTTGGGCGCTTTAATGATCACGTACCCATCGACTCATGGCGTGTTTGAAGAAGGCATCCGTCATATCTGTGATTTGACTCACAAGCACGGTGGTCAGGTCTATATGGATGGCGCCAACATGAATGCTCAGGTAGGCATGATGCAGCCTGCAGACGTTGGTGCTGATGTACTACATATGAACCTGCACAAAACCTTCTGTATCCCGCATGGCGGCGGCGGTCCAGGTATGGGTCCTATCGGTATGAAGGCGCATTTGGCACCATTCATGGCAAACCATACGCTAAGCCCTGTGCATAACGCGCAAAAAGACTGCTCAGCGGTATCGGCTGCGCCTTATGGTTCAGCGAGCATCTTACCTATCTCATGGATGTATATCACTATGATGGGCCGCGATGGCCTACTAAAAGCAACCGAGCTTGCCCTGCTAAACGCTAACTATGTAGCCGCCCAGCTAAAAGACCACTACCCTGTATTATATACAGGTAAAAACGGCCGCGTGGCTCACGAATGTATCATCGATATTCGTCCGTTAAAAGAAGAGACTGGCATCACTGAAAGCGATATTGCTAAGCGCTTGATGGATTACGGTTTTCACTCACCAACGATGAGCTTCCCAGTCGCAGGCACACTGATGATTGAGCCCACAGAGTCTGAGTCTGTCGAGGAGTTGGATCGTTTTATCAGTGCGCTGAAATCTATCAAAGCTGAAGCGATGAAAGCAAAAGCGGGCGAAGACAACTGGACGCTAGAAGACAACCCATTGGTCAATGCACCGCATACGGCTGCTAAGATTACTAATGAAGAATGGACGCATCCATACAGCCGTGAGACTGCTGCGTTCCCACTGCCTTACATCCGTGCAAACAAGTTCTGGCCAAGTGTGGCACGCGTCGATGATGCGTACGGTGACAAGAACCTTATGTGTTCTTGCCCAAGTATCGAAAACTATATGTAATGATCATTTTCGATAACTGCTCGTTTATTTTATAAAAAACCGCCAAATCAGTCGCTGATTTGGCGGTTTTGTTTTATGCATGCATTGTTAAATTTTGACACTATCAATGAGACTTAACCGCCCAACCATCCTTTATTCAAGCCACAGTCTATCCAGTTCACTTTTATCTGATCTGTAATATTAGCATTGGGATAAGTAAACGCCGCACCACCAAGATAAAGCGCATCGCCGACCTTATAGGACTTACCTTCAAATAACATAATCTCTTTATCCGCCTCCCACGAAAAGAAAGTATTCGCTAATACTAATAAAAGAGTATTGTCCTGTGTCATTACTTCTTCATTATCTCTAGTTAAAGCAAGATAGTTATTAATAACTGTCAAATATCCCGCTGTCATCGCTGTAAATCGACCATCATATTTAGTTGGGGACCAAGTAGCAATTTGTAGAGGTGTCTTAGCTGGTATAGGTTCGCTTACTACTATCATTTCTGGCATCTCCACCTTAACAATTAGTGCTCTATCTACTCTATATAGTCAATCCTAAATAAAACAGATACATTATATATCAAGGTGGAACTGGTCTAAATTCTCCTTTCGTGCTGTGCCTACGCTGCTCGATGCTGCGTAAAATTTATCCCAGTCCCACTGTATCGTTTTTATACTGAATTCACTATAAGTAGTACAACCTGACAGCGAAAAAATAGCTAATATTGAAATTAAAAATTTAGATAATTTGACAACCCTTACCCCTAAAGCGCTAATATAAGATGTCTGTCTATCCGCTCATTTTTATAAACAAGCGTCGATAAAAAAATCTTATAATGCTACTCATTTGGATATTGTTATGCAACAAAAAGACATGGCACAAAAAGCGCCTAAACGAAAAAACCTTGTGATTTTGATACATGGTTTGCATCAAACGACTTGGATGATGCGTCCATTAGCGAAGCGTTTACAAGCGCAAGGTTTTGCCACCCATCAATACAGCTATCGCAGCATGCGCGACGGTATCAAAACCAACAGCCAGCGACTACATGAGTGGCTGAGTGCCAACCACAACCCTGATCAGCCAATAGATTTGGTCGGTCATAGCTTGGGTGGATTGATTATTCGTGATTTTTTGGCCAATTATCCCAAGTGGCAAATTGGGCGCTGCGTCACGCTGGGCACGCCGCATGTGGGAAGTGTTTGCGCGGATTACGTATGGCGTTTGAGCCCTTTAATTGTAGGACGATCTTATGCTGATGCGCTCGATGGTACAGCGACGTCCTGTCCTGAACATATTCATATAGGCGTGATTGCAGGCGATAAACCGCGCGGCTTAGGACAACCTTTTTTGCAATATCATAATCGCAAACTGAATAAAGAAAGCGAATCAGCAGCCACAGAAAACTGTGCTCATGATGGTACAGTTTACGTCAGCGAAACACGTCTTGACTGCGCCAACGACCATATCGTACTGCCTGTGACCCATACAGGCATGCTGGTCGATAAAGAAGTGGCTCGGCAAGTGATTTACTTTTTAGAAAATGGTGAGTTTGAACGCTAGGGCATGTTTTTAATACCTAAAATGCTCTAGATGACAGCGAATAATGGAATAGATATGACCGAGCAAAAGTATAAGCAAGATTGTCAAAACGGCCATTTATCGATAGAGAGAAAATTGATGCTGCCATTGATTGATTTAAAAAAAATTGATTTAAAAAACAAGCAATGTGAAATTAGGCATCAATTTTTTGAGTTGGCTGTATTTGCTATCTAATACCCATCCCTTGCTGCAATTCAGTTTTATGCTTGCTGATCACTGGAATCAACGTCTGGACGACCCAGTCATTGCGCCAACCTTTGAGACCTTGTGGCAGTTCGCTGAGATTTTTATCAAGAGCAATCACTTCATACAACTGTCCTAGCCATTTTTTGCGCATTAAAACGCTGCTAGGCATGCCGATAGCCTTAGCGTGATCATCAATCGCTTGCTGCACTGCTTTTGACAGGATTTTGTTTTTTGAGCGATATGGCGGCACAAGACAAGCTGGATGCTCGGCAGGTGGTAGGTTTTTGGCGTTTCTTATTATCTTAAGCAGCTCTTCACCATAGAGACGCAGCATACTACGGTGCATCGTCGTTTTGTGCGCCAGCTCACGCATGCTGTTTGGTTTTTCAGTGACGATCTCGCGTACCGCTTGCTTTTTGATGATAAACGTACGCGGCTGATTGGTCGCACGTGCCAGCTCTTCTCGCCACGTCGCAATCCCTTTGAGTATCGCCATTTGCTGTGAGTTATAGCGATAATCTGCCATCGTCAGATACATCGCTTCATCTTCGACGTGCTGCAAGTCATACAAATCACTGGCGTAGAGCTGACAATCCGCCCAGACGTAATCGTATAGGCCTTGTGCCTTAAGCGCATGTTCGATACTGAGATACAGCGCTGGCAAATAACGCACATCATCGATGGCATATTGCTCTTGCTCGTCTGTCAACGGGCGCTGGAGCCAATCAGACTGACTGTGCTCTTTATCGATATGCATATCTAGCTGATCTGCCAATGCCTGCTGATAGCCCATTTGTAATTGACCGGTTAAATAAGACAACGCAATTTGCGTATCAAAAATATTGGTCAATGGTGGACAACCAGATAGCAGATAAAAAATGCCTAAATCTTCGCCGCAAGCATGCCAGATGGCCACATCGACTTGGCGCAAGGCCTCCCACAGCTCAGACAGTTGCAACTCAGGCGCATCTAGTAAATACACGTGATTACCCGTATTTAACTGTACGAGTGCCAAACGCGGATAGTAAGTGTCGCGTTTGATAAACTCAGTATCTAGTGCGACGCGGCCACAAGTTGCCAAGGCATTGATCACCTCAGCCAATTGGTGCTGCTCACGCACCCATGTGACATCAACAGCATCAGCGACATCCAACAGTGCATCGATATCAATTGCATCAACATCCAGTGCATCATCATTTGATTCCGAAGGTGTCGCCACTGATGTCATCTCAGTATTAGCTGCTTTTTGTGATGAGTTATCAGTAATCTCAGAAGGGTTTGATTTGACTGAAGGGTTTGATTTGACTGAAGCGTTTGAAACGTTGTTGGACACGGGCAGATACCTGCATAAATAGGAGAAAATAAAACGCGATACTGCGTCTTAATAAAATGAAAAAGGAGAACAATAATAAAGCAATTATAACAATTTCACGAAATGAAATGGGTAAGACTTTGATGTCAGCAAAACCTTATAAAAAAGAGCGGTTTTGCATGGCTTGACCCAGCGTCATACTATCTAGATACTCAAGCTCGCCGCCCATCGGTATCCCTTGTGCCAAACGTGTGACTTTATTGACATGACGACTGACGGCCTCGCTAATAAAATGTGCGGTGGTCTGGCCTTCAACCGTCGTACCTGTTGCCAGTATAATCTCTTCAACAGGCTCTTGTTTGACTCGCCATACCAGCTGATCAATATTTAAGTCATCTGCACTGATTCCATCAATCGGGGATAAGTGTCCGCCAAGCACAAAATAGCGACCACGATACCCTGCCGTTTGCTCGATTGCCATCACATCTGCTGCTGTCTCGACCACACACAGCAGCCCATCATCACGTCTAGGGTCTTGGCATAGAGGACACACCGCTTCATCACTAAAGCTATGACAGCGCTGACATTCAACGATATCGCGCATGGCTTCATCTAGTGCTTGGGCAAGCGCCATGCCTTGCGGACGTTTTTTACTAAGCAAATGTAGCGCCATTCGTTGGGCACTTTTTTGACCGACGCCTGGCAATATACGCAGCTGTTTGACCAGCTGATCAAATTTGGCTGTAAGCAAAGTGGCTTTCCTTTAGTTGACTTTATTTAACTAAATTTATAAATCGTAGCTATAAAAATGGGGTCGTATCGTGCCGATAACAACCCCATTTTTGTGTTCAGTCTAAAGTATTTAATGCTTAGAACATACCTTGCATACCTGGTGGCAGACCCATACCTGAGGTCGCGCCAGCCATGGTTTCTTCGTATAGCTCATCCGCTTGACGCACCGCATCATTGATAGCGGCAGCGATAAGATCTTCGATCATATCTGGCTCATCTTCTAGCAGACTTGGATCGATGGTCAAACGCTTGACCACATGGCGACCAGTCATGGTGACTTTAACCAGACCACTGCCCGCTTCTGCTTGAACTTCTTTGTTCGCAAGCTCTTTCTTAGCATTTTCAACGTTTGCTTCTACTTTCTTTTGCATCGTTTGTGCTTGTTGCATCAATGCTTGAATGTTCATAGCTGCCTCTTTGTCTTATAATAATAAATGGGATACTTTAAAGTGTAAAATAAAATACTGACGGCATTATACCGCTATCTTTACAAACTGTCTAAACCACGCGCCAAATCTTTGATAATATCTTCGACATCTTCCAAACCGACTGATAGACGAATCAGACCGTCTTTCACGCCAGCTTCAGCACGCGCCTCAGGGGTTAGGCGAAAATGCGTGGTCGTCGCAGGATGCGTAATCGTGGTTTTTGCATCGCCCAAGTTGTTGGTGATAGAGACCATTTGAGTCGAGTCAATCACATGCCAAGCCGCTTCTTTCGTATCGCGGCTGTCAGATGCTTTGACTTCAAAACCCATGATAGCACCGTAACCGTCTTTCATATGATGCTGGCGTGTGGCGAGCTCATGTGCAGGATGGTCACTTAGGCCGGAGAAATGTACGGTACTGACATTAGGATGATTGACCAAAAATTCTGCGACTTGATTGGCATTGTTACAATGCGCTTGCATTCGGAGTTTTAGCGTTTCAAGCCCCTTGGTAAATACCCAAGCATTAAACGGGCTCATGCTGATACCGCCTGAGCGCACTACGGTAAACGCTTCTTGCATGAGTTTGTCACTACCAACCAACGCCCCGCCAAGTACTCGGCCCTGACCGTCTAAGTACTTGGTCGCAGAGTGAATAACGACATCGGCACCCAAATCTAGAGGGCGCTGCAATGCTGGCGTGGCAAAGCAGTTATCAACGACCAGTAGTATGTCATTGGCTTTGCAAAGCGTGCTCAAATAACCGATATCGCAAATCTGCGCCAGTGGATTACTTGGGCTTTCACAATAGATCACTTTGGTGTTTGGTTGAACGGCATTGGCCCATGCCTCATTGTCAAAGCAATCAACATAGCTAACTTCAACGCCAAACTTGGCCATATAGTTATTAAACAGCCCAATAGACGAGCCAAATAACTGATTGGCAGCGAGCAGATGGTCACCCGCTTTTAGATATGCCAAGCACATGGTCAGGATTGCACCCATACCAGAGGCCGTTGCAACCGCACGTTCACCGTTTTCTAGCGCGGCGAGACGACGCTCAAAAGTACGGACGCTTGGGTTGGTATGACGAGAGTAAACGTTTCCTGTCTTTGTACCGTCAAAATGTGCCGCAGCATCAGCGGCTGATTGATAAACATAAGAGCTGGTCGTAAAAATCGGCTCTGAATGCTCGCCCTCATCGGTACGATGCTGACCTGCGCGCACGGCGATAGTTTGCATACCGTAATCTAATCCTAAATCTAAGGCATCGTTACGCCAGTTTGGATCTAACCCATCGTTTGAGTTTTTTTGGTTCAAATTATTCTCATCTTTCGTTTGCGACTGACTCATAGACGTTCCGTTGCTTTGTTTTGGTTGGTATAAAAGGACTGCTTATTTTTTTGATTATTAAGCAAATTCATCAGCGTTATCATAACATGCCGACTTATTCCACACATCTGGTTTCAGATAACTTCTAATTATTAATTTTGCCTATTAAAATAACTGGATGTTCAATATGACAGCCATTATGCAGACTTAACCGCTTAACCGACAATAAATCACGATAAACTCAATCGTCAAACCTAACAAAAATAACGTATTTATAATAGGCAGATATGCTAACAGCTGCTAAGCTTAGCGACGATTTGAATTTTGGCGTTGGTGATATTTTTATAGACCGTCCAATCAATGCTATCATCCTTAAAAATAGATGAACAATTTCAGTAAATTACTTATCCATGCATTTTATTTATCAGTATATTTAGGCTCATCAAGGTAAATTCGTTATGTCGATGTTCAGTATAGAACCAAGCAGCTTATCGTTGAGTCTGACACTTGGGCTGACTTTAGGTCTGAGCGCTTGCCAGAGCCTACCCAAACAGCCACATCTACCTGAGAGCCAAGCGTTATCAGCGCGAGTCAATGCTTTATACCAACAAGAAGACAGCCCAAAGATTGAGCAAAATACAGCGACTACAACCAACAATACTGATCTAGTGACCGCCATCACAGCACAAAATGAGATTCATCCTGATCTGTCAGGCTATCATCCGATCGTCACTGGGGCAAATGCGTTTGCCGCCCGTAGTATCTTAACAGGTATGGCCACGCGCAATATCGATGCGCAGTATTATATTTGGCATAATGATCAGGCTGGCCAACTGCTATTAAAAGACTTGTGGGAAGCGGCTGAGCGCGGTGTGATCGTGCGTTTGTTGTTGGATGATTTTAATAACAGTGCAAAGTTTGATCAGCACCTATTACGTTTTGCGAGCCACCCTAATATCGCGGTGCGTATCATCAACCCATTAATGCACCGTAAGTTTTCAACATTGAACTACGTCACAGGTTTGCCGCGTATCAATCGCCGTATGCACAATAAAAGCATGACGTTTGATAAACAGATTACCGTTATCGGCGGACGTAATATCGGTAATGAGTACATGAGTAACGATCAAAGCAGCCAGTTTGCGGATTTGGATGTTTTACTGATTGGTAAAGTCGTCGCAGACATTGATAATAGCTTTGCCAGTTACTGGTCATCGCCACTGTCGTTTGACATCGAAACTTTAGCCAAGTTCGACGATGACGTCACGCCTGATTTTTTGAAGGCATTAGACAAGCTGGGTATAGATGAGGAAAATAACGAAGGCAGTAGCTTGACGGTTTATAAAGCCGCCATCAAAGACTCGACGATAGACACTGATCTGATCAACAAGCGTGTACCATTTCGTTGGACAGACATGCAGTTTTTGAGTGACGATGTTGGCAAGCTGTCCAAAAGCGTCTCATCTGAGACCAACTTGGTGCATCAACTGCGTACGTTACTCGGTAGCCCAACCAAAAAACTGACCATCATCTCGTCTTATTTTGTCCCGACCAAAGATGGGGTCGATACTTTGGTGAAGCTCGCCAAATCTGGCGTTGATATCAAAATATTAACCAACTCATTTGATGCGACCGACGTGACCGCTGTTCATTCTGGTTATAGTCAATGGCGCCCTAGCCTGCTGCGGTCAGGCGTAAAAATATACGAGCTAAAATCAACGGCAGCTGAAGAAAAACGTGACAATAAACTCTGGCGTGCACGCAGTCAGTCATCAACCAGCCTACATGCAAAAACGTTTGCGGTAGACGACTATCAAGTGTTTATCGGTTCCTACAACGTTGACCCTCGCTCTGCCAATATCAATACTGAGATGGGCGTCATCATCAATGATGATGAGTTGGCAAGACAGCTGCATGGGGCGCTGAGTGATGATTTACTAAACCAAGCTTATGAAGTTAAGCTGCTAGACAACGGTAGCTTGGAGTGGCACACCATGGAAGATGGCAAAGAAGTCGTTTACGAGTCAGAGCCACGGGTCGATATGAGTGATCATATCTGGCTTACTATTATGTCTTGGTTACCCATTGACTGGCTACTGTAATATGTAAACTCTTTTCTAAATAGTCCCTAAAATTGCAGGATGTGCAGTTTTGCTTTTGTTAAAAGCCAAATCCTGTAATCAAAGTTCTTATTACAATACACAAAATTACTGTTCCGGCGAATCATTGTTTATATACTTTGATTTGCCGGTTTTTATCATGGCCGATTATCTAAACGATGATCGTCTTAATGACCACTTTACTCCGTGGATGCGTGATCTATTATGCCGACTCGTTCTCAATACGCCCTGATGTCTAAAAAAGACAAAAATACAGTCATATTCGTAAGCTTTGTCAGCGCTGTAATCTTTTTTGATTTCTTGATTTATTTGTACATTGCAGACATTGTCTCAGCTGCTATTTTCCCCGCTAATAACGATCCTACGGTTGCTAAGCTGCAAGGAATGGGGCTGTTTGTCATTGGTTACTTGGCTCGGCCATTTGGTGGTATTGTGTTCGGGCGTTATGGTGATCTCAAAGGTCGAAAGCCGACCTTTTTCCTGAGCATAATCGTTACGGCAGGTAGCTTGCTCGCAATGGCGTGTCTGCCTACTTATGCGCAGTGGGGTGCGCTTGCACCTGCGTTATTCATATTGCTGAGAATCATACAAGGTATGGCATTTGGTCTTTACGCACCGCTATCTTGGGTATTTGTGGCGGAGCATGTCCCTCGGCAGTATTTGTCAGTGGCTTGTAGCTACGTTACGGCTAGCTTTTTGGTAGGTGTACTGTTCTCTAATGCGTTTTTTCTGTGGCTGACTGACTTTATGACCACCGTACAGCTGACTGATTATGGCTGGCGTTTGCCGTTTTTTGTTGGCGCCTTACTAACCTGTCTGCCATTGTTGGTATGGCGATTGGTTAAAGAGACTCCGTTTTTCTTGGCGTTAGATAAGCCAAAAACTGGTAAGAATCTAGGTAGACCATTTACGGTATTATTCAAGCGCTGCAAACATTCTATCTTTGTCAGTATGGTACTGACTATAGTGATATCTAGTATCACCTCTGTCATTGTCCTACTACTGCCAGAACTAATAGAAATCAACTTTACTTTAGACAGTGATTTGTTTAGCTTTTCTCATAGCTTGGGCATCGTATTTATGGTTCTTGGCTGTGTCTTTTATGGCATGATCTCGACCCATGAGAACTTTGGTAAAATTTTGGTCATTGGTTCTGTTTTACTTATCGCTCAAACACTGGCGTTCTTTTATCATCTGCAGGCGGGTGGCGACTATATCTTAATCATGTATGCATTGCTAGGGTTCTGTGCCGGTATCATGGGCATGATCCCTGCCATTTTAGTGCAGCTATTTCCGACCAATGTACGTCTCACCGGCATTTCTTTTTGTTATAATATTACCTACGGTATCGTGGGTGTGCTGATACCCTTTGGTCTTGGTTACGCCACGACACTCATCAGTTTCTCGCCAGCGCTATATATTGCCTTTGTGGGCTCTATCGGTATTATTATGGGGCTTTATTTCTATAATTTGCCTGAATTCAAAAAGATTGATCATGTTATTTTATAAATAATAGATCAGTCACTAATTCGAACGATGTTTAAAACTAAGGTGCAATGAGATATCTCATTGCACCTTATCCATTTGTTTAAGACACAGATATTAAGGCTTGATAACCATGGTTGATATGACCAACAAACGCCTCTCCGTTGCGCCAATGATTGATTGGACAACGACAGACTATCGTTACTTTGCGCGACTATTTAACCCGCACACGTACCTGTATACCGAAATGATTAGCACCGGTGCATTGATACACGGTAACCGCGCACGTCACCTACGCTTTGACACACTTGAGCATCCACTGGTATTGCAGCTTGGCGGAGCAGATATCAGTGAGATGACACAATGCGCCGAATTTGCTCAGCAATACGGCTATGATGAAGTCAATATCAATGTTGGTTGCCCTTCTGATCGTGTGCAACACAACAAGATAGGCGCCTGTCTAATGGCAGAGCCAAAAACGGTGGCTGACTTGGTCAAGCACATGCAAGCTGCAGTCGATATCCCCGTGACGGTCAAACACCGTATCGGTATCGATGATTTTGACAGTTACGAGTTTATGGTGGATTTTGTGCAGACCGTTGCGGCGGCTGGCTGTACGCGTTTTATCGTTCATGCACGTACCGCGTGGCTACAAGGGCTGAGTCCTAAGCAAAACCGCGAGATACCACCGCTACGCTACGAGGATGTCTATCGTCTAAAACAAGACTTTCCTGAGCTTGATATTGAGATCAATGGCGGTATTGATACCATTGAAGACATAAAAATGCATTTGCAACATATCGATGGCGTGATGATTGGTCGGGCGTTTTATCACAACCCGTATCTATTAGCAGAGGCCAATAGCTTATGGAACGAGGCAGCACCCGAAACAATACCTAAGCGCTCAGAGATTTTAGAGCAGCTCTACCCTTATCTACAAGAACAAATCGCCAAAGGCGAAGCACTACCCACGATGACACGGCATTATCTAGGATTGTTTCAAGGATTGATGGGTGCACGCAAATGGCGGCAAGCATTGAGCGGCAAACCTCAGCTCACGCTCGATGACATTAAACGAGCAGCCGATGAAGTATTATTGTTAAATCCTGACGCATAGCTAAATGCTGATATAACTGGCTTGATAGAATTCACATGCTAGCCATTGTCGTGGCTAGCATGTTATCTACGCCGCTTGCGCAAGATACTGCCACATTGCTGCGCCATTATTAACGATATGTAGTACGATTGGCAGTAATAGCGACCCTGACTTGATACGTGCATAACAAAATATGAATGCCAAAACCACAATAGTACTGATTTCATAAATGCCATACTGCACATGGATAGTGGCAAATATCAAACTGGTCACGATACTTGCTACTATCGCACCGTGCTGCACAGAGTATGACGGTGCGGTGAACTGCTCTTTGATGGCTGACCATAATATGCCACGAAAGATCACTTCTTCGTAAATAGGTGCAACGACGACCATTGCAAAGACCAGCAGCCACACTGAACTAACAGACTGATATAGAGGGTCGACAAATACCAGCGGCGTCATATCCAGCATATAAGTCAGCGCCTGACTGACTATCATAAATATCAACAGCAATCCTAGCATGCCCATACCTACCGTAAATGAAAACGGCTTTAATGCTAAATACTGTCGCCATTCCCCGCCTTTTATACGAATAATGAGAACACTGGTTGTCATCAGCAGCACACAGCCTATGAGTATTGATAAGCTCACGACTGTTCCATCGTTACTGCCAAAAAAGAAGATATCGCCCATCGAAGCATTTTTGGTCGCAGGTAATACCAGCTTGCCAGCGATATAGACGCCTACCAATTGACTGATAAAAAACGCAAGCACCATCCCTACCGTCAGCATAAATGTACCAACGCGTGAAAATAATGGCGGACGCTCAGACGAGGTTGCGATATCCGGTAAAGCTGTCACGTTTTTTGGCATATATATGTCACTTAAAAAATACGCTGTCAGCTTGTATTAGACACAAGCCTACATAACGATACGTTGCTTTTATTTTGATAGTTGCCGCTTAATCAGTTCTAGTACCTGCTGCGATACAGACTCTGGGTGCTCAAGTGGGAACATATGCCCCCCTTCATGAGTCTCATAAGGTATGCCCAAGCGCGACTTTATCTGTTGGGGAAACCGACGTTTCAAAAAGATACTGTCTTGACCGATAATCAAGGTAACAGGCACTTTGGGGCCACGATTGGGCGTCAGCCAATACCAAGAAGGATTGGTACGAAACACTTCTACTTCATTAGCTTTAGGAATGGCCAGTGTCACTTTACCATCCGCGCGCTCATGCAAGCCATGATCGATATAGCCTTGGAAGCTGCGCTCATCAAAGTTTTTGAAAAATCCTTTGTGCCGCATTTTTTCGTACGCATCTGCTCGGCTGTCCCACACATCACGGCGATGCTTAGAGATACCCGCTGGTGACAATTTATCCATCAAACGCTTACTCGTAAGAGGCAATTTATCTACTGTCTTTGCCAAATGCCATAACAAGCTAACTTTGCCATAAATCCAAGGCGGATCCATGAGCACTGCTTGAGCAAACAGCTTAGGCTCACGGTACACTGCTTGCAAGGTACACATGGCGCCAAGTGAATGACCCACGCCCACCACCTGACTGACGCTATGCTTCTCACAGGCAGTTTTTACGCTATCGATCACCTGCTGCGTCAGACTGCGCCAATGATTATCCACGGGATAATCCGGCGTGTCACCCAACATGGCAATATATTCAATCGTAAAAAATGCGGACAATCCTGCAAAAAACGGCTCATAGACAGCACTTGGCATGCCATTGGCATGGGCAAAATGTAGCACAGGCTTTTTTGTTATCTTGGAGACAGGTAGCGCAGCAAAGGTCTGCAAATTGATTTCATCACTCATAACAGGCTCTCGTGGGATGGTTTATATATTATTTTTAATAATTCAACTGTCTTTCATATTAAGGTAGTTTTTAGCATTATATACAATTGAGGCTGAGCATAATTATATGCTCAGCCTCAACAATCATACACAGTATATCTAAAATATTAAACGCTTAACGCATTTTTGCATTACCTTCTTCTTGGGGCAAAAACCCATCAAGGCTCATGCTAGAGCCAATGCCTGCACCCAATTGTACCGCAAAGCGATCCATAAACATTTGGAACGGATCGGTTGGGCTATAGCTGATGATCGTATCAAGATCCAATTGTTTACTGAGGCTTGTAATACTGCCCGTTTTGTCTGCCAAACCTAACTCGATAGATTGCTCACCGGTCCAAAACAGTCCTGAAAACAGTTTGTTTTGTTCAGGATTTTTCAAGCGATCACCGCGGCCTTCTTTGACGGCATTGATGAAATGCTTGTGCGTATTAGCAAGCACACCTTCGACATGTTTTTCTTCGTAGTCAGTCAATGGGCGCGACAAACTCAAGATGTCTTTGTACTCACCCGCAGTGATAGTACGATCTTCTACGCCGACCTTGTCCATTAGGCCCTTGACATTGTAACTTGGCATAATGACACCGATAGAACCAACCAAGCTCGATGGATTGACATAGATCTCATCTGCGGCAGAGGCGATATAATAAGCACCTGAAGCACCAATATCACCGATAACAGCATAAAGCTTTTTATCGGGATATTCTTTACGCAGATCCATCATAGTCTGCCAAATTTCATCAGACTGTACCGGTGAGCCACCAGGTGAGTTAATGTCTAACGCCACCGCTTTAGAGTTACTATTTGCAAAAGCGTCTGTCAATGCCTCATTGACATCGTAAGCGTTGGCCACATCATCATTACTGATCACACCTTGCAGCTCAACCACTGCCAAATGCGGCGAGCTAGTATCAACGGCATCCATACCTGTTGGCGAACCACTACATCCGCGACCTATGGTCAAAAATATCAATAATATATAACCAAAGGTCAACAGTTTAAAGAAAATACTCCAGCGACGAGCACGGCGCTGCTCAACCACACTAGCTAATAAGGTGTTTTCCAGTACTTTCCACTCTTGTCCGCTCGGCGCGTTTGGTTGCTGCATTGGCGTTGGCTGATTTGCCGAATTATCAGGACGTTTGTTTGGGTCTGGTGGCCAGTTGGGCATATAACTTCCTAAGTCAGAAACAATCTAAAACAATAAAAAGATGATATTGGTAGATACGGCTAAAAATAAATATCTCCTCGCCGTGTCAATCATCGGTATTAATAGGCTGCTAAGTATGGTGGTATTTCGATAATGGTTCAATAGTATAACTGTGAAATATCACCATATTGTAACACTGCGAGTATAAGCAATATTTTTAAGGACTCATCGCTTCTGCGTCAACACCGTTGTTTATTATATTCAGCGATAAAGACGCTTCTAAAGGTTTGTCATCATAGGTGATAATATCATTGATGCTTTGACGACTTATGACATCAGTTGTCATCTGTGATGCACTATGACCAAGCCATGTGATGTTTTTAAACCTCATACTGTCGTTATTCGAATCAGCTGAACATAATAATGACCACATCTGCCAAACGCGTGGATGGGTGTCAGTATCTAAAACAAGCCGTGATAGAGACAAGTTTTTGTGATCCGTATCTAACTGGTTATCTGCTATTTTCGTTTGAGAGTTTACAGATAATGACTTTAGCGGATCGGCTGCGTTGTATCTTAGAACTTGTATAGGTACGCTGCTATCAATCGCAATTGTACAGTCCCACACGCTAGTATCACCTATCTCGCTCCAGCCTGTCATTGCTTGGATGGATACATCACCACTAGCCACCTGCCATGTTTTGCCTTGCTCGCAACCTTGCGCACTGATATTCGTCTTACCTTTAGACTGAGCTGCTATTTTAGAGGCTTGCTGGAATGCAGACCAACGCTCGGAGCGTCCCGCTTGCCAATATTGACTGACAGGTAGCTGCTGATTTAACTGCGCAACTGCCAGCGGTAATAACTCAGAATTTTTGGCGCTAACGACCATATTTTGCTCACTGGCATTCAACGTGTCAGTCAGTACGGTGCTACTGCTCTGCACTATGATGCCTTCTAGTTTATCGACTGACAAACTGCCCAGTTGCTGCTCTAAAGATACAGATAGTTTATCCGCTGTGAGATTGCTTGGCATGGTCCGTGTTGCGGTTGGTCTATGATCAGCCAAAAACAGCCAGCTGGTATTGTCTTTCGCAAGTGAAGATCTATCCTTACTGTTACTAACGCTTTGGTTATGTAAAGGGAATTGTAGCAAGGCTGCACTGATATAGGGATCACCCGTTGGCAAAATATATAACGTCGGCATTGTTATCATTGACTGCTGATTGGCATACACCGTCATCATTAACAGCGTCAGTGGAGGCAGTGCCAACCAGCGACTGAGCAGCCCTCTTGGCAAAAGCCAAGGTACTATACTTAACAACACCATGAGCAATATCGCCATATTAACTGGCGTATACAACCATGCGTCTGTTAATGCTGGTAATGATGTCAGCCAACCAATCAACTCATGTAGATTGCCGACGATGGCACTTACTAAAGACCAAATGCTGTCAGCTATCGTGGGTGATAACAGGTAAAAAAGCCCTGCTAACAGATTGAGCGGTACAATCACCCACCCAAACAGCCCAATCGCAAATAAATTGACAATAAGTCCCCACAATGATGCTTTACCAAATAAGAGCAGCGTAATAGGCAATAACGTCAGAAACAACCAAAACTGTAGCTTGAACATACGCCGTCCAGCTCGCAGAGCATGATAGAGCACTCTATTGCCCTTACTCCTATGCTCGTCGTACGATGATCTCAAAGCCTCTGTAGTACGCTGATACGAGGTATCTTCGTATTTGAGCAACAGCGCCACTGCGATGAAGGACAACCAATACCCTGCCTGCCACAATACATACGGATCTTGCCATGCCATCAAGACAGCTAATGCTAACAACACACGCATGGTACTGATAGGTAGCAATGTCAATCTCACCAAGCCGATAGCCAGTAGCATCCACGCCGTACGTGCAGCAGGCACATCAAAACCTGTAAATAGTGCATAGATAAAAGCAGCACCAATCATTACCCACCAACGCACCTGCCAGCGTGGCATATAGCGATAAACCACTGGGCACAGTCGATTGAATAGCAACACAACGGCGCCGCCCAATACAATGGCTAAAAACAGTACATGTGTCCCTGATATTGCAAGCAAATGCGAGATACCCGCCAGTTGATATAGATCCTTGGTGTCGCGATTGATCAAGCTACGGTCACCTGTGAGCAAACTCAATGTGACAGCTCTGGTCTGCTGCTCTGCTGTGGTTTGTGCAGGCCAATCTCTATAGAAATGATCTCTTAATTGCCAACGTCCTATATCAATACGAGTACGAAATCGCTGGAAATAAGAGTCAGACGTCGATGCTTGTTGTAAAGCTTCATCGTTATTGCTTTTGCTGACAGTCAACGCACTAACCGCCAGTATATTTGCCACACCATCAATGTGTCGACCTCGCAACCAGCGATAACCATCAAAACCAGACGGGTTGCTTATTGCTTGCTTGGAGGTAGACAATGGTACCAGTGCCAAGCTCATAAATAGCTCATCGCCTGGCTGCAAATCATTTAAATTTGAGAACGAGTCATTATTTGATGTGTTTTTTGGATAGGCATTGAGCAATACTCGGTATTCGATATGATTATTGGGTTTTTTTTCAAAATTGTCACTATAGCTTTTACTTAGGCTATTATTTTCTTCCTTCGAATAATTCCTTGTACTATCTGCCAAATCTTGGGGAGTCAACTCAGCGACTAATGGCATTAAATGCGTGACCACTGCTACTTGTCGATAGCCGCTATCTGTACTGGCATCATATACACTGTCACTTATCCCTTCGATACGAACGAGTGCTTGTACACGTATAGAGTCAGTAATTTTGGTCGTTTCGGCTTGCTGATGTGCAACTAGCGCTTGTAGCGCGCTACTCACGACCAACCCAATGGCTAATAGACCAAATAAGAAGTATTTGCTAAAAAGTGACAATTTAACATCATTAGGTGAGCTGACAGAACGCGTTTTATTGGTACTTTGAGTATTTACTGAAGGGCTATTAAGTTGAGTAGCACTAAGCAGAATAATAGCAAATATGACAAGCAACCAAAGCAAACCTGTGGCGCTGACCACATTCAATAAAGGCATGTCGATCGGCATCGCCACATTATCTGCAACTGCCAACACACCCATCATAGCAATAATTACCAGGCTACCAACTAACCAATACACCAGCACTCCTTGCTTGATGAGCAAAATATTATAATGCAGCTAACGCCAGTTATTGATGATAATAAGGCGCCAGAGCAGCCATTTTTATCGACATTTTAGAAGCGACTGAAGCATCATATCTGTGAGGCAATAGCATTTATATTTATATTACCCTATACTGATGAGGCATATTAAAATGATGGCTTTCTACCATCACCACTCTATGTATTCTCATCGGTATTTTTTATCCATAATATTACTTTATACCAGCCCATCAATACAATTGAGCGGACTGTCGTTAACGATTAAAGGCGATACTGTGCCCCACAAACGTCTAAAAGACCTGCTTCCTACACCGGAAAAAATCCTAGAAAGTCGCACCCTAAAACTGTTCGCCCCGCATTTGGCAGATCCTCGGTTATGGCACTTCAACCGCCATAGCTTAAATAAAGCAGTCTATATTGGCGTGCTTAGCGCATTTTTTCCACTGCCAGGACAGATGTTGCTGGCTTTGATTGGCTCACTTATTTTTCGAGCCAATGTGCCTATGGCTCTCGGTCTAACGTGGATTACCAATCCAGTCACCAGCTTGCCTATCTTTTATGCTGGGTATTATATCGGTGCAAAAATCATTGATGCACCAGTGATCAGTTTGCGCTTTATCGGCAGAATGATTGCTGATTTTAGCTTATGGGCATTATCAGATGGCGCCAACCCTTTTATTACTTATAAAGGCACTGTATCGCTTACAGCATTTTGTATAGGGCTAACGATTTTAGCGATTATAACCAGCATCGTTTGTGGACTTGCTTTTAAAGCGATTTGGCGTTACAAGACGGTCGTGAGTTGGCAAAAACGTCAGCAAAAACCTGATGATAAATCGCCTAAATATTAATACCGTTTAACATCATTAAACGGTATTAATATTAAACAGTACAACGTCAGCGTCTGAAGCAAGAGCTATCACTCTTCTTTGGTTCTTTCTATGGCATCTATAAGCTTATCCGTAAAATCTTTATCCATAGAGACGATCTCAATAACCTCGTCGTTTTTACAGAGCGTATAACGCTTACCTGTCGCGCTGTCTTGAACCTTTAAATCATAGTCAACCCCAGCCAAAGTGATCGCATCAAACACGGGTGTGATAAGATCCTTTTGTTCTTGTCTATCGATGGTGTCAAACAAGGTTGGATCGATATAAGGCTTTAACGGCTCATCGCCTTCTTCAGCACTGCCAAAAGCGGCGATTGGATTGTCATCTTTGTTCATTATTCGGAGACCTATAAAATAGACATAGCAGCTAGTTAATCAAGCTTCTATATCTTTTGCTATGAGATATTTACTTGATAATACAACAATATATTTCGTTAGGACAACCCTTATAAGTGCTAATTTATGACACTTATATTCATCTGAAAATCTCAACATATATAGACGTTAATACTGTTCCCAATGACCATTACGTAGCAATAATTGACGATCAGCAAGCGCCGCCAAGTTGCGATCATGTGTCACCATCAAAAGTGCTGTTTGCATAGTGCTTTGTAGCTCTGATAGCAATCCAAAGACACTTTGCGCATTGTCATAATCCAAGTTACCAGTTGGCTCATCCGCCAAGATAAGCGAAGGCTTGGTAACTAGTGCGCGCGCAATCGCCACGCGCTGACGCTCACCACCTGATAGCTCACCCGGTCTGTGCATCAACCGATGATTTAGACCGACGTTTTCGAGAATCTCAATCGCTTGCTTGCGAGCGTCAGTTGTTGATACTTCTGGACGCATCAGTAAAGGCATCGCAACATTCTCGACTGCGGTAAACTCTGCTAGCAAATGGTGAAACTGATAAATGAAACCCAAATGCTTGTTGCGCATCGCGCCGCGTTCGGTCTCATTCATGCTATTTAATAACTGACCATGTAACCAGACTTCACCACTCGTGGGCGTGTCTAAACCACCAAGCAAATGTAGCAAGGTACTTTTTCCTGAACCACTGGTCCCGACAATAGCAATGCGCTCACCAGCATGAACTGTCAGATCAAGGCCCGTCAATACTTGCGTACTAACGGCTCCCTCATCATATATTTTATTGATATTGGTCGCCTTTAAAATGGCAGACATAGCGCTTCCTTTATTTTATTTATGTCGATATTTATGCGATTGAATTACTCATAACGTAGTGTCTGGGCAGGCTGAATTTTAGCCGCTCGGCGTGCTGGATAAATCGTTGCCAAAAAGCTCAATATAAATGAGGCACCTGTAATGAATACCACGTCGAGTAAACGCAACTCTGACGGCAAATAATTCACAAAATAAGCATCAAACAGATTCAAATTAAAGACTTGATTAATAAAGCCTAAAATATCACTGACGGTGAGTGCGAATATCACACCCAATATCGTACCAGCAACGGTACCGATCACACCGATGACCACGCCTTGTACCATAAAGACTTGGGTAATCAAACGAGGAGACGCACCAAAGGTCTTTAGAATGGCAATATCTGCTTTTTTGTCAGTGACGAGCATCACAAGACTTGAGACAATGTTGAAAGCGGCAACTAAGATGATTAAAAATAGTAGCAAACCAACCATGGCTTTTTCCATCTGAATTGCACCAAATAGATTGCCGTGCGTCTGCGTCCAATCATTAGGATATAATTGTTCAGGTGCGATGGCTGCCGCTTTTTGTGACGCGATCGGCGCAGTAAAGATATCATTGAGCTTCATACGCACGCCTTGCGCCCCTTCTGGCAGACGCAGCAGTTTTGCTGCATCACCCATCGGGATGAACGCCATCAGACTGTCTACCTCTGGGCTGATGGTAAAAATACCTGTCAAAGTAAAGCGCTTAAATCGTGGTATCACACCGGCTGGCGATGGCGATGCTTCTGGTAGCACCAAAGTTACTTTGTCCCCTATCTGCAAGCCCAGAGACTGAACCATCTCCTCACCCAATACAATGCTAAAGTCACCACTTTGCAAGGTATCAATACTGCCCTCGACCATATGATCATTAATGATAGAGACGTTTTTTTCGTATTCAGGCTCGACGCCAGTCACCATAATCCCGGCGACCTGACCGTTTGATGTCAGCATCCCTTGCAATTGGATAAAGGGGGCGACAGCTGTTACTTCTGGATCTTCCTTAATCTTATCAGCGAGCTGCTCCCAATCACCAATAATCTCAGTTGAGACCACAGTAGCCTGCGGTACCATCCCCAAAATACGGGTTTTTAATTCTCGATCAAAACCATTCATGACCGATAGCACCGTAATCAATACGGCAACCCCAAGCGTCAGACCAATCATTGAAATCAGGGATATAAAGGAGATAAAGCCATTACTGCGCTCTGCTCGGGTGTATCTTAAGCCGATAAATAACGCTAAAGGACGAAACATATTCAAACTCTTTATCTTATCTACGTGCGACTTTATATAGGTTGCATCACGAGCAGTAGTAAATGCATCATACAGCTGCTACTACTCACATATAAATCAAACACAAAACAGGAGATCAGACGAGCCGAGGACAGCCGTCAAAAGGGAGCTAGTTTGACACAATTTAGCCAATATGTGCCAGTCATTAGCCGATACTAAGAGTATTTTTTACCAAAAAACTGGGTTTTGTTATTATTTTTTATAGAGGCCTTGCTATTAGATGTTTCAATACCTATATATTATATGCTAAAGACAATTGTCATTAACCCTCATTGTGGTTTGTTCACTCTTTGCTGGTAATGTCGCTGACATCATAAACCAGTTATTTGAAATACTGAATGGTACGTAAGTAACCGTCGCACTACAGTATTAGACACAAACCCCACGCTGACTTAATTTTGAGTATTTTCATGACCATAAATTATCAATATAAAAACATTCAAACTCCCACCAAGATCACACTGACCGATGAGCAGTCTGCAGGTCATGGCGATCATTGGCGTATTTTGACCGATGATATGAGCAATGATGTGCCAGAGTGGCTACAAAAAATGATTGAAGTGGCGGCAATGCCTAAAGGCCTGAACAACAACGTCAGTGCAAAAGACAGCTGTTTGTTGTTATCAGAAGACAAGCCCTGCCATATCAATCAAGTACTTGCAATGAAAGACGGTAAGCCTGAGCGATTCATCAATGCTTATCCTTGTGTTGATAGTCCTTATGGGCTTGACTGTAAAATCGAGCGCGTCATTGTTAATGACAACTCACACGATGCGGTATTACGCTTACGCACGGCTGATGGCAGCATTATTTATGCGTTTGATCAGCTCTATACGACCAATCGTCACTTATATCAGCGCGATACGTCTTATTTCGTTAACTTTAGCGCATGGGCGCACGAGATTAAGCTCAGTGAGCAAAACGAAGTCATCATGGTAGAAGACCAAGAATCTATCCGCTATCACCGTGCGTTTAACGATATCGTCGCGGCTAATGACGGAAAAATTCCAGACGATCTGCAAGCGCAAATCAGTGAATGGAAACCTGAAACCGAAGAACAAATGGCACCGGTCGAAATCAACTTAGGACACATGTGTGCTTATTTATTTGGCGATACTTTAGGGCAAGAAGATGAGGCTTGGTGTCAAGGTCAAGTGCTTGGCAAACAAGAAACGATATTTAACGATAAATCTGTCATTTTGTTTGATGTAGTGACATTACGTGAGCAGGATGCAGATCCCTTTGTCGTACGTATTGGTGCGCTTAATACGCCAGAGACCGCCAGCATTAAAGTGCATGACTATGTACAAGCCAATGTCTGGTTGCAGGCAGCGATATATAAAGAGAATCAGACAAGTGCGGCGCAGTCTAAAGCCAGCTAGTTACTGAATATAACAGCCTATTGTATTACGTGTTATGCCTAGTTTTTTACACAATAAAAAGCCCCTAAATAGGGGCTTTTGTATATCTGAGTGAATTGTATATCAATGGCTTGAGTACAAACCATTCAATATAAGATCTACGCCATCGTCGTCATTGATTTGATACGCTTATACAACTCTTTTTGCTCAGCACTTGGACGAGCAGTCTGTACTGCCATCAATTGTGACATATCCCCTTCAACGCGAATTTTACCGCTCATGAAAGCACCCATAATTTGATTGGTGTCAAAATCAGTGATGATAGACTGTAGAATGCTACGATCTAATAATAAAGTCGTCGTGCCGTTACTATTTAGACCACGATGTAATAAACCATCGGCAAAGTTGGCTTCGATGTCTTTGTCAGTATCAGACACTTTTAGGTTAACAATCATATTAGCAAGTGCTGGTGGCAAGTTTAATTCACCCGCCTCACTGCCCATTTTCTCCACTTGCTCAAACCATTCATCTGTCAAAAAAACTGCCATATTATTATCCTTAACGGGTGTTTTGTTGGGTTAACGCTGCTATTTTACGCATTAACCTGACTAGCAAATTATTAAAATGCCTGTTATTAATAGCCCACAAGTATACGGGCATTAAATATGTTCAGGCTCATTATAAGGGGCGACTTGATGAGAAGTAAAACCTATTTGTGCCGCTAGTGGTACGATTGTTACAAAATTCCTTTCGAATATCACAATTATATTTAGCAACGTTTGTCTTAGTTTGATGCAAACACGCATCTAGAATAGTGACAAAATTGGGTATAAAATAAGCAAGTAGCGCAATAATAATAAGTTGCTCGCTAACATTTATACCAAAGAGTTTGTATTTTGCCGCATAGTTCTGATGATATTTAATTAGGATTGCGTTACAATACCCTTAAACAGAGTCGGGAGTTTTAACCAAACATTACATAAACATGTTTTTTGTCAGCCGCCGCTAGCATACATCTATGGTCAGTGCGTTTTTATAGCCCTATAGATATGGGTATCTATCTTCATTAGTACAGATTTTTTCGTAATAATTAAGATATATATTTAGCCTCATAAGATGTTTGATGCTTAAAAACGGCGCGTCTTTTTATTTATCTTGATGATGTATTAACAATCCTACTATCGATTGGCTGTAAACAAGGTGCACGAAGCGCCTCATTTTATCCATCAGTATCAACTGACATAAAATCAAAGCCTAAATTGATAGTTAATAAGATTATGGTGATAAAAGGTCAAAAAACATTATGTACCGTAGCTATTGTAGGTTTATAAGTTTTTATAATATCTATAATGCGGACTGTTGGTTAATTCTGTTGATAATTCGGGCTGTAAAGGAATCATCCAATGAGTTTACAAAACACAGCAGTCGCCCCAGTTGACCGTGAGTATGAAATTACTATCGTAAGATTTTTTACGATCATGGCTGTCGTTTGGGGCATCGTCGGCATGAGTCTTGGTGTGTTCATTGCTTCACAGTTAGCATGGCCATCACTAAACTTTGACATTCCATGGCTGACCTTTAGTCATTTAAGACCACTGCACACCAATGCGGTGATTTTTGCGTTCGGTGGCTGTGCCTTGTTCGCAACGTCTTACTATATCGTTCAGCGTACCTGCAAGACGCGCTTATTTGCGCCATATTTGGCTTGGTTTACCTTTTGGGGTTGGCAAGCAGTGATTGTTTCTGCTGTTATTACCCTTCCTCTAGGTTTGACGTCAAGTAAAGAGTACGCTGAGCTTGAGTGGCCTATCGATATCTTAATTGCTTTGGTATGGATCTCTTATGCCATCGTATTTTTTGGTACACTCATCAAACGCAAAACCTCACATATTTATGTGGCTAACTGGTTCTTTGCCGCCTTCATTATTACGATTGCACTACTACACATCGTAAACAGCATGGCTATTCCTGTTAGTGCGTTCAAATCTTACTCGCTATTTGGCGGTGCAACTGATGCCATGGTCCAGTGGTGGTACGGGCATAACGCGGTAGGTTTTTACTTAACGGCAGCTTTCCTTGGCATGATGTATTACTTCGTTCCAGTACAGATTGGTCGTCCTATCTACTCTTATCGCTTGTCTATCGTTCACTTTTGGGCATTGATTGCTTCCTATATGTGGGCTGGTGGTCACCATTTGCATTATTCAGCGCTTCCTGATTGGACGCAGTCATTGGCAATGGTATTCTCCATCATTCTATTTGCACCCTCTTGGGGTGGTATGATTAACGGTGTACTCACGCTATCAGGTAGTTGGGATAAGCTACGTACCGATCCGATCATTCGCTTTATGATTGTGGCGTTGTCGTTCTACGCGATGTCGACGTTCGAAGGCCCAATGATGTCAATCAAGACAGTAAATGCTTTATCGCATAACACTGACTGGACAGTTGGTCACGTACACTCAGGCGCACTTGGCTGGGTTGGTATGATTACGATTGGTTCGCTATACGTGCTGTTACCACGTGTCTATAACAAACCCAAAATGTACTCTATCAGCTTAATCACCACGCATTTTTGGCTGGCGACTGCAGGAACGATTTTCTATATCGTGTCTATGTGGATCTCAGGTATCGGCCAAGGCATGATGTGGCTTGCTACTAACCCAGACGGTACTTTGGTATATAGCTTCGTTGATACTGTTGAATTCTCGCATTTCCCATATATTGGCCGAGCTTTTGGTGGCTTCTTATATGTATCGGGTATGTTTGTTATGGCTTATAACTGCTATAAAACACTCAAAATGCCAGAAGGTAAGCCTGTAGATGTCGCTGATCCAACGGATCATGAACCTAGTGTCGAAAAACCTTCGACAGCTAACGTATAAGGAGCGATCATGGCTGGTACACCGCATGAAATTATTGAAAAAAATACAGGCTTGTTAGTCATTGGCATCGTCATTGCTATCAGTTTTGCAACGCTAGTTGAAATCGTGCCTTTGATTTATAACAACGACAGTCCTGAAGAAGGCGGTTTGAACAAGCCCCTTCCCGCTATGGAGCCTTGGACTGCGCTTGAATTTGAAGGTCGTGATATTTATATCCGTGAAGGATGTCACGTTTGTCATACGCAAATGGTTCGCCCACTACGTGCAGAAGTTGAACGTTATGGACCATACTCACGTGCCGCTGAGTCTACGTGGGATCACCCGTTTTTATGGGGATCGAAACGTACTGGACCAGACTTAGCACGTGTTGGTGGCCGTTATTCTGAAGATTGGCAAAAGCAGCATCTAATCAATCCACGTTCGCTAGTGCCTGAGTCAGTCATGCCAGGTTTCCCGTGGTTGGCCGAGAACGAAGTCGATGGTGAGAACATTCAAGCTAAAATGCGTCTATTCCGTGATCGCTTCGGTGTGCCTTATACTGAAGAAGATATCGAAGGTGCTCCAGATGCCGTACTTGGCGCCACTGAGCTTGATGCTTTGGTTGCCTATCTACAGCAGTTAGGTACCGCAATGGAAGGACAGCGCTAATGGGTATTGGTGAATTACAAACAATTGCGACCGTTTCTGCCTTTATTGCCTTCGTAGGCGTTGCATGGTGGGCGTATTCGCCAAAAAACAAAAAACGCTTCGAAGAAGATGCACAACTTGCGCTTGATGACGAGGACATTAGATCTCTGTCTGAAGAGCAGCGCAATAAGGATAAATGATGACATTTTTTTGGAGTTCTTGGATTACGCTAATCAGTTTTGGTTGTTGGGCGTTCATTCTTGGCGTTCTGCTGTTTGTATTAAAATACAAGCCAGAGGTTGAAGAAGACGGTACCACTGGTCATGAATACGATGGTATCCGAGAATACGATAAACCACTCCCTAAATGGTGGTTAGTGATATTTTTTGGCTCAATCGTCTGGGGCGTGGTTTACTGGGTGTTTTTCCCAGCCATGCTTCCGGGAAACTGGAACGGTCTTGCAACCATAAAAGTCGATGGTGAAGATGTACCATGGACTTCTAAAAACGAGCTGTTCAGTGAGCTTGAGAGCAACAACAAAGTATTTACAGATAACTTTGAAAAGAATATCTTGGTTAAAGCAGATGCAGCAGGCGCAACCGCGACACTAGCGACGCTAAACGAGCTACAAGCGACCATGCGTCGCAGTGACAATCCACCAGCGGATCTACAGGCACAAATCGATGAGAAGGTCACAGAACTTGCACCTTATGTCGAAAAACTGTCTGAAAATCCAAATGCTTTAAAAGTTGGTAGCCGTTTGTTCTTACAGAACTGTGCAGTATGTCATGGCTCGAATGCTAAGGGTGCCCCAGGCTATCCTAATCTGACTGACAATGATTGGTTGTATGGTGGTAAAGCCGGTAACATCTTGACCACGCTACACAATGGTCGTGTTGGTGGTATGGCAGCATGGCGTGATCAGCTTGGTGAAGACGGCATACGTGCGGTCGCTGAATATGTCTTATCACTATCAGGCAACCAAAATGACTATGATCTTGATCAAACGAAAGTTGCTCAAGGTAAAGTTATTTTTCATGAGCCGACCAACTGCGTTCTTTGTCATGGACCAGATGGTAAAGGTATGATTTCAGCTGGCGCACCGAATTTGACGGATAATATCTGGTTATATGGTGGTGATCGCGAGACCATTCGTGAAACGCTACGTTATGGCCGCGCAGGTGTAATGCCTCAGTGGGAAACGAAGCTAGGTAATGAGCGTATCATGCTACTTGCCGCTTACGTCTACTCACTATCGGACAAAACTGGCAAAGCACCTGAAACTGCGATGGCAAATACTGCAGCGACTCAGCCAGTAGCGACCAAAGAAGCTACTGCTAACTAAAACACTATTGCCGTACTGTACATGGATGAGATTTAATAAAGGGAGGACTGTCAGTACAGTTCTCCTTTTTTCGTTTATTTTTGCAGAATTTACCTAATAGTCGCTATCACAGATACTTCTCAGTAGACATTATTATGATCTATAGTGCTTGCTTTTTACGATTATTACCCCATTGTTAGTAGGGAGAATGTTAGAATAGCTGTTTTCAAAATGGCTAACGAGCCAGACTGATGATGTCTTAGCTCGATCTAATAACCCACTTATAATCAATTATTTAGTAAGTGTACTAGAGGACTTTTATTTAAGTCGCTATCCATTATTTACTGACATTGATAACATCATACATTCATATACTTCACGGCGAGAGGTATTTGTTCATCATGCCAGCAGACTGATTCTTTTTTTAAAGAGGCACGTTTATGTCAGCACAACAACAATCTAATAAAATCCCCGTACAGCAGGTCGATCTTGATGCCACCAAGCATCGAGTACATCCAAGGTTTGTGACAGGGTTTTATCAAAATATTCGTGTCATCACGATGTATGCCCTTTTGGCCGCTTTTTTAATTTTGCCGTGGCTGCGTTATAATGGCAGACAAGCAATATGGTTTGATGTTCCCTCACAGCATTACTATATTTTTGGTTTGACTTTTTTGACTCAAGATTTTTATTTTATTGCCGCATTTGCCATTATTGCAGCGTTTACTTTGTTTATGGTGACTGTATATGCTGGCCGCGTTTGGTGTGGTTATGCTTGTCCACAAACCATCTGGACGCATCTCTACCAGTACGTTGAAAAATGGGTCATTGGTGATCGCAATAAGCGCATGAAGTTTGATAAATCGCCTATGAGCGCGAGTAAAGTGTTCAAGCGAACGGTAGTCTATGCGATTTGGTTTGTACTTTCTGTGATTACAGCAGCAACCTTTGTCAGTTATGTGGCAGGTACAGATTCGCTTTATCATAGCTGGCAGACCGTGGGGCTGATTCCTTTTCCTGACTGGCCAACATGGGTATGGATATCGATGTTTATCTTTACCTTTGCCACTTATGCCAATGCAGGTTATATGCGTGAGCAGATGTGTGTACAGATTTGTCCTTATGGCCGCTTCCAAAGTGTGATGTTTGATAAAGATACGCTGATCGTATCGTACGACTATGAGCGTGGTGAGCCACGCGGCGCGCGTAAAAAAGGCACAAACCCTGAAGAGCTGGGTGACTGTATCGAATGTACCATGTGTGTGCAGGTCTGCCCCACTGGTATCGATATTCGTGATGGCTTGCAAGTTGCCTGTATCCAGTGCGCCGCCTGTATTGATGCTTGTAATGAGATTATGGACAAAGTTGGCTATCCACGCGGGCTGATTCGTTATACAACCGAGCGTCAGCTGGTCGAAAAAGAACCAAGCCGTGTATTTCGTCCACGATTATTTGCTTATTTGGCGCTATTGGCAGTGCTATGTGGCGGGGTTATCTATGCGTTGACAGACCGCGTGCCGCTAGAGATTGATATCCGCCGTGATCGTAACCAGTTATCATCTATCAATACCCAAGGCATGATTGAGAACAGCTATATCGTCAAGCTAACCAACAAAACCCAAGAGCCTCACAATTATAAAATAACGCTCGCACCGCAAGAGGGTCTGAGTTTAGAGCTGCGCTTCAACGATGTACCCTTAGAAGCAGGCGAAAGCTTCGATATGCCTGTCAGTATTTACGGTGACCCTGATGTGATTGAATTTGGTCAAACGCCAGTGACGTTAAATGTGACCAGTGAAGACGGTAAGTACAAAGTCAGTAAGCAAAACGTCTTTACGACTCAAGGTCAGTAATTCATCACTGAACTGATTATTTAGTTTCCTTTATATCATTCGGTAGTCAGCGACTTTGAGAGTCAAAGGCTATCGGGTGAATGATTTATGATTAAATTGGCAGCAGGTAGCCGTCAAATTGTCCGTTGATACCATTTGTCGATATCTGATAAGCAGATCTTTGATAAATAAGTATCTGATGAATAGGTATTTTATGTCTAATCCAGCACCGAATTTTAAACATCAAGATACTCAGCCATGGTACAAGAATTACATGGTTATGATTTTTGTGATTGGCATGCCAGCTGCGGTCGTGATCGCTTGTATCTGGTTTGTCTACTACTCTTACCAGATCCGCGACAGCGTGGTACGTGACGACTGGTATATGGATGGGAAGACGCTCTATCATGACGTCTCACGTGACAAGCTTGCTTATGATTTGGACTTGCATGGCAAAATGCAATTTGCGGATAATGGCGATGTTGTGTTTTATCTCAATTATCCTGAGCAAAGTGTGCAGTCAGGCAAGCTATTGAACGGCCAGCCACTTACTTATCCCGATACGCTTAATCTTTCAATCTCGCATGCCACCGATATCAAAAAAGACCGTGACGTCGTGCTAAAGCATGTTGAAGGCAATAAATACAGCGCCCAAGTAAATCTTGATTCGGTAAAAGCCAAATATTACCTGCAAGTGAATAACGATGGCAAGGACGATTGGCGTATGCAAGATGTTGCCAAGCTTCCGCGCTCAGAGGTTAGCTTTAAACCTTTATCTGTCTTTGCTAAAAGTTAATATTATTAAGCTATGCCCTAATATCTACATTTAAAAAAACCAGCCTTTTCTTTATGAATGGCTGGTTTTTTATGGGTTACTCGATCAGTATTCGCTCATGAGATGCTAAATAAGTGGGTTAATTGTTGGAATTTTCTGAGGTGTAGTTCTACTTGTTACAGCATTGTCTGATTCTGTTGCATACGGCTTATCGCTAGCAAACTTAGGATTGAACGTTTGCGTCTTTGGTGATACCGGCAAACCAATCTCAGCCAGACTGTCGGTCTGCCCTGATTGAATATTATCCCCCTCAAACAAACGCTCGTCGTTATCACGATCAAGACTGAGTGTCTCAAAGTCAAACAACTCACGATCCGCTAACTGTGATGGCGCTACGTTTTGCATTGCCTTAAAGATAGACGCCAAACGCTGCGGATGAGCGTCATCCCATTCGCGTAGCATGTCATTGATAATGGCACGTTGTAGATTGGTCTGGCTGCCACACAGATTACAAGGAATAATCGGGAATTCTTTTAATTTGGCATACTCGATGATGTCTTTTTCTTCGACATACGCCAATGGACGAATCAGCAGGTTTTGCTTGTCATCACTCAGCAGTTTAGGCGGCATGGATTTGAGCGCGCCGCCATGAAATAAATTCAAGAAGAAAGTCGCCAGCATGTCATCGCGATGATGACCCAAGGCGATTTTGGTCGCACCAATCTGCTTAGCAAAACCATACAACGAACCACGGCGCAGACGTGAACACGCTGAGCAATAGGTCTTGCCTTCTGGCACCACACTTTTGACAATACTATACGTATCTTTTTCCAAGATATAATGGGCAATGCCCTGCTCGTTTAGATAAGCAGGCAGAATATCTTCCGGATAGCCGGGCTGCTTTTGGTCAAGATTGACTGCGACGATATCGAAATGAATGGGGGCGATACGTTTTAGTAGGAGCAAAATATCCAGCAAGGTATAGCTGTCTTTACCGCCCGAGACACAGACCATCACCACATCGCCGTCTTCGATCATATTAAAATCACGAATGGCCCAAGAGACTTGGCGACGAAGCTTCTTTTGTAGCTTACGAAAAGCCGCAGATTCAGTAGGCGATTGTGAGTCAGTAGATTGTTCATCAACGATATCTTCATTGCTACCCTCTTCAGCATCAGCCTCTAAAACATAACGATTAAAGTCTGATTCATCAGACATCTCATCAAACTTAGGAGGAATGTTTGGCGTAAATAAGGTTGCTGGGGTCATAAGTTACTCAATATCTTTATAAGGATGATTTTACTATAAAGTAGTTTGCGATAAAGCACGATCAATGAGGTAGGGTTATCGATGCTTTAAAAGCGGCAATTATAACAAATATTGCTAACAGATTGAAAAGATGACAGTAATACGCACTTTATTTTTATTGCAATACTGCTTAGCATGGCTTTGTCGCTTTAGTGACGCGTGATTGATCGCTTCATGGTTCTGTAATAGCCGTATTTTTGCTAAAATAGCCGTTTTCGTAAACCAATAATAGATAACACTATGACTAACGTTACTTTGCAGAACCCCTCAATGAATCAAGCGTCCAACAGCAACGATACTCCTCACAAAAACCAAAATGCCGTGGTGCTTTTATCAGGTGGTCTCGATTCGGTGACGTGTTTGTATTGGGCAAAGGCGCACTATGCCTCGGTGACAGCGGTCAGCTTTGACTATGGGCAACGTCATAATAGTGAGCTTGTCGCAGCAAAGCGCATTGCTGAGACAGCAAGCGTCAATCATAGAATCATTGATATTGATATCGCCCAGCTTGGTGGCTCATCACTCACCGATCACAGCATGATCGTACCAGACGGCGATACCGACAAATTCCCTAATAAAAAGCGCGATGAGATCGATAACGATGCCATTCCGAATACTTATGTGCCTGCACGTAATACAATCTTTTTGTCTTATGCGCTAGCCGTCGCTGAAGTGACTGATGCCAATCATATCGTCATTGGGGTCAGCTCAGTCGATTACTCTGGCTATCCCGATTGCCGTCCAGAGTATATCGAAGCATTTGAGCACATGGCCAATCTGGCGACAAAAGCGGGCGTTACCGGTCATCGCTTGTCTATCCAAACCCCACTACAAAAGCTGTCCAAAGCTCAAACTATTGAGCTTGGTCTATCATTGGGCGTTGATTATGGACAAACGATTTCTTGCTACCGTGCCGATGTGAACGGACTTGCTTGCGGCGTTTGTGACAGCTGTGCGCTACGTCGCCAAGGCTTTGCTCAAGCTGGCGTCACTGACCCTACTCATTACCAAGCTGGATAGAGATACTGACTTTTTATCAAACAGCGGCATCAATCAACATTAGCGAAACATTCGCTTGCATTAACACAGCACGTCGACATTGTATTTTAATCAATATACTTGCTATGGTATGGACAATCATTTTTGCCAATTGAATAGATTACATGTGATATAGGTTACATGAGATATCACCAATGATTCAGTCACTCACATATCAGTGATCCAGCTGTCTGTTGATTATAAAATCACATTGAATACCAGAGTCAAAAATTGACACTATCTGTAAGAGGATATTTATGAAGTTATTGCCATTACTCCCCCTAGCCTTAGCTGCCACGTTCGCAATGCCGCAGGCGAATGCTACTGATATTAAGCAAAGTAATATCAACTCATGCGTCGATGGCGCAGTTAAATATAAAGTCGCTAGTAAAAGTGATGCGACAAAGTTATGTAAGTGCACTATCGGTGTGCGTAGCAACATGACGATTGGTCAGATGTGGGAGATTGAGAGCTACGCAAAAGACAAAAAAGATCCTTCAAGCTTGCCATACGTCAAGACCATGCAAAAAAACCTGCAGCAGTGCACAGTCGGCTTAGACTTGAAGCAGCCGCAAAAGCCTGCTTAATTACTATTTGTTTGATATACAAAAGACTGGCCATTGCCAGTCTTTTATTTGTACCTAAGACATTGTTTTTATTACCTATATATTAAATACTATATTTTTTGGTAGCCAGTTTGGTAGCCATTCTTATAGCTACCTGTAGCTTTCAATGCTTTTATAGCACTCCGAAAAACCAGCCTTACTTCATTCTCTTAACACTAGTAACCCCATCAAACTTAGTTAAGCAGCTCATATAATAATCTTCTATCTCGTGATATTCAGTGAATAGCCGCTTGTAGGTTTTATAATGCATGCCTTTAGGTTTTCGATAAGGGTTTTCATGCCACTTCAAACGCTTTCTAATACTCTCCATACGGTTATCGGGTCGCTGGTAAGTATGTTGTAGCTGGCTATAGTAACTAAGCCCTAAGCAATGCCTACAAACGTAAAGCCCTGCACAATACAGCACGCCTACACGCTTGGCACACTTCGGGCACTGCCACCAGTAGCGAACGCCGCCATAATGGCAAGGTGTGGTAGTTATCTGTAATTTGTAGCTGTAGGGTTTGCCTCTGTAGTTATAAGAAAAATCAAAGTAACTTATAGTCCCTTGCTTACTTGCTTCTTTAATATGCTCTTTGTAGTCAGTTATTGATAATTTTTGATGACGGTCTAAACAGCTAGCTGTAGCATTTTTTGGCATAGGTTGTCTAAATCATTAATGAAGTTCGCCTAACTCTATCAGGACCTATCTGTTTATGTCTTTATTTTGGTTTTGAATGTAAGGTTTTATAAGGTTTTGGCATTGGCTAATTCGCGTTTGAATAACAGGTTTTGACAGGTTCTAGCCTTGGGGTAATCTTGGGGTTCGCCATCATGGCTAGGGTGTGAAGTTCTTAATGCCCAGCTTTGGACTTATCTATTTTGTTTGACAGCTCTATGCTGTTTTAGTGAGGCTGCCACGCTGTAGGCTAATGATGGTCATGCTTTTAGCTGTTATTGCTGCCATTCATGTTTTGCAATCGGTAAAATGTGGTAAAAACAATTATGCTTTTAAACCTTAACATTTCTTAACATGCTGGCAGTCGGCAAACTGTTTTGAATGTAAACAAATGACAACATACTGTCCATGATTTGCAAGTGAGTATTGAGCGCCTAACCTTAGGTTTCCCTTAGGTTTTTGCAGTCCATAAAAAAAGCAGACGATAAACGCCTGCCAATATAGTTTTATACCTACAAAAAGTCGCTAAAGTTGCTAAAGTTCGCTCTATCCCTTTATTTATAAGGCGTTTGGCTTAGCTTGCCACCTGCTAAGGGTCGCTAAAGTTGCTATAGTTCTGCTAACGTTCGTCTGTATTGGCTAAGTTTAGCGATAGATTAGCAAGTCTAGCAATGCTTAGCAGTCATACAGCTAAAGTAAAGCCCTTAACTGGTAAGGGCTGTAGGTAAGTTTAGCAAGTTTAGCGGCTTTTACTGGTCGCTAATCAGTAATTAGTTTGGGATTAACATACACTAAGCGGCGGCGGCCCTCACTTTCTAGCCTGATATGCCCCATGCTTTCAAGATCATCAAGTAAGTAATTAAGCTTTTTACCTCTTAGCGCATTGGGTGCATGCTGTGTCACAAAAGACTTGTTTAATACCGCTGGGTTTTTACCTTTGGCCTTGTCTATTAGCCATACGCTTAGCTTTTCAAGGTCAGTTTGTTCACCTGTTGGCGTTGCATCTTGATAGCGCAAACGTTCGGCCGTTGAGTAGCTAACCAACATAAAAGCCCGTTTAATGTCATCGGTAGTAATAGCCTTACGCTTATCAAAGAATGCTATCAGTGTGGCTATGCGGCTGGCATTTTCTGCCATACGTGAGGCATACGCTTTTAAATACTCTAATGGCATGCTCTTAGCTTGCTGGTTCTCTATGGCCTGCATATGCTCATAGAATACTTGTTCTGTCTGCTTATCTTGCCAGCTCATCTTAAAGCGTTTAGGTGCTCCTTTCTCATCGGTGGGCGCGTTACTGTCCACGGGGTCTAGTAGGTCGCTGCATCTGCTCCAATAAGCTTGTAGGTCGCTGTCCATAAATGGGCTTTGCTGCCTGCGCTCTATATCGTCCCATGTTCTATAACCTTGCAAGCTGTTAGGGCAAGCAATTAAGGCCCTTGCTAAAAAGCCTTGCTGGTTCATCATGTCATCAGTTAAGGCCGGTTCTAAGATGATACGTTGAGCCATTAGCATAAGCGTCATACGCACGTTATAGGCTTTGGTGCGTGGGTTTGCATAAGCGTTCTTTTGTGATCGTGTCCGGTTCACTTCGCCGCCGCTGTAAAGGTCTGTAATGGCTGCTAGTGCGTTGCCTGCAGTGTCACCTTTCATTGTATGACCATTAAAGAATTGGGCCGCATCATCAGTTGACCATGATGCATCTGTTATTTCACCATTCACAAACTTATCGAGTACCGGTTCAATCGTGGCATCTTTGAATAGCCGTTCGGGGTTATGGGGTATCGGCTCATTGGCTTGGTAGTCTTTGAGCTCAGCACCTTTAAGGCTGGCAAGCTGTGCCTTGTGTTCATCATACCGTGTTATATATTCCTCATACTGTTTTTGCTCATACTCTTTGATTTTGTAGTGGCTTAAGTCCATTGCTTGCGTTTTACCGCTGCCACTTTCACCCTCTGTGATTAAAATCAGGCTTGCTGGCATGTGCTTATAGCCAATAGGTGCATCAACGTGGGCCTGCCCCATGTGGGCCAATGCTCCTAAAATACATTGGCCTGCCATAGCATCAGGTACTTGTTGATAGTAAGCTATTTTCTTAATGACCTTTTGTAGCAGTCCGTCCCATGCTTCTATGGGGTAGCGTGTCGGTTTGCTTGGGTCGCTTGATAACGGTTCAGGTGTGGGCCATGCCAATATTGACAAGTCGATAGTGTCCGCGTCTGCAATAAGGTTACCTATCAAATCACCTTCATTCAGTCTGCTAATAATGGTATCTATCGTGATATGAGCAATGGCATTCACACCTGCTAAGCGGCTCGTTAATGCGTCTTTGTGCTGGGCCGTGTCTATAATATGAATGGTTTTGACTTCACTAAAATGTCTTAACGTCATATCAAACATACTTTGATTAAGGCACGCTAACACAGTCACTTTATTATCAAGTATCGCAAGGGCTGCATATAACGTGACAGCATCTTTTAAACCGGTCACTAGCCACCAGTCACTATCACGGCTCATTGATCCAATAGCATACGCGCCTGCTTGTGTGGTGTCCGATATGATAGGCGGCTTGTCATCGCTGTTTAGTGTGCGTGCTGCTATGTTGACGGGTTCAGCTTTATTGTTGACCATGACAAGGCCGTACCTGCCTTTAGTATTGGGTAGTCTTTCACCTTTGCTATTGCCACCCCTCATGCTAATATCATCGTGTAGATAACGTGTATTATCTATATGATTGGTTGGTAGGTTTAAACCATCTTGTAAGCCGTCTAACTGGCTAATACTGTCATCTAGTGCGCGTTGTTCAGGTGTCGCATTTTCAATATCAGCAATATAGCCAATGAAACTGCCCATGTTGTCCGCATGGGCTTTTTCTTTGCTGTCTGTTTGTGCTGCGTTCATTGGTCGCCCTCCATGCAGTCATCATCATATGATCGCTGTATCTTGTCCGCTGCCCGTTTGATTTGGTGGTAGCGTTGTATCTCTTTATCGCGCCTTTTCTGCTCTTTGCCCTGCTTTGATTTAGCATAGGCAAGTTGAGCATCTAAAAAGGTTTTGGCGTTATCGCTGCTCATAAGTCACCCCTTGTTCTTTTTCTTGCTGGCAAGTAGGTATGAATAACAACACGAACAAGCAAATCATTGCTGACATAGAAATAATGAAAGCGCGGTCATTGGCTTTGCGTTTCTGTCGCTCTCTATGCTGCCCGTGGTCGGCTTTTAGATTGGTTTTGTTATCTTTGCTCATTTCTTACGTCCTCCACGTTGAAAGCGATTTCTGCTATGCGTTTGGATAGCTCTTTGAGTGAGTCGACTTGTCGGCTGCCTGTTGGTATTGCACAGCGTAAAGCTAGTAATTGGTTTTCTACCTCTACTATCTCTATCAGGCTGTTAATGGCAGTCACATTGGCGTGTAAGGTAGTGATTAACTGGTCGATAAAGTCATCAGGTATCATCAGCACGCCTTTGTCTTTTAACCTGTCCATGACTTCATTTATAAACGTGTCATCACTCATAGTCATTCACCTTGATTTCAGGTAGTAAGATAAGCCCGTCCATCTGCTCGCTTAAAGTGGTTGCCAGTTCACTATTAGCAAGTAAGGCAGACCTTACAGCGACTATTACGCCCTTGCTTGCGTCATCATCGGTACTGATCGCACCAAGCGCCATTGCTAGGCTCTCAGCATCGTTTGATAGGTCTTGTATGCGGTCATTAATGACAGACAAGTAATAACTATCTACTGCCACTAGGCGCGGTTCTAATATGTCGTTTGATTGGCTCATGATTGCACCCCATTAGCTAGATTATCGGTATCAATCCAATAGACGTTCCAATGCTTGCCGTCTTTACTTACTCGCTTGCGCTGTATGGTTAAGCCTGTATTTTCTAACTGGTTAATGCGAGTGGGTAGCGTGGCTATCTTATAAAGCTCGATAGCTTGCCAGCGTGTAATTGATTGACCAGTTAAAAGGTGATCTTTGATTATTTGGTTTTGGGTGCGTTTTAGCTTATCCATGATTAAGCCCCCTCATTAGTAGCGTTTAGATAGTCCACAATGTCGCTACCTTTGAAGTAGTAAACGCCATTGATAGATAACGGCTTTGTTATCGTGCCAGCTTTGATCCAGCGTCTAATGGTTTCAGGGTGTTTTTGGAATACATCGGCTATTTGCTTAACCTGATAAAGCTCTTTTGGGTTCGCTAATAGATAAGCTAGGTTTAGCTTGTTGGTGGGTGCTGTGTGGGTAGTGTTAGGCATTGCCTTAACTCCTATTCAGTTGATGAAAGTTGTTAAGGCTTATTGTGCGGTGTGGGGTGTTGTTAAAAATTAAAGTTAATTAATTAAAGTTAAAGTTAAGATTTTTTCAGCGGTTGTTTATAGAGAATATCCGTATATTCCTGAATAGACGCACTGATTTTAGCTATGTTGGCTTTTAGGCCATTTGTGTCTTCATCAGCTATCTTTAAGTCATCAATTGCGAATTGATAAATAGCTTTGCTGATTTGAGTAGCATTTGGTTTGTTGTCACCAATAGTATAAACATTAGATTTGCTGGCAAGTAGTAAGGCTAAAATAGCTATTAACTTTTTATCTTGTGATCTGCTATTTATCGGCTCATTATCATGGGTTCCTGTTTCTTGCTTAGTTTCTTTATTTTCATTTGGTAAAGGCTCCTCACCAGTAATGAATTTAAATGCTGCTTGAAGTTTTTCATGATCCAGTCGTATAAGCTTCTTAAAACTATTATTATCTTTAGGAGAATTTTTTGTCTTCTCGTATTCAGATAGGCTAGTTTCTATCCTTTTAAAAACTCTTACAGACATATCGTTATTCATATCGACTAAATTTGCTGTAACTGAGTCACATATATAGACTGTATAGTTATATAGACGGGCTTCACTAAAGCTTAGGTTAAAGGGTTTAATGTATTCAAGTTTTTCTAAATCGTTAAGCTTTAAATAAAATTTATTATTTACATCTTGATATTCTTCATAGCTTGGCGCGTCCTTAACTTCATAGTAAAGATCAAAGCTGTCTAAATATTCCATATAAATAAAATATCCATCTATACTTATCTGTTTAAAAAGTTCATCTATATTTTTATCAATTGCATCAACTTGCATGCCTTTGCAAACTCGATAATGCTTATCAGCTTCATAGGAATTTATATCTTTATCAAAACCATTGTAAAGCAGCCATGAAACAACGGTTTCAACTGGTTCTTTTAATTTAAACGATAGATATAGAATAAAGTCATCTATATAAATATAATTTTCTTCAAAATCACTTTTTGGCTTATCCATCAATCCCATAACCATGCCTTACTTGTCATTCATACCTTAATAAGAATAGGTGCAAGGCATGCCAGCCTAAGGCATGAAATGGCTGGCGTTCGGGTAATTAGTCCTAGCCTTGCATGGTCATTGTAGCGGTGTTATCCGCTAGATAGGGTTATGCTGTTAATCGTCTATCGCGTCTTACTAGGCTTTCATAATAGCCAGTTATCTTTAAAGTGATATTGTCATGCTTTTTAGATAGGCGTTGCATCTCTGTAACTGCCAACTCATAAGGGAATGAGTTCATTAATGTTTTGCCGTCATCTGTTTTAAAGTCGATAGGCTCACCATCTTGTAAAATAGAATAACAAGGTGAGTATTCAAAGCCGTCATATTCTGCACCATCTGGCGGTAGATTATCCCAAAATGAGCGGTCATCTAATTGCTGGCGTGTTGGTTTGGCATCTAAAATCATCATGGCTTATGCTCCAATTTTGGGGTTAATAACTGCGCTATCATTGATTAAATGGGTCATGCTTTCATGGTCGTTCTGTATCATTGCAGACGTATTGCTTAAGCTGTCTATCATCATATTAATAGCGCCTTTTAACTGTGCTGTGTCATTGCTTTCACTTGCCAGCCTTGCCACTGCGATAACGTGCTCTATGCGTTCGACTTGATAAAGCATGTCTGTATGCAAGTCATCTAGACAAAAAGCGTTAATAGCAATTGTGCTTTCATGGTTAATATCATTCATTGTGTCGATCTCCTTTGGCGGTTTTGTTGATTAGGTTTTAGCCGTGGTTCTGTTTGGCTGCTTTCTTAAAATCAGCATGAATAACATTATCAAACTTGCCAGCTTTGATAGCGTCTAAGTAGTTGGCCCATGCTGTCATCATTTCGGCTCGCTGCTCTAGTCCAGTCATGCGATTGTATGCAGTGCCATAGGCGTTAAGCATGCGGTGACCTAGTGCCAGTTCGGTTATCAGTTCATCATAGCCTAGCCTTTCCATTAGCATGGTTTTTGCGCTACTTCTAAATCCATGTGGGCTATGAATACCTTTATAGCCTTGTCCGTTATTCATTAGATCACTGTTTAATACTTTATTTATTTCTTGCGTATGGTGGTAAGGCTCAGTTCTACGCCTTGGATTATGGAATACATACTTGCTATCACCTGTCATGCTTTGCATCTGCTCCAATATAGCTATGGCTTGCGGTGCTAGTGGTATTACCATGCTTTCTACCATATCTGCCCTAGTGCCTGATTTTTGCGGCTTAAGCTCCCATTGTTTTTTAAACCAATGAATATCTGCCCATTGCATAGCGCAAGCATCACCTACGCGAGTAAAGGTAAGGGCTAGTAGCTGTAATATGTACTTATTGTATAGCTGGCTTGCATCATCTAGCTGCTCAATATCTCTTAGCAGTTCGGCAAATTCTTTGGGGTCTGTTAATGATGGGTAGTGAACAGCTTTATGAGTCTTTAACGTGCCTTGTAGGTCACTGGCTGGGTTGTACTCAATCACCCTATGTTTTTTGGCTAGCTGTAAAATACTTTTTAACAGTATTTTTACTTGTAGGCCTTTGACTGGGCTTGTCTTTTGTATGTCAGTTATAAACTTTATGACCATGCTAGGTGCTATCTCTGTAACCCTCATATGCCCTAACTGCTTTTGAATAGGCTTTAACAACACTTGATTGTTATATAGTGTTTTGGGGCTTAGGTTTTTGCTGGCTTGTAATTCTTGCCACTCGCTAATGAAGTGATCTAGTGTGTTGAGCCTATCTAGCAACTCGTTTTGTCTTTCTAATTCTTTATGTTCTAAAGGGTCTATGTCCTTAGCTAGTAGTGTCATGTTGTTTCTGTACATGTCTTTAGCATCAGCAAGGCTTAACGCTGGGTATTGTCCTAGCGTCATGTAAGGGCGTTTGCTTGTTATTGGGTGGCTGTATCTATGTCTAAAATCCACTGCAGCATCTAAGCCGTTCTTATGTGGTCTTATCCGTACTTCTAGACCTTTATAGCCAGCGATTGGATAGCTAACAGTCTTGCCAGCTTGGATTGTGTCCTTGGTGGCTTTTTGAATTTGTGAGTCTAGTTTTATCGCTTTTGTGGTCATATCCCTTTGCCTTTACCTTGGTAGCCAACTTGGTAGCCATTTTGTTAATGCTGGTAGCCATTTTGGTAGCCATTTAAAATGCTTTATATCGTGGCATAATGTTGTACGTTGTTAGATATGTTATAGCTAAAACGTCCGTATATCAAGGTTTTTAAAGGGTTTTGCAGTATTTTTTATTGAACGCTGTTTTTTGATGTAAGAAAAAATAGAGTTGAAAGATACTGGCCATTGCCAGTATTTTTTGTTACCAATGGATGAGCAAAGTGTAAAACTGATTATTTATTGCTACCAATCTGCCTATAATAAGAAGACGATAAATAAAACCCTATCTAAACCATCAAAAAAACCAATATACATAACCAAAATCAATAAGGATTTTACCATGGCAAAACCAACAACAGAAACGATCAACCTACCCGACTTTCCAGTGACCATCGTACGCAAACTTGCCGGAAACTTTATCCATGATGAGATCAGTCTCAAAGAGATGGTTGCCAATACCGACAAAGGTCTTATTCTCTATTTTTATCCTAAAGACAATACACCAGGCTGTACCACGCAAGCGACGGAATTTACCTCACATCTTCATGATTTTGATGACTTAGGTTATGACATTATTGGCGTCTCTCGTGACAGCGTTGAGTCACATGAGAAGTTCATCGATAAATACGACTTACAGATCCCACTTGTCAGTGACACTGATGAAAAGCTATGCCAGTATTTTGAAGTCATTAAAGAGAAAAACATGTACGGCAATATTACTTTGGGACTGGTGAGATCAGCATTTGTATTTGATAAAGAAGGCAAGCTGACTCACGCACAGCGTAACTTACGTGCCAAAGATTACACCAGTCGTCTACTCAGCATATTGGCACCATAACCTGATCGTTATAACAGAGTACATTTTTGCCGCAAAAACGATAAAACGCGCGAATATAAGGCTCTGAGTCACTGGTCAACACATACGCTTATAATCCCTTCTTACTAGAGAATCATATGAATAAACAGTCTGGTACTACTACTGATAAGGCACCGCAAAAAATCACGCGCAACGTCTCTGTTGCCGTTATCGGTGCAGGCACGGCTGGTCAAAATGCCTTTCGCCAAGCGAGCAAAATTAAAGACGATGTCGTCATTATCAATGAAGGGTTTTGGACCACTACCTGTGTCACTGTCGGCTGTATGCCTAGCAAACTGCTGATTGCAGCCGCTGACCGTGCACACGATGCCAACCATTCTGGCGACTTTGGGGTTCATGCCACGGTAAAAATAGATGGCAAGCAAGTGATGCAGCGCGTGCGTGATGAGCGCAGTCATTTTGCAAGCTACATCAAAAAACAAGTAGATAGCTGGCCTGATCACAAAAAAATCGATGGGCGTGCTCATATCAATGAGCATGGACTAATCGAGGTCAATGATGAGCTCATTGCCGCAGAGCAAATCATTGTGGCAACTGGCAGCTCACCTTTTATACCTGACGGTTGGGCTGATAAACTGGGTGACACGATGCTCACCTCTGATAGCGTGTTTGAGCTTACAGACTTACCCAAATCTATGGCAGTAGTAGGCGCAGGAGCCATTGGTCTAGAGCTTGCACAAGCATTTACGCGCTTGGGCGTAGAGGTTACGCTACTCAACCGAGTCAAACAGGTTGCTGGTCTCAAGGATAATGACATCAACCAAAAAGCCATCGAGTGCTTAAGTCATGAGCTTACCATGCACTTGGGAAGCAAGATTACTGATGTGGGTCAAAACGTAAATAAAGACACTCAAACTGCGTTTATTGAATATGAAGACAGTGCTGGTGAGTCAAGACAATGGCAAGGCGACTGTGTCTTGGTCGCGACTGGTCGCCGCAACAACATCAAGCAGTTGGGTGTCGAACACTTAGGCGTTGAGCTTGATGACAAAAACCGCCCGAAAAAGTTGAGTAAAAAAACAGGGCAAATTGGTGATTCAGATATCTATATCGTTGGAGACGCCAATGCTCACATTCCTCTACTGCATGTAGCGAGTGATGAGGGCTATAGTGCTGGCAACATGGTCTGTGAAAATACCGAAGATGCTTATATTCGCCCGCCCGCCACCCCATTTTCTATCGTATTTTGTTCACCGCAAATCGTCAATGTCGGAATGTCTCTACCCGAGATCCAAAAAGACCCTGAGCTGGAATTTGTGATTGGTCGCGTCAGTTTTGACAACCAAGGGCGCAGCCGTGTGATGGGCGTTAATTGTGGTCTGCTACATATCTATGCCTGCAAAAAAACCGACAGAATATTAGGCGCGAGCATGGTGGGCCCTGATGCCGAGTATATCGGTCATATATTAGCCACAGCGATTACCAATGACTTGAGCATTAAAGAGATGCTTGACACGCCTTTTTATCACCCTACGATATTAGAAGGACTGCGTACGGCACTCCGTGATGTGCAGGACAAAATGGAGATACCCTATCAATCTCAAGACGCGCAAGAAGACAATTTTTAATTTACAGTTAGGCCTTGCTCTAAAAAATAGAGTTAGGCTTAGTCATCACTCATGCTATATTTGATTGACTAGACAACTTGAGGTGACGTGTGACCGGACACCTCATTTATCAAACCTTGTATAAACACACCCTGCATGGACGAAAAAATGCCAATCGCTAGTGTTACCGACTTTTTTAAAGAAATCATTCGTGACCTGCATACTAGCCTCTACCTTGCGCTTGGTGGCTCTATAGACGAAGAGACACTCAACTGGTCTTCTCAAGCAGTAGAGCTTGCTAGCACTGGCATAAAGATCCTAATACTGCTTGCGGTATTGGGATTTTTTTATTGGTTGGCCAATTATATTCTTAGACAAAGTAAAACTAAGATTCGTTTAAACGATCGCCGTACCAAGATTGCCCGCTCAACGCTACGTTACGTTTGGATAGTCGCCAGTCTGATAGCGATCATGAGTCAGATAAATTTTGAACCAGAAACCATCAAGGCGACAGCAAAAGCAAGTACGTGGGCTGGTATCTACTACGTACTGTGGGCGTCGTCTGGTCAGATTATTCATAAAGTCCTACAGCATTATGGACTCAACGCCTCGATAGAACAGCTGCTCAAAAATATCTTGTCGGTGCTCCTATTGGTACTTGGCCTCGCCAGCGTGATGGCACAATTTGGTTTTGACATCGTATCGCTCGTTGCAGGTTTGGGTATTGTCGGCTTAGCTGTCGGTTTCGCTGCTCAATCGACGCTTGCCAACTTTATCGCCGGTATCACTATTTTGCTGGAGCAGTCGTTTCAAGTTGGGGACTGGATTCATATCAATGATAATGAGGGACGCGTGGTGCTTATTGCCTTGCGCACTACCCATATCCTAACTCGAGACAATATTACTGTTATTATTCCAAACTCTAATGTCGCCTCCTCAGAAGTGATTAACTTAACCTCCAAAAACTTTATACGTTTCGATATACGCGTGCGTATTGCCTTCGAAAATGATATTGAGCTTGCACGCAAAGAGATTTTGCAAGTACTCAGCAATACCGATGCAGTACTCAATCGTCCTGAGACCTCAGCGACCGTGGCCGAAATCGGAGAGTATGGCGTATTTTTTATCGTGCGTTTTTGGGTCAAGCCAGCAGCCGTGGCACGTATACCCAAAATCAAAGAAGTGCTACAAGAAGAGATAAAAATTGCCTTTGATGCGGCCAATATCTCGACGCCCTATCCACATATGCGCCTGCTCATGCCAAAAGACGTCGACTACCCTATCGCGACTAAACCTTTTGCAACCACCACTCAAGTTGTATCAGGAAAGGGATCATTGGCAAAGGATGAGTAGCTGACTTATTTTCATGTATTTAGTTATCGCACCTTAAACCTATCGTACCTTAAACCTATCGCACCTTAAACATAGCCACTTTGAACCATCCTACCGTGAATTATGGTAAAATTACTGGTTAAAACATCTATTTTATTATTTGCCTCTTTTGTCAATTTAGCCCACAGGTACCCGTATGACCGAACAAACCGCAGCTGCACCCTCTTCTACATTGTCGCTTGATCTTATCATTACTTGTGCCGATGGGCTTGAGGCACCGCTGCAGACTGAGCTGACAAGTTTCGGTATTGATAGCGAAATCAAGAGTACTGGTCGTCTTGCCGTCACGGGTGATTTACGCGACTTGTATACCATCTGCCTTTGGTCACGTGTGGCTTCGCGGGTATTGATGCTCATCAAACGCAAAAACATCAATGCAGAATACGATGTTGCAGAGCAGCTATATGGTTTGGCAAAATCCGTCAATTGGACTGAGCAGTTTAGCTTAGAGCAAACCTTTGCCATCCGTCTGTCTGTCGATAAGCGCGTTGCCGTCAGCCAGCAGTTTGCCATGCTACGTGTCAAAGACGCCATTGCGGACACCTTCAACGAAGTGTACGACAGCCGTCCGAATGTCGATAGCAAAAACCCAGATTTTTCTATTTTTGCGACCGTCAATGACAAACAGGCCGAGCTGTATTTAGATTTATCAGGGACCAGTTTGCATCGCCGTGGTTATCGCGTGGCTATGACAGAAGCCCCATTAAAAGAAAACTTGGCAGCCGCCCTACTCTATAGCGCTGGTTGGCACAAGAAAAACGATGCAGGCGATGCACCTTACTATAATGCGTTAATAGACCCAATGTGTGGCTCTGGTACCTTCCTTATCGAAGCGCTACTCATGCACTGTGATTATGCTGTAGGTATCGACAAAGCGGCCAATCAATTTGGCTTCTATGAGTGGCAGCATCATGACGAGACGCTATGGCAGGAGATGATTGAGGATGCACAGACACGTTTTCGCGAAGCATTAGAGATTGCCATTGAGCAACCAGATACGCTGCCGCTTGTGTTGGGTTTTGATGCTGATAATGGCGCGATTATCGCAACCGAAAAAAACCTCATCGCGGCAGGACTTCAAGATTTGCTTCCGCTACTAGACATCGAACAGCGTGCGCTTGATGAACTTGGTAGCGCCCTAAAACCGCTCGTGGATGCCGGTCGATTGAGTAATCCTTTAATCATTACCAACCCGCCTTATGGTGAGCGTTTGGGTGATGAAGAAATGATCAAGCCACTGTATCAAGCCATTGGCCTGATTGTGCAAGACAGCTTTGCTGGCAGCGGTATCGATCCAATGCTTGGCATATTGGCTGCTCGTGTCGAGCAAGTAGATATCCTACCGATTAAAGAACCAAAAACGTTACGCTGTCATAATGGCGCGATCACCGTCTATTTCCGCTACGGAACGCTTATCGCTGGACAGACAGGCAATCTTGTCAGCCGTTTTGAAAAGCGTGAGATCGACGTAGAAGACGGACAAGATTTTGTCAATCGTCTACAAAAAAACCTGACCAAGCTTAAGAAACTGGCGAAAAAAGACAATGTCAGTAACATTCGTGTCTATGACGCCGATTTGCCTGACTTCAAGGTTGCTATCGATTTATACGGCGATTATGCCCACGTGCAAGAGTATGCACCGCCTAAGACTATTCCACCTGAAACAGCCAAAAAACGCTTTAATCTCGCGCTGATGGGTATCCGTGAAGTGTTTGATATTAATCGTGAGCAAATCTTTATCAAAACGCGTGCCCGTCAGTCTGGTAACGATCAGTACAGTAAACAGAACACCACAGAAAAACGCGGCAAGTTTCATGTCGCCCGCGAAGATGGTGCTTATTTTTACGTTAACTTTACCGACTATCTAGATACGGGTCTGTTCATCGATCACCGTAATATGCGCGCCCGAATCAAAAACAACAGTCACGGCAAATCTGTCTTGAATCTGTTTGCTTATACTTGTACAGCGAGTGTCCATGCTGCACTTGCTGGTGCCAAAAAAGTCACGAGCGTTGATTTGTCACAGAATTACCTAGATTGGGGCAAACAAAACTTTGCCTTGAACGGTCTAGACGTCAGCCGCAATAAATATCAATTCGTTGCCGCCGATATTTTTGAGTGGATCAAGGACAATACCGAGCAGTTTGATATTATCTTTATTGATCCACCGACGTTCTCAAACTCGAAGAAGTTCCAAGGCACCTTTGATGTGCAGCGTGATCATGCAGCTCTGATCAATCGGGCCATGAACCGCTTAACCTCTGATGGCGTCTTGTATTTTTCTAATAACTTCACTCGCTTTGAGCTAGATGAGCAGTTAGTCGAGCGCTACGATATTATTAATATCACCCAAAAGACGATCGGCTTTGATTTTAATATCAAAAAACCTATTCATCAAAGCTTTGAGATTCGTCATCGTCAGAGTCTATAGATAAGCATTTATGAGTGAGCAATGCTGCTATACTGGCAAATGCCATGAACAAGGTAGCTATAATGAGTAACGTAACTGCCTGAAACTTAAGTTTTTTGGCCAATGTATATGAAATATAACCATGACCCAATCGGCTTTGATTGGGTCATTTTTTGTTGTTATGATAGAGCATTACTAGGCGATGGATTTGCGCAGTGATAGCGTAAGCATCGCCTTTTATGTCATTAAATCTCTAACGTCTAATAATAAGGATAACACTATGGCTCTATCACTTAACAAAGGCGGTAACTTATCGCTAACGAAAACTGATCCAAATTTGACCAAGCTACTAATCGGTCTAGGCTGGGATGAGCGCGCCACCTCTGGTGCTGAGTTCGATCTTGATGCCAGCGTATTTTTGCTAAATGGTGCAGGTAAAGTGCGCGGCGACCATGATTTTATCTTCTATAATCAGCTGAAATCTGATAATGGCGCGGTCGAGCACACAGGTGACAACCGTACTGGCGAAGGCGATGGTGATGATGAAGTTATCAAAGTAAACTTAACCCAAGTACCTGCTGACGTTGATAAAGTAGTCGTGACGGTGACTATCCATGACGCTGCTACTCGCAACCAAAACTTCGGTCAGGTAGCCAATGCCTTTATCCGCGTTGTTAACGAAGAAACCGGTACTGAAGTGGTACGTTTTGATCTAGCAGAAGATTACTCTGTTGAGACAGCCATGGTATTCGGTGAAGTATATCGCCATAACGGTGAATGGAAGTTCCGCGCGGTAGGTCAAGGTTATTCAGGTGGCTTACAGGCGATGTGTCATCAGTACGGCGTTGATATCTAGAGCCTTATTTTTATTGGCATTTGGGCTATCAGCCATTCCGATTATCACGTCCAAGATATCAAGCGAGCATCGTTGCAAATAGTCACAATTTTTAATGCCCCAATGACTAGTAATGCTTTACGTTTCGTTTAAAATTATGCATAAAAAGTGGTTAGCAATAACCACTTTTTTGCGGCTTGTGTCTATAATAGACCAGCTTTACGCAACCAGATAGGATGTGTCATGAGACATTTTTATTTAGATATTATCTTCACAATCATTGCCTTAGCAATAGCGGCATGGTGGGGATATTCACATGGCGGTATGGGTGGGATGATAACCACGCTATCGATTACCGCTATTTTGGCCGTCATGGAGATTTCGTTATCTTTTGATAACGCGGTGGTCAACGCTTCAGTCCTTAAGGGCTGGGACGAATTTTGGAAAAAGATATTTTTAACCGTGGGTATTTTAATTGCGGTATTCGGTATGCGCTTGGTCTTCCCTATTGTCATCGTTGCGGTTACCGCTGACCTTGGTATGATGCAAGTGATCGATTTGGCCTTGAACAATCCTCAAGAATACTCAGCCAGATTGATGGCGCACCATGCTGAAATCTCAGCCTTTGGTGGTATTTTCTTACTATTGGTTTTCTTGAACTTTATTTTTGATGACAAAGATGTCCATTGGTTTGACTGGCTTGAGAGCCGTTTGGTCAAGCTAGGCAAAGTCGATGCGATGAGCGTATTTGTTGCGCTTATCGTCTTAATGATTGCGGTATCATGGGCCAGTGCAGAGCAGTCAAGTGCTGTGCTCATTGCTGGCGTTTGGGGCATTCTAGTATACCTTGGTGTACAGGTTGTCTCTGGTATGCTAGAAGGTGATCTCGAAGAAGACTTAGAAAACGAAGGAAGTGGCGCAGCCGCAACCAGCGCTATCATGAAAGGCGGTATCATTGGTTTCTTATACTTAGAAATCCTCGATGCTTCATTCAGTTTCGATGGTGTGATTGGCGCATTTGCCATTACCAATGATGTCATTGTTATCATGCTTGGTCTTGCCATTGGTGCGATGTTCGTACGTTCGATGACTATCTTCTTGGTAGACAAAGGCACGCTTGATGAGTTTATTTATCTTGAGCATGGCGCACATTACGCCATCGGTGCCTTAGCCATCATTATGCTGTTGTCAGTGAAGTTCCATGTACCAGAAATTATTACTGGTCTTATCGGTATTGCCTTTATTGGTTTTGCATTATGGGCGTCGCTGAAACATCGTAAAGCGGAAGCAGCAAGGCTTAATTAGCACCTGTTGTTCGCATGATGCTGTATAGCTTTGAGCAGGTCGTATCATCAGATATGGCCTGCTTTTTTGCGTTATAATGGCAGGCATGAGTCACACAGCGAATCCTTACCTATCGCTAAAATACATGCGTATTTTGCTTCACATACAATTTTTTCATCACTACTATACGTTATTCGGTTAGAATCTTCGTCCTTTAATTGCTCACCAAAAATGAGACCCTTCAAGCACTATGCAACAGATTCTTGATGATATTGCCGCACAGATGGCACTTGAAACCGATCGTGGAAAAGTAGCGGACTATATCCCGCAACTGGCCCATGTAGATCCAAACCAGTTTGGTATTGCAGTAGCGACACCTGACGGAAAGATGTATACAGCGGGCAATGCGAGCACTCTGTTTTCGATCCAAAGTATCTCCAAGATATTTACTCTAACCATCGCACTTGGCAAATTGGGCGATGGGCTTTGGACACACGTTGGTCGTGAACCCTCAGGTGATCCTTTCAACTCAATCGTCATGCTAGAACATGAAACTGGTCGACCACGCAATCCATTCATCAATGCTGGTGCCATTGCGGTGGTCGATGCGATCATGATGGGTACGAACCTAGAGAAATATTGGCTGAGATTCTACAGTTTGTGCACTTTATTACGGACGATGAGTCCATCCGTTTTGACCACAAAGTGGCAGCGTCTGAGATGGCGCACAAAGACCGCAACGCCTCGCTTGCGTACTTTATGAAATCCTTTGGTCGTCTCAAGCACGATGTAGATAAGGTGTTGGGGTTTATTTTCATCAATGCTCGATTGAGATGAATTGCCAGCAATTAGCCAGCGCTGGTCTATATTTGGTCTCTAACGGAGTTGATAAGCACTCAGGGGTACGTGTAATTAACGAGCACCGCGCAAGAAGGATTAACTCGCTAATGATGATGTGCGGTCATTACGATGGGTCTGGTGAGTTTTCCTATCGCGTCGGTTTGCCTGGTAAAAGTGGGGTTGGTGGCGGTATTTTGACCATAGCTCCCGGCAAAGGCTCTATCGCTGTCTGGTCGCCAGGGCTGGATCATATCGGAAACTCCAAGCTTGGGTTGAAAGCATTAGAGCTGTTTGTACAAGAAACAGGCTGGTCGGTTTTTGCCGAATAAAACCTTTATCTAAATACTTTTATTAATGGATTATTCAGTACAATATTACGTTTAAATTTTATTGAGTTGTCAAGCTTATAGCGGGTCGTACCAACATATCTGGTACGACCCGCTTTTTTTGGTTATGTCTTTGCAACCTAGGGTAGGTTTCTCTTCATTCTATGGCTTAATCCAAAGGAAACAGTCATTAAATAATTTACCTTTGCATAACAATACGTTAACCACTATTGCTAAGATGATTAAAAAGTATCAAAAATGCAGGGTTATTATGTCGCTTAGTAAGCATATAGTAAGCATATAGTAAGCGCACAAAATACGCCTTGCTTAGTGAGCAAACGCTTAGTATAGTAAAACGTAATGATATGCAGAACGTGGTATACAGCTAGGTTCTTTACCAGTTGCCCTTTCATATCAGTCACTGCACAACTTTTAATTTATTTTTTCGACCCAATCCACTTAATTATTAATCCAAAGGGTATTTGTATGGCTATTAGCTTAACAAAAGGCGGCAACGTAAACTTATCAAAAGAAGCACCAGGTTTAACCAACATCACAGTTGGTTTAGGCTGGGATCCACGCGCAACTGACGGTCAAGAGTTTGATTTGGACGCTATTGCCTTCTTAATCAACGAAGCAGGCAAAGTCCGTAACGATCAAGATTTTATCTTTTTCAATAACTTAAAGTCAGACAATGGCGCCGTTGAGCACACTGGTGATAACCGTACTGGCGAAGGCGATGGCGATGACGAAAAAATCAAAATAAATCTTGCTAGCATCCCAGCTGACGTGAGCAAAGTTGCCATTTGTGCGATTATCTATGAAGGCCAAGCACGTAACCAAAACTTCGGTCAAGTTGGCGATGCTTATATCCGTGTTGTAAATGATAATGGTCAATCTGAAATCGCCCGTTACGACCTATCAGAAGATGGCAGCACTGAAACGGCTATGATCTTTGGTGAGCTATATCGTCATAACGGTGACTGGAAATTCCGTGCCGTCGGTCAAGGTTTCAGCGGTGGTCTTGGACCATTAGCAGCGTCTTACGGCGTAAACGTGTAACGTTAAATTGACGTAAATATCTAGCGAGCCAAGCGTTGCTATCAGTTTTCTGATAGCAACGCCTATGAGCCATCAAGTGTGCCCTTTTAACGCATTTGATGGCTTTAAATTTAATAGGCTCATCAATATAAAAACGCTAAAACACATAGGTCTATTCCCCCCACATTAAGAGCACCTATTAAAGATATCAGAATAAGGATTTGCACCCCATGGCCGCAACATTCAGTTTAATCGGTACTATTGAGCCTTTTTTGCATTGTAATCTCAAAAAAGGTGATTCAATTTATTGTGAAGCCAATGCAATGGTAATGATGGAGTCTAACCTTGAGCTAAAAGGTAAGCTACAAGGTGGACTGATGCAATCGCTTATGCGCCGCTTTGCCAATGATGAATCGTTATTTCAACAGCAGATTGAAGCAGTCCATGGCGAAGGCGACTGTTTGCTTGCCCCCACACTAGATGGCGATATGCAAATCATCGAGGTGGGATCACAGCAATATACCTTGAGTGATGGTGCTTTTGTCGCGGCGCAAACTGGCGTTGATATCAGAGCCAATATTCAGCGTAATCTGGGCGGTGCGGTATTCGGTGATACTGGTGGCTTTATGGTCATGCAGACGCAAGGAAAAGGTCAGGTTGTGGTATCTGGTTTTGGCTCATTGTTTGAGATTGAGGTCACCCCAGACAAAGATGTCATTATTGATAATGGTCATGTGGTTTGCTGGGATTCAAATCTCGATTATAAACTGTCCGTCTCGACCAGCAAGAAAAAAGGCATCATGAGCAATATCATCAATTCCGTCACCAGTGGCGAGGGTATGGTTCTGAACTTTTCAGGAAGCGGTAAAGTCATTATTTGCTCGCGCAATCGTGACAGCTATCAAGGTTGGCTGCAGAGTGTCTTAGGAACGAGCTCAGGTGGACGCGGCGGCGGCGGTGGTTTTTTAGATAATATCTTATAGCGTTTTTTAGAACTATGTTTAAGCAGTTTTACTCACAATTATTATAAGGATACTCACATGGCAGTTAGTCTACAAAAAGGACAGAAGATCTCCCTAAGCAAAGAAGCAGGCGGCGAGCTGACTCAAGTCAAATTGGGTCTAGGCTGGGATGTTGCTCAAAATCCACAAGACAAAAAAGGTGGCTTTTTAGGTAAATTATTCGGCGGTGGTAGCGGCGGCGATTCTATCGATTTGGATGCTTCGTGCATTATGTTTGACGCAAACAAACAAGCGGTCGATGCTATCTGGTTCAGTCAGCTTAAATCAAAAGATGGCAGTATCGTCCATACAGGCGACAACCGTACTGGCGACGGTGATGGTGATGATGAAGTCATCAACGTTGATCTCTCAAGAGTCCCAGCCAACGTGACTTCACTAGTGTTTACGGTCAATAGCTTTACGGGTCAGACATTTGAGACCGTCGAAAACGCGTTTTGCCGTATTGTTAATGCCAATAACAACAGCGAAGTAGCTCGCTACAACTTATCAGCGCAAGGTGGACATACTGCTATGGTGATGGCAAAAGTTTATCGGCATAACAATGAATGGAAAATGCACGCTATTGGCGAGACTGCGTCTGGTCGCACCTTCCATGATTTAATGCCTGCAATTACGCCGCACGCATAACTGAGTTGAGCCTTTAATTGGATAACGACTTATCTGATTCATTGACTTAGTGTGTAAAAAGCCAGCCCGTCTATCAATAGATTGGCTGGCTTTTTTTAATCAGTCGCTTTTGTGCTCATGGGCTTTCTATTCTATTAGTATGGTTCAAACCATTACTTGCGCCCACGCTTCCAGCTAAATCCCCAGTTAAAGGCTTTGTCCATCTCCTGATGCCCTTTAAAATACTGATTAATACGCTCGACATTGATACTGCCTTGCTGATTGACCAAACGCGCGATGGCACACATCGGCAAGTTACTAGCCCCTTCTGTTAAACGGGTCTCAATCGGTGACTGATCGGGTACATGAATGGTCACGACGCCATCGGTTTTTTCCCAGTTTGGCGCGCCCTCATAAATAAAGGCAAAGATAAATACCTCCTCAATCTGTGACCACTGCTTACCATTGATATCAAGCCACTCACCGCCACTCACCTGCCCCGTTCTATCATCGGCTCGCAGGCATACATAAGGCGCTGATTGCAGGCTACCAAAGCGATTACCCAGTGCTTGAATCAGGGTTTTTTCGCCGTTTTTTAGATGAATCATCGCGCCAACATCTAGATCGATACCGCTTGATTGATGCTGTTTGAACAGATCACCCAATAGGCCTTTCTTGGGTGCTGACTTATTACCATCTGAACGTTGGTTCCAGTCTAAGTTCACTGAGATTTTGCCAAAATCATCGCGCTTTTTCAGATTGATGCTGGACTGATTTTTGGTTAAAGTGATTTTGTTTAGGTTGACCGACGGGGTCGCAGGAATCGGTGGCGGAGTACTCGCTTGAGAGGTATTGTCTGCTTTTTGCGTATTAATCGGCTGAGCCTGATTTTGCGTTGTATTTTGGGGTGCTGGCGCATCATCAGCAATCTCAACGCCAAAGTGCTCCGACAACGGTTTCAAGCCGCCATTAAATCCTTGCGCGATAAAGCGAAACTTCCAGTTGCCTTGTCTGCGATAACACTCCGCCAAAATAATGGCTTTTTCATTACGCCCAGCACTGCTCAGCTGACAAGTCATCAATACCTGACTGCCTTGTAGTACCTGAATATCGACATCGCCGACTTGTGCCAATGTCTGCGCGCTAGAGAATGCCAAAGCGATTTTTTCAATACTCGCAGGCTGCGCAAGCAGATTGATATCAAAAAATCCGTCACTGTCATGACCGCGAAAACTAACATTGCCATCATCGCTACGTTTCTGACCATAAAATATCATGTCACCATCGCCGCGTACTTTGCCATCAGTCGTCAGACGATAAGCGGCGCAATCAATGGCGTTTTGGCTTAAGATGCGAACACTAATATTATCAGTTGGTAATGGTGCATTGGCACCTGCGATCAGTTGCTGAGGTTGTTTCATCATACGTCCTTTAGATTCTTTATTATGTTGTCGTTGTTGTCATTGGCATGCTCACTATCGTCATATAGTAGCATGAATATTATGAACATTTTAAACCGAGCAATTGCGCTACTAGCTACAAGATCACTCTTACAAATCCTTTTGCCTATTTCATCAGGAGCATTTATAACCTGTGCCATTTGTATATAATATATGCTGCCAAAAGATCCTTATATCGGCCCATTCATCTGCCCCTATATATAACAGTAACGCTGAGAGAACTATGAATAACCTTGCTAACGATAGCGTCCACTCCACATCAATAGCTGCTTGGTTAGCTGAGGGTCAATCCAGCCAGCGCGATATGTTAGAGAGTTTGCAGAACTTAAAAAGCAAATCGAACAACCCCTTTAATATTATTGCCTCACACCGTCATAACCGACCTGAGATTTTTGAATTTGCTGATAGGGTCTATCGCGAACCATATCCAGAAAAAGCAGCCATAGAGGATGAGGCGCAAGAGATAACTGAGCCTGTTATACCTCGCTGGCAATTTGTCTTGGAACATACCAAAGAGCACAACGTTAAAGTATTATTAACGGGGCGCAATGGGGTCGATTATGAAGCGCATCGTGAGGCGTTTGATGCCGCTGGTATTCGTTTGCTTACAGGCGCAACCAGCGTAGCAGCACTAGAGTCGATCGAAGATAAATTTGCCTTTATGCAGCAATGCCATCATCATAATATTCCTGTCGCTGATGCTTGGCGCTTTGATAATGTGACAGAGCTGGAAGCATTACTTGCCGAACACGGTCATCAGCCCCTATGTGTCAAACCAGTTGTTGGTATTTTTGCTCAAGGATTTTGGCGCTTGGACTCAGGTAAAGAACCTGATGAACACTACGATAGTTTTGAGCATTTGTACTTTACCGAAGAGAAAAAAATCAATACCGCGCAGTTTATGCACGCTTATAAAAACAGTCTAATGGTACGTGAGCGCCCTATTCCTATGCTGCTTATGCCTTATCTATCAGGGCAGGAATACTCTATTGATGTGGTTTGTGAATATGGTGAGGTCTTGGCCGCCGTCACGCGCTATAAAACCGGCAAAATCCAGCATATCGGCTATGAGCAATCCGTCATGGATGTGGTGATTCCATTGATTAAAGCCTTTGGCTGTGACGGTATCGTCAGTGTGCAGACCAAAGCTGATGATGACGGTCAGCACCGTGTGCTTGAGATCAATAGTCGCCCCTCTGGTGGTATTGGTTACACAACGCATAGCGATGTGGATTTGACACAGGTCGGATTTGGCTATTGGCTTGGTCTAACTGATAAGCCAACACTGGCTGATATCATGCAACAAATAACACCCTGTCAAGTACGCTCCATTATGGTAGGCGTAAAAATTGAAGATACTGCTGAATAAGTAAAAATAAGCAGGCAACATAAAGAACGACTGACAACCGAGTATATATCCAATAAAAGGTAGACGATGACAGCACAGACCACACTCGTGTTAGGCGCTAATGCTGTTATCGCAGACGTGCGCTGCTCGGTCGCATTTTCTAGCACTTCTCCGCTTAAGTTTGGACAGCAGCTTGGGCTACTTTGGTTGCCATTAGATGCCAATCGTCAGGCTGTTTGTAGCCCTGCTTATTTACATGAGCCCAAAGACTGGGCAACGATAGATGATGCCAATAACCCAAGCAAATGGCAGCTTAATCTACCCAAATTGTTTGAGCAACAAGGTGTGCATTTTTTACAGCTGATTGCTTATGCTTACGATGAGCCTAGCCTGAACTTGCCTGCGGTTGAGCTAAGCAATGTTTGCCTGACACTGAATGATGGCGCACTTCGCTACGACTTTACAGCGCGCGAACGCCACGTCAAAGCTGCGATTATACTAGAGATATATCAGCGGAATGGACAGTTTAAATGTCGGGCGCTTGGCGAAGCTTCGACCCAAGGTTTGACGAGTCTTGAGCAGCGAGTACAAGTCAGTCTTGATGTTCGTCCACCCAACACACATGCACGTATCCAAGCAGCACAGCAACAGCAAGCCTGCCCTCACAATGAAATGCGTCCGCCTCTTCACGTGCAGGCAGGTGAGACATGGACAGGGACGGCGTTTGCCATTGATCCGCACCACTTGCTCACCTGCTATCATGTGATTGAGTCCGCTCAAATGATTGGCATACGCCAGCAAGGTCAGCCTGATCGCGAGGCACAAGTCGTGCTCAGTGATATCGGTAGCGACTCCGCTATTATCAGAGTCAGTGACCCCCTGCCCAGCCATATACCATTGGCACAGCAATGCAGTGACATATTGGGTGAGACCATTACTACATTAGGATTTCCATTATCAGGGCTAAGCAGTCAACTACAAGTCACACAAGGCTGTATCTCAGGGCTAACGGGCTTAAACGATGATATTCGTTATCTTCAGTTTACCGCACCCATTCAGCCTGACTCTAGTGGTAGTCCTTTACTACTACCAACCGGTGAGGTCATCGGCATGGTGACTGCCAGTCTCGTTCATGAACACGCCCAAAACATGAACTACGCGGTGAAATTTCAGTTATTATCTGCCTTAATTGCGAGCGCTTGTATCAGTTTGGAGAGTAAGGCTGATTTGACAAGTGCCACGCCTCTGACCACACCGCAACTGAGCAAGCAAAGTCGCAGTGCATTATGGCTGGTTGGCTGTCAGGGTTAACGACATACTACAATGATAAGATCAAAAGAAAAACGGTATTAATCAAGGACTGTTATATCAATGAAACTCAACAACATAGCCGTTCTTATCGATGCCGATAATGCTTCAGCTAATAACATTAATTATATTTTACGTAAGATAGAGAGTATCGGTAATGTTACTTGCAAAAAAGTCTATGGTGACTGGGGCAATGTACATATTCAAGGTTGGCAAGAAGCACTCTTAAAACACGCTATCGACCCAATACAACATTTCGCCTATGCTAAAGGTAAAAATACGACTGATATTGGTCTAGTTATTGAAGCTATGGACTTATTACATAGTGGTCATTATGACGGTTTTTGCTTAGTATCTAGTGATAGTGACTTCACTGCTTTGGCGTTACGCATACGAAAAAATGGTATCAAAGTCTTTGGTTTCGGTAAAAAGCAGACCGTTAAAGCATTCACACAAGCCTGTGACAGTTTTTACTACGTGGAGGATCTAGTACCTTTACCAAAAGCACTGCCCATTAGCGAGCACAAAGACACGCCTAGCTTTGATACTAAGACAAAACCATTGCTGCCTGTCGCCGAATCCAAAACATCACCCGAAAAATGGACAACCAAAGCACTTCAAAAGCAGACACATCTTATTAGCATATTAAACAAGCTGATAAAAGAAGACCCAAATTCTGCCAAAGGCTGGTCAAATTTATCTTATCTTGCCAGCCAGATTAAACAACACCATACAAATATCAAGTTAGATAGATATGGCTATGCAAAGTTTTCAGAATTAATTATAGCAATGGCGTTATATGACATCCGTACTGTGAACAAAGTCATTTCTATTAAACTAAAAAATGGTACATTGCCAATGTCCAGTGTAGCACCAAACGGCAATGTCACGTCAACATGGAATGAGAGTCGCCTAAAATGTGATACAAAATTATTAAATAGTCTGCGTGCTTCCATTATCGATCACCCGAAAGCCGACCACGAGCGCTGGGTGAATTTCGGTTTGATTGGCAACGCCATAAAAACACACTACCCAAATTTCGATCCTAAAAATTACGGTTATGCCAGACTCTCTAGCATGATTAGAAATATCGGAATATTTGAAACCAAAACGGTAAACTCTACGCTCTATGTACGTCATAAAGCTAAGTAAACACTAGCAACAAACAAAATCTGATAATACATAGGACAACAAGAAATAATGAATGATACAAATCAAGATATAACTTCTAACAAAACCTATAAACGCAGCATCACCCTACCTCGCGGCACCCTTGATCTGACCTATCAGACCAACTCAATGGCTAACAAAAATAGCCTGAAACAAAACGACAGTTATCAATTAGAAGATCTGCTTGGTTTTGCTCAGCGTATTAATCCAAAACGGGCGTTTTTGTTTGTCTCCAAAGTATTGGGCCGTCATATCCCCGTGGCACCCAGAACGATGCGAAATGCGTTTACTGACTTGGCCAATTTAGTTCCTAGCGATTTGCCCAAGCCAATTTTAGTTATTGGTATGGCAGAGACCGCTGTTGGTCTATCCGCTGGCGTGCATCAAGCGCTACAAACACGTTATCCAAATGCGTTATTGCTAAACTCTACGCGTCACACACAGCATAGTGACAATAACTCCGAAGCGTTATTAACAACGTTTAATGAAGATCACAGTCATGCCAGCCAGCATTTAATTTATCAAAGTACAGATAGCGTCACGCAAGAGCAGCTGCTTACCAGCAAAACGCTGATTATGGTCGATGATGAAGCTTCAACAGGCAACACTTGTGTCAATGTCGTCACGGCTTTACGTGCTGCAGGGCTCACTCAGCTAGAGCAAGTACATCTAACGACTTTGGTTGATTGGTCATTGGATCAAGAAAATACAAACCAGCAGACAGATGATATTATGCCTGCGCGTATGGCAGATCGCTTAACTGGTATTGAGTTTCATCGCCATCACTTACTGTCTGGCGCATGGCAATGGACAGACGCGCCCAACCCAGAGCCTATCACCATGCCATCGGTTGATACCACTGCCGCTGGTAGTCAAGCGCTTGGATTTACAGGTAACTGGGGACGTTTTCCCACATTAAATAGCACAGATGGCTTTAATAACTATCTTTCGAGCTTTCAGGCTGCATTTGCAAGCTTCCATAGTCAAGACAGCTTTGATGTCACTCAATTGCCAAAAAAAATATTGGTGTTGGGTAGCAATGAGTTTGTTTGGTTGCCGTTTTTGTTGGCGGAATGGCTTGAGACAACATCTCAAAACCTCAAAGCTGACACAAATGCTATCGTGAAATTTAGTGCATTAACCCGCTCACCAATTGCGCTTGGCGGCGCCATTACTACGATGCTGAGCTTTCATGATAATTATGGGCTTGGCATGACCAACTTTGCTTATAATGTTGACCCTGACGAGTGGGACTTGATTGTATTATGTGTAGAAACACCAACGGATAGCGTGGATGCGATGTGGAAAGGTTTGGATAATGTGGTGGTGGTAAGTCCGACAATTCAAACCATTCTTTAACTTTCATACTTACTGTTTATGGACGACGTCATGACTATCCCATTTTTCAAGCCCAGCGCCGATATTATCAAACCCTATGCCTTAATGGATTTGGACGATACACTTTTTCAAACCCAGCGCAAGATTGATGCTTGGCAAGTCCCGACTGCAGAGCCAGAACACTTAATTTGTGCGACAGTCAATAAGCAAAACGAGCCCCTAAGCTTTATGAGTCAGCGCCAAGCGACTTTTTTTAATTGGCTACTCAATAGCACTGAATTAATCGTAGTAACAGCACGTGACCGCAGTGAGATCGAACGCGTGAAACTGCCATTCGACAGTTGGCAAGTATTGACCCATGGTGCCATTATTTTAACGGCTGATGGGCAGTTACTAAGCGCGTGGCAGCAACATATGCATAGCAAGCTTGCACCGTTGCAAGATAAGTTAAACCAACTAAGCGAGCTGTTTGCTAGTCATAGCAAAAATGAGCAGAGTCATTTGGTATTTACGCCGCATGTCGATAGCTTTAACAATGGGTCTGTAAATGAAGAATTAACGATTTATCTAGCGATCAAACACGCGCAAAAAGACCATCAAGCATTAGTTGAACTGGCCAAAAAACTGTCCACGTTAATACGCGATTTTGAGCAAGATTTTTATGTGCATGTGAATGCCAATAATCTAGCGATATTACCGCACGCGGTACACAAGCGCCATGCTGTACAGTTTTTATTAGACAATCATTTAGACCATCAGCGTCCCAGTTTTGGCTTTGGTGATAGCTTAGCAGACTTGCCTTTTTTGCAGCTGCTTGACTGGTACGGTATGCCAAGCCGCGGTCAGATGCATGAGCAGTATCAGCCTTAGCCATCTGTCTAATTATTTGGGCTAGAACATCAGCCCAGAAAATCAGCCAAAAAGCAGACACAGAACCTCTCTTTTATCATCACGAGTGCTATTATTCATACTATGACTTTACCTAACATACAGACCAACAGAGCCAATCTAAACAATTACGGCTCAGGTAGCTACCTTGCCAGCGATGTGACCGTCCTGCTCGATATCGTCGATAAAGACGCTGTTGCTGATGTGCCCGTCAGTCAAAAAGAGGCACTCATTCAAAGTGGGCAACGTCACTACTCTGATATGTTGACCTTGGAGCAAGCGCCTACCGCGATGCATGAAGAGCTATACCAACAGGCACTAGCGCAAGGTGGTAAGAGAGCCGCAACTGATATCGCACGCTTAGCGCATACCCTACATCATGTCTTTTGTCATGATGTCAGTGACGAGCATCCGCTAGTCTTGATTAGCTTGGTACGGGCAGGTCTACCGATTGGTGTGCTATTGCAGCGTGCGTTATCTGACACAGATAGCAGCTATCATTTGCCAAGTATACATTATGGCATCAGTATCATTCGTGATCGCGGGCTAGATCCTGTGGCGCTGCAAATGCTGCTTGACGCTTACCCAAACAGTCCGATTGTATTTGTCGATGGCTGGACAGGTAAAGGCGCGATTTATAAGGAGCTTGCTCGTAGCTTAGAGACATTTAGCGATCCCATTCACACCAGCTTTGCCAATATTTTTCATCAAGGTGCTGATGTCATTCCACTACTGACCCTTGCCGATCCGGCGGGCGTTGCTTGGCTCGCCGCGAGCGCGGAAGATTGGTTAATTCCATCGGGTTTGTTAAATAGTACCGTATCAGGACTGATTTCACGCAGCTTATACACCGAGCCGTCATCTGGTCTACACCGCAGTGTCTTTTATGAGGATTTGATAGACGCAGATCATAGTTTGGCATTTATCGATCATGTTGATGCAGCCAGACGCTCATTGACTATGCTGCCAGAGCATTTGCCAACCTATCAGCAGCCGCGCTACCAGACGGCAGCATTAATAGATGCGCTCGCCACGGACTATGACATTACCAATCGCAACCGTATTAAGCCGACTATCGCCGAGGCGACGCGCGCGATACTACGCCGCGATCCAGAGCGTATATTGCTCGCGACCGCGGCGCATCCCGATACCGCACTACTGCGTCATTTATGTGCGCAGCGAGGCATCACTATTGAGGTATTAGGTGATAAAATACACCCTTATCAAGCCATCACCCTTATCAAGCAACGAGCCAAAGACAGTTAATGCTTTTGGCTTGAGCACCACTAGCGCGATTGAACGCTTGCCCTTTACACTCTATTTATGATGCCAATTATGTCAGATATAACAAACAACGAGTCAGCGACTTACCTTGACACTCAGTCCTATGATACCCTGTCTTATGCGCATCTGATTACTGAGCGTCATGCGATGGTCAGACCGCACACGCACCATCCCTACCAACTAGGGGCGAGCCTCTATATGCCTGCCACTCGCCAAGACATCTGGCAAGTGATTAAGCGTGACAAACTACCAACGATCAATAGTATTATTATCTGTTTAGAAGATGCCGTCAGTCATGAGGATGTGGAGTTGGCGCTTGAGCGTTTGCGCACGCTGCTGGGTACGTGGGCTGAGCATGTCAATAGCATCAATGATCCATCGCGAGCTGCTGCTATTCATACTCAGCATCCAACACGTCCACTGGTTTTTATACGTCCGCGTAGTCCGATGATGCTACAGCAATTAGCTGACTATGCTCATATTGATCTTATCGATGGTTTTGTCATGCCAAAGGTCGATATGTATAGCTTATCCAATTGGCGCATGGCCTGTCAGAACCTCAATGCTGACCATCTGCTGATGCCGACGCTCGAAACGGCTGCATTATTCAATCCGCATCATAATCAAGAGCTGGCGATTGCTTTTAAAGAAGCCTTTAGTCAGCCAGTATTTGCGCTACGTATCGGGGGTAACGACTTATTTGCCGCATTGCGCCTGCGTCGTCCGAAGAACAGCATTGTCTATGACACGCCTATCGGCACCCTTGCCTATCAGCTGCTTGGCTGCTTTGTACCGCATGGTTTTTATCTCACCGCACCTGTATTTGAGTATTTAGATCAGCCAACCCTCTTTATGCAGGAGCTAAATCATGATGTCAGTTTGGGGCTGGTCGGTAAAACGGTCATTCATCCAAGCCAAATTGCACTCGTGCAGCAAGCCTACTGCGTGCCATTAAGTAAATTGGATGAAGCACAGGCAATCCTGCACTCTGAGGCCAAGGCCGTATTTAAGTACAACAATACCATGCTAGAACCTGCAACCCACCGGGCATGGGCAACCGAAATCGTCAATCGTGCAGAAGCATTTGGCACTATCGATGATGGCCACAGCCAATACAGCTCACGGATGTAATCGTTAACTATGTGATACTTCAATACGATGCAAAAAGCCGCTACCTTTTATTAATAGCGGCTTTTTTTGTACATCTTTATATAGTTGATCCAATTTAAGAGCGGTACAAGGCAACCGAGTGCAGATGTATATGTCATACTTCAAGCGAGGTTAACGCTGTAACGCTTTTATAGTGGATTGACTATAGACTACTGCTAAAACAGTCTGACTTTATGCGAATTTGCCTCAGCAGCTTAGCATTACACACAGCTTGTCAAAAACTGGCTGAGCACTTGGTTCACTTGATCAGGCTCTTCCACTGTCGACGTATGGCCAGCGCCTTTAATAATAGCAAGCTTCGACCCAGCGATAGCAAAATGCATACGCTCAGACTTTTTATAAGGCGTCGCTGCATCCTCATCACCGACCACAATCAATGTCGGTATCGTGATATCACCCAGTTGCTCATAAGTGCCAGTGCGATCGATGACACCCATTGTTGCCTTGACGACACCGCCCTTACGATTGCTTTGCAGCATCGTGAGCCACTGTTTGCGATCAGATTTGCGCAGCTTATCGGCTAAAAAGGTACTGCCAAACATAATCGGCATGACTTTATTGCTCACGCGCTTCATCCCAAGCCATCGAATGGCTTTGACCAGTTTGCGGTACTCAGGAATATTTTTTGGATCTTCAGGGTCGGCTGACGTCTCAAGCAACGTGAGTGATAACAGCAAATCCGGTCGCTTAAGCGCAATACGTTGAGCGACAAACCCGCCCATGGATAACCCAACAAAGTGACATTTAGCAATAGCGAGTGCGTCAAGTAACCCTAGCGTATCTTCGGTCAAGGTCTCCATATCGTAGCCAGAATTGGTAATCTGTGACTGACCCTGCCCGCGAAAGTCAAACGCAATGCAGCGATAATCGGTTTGAAAATACTCTACTTGCTTGTCATACATCTGCGAGCTCCACAGCAGACCATGGGCAAACACGATAACGGGTTTTTGCGTGTCATTGGGCGCGCTGTCTTCATAATAGATATCGACATCGTTGACTTTTATCGTTGGCATAATCACTTCCTTGTTTGGTGAAAACTTTGATTAATCAGTTGGGCTGCGCATGACCTAACGCGCTACCTGCATAGTAGCATAATCTATTAATAAGTCAGGAACTCACCTTTTTATGAACCATGCGTATTATCTGTATCTTATTCATACACTCTTTTTGTTCATACAGACATGGCAGTTTATACGAGCAGCTCAAAGAGCTAACCGCCATATAGATGTGTCTTAGGCGCCCACAAAACCTGCTTTTATAATGCACGCAAGCTGCTATAGTAATCAGCATTGCGTTATTTATTACCATCAATTTGTCCCGCTGTCTTTTATACGGGTACCAAAAATCGCTGCTTAACACAGTCATTGAAAATAAGGAAATCTCAAATGTCACAGTCTATCGTTGATTATCAAGTGAATAATCACATTGCCACCATTACGTTTAACGATCCAAAAAGCTTAAATGCGTTTGGCACGCCACTAAAAAACAACGTGTTAATAGCGCTAGATAAAGCAGCGGCTGATGATCAAGTACGAGTCATTATCTTGCAAGGCGCTGGTGGTAATTTTTCAAGTGGCGGTGATATCAAAGAGATGTTATCTGAAGGATTGGACAAGGACGTTATCTCAACCAAGTTGAGAGGTATGGTAGAAGGCGCAGGCGAAGTCAGCTTAAAATTACGTAATGTCCATAAACCAATCATTGCCAAATTAGAAGGTGCCGTGGCAGGGGCTGGCATGAACTTAGCGCTTACCTGTGATTTTCGTATCGCAGCGGATAATGCAAAGTTTGTCCAAGCCTTTGTCAATATTGGTTTAGTGCCAGATGCAGGCGGTATTTATTTATTGAATCAATTGGTTGGTACAGCAAAAGCCACTGAGCTTGTGATGCTGGGTGATAAAATAAAAGCGGAAGATATGGCACGCTTAAATCTGGTCAATCAAGTGGTTAGTGTGGAAGAGCTAGACGCCACCGTTCAAGCATTGGCTCTAAGATTGAGCCAGCTGCCAGGTAAAGCCCTAGCCTCTATGAAACATATGTTCAATATGCACGCGTTTATGGGTTTGAACGAGGCATTAGATATGGAAGTGGAGCAGCAGACCATGATGGCAAAAACCGATGACTTTATCGAAGGCGTCAGCGCCTTTATTGAAAAGCGCAAACCAGTTTATCAAGGTAAATAGCTAATCGATGATTTAGTAATATTGTCAAAAAGGCTGCTAATTAGTAGCCTTTTTTTATGCCATACCATTGTCACTACTTGATGGCATAATTGTTATGATACAGACGCTGAATCATGTTGATAAGGTAATGAGAATATCTTGTCAAAAATCAAAGTAAAGGTAAAAGTATAGATTAAGAAGAATAGCAGCAGCGCCACTTCCATCATAAAAGCTTTTACCAAACCAACATCATACCAAACCATATATAGCGGTAAGCAAATCAAAACCAAACCGACTTCAAATATAAAGGCATGAACACTACGAATAAGCAGCGTGCGCTCTGCTATTTGCCTGCGCTCCTCCCAAGTCTCAAAAGCGGTGTTGTATACAAAGTTCCAAATGATGGCTGCTAGAGAGACCATCATCGCAACGGGCAATGATTCTGACGCATCGCTATTGCTCAGCTTCATTAATACAAAGGTAGACAAGATGATTGCGACAATCTCGAAAACAGCCACATAGACAATGCGGCGTTTGAGTGGGGATAAAGTAATCAACCAAAACTCCAAAGCACCTGTATTTAAACAAAAAAGTGCATATCAAAGTATCGGTCCGTCCCGAGATAGAAAAGATAAAAAAGAGGTAAGTGAAGTGCAGAGCCACGGTTTCCGCCTGCCCTTATATTATACATAAGATAACTGGAAAAATCAGTTAATGCTTATATCAGGGAAGCGTTATCGCCTTTATAAAGAAGTTTCAGCCTGCTGGTCAGAGACCATTAGATTTCTAATAACCTAATCACTTTATTTAATAAACAAAAGCTCTTTATTATTTTGGTACAAAGCTTTCCTTTATTGAAGTATTAATCTCGGGAAAAACTTTTCATTATTAAACGTACAATTCCTGCACACAGACCTAACAACGATAAAGCCATGAAAGTAACATATGTAATAAAGCCTACGTTACTTATAAAGTCATTATTAGTTTCTTTTCCGTATATGACACCGAATACAGCGCAGATACCAAGTAAGGAGTACAGAAATAAAACTAAATTAACTATTGTAAATTTTGACTTTTTATAAAGTCCTATATTTTTTACTCCTTTTATTCTAGCCGTTATACATAGACTTTCATCGTAATCATTAAGTAGTATGTTCAAAGTAAAACTATCATTAGAATTAAGTAATAAAGGCTGGACTTCAACCCTATCTTCCGTCCTTATAATAGTGGCGTTCAATTCACTTGGATTTTGTTCTAAGACTTCATATGTAAGTATATTCGTACTATTGCCTAACTGTACCCTAATAGGTGTGGCAAAATCATCTATAGCAATAGGTTGGTTTCCATCGTTAATCAATCTAATAGATACTAAGTGTACGTTTTCAACTAATTTATCTTCATACAAGATTTTAATCTTATCTTGAATTTTGTTTTTGATACCTACTAACTGTGTGTTTGAGATAATTTCATACGAAATTTTTTTTCTACTTTTTTGTAGGAAGTAGATAATGAGTGGGACAGTAATAGCTGCTATCACTGCTAAAAACCCTAATAATATTTCTACTGAAAGACTCATCTTAATTCTCATAACAATTTTATTGCTCGATTATACATATATTTTAAGAATTTTGAGTATAGACGTATGTCTATTATGACAACTCCTGTCGTGATTATAGTTAAATGTATTATTGATATTGAAAACAAAAAACCCCGCATCATCACGATACGGGGTTTCTATTTAAATAAGAACGATAGAACTTAAAAACGTTCTACTTAAGCGTCAACCAAAATTAAGTCAACTGAGCAACGTTAATTTTATCCGCTTCTTCAGTATACTCTTCCATACGGTCGAAGTTCATGTACTGATACACTTCCTCGCCCATGCTGTTGAGCATGCCAGCGTATTGCTGGTACTCGTCATTGGTTGGCAGTTTACCGAGTACTGCAGCGACTGCGGCAAGCTCTGCAGATGCTAGGTATACGTTCGCGCCTTGACCCAGACGGTTCGGGAAGTTACGCGTTGAGGTCGATACCGCAGTAGATTTCGGTGCGATACGTGCTTGGTTACCCATACATAGTGAGCAACCTGGCATCTCAGTACGAGCGCCGGCTTGTGCATAGACGTTGTAATAACCTTCTTCCATCAACTGACGTGCATCCATCTTAGTAGGCGGTGCAATCCATAGACGCGTCTTGAGGCTACCTGCTGGTACGTCTTGTAGCAATTTACCAGCGGCACGGAAGTGACCGATGTTGGTCATACATGAACCAATGAATACTTCATCAATGGTATCACCAGCCACGTCTGCCAAGGTCTTGGCATCATCTGGATCGTTCGGGCAGCAAAGGATAGGCTCTTTGATCTCGCTCATATCGATAGTGATGTCGATAGCATATTCAGCATCATCATCCGCACGCATAAGGCTTGGGTTCGCAAGCCACTCTTGCATGGCTTCGATACGGCGGCTGATGGTACGCGCATCGCCATAGCCTTCACTGATCATCCACTTAAGCAGCGTGATATTTGAGTTTAGGTACTCAGTTACCGATTCTTCAGATAGCGTGATGGTACAGCCAGCCGCACTACGCTCAGCTGAGGCGTCAGACAGCTCGAACGCCTGCTCAGCGGTCAAATCTTCTAAACCTTCGATCTCAAGGATACGGCCGTTGAACTCGTTGATTTTACCTTTCTTATCAACCGTCAAGTAACCTTCTTTGATCGCTTGATAAGGAATCGCATGTACGAGGTCACGCAAGGTGATACCAGGCTGACGCTCACCAACGAAACGAACACGGACAGACTCAGGCATATCAAGTGGCATCACACCAGTCGCCGCTGCGAAAGCAACCAGACCAGAGCCTGCTGGGAACGAGATGCCCATTGGGAAGCGAGTATGTGAGTCACCACCAGTACCAACGGTATCTGGCAGTAGCATACGGTTAAGCCACGAGTGAATGATACCATCACCTGGACGTAAGCTGACGCCACCACGGTTCATGATAAAGTCAGGTAGTGTGTGCTGAGTCTCAACGTCAACTGGTTTTGGATAAGCCGCAGTATGACAGAATGACTGCATCACGAGATCCGCTTGGAAACCCAAACATGCCAAGTCTTTTAGCTCGTCACGTGTCATTGGGCCAGTCGTATCCTGAGAGCCGACCGTAGTCATCTTAGGCTCACAGTACATACCTGGACGTACGCCTTCTAGGCCACACGCTTTACCAACCATTTTTTGCGCTAGCGTAAAGCCTTTACCCGTATCGGCTGGCTCTTCTGGCTTAGCAAACACGTCTGAGTGACCAAGACCCATGTATTCACGCGCACGGTTGGTCAAACCACGACCAACGATCAATGGAATACGGCCACCAGCACGCACTTCATCAAGCAATGTTGGCGAGCTTAGCGTAAACGTTGATAGCACTTCATCAGAGTCATGCTTGGTGATTTTGCCGTCATGTGGGTAGATGTCAAATACATCACCCATATTTAGGTTATCAACCGCGACCTTTTCGATTGGCAATGCGCCAGAATCTTCCATCGTGTTGAAGAAAATCGGAGCGATGTTGTTACCGAGTACTAGACCGCCACCACGTTTGTTTGGCACGTTAGGAATGTCTTCACCCATCAGCCATAGCACTGAGTTGGTCGCAGACTTACGGCTAGAGCCGGTACCGACAACGTCACCAACGTATGCAAGTGGGTGGCCTTTTTCTTTTAGCTCATCAATAAGTTTCATTGGACCACGCACGCCCTCTTCGTCAGCAGTAATGCCGTCACGAGAGTTTTTGTGCATGGCTAATGAATGCAATGGGATATCAGGACGGCTCCATGCGTCTTGCGCTGGTGACAAGTCATCCGTGTTGGTCTCGCCAGTAACTTTGAACGTCGTGTAAGTGGTTTTCTTTGGTACTTCAGGGCGATTCAAGAACCATTCTGCGTCAGCCCAAGATTGAACGACTTCTTTAGCAATGGTGTTGCCCGCTTCGGCTTTTTCAGTCACGTCATTGAACGCGTCAAATACGAGCAAAGTTTTCTTTAATGCTTCAGCAGCGTTTTGTGCGACTTCGCTGTCATCTAGTGCCGCAACCAATGGCTGTACATTGTAGCCACCTTGCATCGTACCTAGGATTTCAACCGCTTTTTGCTTGCTGATCAATGGTGATGACGTCTCACCTTTTAAGATAGCTGCCAAAAATGCCGCTTTGACGTAGGCTGCTTGGTCTACACCAGCAGGGATACGGTTTTCTAGCAAGTTCATCAAAAATGCTTCTTCGCCCGCTGGCGGGTTCTTTAGTAATTCAACCAACTCTGCTACTTGTTTTTCGTTCAATGGTAGCGGAACCGTTCCTAGCTCAGCACGTTCTTCGACATGTTTACGATAAGCTTCTAACACAATAGTCGTCCTCGTCAGTTGGGATTTAGCACATTACGTGGGTAGTCAGCATGACCGCCTGCGTCTATATACTATAGAAAATAATTATCCGTGCAATCATAGCTTAAAACGCTCTAAATGTTAATGGCTGAGCCTTCAAAAGGCTCATAGTAAGGCCATATCCAACATTTATTATAAAAATAGTCCCATCAATAATATGATTGCACACCTTATAATCGCTCGTATTTACGTACCTGCACTGATTGATAAAAACTTGCTTTATGAGTGCGCAGACACCATATGACTGTGATACGCTTTTATCAGACATTTCTATAAGACATCAAAGGACAGCCAATATGGATAGCAACACCAACTATGATAATGGCCTCAAGGTACGCACAGAAGTGATGGGTGAAGCACATGTCAAACGCTCGCTTGATACGGCGACTGGATTTACTCAGCCGCTGCAAGACTGGATTATAGAGCACGCGTGGGGCAGCACATGGCAAGATGAGTCAGTACTACCACGCAAATATCGCTCACTGATTACCATTGCTTTTTTAATTGCGCAAAAAAGCCCAAATGAGTTAAAAGGACATATCAGAGGCGCGATTAATAATGGCGCTAGCGTCGCTGAGATTCGCGAAGTGCTGATGCATAGCCTCCCATACTGCGGCGCACCTGCCACGCAAGAAGCGTTTCGCGCGGCTATCGAAGTGTTTAATGAGATGGGTATAGATATTGACAACTTAAACAAAAAGCCATAGCACAAAAGGTTGAATAATAAACCCTGAGCGCAATATCTGTTATAATAAAGACACCTATAAAGCATGCTGATAATTCCATAAACCCTTATACTATAAAGGGTTAAGAGATCATTGATTATGACTACTGCCGTACAAACCCATATTCCTGCGCCAAGAGTAAAACCAAAAAAAGCCATTCAAGGTGAAAAGCTGCGTGGCTACGATAAAGTCGCCCGCATCCCGATTAAAGTAATCCCGACAGTCGAAGCGAAGAAAAAGCCGGATTGGATTCGAGTAAAAATGTCCTCACCTGCCGAGGTGGCGCGTATCAAAGCCAAACTACGCGAACAAAAGCTCTATACTGTTTGTGAAGAAGCCGCTTGCCCGAATCTTGCGCAGTGCTTTGGTGACGGCACCGCCACCTTTATGATTATGGGTGATATCTGTACTCGCCGCTGTCCGTTCTGTGATGTCGGTCATGGTCGTCCGAACGAGCTTGATAAAGATGAGCCGCGCCACACTGCTGAGACCATTCAAGGCTTGGGTCTTAAATACGCCGTGATTACGTCTGTTGATCGCGATGATCTAAAAGATGGCGGTGCTGGACATTTTGTAGAAGTGCTAAACGAGTCAAGAGCGCTTAGCCCAAACTGCTTAATTGAAATCCTTGTACCCGATTTCCGTGGTCGTATGGACATTGCATTGGACTTACTGACAGAGACCGCGCCAGATGTGTTTAACCACAATATTGAAACCGTGCCACGTCTATACAAAGCCTTCCGTCCAGGTTCTGATTATCAGCATTCACTCGACTTGCTCAAGATTTATAAAGAGCGCCGTCCTGATATCGCGACCAAATGCGGCTTTATGGTTGGGCTTGGCGAGACCGAAGAAGAGGTCTATGCGCTACTTGATGATCTAAAAGCGCATGATGTCGATATGATTACGATTGGACAATATCTACAGCCTAGTAAGAACCATGCCCCTGTTGACCGTTATGTCCATCCAGACGAGTTCCAACGCTATATGGACTACGGCAAAAAGATTGGCTTCTTTAGCATTTGGGCAGGCCCAATGGTACGCTCAAGCTACTTTGCTGATCGTCAGTACTATGGCGAAGATTGCCCAGCACCTATCCGCAGCAAAAAAGCATTAGAAGCGGAAGGCAAACTTGGCTGCTAATTGCTGATTTGATTGTTGTTAAACCAATATCAAAGTACTAAAGATAATAGCTAAAAATATAAAAGGGTGAATAACATATTTTGTTATTCATCCTTTTTTATGACTTACTCTAATATCAGTGGCTAAAACTAAACAATCACTGTCGGCGTTGGTGCCGCACTTGTCTTTATATTGAATACCGCAATGCTAAGTACAATCACACCGCCTACGATACCTGTCATCAACTCAGGATAAATCAATAACAAGGCACCAATCGCTAAGATGATACGGGTTATGGTATTCATCTCACCTCTGAAGTACCCCTCAAGCGCTGAGCTTAATGCAATCACACCTGTCACTGAGGTCACAACGACTGTGATAATATCCAAAATAGGCGGTAGCGGGAAATCTTTTGCCGTGACAGCCAGCCCCGTCGGATCTATCATGAGCATCGTCGGACTATAAATAAACATAAATGGTACGATAAATCCGGCAAGTGCCAGTTTGAGCGACAAGAACCCTGTTTTCATCGGGTCGCCACCGGATATACCCGCACCAGCAAAAGCAGCCAGACACACAGGCGGAGTAATATTGGCAAAGATACCAAAGTAGAAGACAAACATATGCGCTGACAAGATTGGAATATCAAACCCTGCCAATGCCGGGGCTGCCATGGTCGCGGTAATGATATAGGCAGGAATAGAAGGTAGCCCCATACCCAAGACCATTGAAGCTAACATCGTCAAAATAAGCGTAAAGAACAATGACCCTGCGCCTAAGGTCACGATAGAAGATGTCATTACCGTACCAAAGCTGGTCAGACTGACCACACCAATGATAATACCGACGACTGCACAAGCCGCCATAACCGCGAGCGACTGGCGCGCACCGTCTTCTAATGCACCCAAAATATCAGAGAAGCTCATACGTGTTTCAGCACGTAGCATACTGATTACCACGGTAAAACCAATCGTATAAGCAGCTGCATATCCCACAGGTACATTTCTGATTAATAAGAAAATCAAAAAGACAATCGGTAATAGCATGTGACCGCGAGCTTTTAACACTTCTTTTACCGCGGGTAAGCTCTCTTTGGCGATACCTTTTAGGTCACGACGTCCAGCGCGAAAGTGCACTTGTGCAATGACCCCTAAGTAGTACAATATCGCAGGCAATAAAGCGGCAAGCGCAATCGTACTATACGGCAGACCAGTGGTCTCCGCCATAATGAACGCACTGGCTCCCATAATCGGTGGCAAAATCTGTCCGCCAACCGAGGCACTGGCCTCAACCGCGCCTGCAAAATCTTTATGATAACCAACCTTTTTCATCAATGGAATGGTAAAGGCACCCGTACTTACCACGTTTGATAATGCAGAACCATTAATACTGCCCATAAAGCCACTAGAAATCACCGCGACTTTTGCAGGTCCTCCTTTTTTGTGACCTGCGATGGCTAATGCCAAATCATTAAACAGCTGTCCCATTCCTGAGCGTGCCAAGAATGCACCAAAGAGAATGAACAAAAAGATAAAGGTCACTGACGCGCCAATCGCAACAGAATAAAGACCTTCGGTTTTTAGGAATAATTGACCAAAAATATCGCCCATGTCATAAGGACGAGTCAGCAATCTATCAGGCATGAAATCCATGTGACTGACAAACGGATAGGCCAAAAATATCCCTGCCAATATTGGCAAAATCCAACCGGTGATACGGCGACTGCCTTCTAGCACACAGACCACCGTGATCAGCGAAAATATCACGTCAAGCGGATTGGCCATGCCACCACGTGAGGTCACAATGTCTTGATATTCGTAGATCAAATAGCTCATACCAGATAAAGACAATAAAAACCAAATCCAGTCATACCAAGCGACTCGACTGCGACTGCTATTTTTACTGGCGGGAAAAATCAAGAAAATTAAGGCAAAACCAACACCGACGTGTACAGAGCGCTGTAGCAATGCAGGCATCGGGTTAAAGGTAATATAAAGATGAAAAAGTGAATAGAGTATACAAATACCAGCAATGAAATACTTTACTGGCCCTTGCGTAATATGACGTGTGATTGACTCTCGGTCATATTTTTCCAGTACTGCTTTGTTGATCGCATCTGCATCAGCATCTTTATCAACATTGGCATCTGGCGTGGTATTCACGCTACCGTGATCCGTCACTTGGGAGTTCATGACACAAGTCCTTTTTAAATCTATCAATTAAACCATACGTCTTAGGCATGATCACCACTTCAGAATAATCCGGCACCCACTGATGAATCAAAAAACGGTGACCAGTATAATCGATCTCGCCTTTGGTCAGTCTAGAGACTACCCAATTTAGGCTAGGTAGTTTTTCATTGATTTGGTAACCCAGATAGCCAAGTTTTTGTATGGGGGCCAGGGGTTCGGTCGAAGGCGTACCAGCACCAAATGCTTCAAAGTATGTGGTGGTGAGGAGTAGCATAGCCTCTTCTGTGCTGCTTTTTTCTATGCGTTGGTACTGCTCTTCCCACCACTGCTTTTCTACAGAATGTATCCAGCGCAGCTGAAAGTCAGGGTCAGTGAAATAACATACCTTGTCGTCGCTACCCGCTATCGCAACACGCACTTCGACCACAGACTGACGCGCGACACCTATCCATAGGGTCAAAAAAACCAGCGCGGCAAGTCCTGCAGCGCCAGTCGATAACCATAATAAATTATTTGGCGGCTTGTTCGTCATAGTACTTTTTAGCGCCAGGATGGATTGGGGCAACCATACCGTCACGAGCGGTTTCTAAACTGATATCGTTGGCCGCTTGGTGTGCCGTTTTTAGACCGTCCAGATTATCAAATAACGCCTTAGTCAATTTGTAGCCATCAGATTCAGACAGATCAGAGTTCACCAATAGCGCATTCATGATTGCGGCAGTTGGAATCGCAGCATCATTGCCATAAGTACCAGCAGGAATCTCAAAGGTATTGAAATAAGGCTTGGTTGCAATGATTTCTTTTAGCTTGTCTTGATCAATAGTAACCAACTGCAAATCCACGCCTTGCTCTAGCTCCATAAGCGATGAGTTTGGCAGACCACTACTAAAGAATGCGGCTTCAATCTTGCCCGCTTTCATACCATCAGCTGCTTCAGCAAAGCCCAAGTAATCGACAGTGATGTCATCATAAGTGATACCAAACCCTTCTAGTAGGGTTCGCGCATTGACTTCGGTACCAGAGCCTTGATCACCAACTGCGATGCGCTTGCCTCTCAAATCTTCAATATTTTTGATACCCGTGTCTTTCGTGGTCACGATTTGCACGACGTTAGGATACAAAACGGCAATTTGCTGGATGTTGTCAATAGGCTTATCGAAGTTATTTTTGCCTTCGACCGCGTCCGTGACCACATCACTGAGCGCCAAGACCATATCGACTTTGCCTTGGGTCAATAGATTGACGTTTTCGACCGATGCGCCCGTGGTTTGTGTCTTTGAGTTAACGCCAAAGTTTTTTACATAGACTTCGGACAATGCAGTGCCGATGATGTTATAAGGGCCAGACGCACCGCCTGTGGCAATGGTTAGGAACTTAGTATCGAGTGTATCGGTAGCCGCATCAGCTGACGTACTATCCGCAGCAGCCGTCTCATTGCCTTCTGAGCTTGGCGATGAGCAGGCGGTTAAGCCTAGCATGGCGCTTAATATCGCTGAAAAAAGTAAGGGAGATTTTAGAGAAGTGAGCATTAAGTTCATCCTTGAAATAATCGATTTAATACAATAAACGGCATTAATATATAGGTATTAATCCGTTACACCTGAGTAATAATATAGCAATTTTTGTGATAAATAAACAAAAGACTGTTTTCTCTTTTGCTTTCAATGCCTTATATTTCAAGCTTTTTGAGAAAATACTTGCATCTTTTATCATAGCCAAAACTTATATTGTTTCGCTATGTGAAACTTAGTTTCAACTTTATTTAACCAAATTTCGATGCTGTTGTAAACCTTTATCACGGTTTATGTGCATGCATTACGCTGTATATAGTCAATCCACTATAAAAGCGTTACAGCGTTAACCTCGCTTGAAGTATGACATAGATATTAAGTTCTAGTAATATAGGTTTCAGTCTTGTCCAGTGTTCATCTTTGAGCATGGTGCGAGGCATAGCGAACGATATCTTTTTTGTGTGAGGACTTAAAGATTAACCGTTCGCTATTTTTTGCCATTAATTTGTCGCCAATGTTTAACACTACTAAGATTATCTACGCCATTTTCGATTATTTTCATAATCCAGTATTCACTTTATAAAAAAATAAGGCCACGAATGGCCTTATTTTTTCAATAGCTACTTTTGATAATAAGGATAATCGCTATAGCCTATTTCCGTGCCACCATACATTGTGGCTGGATCTACCTCATTGAGCGGCCAATGATGAGCTATGCGCTCTGGTAAATCAGGATTAGCAATAAAAGGACGACCAAAAGCAAATAAATCTCCATAACCTTTAGATAACATATTGAGCGATTTCTCTACAGTGTATTTTCCCGCATAAATAATACGTCCTGAAAACTCAGCTCTAACCGCTTGATAAAAGGGCTCTGGTAAATCAGGTGCATTATCCCAATCAGCTTCTGCAATGGACAAATAAGCGATGCCCGCTTTCTCAAGTACTTTAACCGCTTCAATATAAGTATGATGAGGATCTGATTCTACCAGCCCCAAGTACACACGATCCTCACCGGTACTAGCAAACAAAGGCGCAAAACGGACGCCTAAACGATCAGCACCGACCACATCACTCACAGCAGCAACCACTTCTTTTAGGAACCGCAAACGATTCTCTAGCGAGCCACCATACTGGTCATCACGTTTATTGCTATGCTCAGAGATAAACTGGTTCACTAAATAACCATTGGCACAGTGCAGTTCTACCCCATCAAAACCCGCTTCTAAGGCGTTGCGAGCGGCTTGAGCGTACATCGTTATCAACTCGCTCACCTCTTCTGTGCTCAGTGCCCGCGGCTCACTTGGATCAGCTAAAGCACCTTCGCCTGGACCTGTTTCAATGAATACTTTGACATTATCAGCAGTAATAGCAGAGGGCGCTACAGGCTGATTTTGGTTGGGTTGTAAGCTAGTATGAGACACACGGCCAACGTGCCATAGCTGAGCAAAAATAATACCGCCCTTGGCATGTACCGCTTGCGTGATTTTTTTCCAGCCTTCAATTTGTGCTTGCGTATGAATACCTGGCGTCCATGCATAACCTTGGCCTCTGGGTTCGATCTGTGTCCCCTCCGTCACCATAAAGCCTGCAGAAGCACGCTGGGCATAATAACTTGCCATTAAATCATTAGGAATATTGCCAGGTTGCTTGCTACGAGAGCGCGTCAATGGTGGCATCACAATACGATTTTTAAGCGTATAAGGCCCAAGTTTTACAGGCGAAAACAGTGCACTGGTATTAGGAATAGTTTGTTTCATAACATTCTCTTTTATAGCAAACAGATAGGCTTATTACTTGAAATTTATCCGTTGTTTTAAGGTTTGATTGATCACTTAAGTAATATGAGTAATCATAAAGTTTTAGAGGTACAATTAGAAACAACGTTTTCTTGTTGAAGATACAATTATTAATGGTACAAATGATGAATGGTATAAATCGGCTTGATATCAAACAGCTCAGAGTGCTACAGGCATTGCTTGATCTAAAGAACCTATCAAAAGTTGCACGCAAAATGGGCTTAACCCAACAAGCTATTAGTGAGCAGCTGCGTAAGCTACGTGATCTATTTGATGATCGTCTGTTTATTCGTCAAGGAAATAGCATGGTGCCCACACCAAAAGCACTATCGATGCAGCAACCTATTAACGATATATTAAGACAGTTAGAGGTGCTCTTGGAGCCGGATGTGTTTACGCCGCAAACCTATAAAGGTGTTTTTACGATTAGTGTGACCGATTATGCGACGCAGGCATTATTACCGCAGTTGTTTAATCTAACGCGCCGTGAAGCGCCTAACTTAAAATTGATAGTGCGAGATTTTGCCTCAGACAACATCAATCAGCTTATTGCAGCAGGCGAACTTGATTTACTGCTTACCTTTCCAGAGTTTATCCCTGATAATTTATCTTATGTCACTTTGTTTGAAGAACAACATTTATGCATTACAGGTTATAAAAACGAGTTCGCAACAAAGGTGTTAACACTGGCACAAATTGCAGCACACCCGCAGCTGGTGGTATCGCCTTCGCGTGCCAACTTGCGCGGTTCTCATGATCAGTGGTTTGCCGAAAAAGGGCTTAAGCGAAACATTGTGATGTCAGTGCCTAGCTTTTCAGCTGTGCCAGATATTTTGCATACCACTGACATGATTGCTTTTTATCCCGCGCGACTACTGCCAAACAGTAAAGTTAAAGCGCTTAAAGTAGAAGCCTTACCGCCTACCTTTAAGATAATAGCCGCTTGGCATCCACGTACCAATGACAGTGGCATTCACCGTTGGCTAATCGAGCAATTACGAGATTTATAATGGGTAGGAGTAGTTAGTATAGTCAATCCCACCTAAAAATGTTATAAACTAACTATCAAATTCAATTGTTATTATAAAGACCATGACTTACTCTCTAGATTTTCGCAAACAAGTACTAAAAAGCTTAGACGAGGGTATGACCTTTGCCGAGGCATCTGAATTCTATAACCTCAGCCCAACCACCATACAAAACTGGAAGCGGCGTGTTCATAGTAAAACAACCAGGCAAACCAAACCCTATAAAATACCAGATGACGTGCTACTCAATGATGTCAAAGAACATCCTGATGATTATCAGTATGAGCGAGCACGTCGGCTAAACTGTAGTAAAACAGGCATTTATCATGCCCTAAAGCGCCTAGGCATCAGTCAAAAAAAAGACATTAGAACATCCAAAAGCCTGTCCGATCAAAAGAGCGATATATCACAGTAAGCTTAATAGCTTTAGGCAGCAAGGCTATCCCATCGTTTATATATACACGCGCGGCTTTGAGGCTGAAACCATTCGCTCTCATGGTTATGTACCGATTGGTAAGCCTTGTATCGATCGCTACAACTGGCAAGGTAAAAAGCGAACCAACGTTATCGGTGCTCTATATGAAAAGATGCTGTTTGCCCTAGATTACTTTAAGCACAACATTAACAGCAGCATATTCTATCGCTGGTGCAAACAAACCCTAATCCCAAGTCTTAAAACCAAATGCGTGATTGTGATGGATAACGCCAGATTTCATAAGAGCAAGCGTATTCAAAAGCTACTGAATAGGCATGGTCATCGTATTCTATGGCTGCCGCCGTACAGCCCTGAACTGAATCCTATTGAAAAGAAATGGGCTCAGGTGAAGTTTCTACGCCAAGGCTGGATGGAAAACGACTTAGCCAAATTGTTTTATGATGTTTGTCCTAACCATAACCCATAACAATTTTATTTTGAACTGACTATATGTTAAAAATAGTGATAAACGTTTGAATAAGGAACACGCCCTAGTGCCTATCATAATAAGTAGCACAAAAAGCTTCTTACAAATAAGGTATGTCTGATAGACGACCATGATGATCGGGTGGATGGTATAAATGGCGTAGAGAATATTGATCACATTCATTTTTGTCGTTAAATGGTGCTAGCAAATATAGATTTTATTACCCTGTCACGTAACACAAAAAAATAAGGTAAAATGGTCGACCAATCAGCGCCCAGTAAAATAAAATCATAACGACGCCACCTAACTGATCGACATTTTTGAAATAACGATCCATAAAAAATATATAGTTGATCCAATTTAAGAGCGGTACAAGGCAGCCGAGTGCAGATGTATCTGTCATAATTCAAGCAAGGTTAACGCTGTAACGCTTTTATAGTGGATTGACTATAGACCATTAAAACCTGTCAAGGAAGCTTATATGAGTAACACTCTCGATACCAGTAATGATAAAATTCTCTCCTCCGACAACACTCACTACTTACACCACAACTTTTTTGAGCCAAGTGACAAAAATATTGCCATCAGCGCGACGCTATTGATTGTGCATGGGATGGCAGAGCACAGTGGTCGCTATGCAGATTTTGCACAGTTCTTGGCGGACAATGGCATCGCTGTTGCAACCTATGATCATCTTGGTCATGGTCAAACCATCAAAACCGAAGCAGATTTAGGGTTTTTTGGTGAAGAGCATCCTGTGCAGTCGCTGCTAAAAGATGTGATTGTCATGGCAGATAGCCTAAAAGCACGTCACCCCGATGTACCGCATTTTGTGATGGGCCACTCCATGGGCTCGTTTATCGTGCGTAACGTACTTAAGCATCATGCGCATAATTTCACTGGGGCGATATTGATGGGTTCAGCGGACGTCAATCCATTGACCAAAGTTTTGCTACCTATCAATAAAGTATTGGCAAAAGTAGCACCTAGACAGCCAAACACCGTCCTTGCCAGTACCATGAATAAGGTATTGAATAGTCAACTAAAGGATCGCACCGCATCATCGAAGTTTGCTTGGTTGAGTGAAAATACTGCAAATATTGAAGCCTATGAAGCTGATCCAAAGACTGGTTTTGACTTTACCAATAATGGCTTTATGACATTATTTACTTTGATGGATACTGGACTAAATAAAGGCTGGGCCACCACCATTGCCAAAAACTTCCCAATGCTATTTATCAGCGGTGAAGATGATCCTATTGGTAACATGGGACGCGGTATTCGCCGCGTGGTCAAACGCCTACATAAACAAAAATTTAACCATGTTGACATTCAACTGTATTCCAATATGCGCCATGAAGTATTGCACGAGACAGACAATCAAACGGTTTATCAAGACATTTTAGCGTGGATAAAAAACATTGCACCAGGCGCTTAAAGCACGATAAACAATTCATCTTGATCAGTCTTGTGAGCGCTTCTTCTCGAGCACTGCCACAATGAAATACTAAACTTGTTTGCTAAAAGTGGTCAAATTAGCGACAATATGGCAAGCAAGTTTTTTGGCCCAGTTATCTTGTACAATCGTCCATATTTTACAAGTATTGTATTTTAAGCCGTCCGCCCAAGTTATGTCACTATAAATACGAGTCACCTCTCCCTTTTACTTATTTTAGGAATCTTTATGTCATTACAACAAACCATCGAACAAGCTTTTGAAAACCGCAACGAATACAGCCCAAGCAACATGCCACAAGACGTGCGTGACGCGATTGAGCAAGTACTCGAGCAGCTAGATAATGGCAGCCTACGCGTGGCCGAAAAGAAAGATGGCGAATGGGTCGTCAATCAGTGGGCCAAAAAAGCGGTACTACTATCGTTCCGTTTGAACGACAACTACGTTCAAGCAGCGGGCGAGCATGTGCAGTTCTATGACAAAGTGCCAACGAAATTTGCTAACTGGACTGAAGCACAGTTCAAAGAAGCAGGCGTCCGTGTGGTACCACCAGCCGTTGCTCGCAAAGGTTCATATATCGCAGCGGGTGCGGTATTGATGCCTTCTTATGTCAACATTGGCGCGTACGTCGATCAAGGCGCGATGGTTGATACGTGGGCGACCGTTGGCTCATGTGCGCAAATCGGCAAAAACGTGCATCTATCAGGCGGTGTTGGCATCGGCGGTGTTTTAGAGCCATTACAAGCCAACCCAACCATCATCGAAGACAACTGCTTTATCGGTGCGCGCTCTGAAATCGTTGAAGGCGTGATCGTCGAAGAAGGCGCTGTCATCTCTATGGGTGTCTATATCGGTCAATCTACACGCATCTATGACCGTGAGACTGGCGAGATCCATCGCGGCCGTGTACCAGCAGGCTCTGTTGTCGTACCAGGCAGCTTGCCATCAGAAGACGGCACTCACAGCTTGTACGCTGCAATCATCGTGAAAAAGGTAGACGCGCAAACTCGTGCAAAAACCGCTGTGAATGAGCTATTACGTTTAGACTAGTATTTTAATATTTATAGCCTCGTACCCGAACGGTACGGACGTCGATAAATCATAGTTACTAAAGACGCTGAAGAAAACTTCAGCGTCTTTTTTGCACCCTAATGCAGAGCGTTGCGTTATAATCCGTTTTTTGGTTTTGTTTTATCCAAACATAAAACGACAAATACCACACAGCCTGCCTTCTTCTTTATTACGATTGATAACCGCTCCATCGCCTTATCAACCTTTAACTGTATTTGACATATTATGAGTGAATCACTATTGCGCACCGCCGCTATCCCCGTCACTGACCCTGAAGCGGGGTTACGTTTGACTGAGATTTTCTATTCCCTACAAGGTGAGGCCCTGACTTCTGGCTTGCCGACGATATTTGTACGTCTAACGGGCTGTCCGCTGCGCTGCGTCTACTGTGATACCGAATATGCCTTTACGGGCGGCGAGCGTCAGTCATTAGAAACCATCATAGACACGATCAAAAGCTATCCATGTAAGCGCATTTGTCTGACTGGCGGTGAGCCATTAGCACAGCCAAATGCGATTGAGTTGATGAAACGCTTGCTCAGCGATGGCTATGAGATATCCCTTGAGACAGCGGGCGCGCTCTCGGTGCAAAATGTACCACCAGCCGTCAGCAAAGTGATGGATATCAAAACACCAAGCTCAGGCGAAGTGGACAAAAACTTATGGTCAAATCTCGAACATCTCACCGAGCACGATCAGATCAAGTTTGTCATCATGAACCGCACAGATTATGACTGGGCAAAAGAAAAATTAGTCGAGCATAAGTTAAATGAATTGGTCGGTACCGTTTGGTTTTCGCCGATGTTCAACGTGGCAGATGATGTCGATGAAGCGCTCAGCCCTGAGGTACCTGTGTTGGCAAGAGAGCTTGCTGAATGGATGCTGGCAGATGCCTTGCCCGTTCGTTTTCAGCTGCAACTACACAAAATTATTTGGGCAGATGCCAAAGGCAAATAAAAAGACAAACCATACGCTAGTCACTGATAGAACATCCATTTAGAACAATAAATATAAATACAAATACAGGCACGTACTTTCAAGGAGGAAACATGATTCGGCTGATCTTGCTAGGACTACTGTCAGGTGCGTTTTTTAGCTCAACCTTTGTATTAAATGAGCTGATGAGCGCTGCTGGTGGGCATTGGTTTTGGTCAGCGAGCTTGCGCTACGTATTTGTGCTACTACTACTGACGGCAATGATTGCTGTTCAACACGGTATGGGACGCATCGAAGAGCTTTGGGCGATTTTTAGTCAACATATAGGTTTCTGGTGCATTACTGGTAGTATTGGCTTCGGCGTGTTTTATACTGGCATCTGTTATGCAGGTGATCACGCCAGTGGTTGGGTTGTGGCGGCGACCTTTATGTTTACCGTCGTGACCAGTTTGCTTGTCTTACTGGCATTCGGACAACGCTTTGATAAAAAATTCATTTTTTATGCCCTGATTGTCTTCGTAGGCGTGGTACTGGTCAACGTCAGTGAAGGTTTGCACGCGCCTAGTGATGCCAATGCCATACCACTGACGCAAATGCTACTGTATGGCGCGCTGCCAGCACTGATCGCGGCGTTTAGCTATCCTATTGGCAATCAGTTGGTTTGGCAGGCCTCTTACAATGCGAAACAGCCTAAAGCTAGACACCAAGATAGGCATCAAGATAGTGAGCACCACTCGCAGCTGATGCGCGCCGAAACAGCATTATTGGCCAGCGCGCATGATACTGCTGATACGCATAGCGCTGACCGTGATACTGCGAACAACTCCACACTGCAAACCCTGATCAGACGTATTCCTGTTATCGAGACGGATCTGTTACAAAATGCCTTTAACAAAGTGTGGTTGATGACCGTCGGGAGTTTGCCATTTTGGCTCGTTTTAGGCATCATGGTGCGCCCTGAGTTACCTGGCAGCGCGCAGGTATTTAACACGCTACTGGTCGCCTTGTTATCAGGGGTGGCCGCGACCAGTCTGTTTTTATATGCGCGTGAGCACGCGGTGACCTCAAGTGAGGTCGCGGGCGTTGACTCGACCCAAGCCAGTGAAATCATTTTTGCTTTGATTGGTGGTATGATCCTGCTGGGAAATCCACTACCCTCAGCCTTAGGTCTGGTCGGTATTGTACTGATTATCATTGGCTTGATACTGTTTGCAAAAGATGGCTAAATGACGCTCTAACGATGCGCTGAGTTTTTTACATCAGCCAAAAATTCATTATTCAAAACAAAAACTCCATCATTTTGATGTTCAATATTTGGCAATATAACCATGGTTAATGATTTAATTTTTCCTGATATTCTATTATATTTATTGGACATGGTGGGTATCATCGCCTGCGCAATTGCAGGGACATTGCTCGCTCAGCACAAAGGCTTTGATATTGCTGGCTGCATCTTGGTTTCGATGGTCAATGCCATCGGCGGCGGTACGCTACGTGACATGGCACTAGATCGTCACCCACTATTTTGGATGATGGATCTCAACTATGTGATCGTCATTACCGTGACATCCCTTGTATTACAAATATTCTTTCATCTATATCACAAGATCGACAATGCGCTTAAGCTTTTCGATGCCATTGGTCTCGCGGCATTTAGCGTGATTGGCTTTAAGGTCGCATTGACCCAAGACATGTCACCTCTTATTGCTATCATGATGGGCGTCTGGACAGCCATTATTGGTGGGATGCTCCGTGATATTATCTGCAATGAGATACCATTAGTATTGCAGCGTGAGATTTATATCACGGCCAGTATCGCAGGATCTGTGACATATTTATGCCTGCAGTATGTCGGTGTCAGCGCTGGCATCAATGAGTTTATTATGTTGTTTGTCATCTTTGCGGTACGCATGCTGGCGCTCAGATTCGACTGGCATTTGCCCTCTATCCGTTTGGTTGCTTAAATAGCTGATCAAAAATGCAATGCTTTTTGTACATAAAAGCTGACAATCATCAAAAATAGTGAGAATGGCTTATGTTGGCTATCGTATTAGATCCTGCTGTCCTAATCACTACTTTTGATCCGCGCTCTTTGATCTATTTTTTTGATATGATTGGGATTATCGCCTGTAGCGTTTCAGGGACGATACTAGCCAAGCATAAGAACTTTGATGTCTTTGGTTGCTTGCTGGTGTCTATTGTCACAGCCATCGGTGGCGGCACCGTACGCGATGTGATTTTGGATCGTCATCCGCTGTTTTGGATGGTAGATATGAGCTATCTGACACTCATTACGATCTCTTCCCTAGCCATGCAGATATTTTTTCATCCAAACTCAAGACGCGTTGATAAGTTCCTCAAACTGTCCGATACCATCGGTCTATCCGCCTTTACGCTCATCGGTATCAAGGTCGCTGATAGTATGGGTACCAATGTGCCAGTGGCACTGTTGTTGGGGGTGATTACCATCATCGTTGGTGGCATCATTCGCGATATGATTTGTAATGAGATTCCACTGGTATTGCAGCAAGAGATTTATATCACTGCGGCGTTAACTGGGGGTATTCTATATTTTGCTCTAAAGAACTTAGGCGTTACCGATTGGGTTGCTGATATCTCTGCGATGAGTACGATTTTTACCTTGCGTATGCTGGCTATTCGTTATGATTGGCAGTTCCCCACTCTTGAGTGGAAGTACTGATGTTAAGTCAAAAAGTAGCAAATATTATCAGTACACTCAAACTTGACTGTACTGATAATATTTAAGCCTTAACCCTGCTCTACCACAGCCAAGTCTTTTACCATCAGCTGTAAGCTTTGTTTGCCATTCCATTCATTGATATCTAGCTGAAATAGTAAATGCACTTTTTTGGCACGGTAATCCCAAGCGTCATTGTCAAAGTTAAAACAGATTGCCTCGATTGGATATTGGACGTCTGGATAACGCAGCGATAGTTTAAGATGCTTGTCTTTTAATATCTTAAAACTCAATACCTCAAACACACCGTCAAATATCGGCGGTGCAAATCCATGACCCCAAATGCTAGCATCTGCTAAATGTTCAGCAAACCACAAGCTAAAATCTCCCGCTTGCAAAGGTCCATCAGTGAATTTCTGCTCTGCAAACACGTCATCATCCATTTGTGCCATCACCTCATTAAAGGCGTCGACAAATGGCTCAAAATTACGACGCTTTAGGGTCAGACCTGCTGCCATCGCGTGACCACCAAAATGACTGATGAGATCAGGCTGACGCTCGGCGACTTGCTCAATCGCATCACGAATATGCACGCCAGCAATTGACCGTGCTGATCCCTTAATCGCATCGTCTTCACCAGTCTGCTCTGTATCTGCTGGCGCAAAAACAATACTAGGTAGGTAATGACTTTCTTTTAAACGTCCAGCGACAATACCAATCACGCCTTGATGCCAATCATCCTGATACAGAACGATACTTCGAGTGTCTGTATGGCTTGTCTTATGAGTAGTGGCGAATTGAGTATTAACTTCTTGAGTAATGAGGTCATCGCCACTGTCATTTGTATTTTCATCGACCTCAATATCAGTTTCAGTAGCCAATGTCTGTACGATACTATCTGCCTGCGCACGCATCTCGCCTTCTACATGACGGCGTGTACGGTTTAGTTGCTCAAGCTCTTGCGCCAAACGCTGGGCGGTGCTCCAGTCTTCGGTCAATAGGCACTCAATCCCGATACGCATATTATCCATACGTCCAGCCGCATTGATACGTGGCCCTAACACAAAGCCAAAATCCTGTGCGTGTAATTGCTTGGGGTCACGGCCTGCTTGCTCAAGTAACGCTAAAATACCCATACAACAGCGACCTTGACGAATAGCAGATAGCCCATGATGGACCAAGATACGATTGTTTTTATCGAGTACGCCGACATCTGCGATCGTACCAAGCGCTACCAAATCTAAATACTGACTAACCTGCACGGTAGACTTGCCAGCGTCGCGGCGCAGCTTTGCCAATCGTCCGAGCACATAAAACGCGACCCCTACCCCGACCAGTGCTTTACTGGTGAAATTGCAATCAAGCTGATTGGGATTGACGACGGCTTCAGCAGGTGGTGTTTCTTTGGTCGTGAGATGATGGTCAGTGATAATTACCGTAATACCATCCGCTTGGGCGCGCGCCACACCTTCATGACTGGAAATACCATTATCGACTGTCACGATCATGTCCGGCTGATAGGTTTCGATGCCCAATTCGACAATCTCTGGCGTTAGCCCATAACCATATTTAAAACGATCGGGCACCAAAAAATCGACGACTGCCCCCATCTTTGTGAGTGCGCGCATCATCAGCGCGGTACTGGTTGCGCCATCACAGTCAAAGTCACCAACGATCAGGATACGCTGACCGTCATCGATAGCGATGTCCAATAGACGCACGGCTTCAGTGATACCGTGCAGCATGTCAGCAGGCAACAGGCCAGACAAACCAGTCTCCAGCTCATCAGGTGCAGTGATACCTCGGCCTGCATATAAGCGAGCAAGCGTCAATGATTGTGCGGCAAGTGGTTGCAACGCGGCGGGCAACTCGTCAATGCGAGTGCTGGTATTACGGGGGGTTAAATTTAGCATGAGCGTATTTTACTGCCTTTAATGCAGGGTCACAACGACAATTTATAGCGTCTCTGTACACTAGCTAATATTGCATTTATTTACCAAAGATGTTGGCTTAAATGGTAATTTGGAAAAAGGATTTATTCAGTGAAAACGTATCGCATGTGGCTCTTCATTTACAAAAAGGATGCATAGTGACCGTAGTTTTCTGCATTTTGCTACAAAGCAATGATTGTATGGCGCCTATAAATTCATAGAATAGTAAACAACTGAGAGACTTGCTAATTATTGACGGTTACATCATCAATATTTTAACTATTTATAAGGATACTTTATGAAAACCACACCAGCTGCTGAAAAATTACCAAATACGATCGATCCTAGCTTAGATCTTGATAAAGTCAAAAAAGAATGCCTCGATATGGTAAAAAAACGCGCCAGAATATCTGCTGGTGTTGCCATTGTTCCTGTACCGTTCTTTGATGTGGCGGTTGATGCCGGCATGCTGACGCAATTGATTCCTGAGATTAGCGAACGTTTTGGTTTGATTGAAGACCGTCAGTCAGCAATCGATCTTCAGTCACGCGAAGTGCATTGGAGCGCTGTCAAAGATCGCACTGTAGATTTTGCAGGATTGATGGCAACACGTGGTATCGTTAAGAAAACCATTCAAGGTTTTGGTGGTCGTATTGCCGCCAAACAAGTCACCAAATTTGTCCCATTAGGCGGTCAACTGGTTGCTGCGACCATGGGTTATACGATTTTTAAGAAAATCGCTACTGACCATATCAACGAATGCTATAAGCTTGCAAAAGACATTCAGCAAAAAGAACATGGTAAAAATGTTTAATAAACATTAGGCAACGCTATATTTACAAAGCCAGCTATGAGATTTTTTAGCTGGCTTTTTTGTGAGTAAGCGCATTGTAGACTGTCTCAGGCGACGGGTTAATGATGTCATTACTATATTTTACTGATAATATACCACTTTAGAGATTATCAAATACCTTAAAGGATTCACTTATGAAAAAACTTCTGGCATCGACCGTTATGCTGGCTACTGTCGCGCTAGCAGGCTGCACCACGACAGGTGCTACAAATGACGGCACAGGCACAGCAATTGGTACCGCAAATGAGATTGGCATGAATGTCTTTAAAGCGGCAATCGACAACCAATGCCGTAGCCAAATTGAAAAACAAACCGCTTGGCGTGTTGCAAGCGTCGCCATGACGGAAGCGCAGCAAGAGTCTGTTAAAAGTAACGTTTGTGGTTGCGTGAGTGAGCAAGCCCCGCAGCAAGTGACCATCGTTGAATTGGGTAATGCCGCTATCGATTCTCAGTATCGCGCTCAACTGGTCACTAGAGTTGTCGCCAAATCGCTTCAAAGCTGCTATGCCAGTTTTGTCAAATAGAGCACAATATTAATAAATAAAAAACGTCACAAAAAAAGGGGTGCGCTACCAATAGCACACCCCTTTTTTTGACGCTTTATACTATCTACTTACGTTATCGCATTTGCCTAAAATTTGTTTGAATCAGCTGGGTTTTGGGATAGAGCAGCTGTAAAAGGCAATGTCTGGCTGCGCCGGAAATACTTAGAGGAGCCATCAATAATTTTATCCACCTCTTTTACTAATTCGGTAATAACATCATCATAAACACCATGATACAGCTCTTTTTCAAATGCGGTAAAAGGATGCTTGCGTGACGCTGAACCAACCTCAGTTACCCCTTCCTTGCTATAAAAAATATCTACACGCCCATCACTATTTAACACACAGTTTAGTTGACCACCTTCAAGCTCCATCTCTACCCGCTCAGGCATAAAAATATAATCGTCCACGTTGATAAGCTTTTTTTCTACTTCCCGCTTAAAAAACGACTTGATATCAAACATAAGTACTTCCCTAATTTTATAATTATCAGATACGTGAGCATGCCTAACTTTATAGTTATCGCACAGCATTTACATAGATGCTTATTGGGTCATGCTTTACACAGTTATCTTATAAGATAGAGAGCGATTTTTTAAGGTGCGATATGTAAAACTGCGTTTGATGTTGGTAAAAATAAAGAGCTTGTCTCAAGTCTTATCATGACACTATCCTATTTATAGTGATTAAACCCAGCCTTGTTCACGAAATGATTTGAGCACCTCAACGAATACTGCCATCTCATCAGGTCTGCCAAGCGTTAGGCGATTGAAACCTGTGATGGGCGCAAACTCGCGACCAACCGCAATACCATGCTCGTGCATTCTGTTGACATAGGTTTGTACGTCTCCCTTTATCTCATGAAATATAAAGCTGGCTTGTGAGGGTAGATATTGATAAGCACCATAAACAATACGCCTAAATTGTGTCGATTCCAAAAACTCCGCTGCATATGGCAAACTACCGAACCCATCATGAGCCAATGCTTTGGAATACTGTATGAATTATAAGATTGATACCGATATGGTAAGTGGCACTGGGTTCTATTTCAATCTTTGTCAGCGTCCTCCTATCGAATAGACCAAAAAAATGAGGTGCTCAGTGCGCACCCCATTTTTTATATTATTTAATACAGACAATCAGATCAAATGCGCTTTAAGCTCCAGCACTTTATCGCGGGTCTTCGCCGCCTCTTCAAATTTCAAATCACGCGACATTTGCTGCATTTGCTTCTCAAGACGTTTGATTTCTTTAGCCAATAAATCAGGACTACGCAGGATATTGATATCCACATCAGGCAAATTGCTCTTGACTGGGATGGCCTGATTGTCATTGGCATCTAGGCTTTCGCCTGTATCAATCTTATCAGTGATGCTACGGCGCGCGCCTTTTGGCGTAATATTATGCTCAAGGTTAAAAGCAATCTGTTTGTCGCGGCGACGTTCTGTCTCATCTATCGCCTTTTGCATACTTGGAGTAATGTGATCTGCATAGAGAATGGCCTTGCCGTTCAAATGACGTGCTGCACGACCAATGGTCTGAATAAGTGAACGCTCAGAACGCAAAAACCCTTCTTTATCTGCATCGAATATCGCCACCAATGAGACCTCAGGCATATCCAAACCTTCGCGCAGCAAGTTGATGCCGACCAACACATCATGCTCACCAGTACGTAGCTCATGAATGATCTCCATACGCTCTACCGTATCGATATCTGAATGCAGATAGGCGACCTTGATACCATATTCTTTTAGATAGCTGGTCAAGTCCTCTGACATGCGCTTAGTCAGGGTGGTAATCAATACGCGCTCGTCTTTTTCACGGCGTTTGGTAATCTCAGACAGCACATCATCGACCTGTGTCAAGACCGGACGTATCTCGATCTCAGGATCAATCAGACCCGTTGGACGTACAACCTGCTCTACTACCTGCTCACTATGTTCAAGCTCATACAGCGCTGGCGTGGCACTGACATAAATGGTTTTGGGCTTAATGCGCTCCCATTCTTCAAACTTCATCGGGCGGTTGTTCATCGCACTTGGCAGACGAAAGCCATAGTTGACCAAGTTCTCTTTGCGTGATCTATCCCCTTTATACATTGCACCGATCTGAGAGACGGTCACGTGTGACTCATCGAGGAACAGCAGAGCATCTTCTGGAATGTAATCAAACAACGTCGGGGGCGCTTCCCCTGATGGACGACCAGAGAGATGCTGTGAGTAGTTTTCGATACCATTACAGTAGCCAAGCTGCTGAATCATCTCAAGATCATACTGAGTACGCTCTTTGAGACGCTGTGCTTCAATCAGCTTGTTGTTTTCACGAAAATACTCCAAACGCGACTCAAGCTCAGCGCGTATGGTTTCACTGGCCGCTTCTAACTTATTGCGCGGCGTCACATAATGTGATTTTGGATAAATGGTAATACGCGGCACACTACGTACGGTCTTGCCCGTTAACGGATCAAACCACGTGATTTTCTCCACTTCATTGTCAAACAAATGCACACGTACCGCCAGCTGCTCAGACTCAGCAGGATAGATATCTAGCAGTTCACCACGCAAACGATAAGTACCACGGCCAAAATCTAACTCGTTACGGGTGTATTGCATTTCAACCAAACGCTTAATAGTTGCGGTACGATCTATCTGATCACCAACCACTACGTGCAATAGCATTTTTAAATAACTTTCTGGATCACCCAAGCCATAAATACACGATACCGATGCGACGATAATCGCATCACGACGCTCAAGTAGTGCACGAGTGGCAGACAGACGCATTTGATCAATGTGATCATTGATGGCGCTGTCCTTTTCGATAAAGGTATCGCTAGCAGCGACATAGGCCTCTGGCTGATAGTAGTCATAGTAACTGACAAAATACTCAACCGCATTGTTCGGGAAAAACGACTTAAACTCGCCATATAGCTGCGCGGCAAGGGTCTTATTATGCGCCATGATGATGGTTGGGCGCTGACATTCAGAGATGACCTTAGCCATGGTATAAGTTTTACCAGAGCCCGTCACACCTAGCAATAGCTGTTCATCCATACCAGAGTCAATACCTTTGACCAGCTTTTCGATGGCTTGCGGCTGATCGCCTGCTGGCTCAAAATCGGTGACCATCTCAAAGGCACGGCTGGATATTTTCGTCCCAGACGCATTAACACCACTGATTTCAGCTTCGCCTTGGAGCTGAGCGGCCAATTGGTTTAACTGACGCGATGAGCGCGGTTCAGGCATTCTCATAGTAATTTTCTTCTTATTAAAGTTTATAACAATATGGAGTCTGAGCAGCGGTTTTTAAAGGCTTTTTAACGGATAATGACGAGTCCTATCTTATACATATTGCCATATTGCGCTACATAAAATATAAGTCTGTAAAGATACTATTTATCGATAAATAAACCTGCCGTTGTCATAAAAAACGCACACAGACTTTGATAAATTTACAAAGATTTTCATGGTTAACAAACCCGTTACACGACCACCTAACAAAGCCTAACACTGAGGGGTTCCAACATCGATTTAAGCTGCTATTATCGATCATGAATTAACAAGCAGGTGACTTATCAGCCGGTAGATAGAGATATTTCTGATATTTATTTTGGATTGATTGTCATCAGGTAAGAGTAAAAGACTAATAACAATACATTGAGATTTTCAGTCAATATAATAATTTTAAATAAATAACGGAGTAAAATATGAGAGAACGTTACGCAAGTGGAATTTCAGACGATACCGCAAAAAAAATGATTGATTTGCTAAACGCTAACTTAGCAAACGTTATTGATCTAACCCTAGATGGCAAACAGTGTCATTGGAACCTACAAGGTACTGGTTTCATCGGTGTGCATCAGTTGTTAGACGAAACATCAGATCGTATCCTTGAAGTATCAGATACTATTGCTGAGCGTATTGTGATTTTGGGTGGTCAACCAAATGGTCTGGCAAGTCGTGTGGTAAAAGAGTCTATCTTAGATGATTACCCAACTGATATTACTGAAGTAGATCAACACGTACGCGAGCTAACTAACCGCTACAAAAAAGTAGCAGAGGCATTAAGAGAAGCCATTGCTACTGCTGGCGACGCCGGTGATGAAGATACCGCCGACCTATTCACTGAAGCTAGTCGCATCATTGATAAAGATGCTTGGTTCATCGGTGCGAATGCGCCAAAGAAATAAGTATCCGTGAATTAGTGGGTATTTTAGACTCATAATTACGAATGAAAAAAGCCGTCATTATTGACGGCTTTTTTGTGTCTTACACTTTTTTGTGTCTTACACAATGAATGATGTATCGAATATTTAACAATCTACCTGCTGTCAATGAATGCGTCTACTGTATTTCCTTTTATTGACTTGCTTTATAGCTCAATTATCTTCTAATTTCAGAATATCAGCATTTGGTGCCGATAGTGTCAAAATTGCCTCTTGGAATACAGGGTTATCTCGGAACAAGTTTTCAATCTCCTCAAACTTTTGAGCGACATGTTCTTCTTTCTGATTGCCTGCGATATCCACTGCGGCGACCATAAAGATCTTTTTAGGACCAACCCACTCTAGGTGTAGATAGGACACACTATCGATATCTGGATGATTGAGCAGTTCGCTCAAGACGTATTCGTGCATACGGTCAGTGACTCTATACCCCACCAAAAAATCACGGTTACGGCTAATCAAAAATATCGCGACCACCCCCAGTAATAAGCCTACAATGATAGAACCAAGCGCATCCCAATAAGCCTCTCCAGTATAGGCATGCATGCCCATAGCGGCGGCGGCAACCACCAAGCCAATAACGGCAGCTAAATCCTCAAAAAACACACCGCGCAAAGTCGGATTGGAGGTATCTACCACATAGCCAAGCGCACTCACATCTAATGCTTCGCCGTGCTTTTTACTCTGTCTATAAGCCTGAACCAGCGAAAACCCCTCAAGCACAAAGGCGACTGCTAAAACGATAAAAGCAATCGTATAATTGGTCTCAGATTCAGTAGCGTTCCATTCCTTAATACCCGTATAAATAGACACAATCGAGCCTGCCGTAAATACACCAAAAGCAGCAATCATTGACCAGACATAGGATTCTTTGCCATAGCCTAATGGATGGCTCTTATCAGCAGGTTTAACAGATTTTTTTTCAGCGACAATGAGCAACGTACCATTGCCCGCATCCGCCCATGAATGAGCTGCTTCAGCAATCATGGAAGCAGATCCTGTCAAAAAGGCAGCCACGGTTTTTGCAATCGCGATAATGACATTGGCACCAACGGCAATCAATACCGTAATGAGCGAGCCTGAGTGCTCATCGTTGGTTTCAGGACTCTGATTTAGGACATGCTTTAACTCGGAATCATTTGGGGTTTGCAGACTGCTAGCACCGCGCGCACGATGACTCGGCACTTTAGAAGAAGCTGACGAATGATGTTGGGGATTACCAACGGATGGCTTTAGACTCATACTAAACTCACTGGAATAACATTTTGATAGTGAATATATTCACCATGGACGAATGGCTTGAAATACCTATCAGCTTAAAGTAAGCGCTTTACAATATCAGTGTCTTTTTAGTGAGTCGTTGTAGCGTAAGGCCGTTATATCATCAACATCTGATAACCAGATCTAGTGACTCTATTTGGCAATATCTTCAGGCTCGCCAAAATTTTGATTCAAGCTTTCAATATCACAACTGGGACGATGTGCGCTTTCCATACGCAGTTTTTTTCGCTCTATCGCTGCATCTGCTCGGCATTGCTGTAATTTATTCTTGATGACAAGCGGAGGGACAGGAGTTGGCTTGCCATTATCATCGATAGCAACCATTGTAAAATAGCAGCTATTGGTATGGCGCACGGTACGAGCACGCACATCTTCTGCCTCAACACGAATGCCAATCTCCATTGAGGTATTTCCCACATGATTGACACTGGCTGCAAAGGTTACTAATTCGCCCACATAAATAGGCTCACGAAACATAACTTGGTCCACGGACAATGTCACGACATAGCTACCACTATAACGACTGGCACAAGCGTAAGCGACCTGATCGAGCATCTTTAGCAAATCACCGCCATGGACATTACCGATAAAATTTGCCATATCAGGCGTCATCAATATCGACATATATAGTTCATGATTCAGTGGGGCTTTTTTGGCAGTCGAGCTGGTATTGTATTGCGGCATAACGTTCCTTAAATGGTTTGACACTTATTTGTTGTGCCTACCATTTATACAGTAGGACACCAAATAGCGCAAACAGCCCTGTGTCTCTAATCGGTCTAGGTTATGTAAATTAGAGCTATATAGGGCCAGCTTTTATGAATAAGGGCGATCTTGGTTAGCTCAACCAATGAAAACGATAAGCCAGCCAAGCGACAATCGCGCTGACTGACCCCGTTAAAACACCGCCCCATACAAAATCAACGAGCGCTGTATCTAGCGTAAAGCCCTTGTATAGTGCCAAGTTAGTAAAGTCATATGTACCGTAGGCCATTAGACCAATCAAACCACCAAGTAAGAAAATATGACCAACTGATGCACCTGCTTTGATTTGTGGATATAGAATCAATATGCAGAGTGCCAAGATATAAAACATATAAAAGATACCAGCGGCCATCATGTTAGGCTCATCCGCCAATAGATGACCGATGCGCGACTCATAAAAAGCCCCTTTCATGGTCGTCAGCCAAACAGCATCCACTCCTAGAAAGATAACCACCGCGGCAAGATAAATAAAAACGTAACCCATGATAATACCCCTTATAAAATGAATAAAAACGGATAAAACTTATAATGTCAGTCGTGGCTGAATAAAATCTAAAAATGCTAAAATACGCGATGATACGGCACTGTTTTTGTAATAGACCGCCTGTATGGATTCGCGATTGTTTGGTGTTACTATAGCCTCAGGCAACACCTCAACCAATCGTCCAGATTTCAAATCGTCACCAATCATAAAATTTGACAGTAAAGCGATACCTTGATGATTTAAACACAGCTGACGCAAAGTCTCGCCGCTACTGCCAGTCATATGAAAGTTCAGTTTCACTGGTGTTTTTAGTGGCCAGCTATTTAGCTTTGACGCATCGTTAAAGCCAATTAATTTATGAGTGCTTAAATCATTAATATGAGCTACTTCATTATGCTGATATAAATATTCAGGACTGACTACTAGCCGCAGCTGACTTTTACCCAATAGACGCGCATGCAAGTTTGAGTCTTTTAAATCGCCAATTCTGATAGCCAGATCCGTCTTATGCTCAAGCAAGTCGATGATATTGTCATGCGAGGTCAAATCAAGCGTAATATGCGGATACTGCTGCACAAACTCACCAACCAAAGGCGTCAGCTGATGCAATACAAACGGACTCGCAGCGTCAATTCGTAGATGCCCACTCGGCGCTTGTTTTAACAGCTTAATTGCCTCTTCACCGGTATATAACGTATTTAAACTCTCACGCGCATATCTAATAAAGACATGTCCTTCCTCCGTCAGCTCTAAGCGCCGTGTCGTTCTATTTAATAGCGTGCATTGCAGCGTATCTTCGAGTCTGGACACCGCACGAGACACTTTAGCGACTTGCTGATTCAGCAAGTTGGCAGCGCCAGTAAAACTGCCCGTATCCACTACGGTCAAAAATATCTCTATATCTTCTGTTTTAGCATGTCCCATCATCATGATGACCTTTACAAAATTAACAAAGGTATTTTGTCATTTGTGCTGTTTTTTGCAAACTATAAATCGGTCAAACTACGCGCATTATTTAATTATTAGGATGTCGTTATGCCACTCGCTTTATGGGCGCTTACTCTAAGCGCATTTGCAATTGGGACAACCGAATTTGTCATTGTTGGATTGGTACCAACTATTGCCACCGATTTGGGCGTGAGCTTGCCTTCAGCAGGGTTGCTCGTCAGCCTATATGCCGTTGGTGTCGCTATCGGTGCCCCTATCCTTACTGCACTCACTGGTCGCTGGAATCGTAAAATAGTACTGATGAGCCTAATGGGTCTGTTTGTCATCGGCAACTTGCTGGCTTGGCAAGCACCCAGTTATGAAACCTTAATACTTGCCCGTATCTTGACTGGTCTGGCACATGGTGTGTTTTTCTCTATTGGTTCCATGATAGCTACTAGCCTTGTCAGTAAAGAAAAAGAAGCCAGTGCAATTGCCATTATGTTTGCCGGACTCACTGTGGCGCTCGTCACTGGCGTCCCCCTTGGTACATGGATTGGACAGCATTTCGGTTGGCGCGCTACGTTTTTGGTCGTCTCAGCACTGGGTTTAATCGCTTTAATTGGTAGCGCTATATTAGTACCAAAAAACCTAAAAAAATCTATCCCTGCAACCTTCAAAGAGCAATTACAAGTCATTGTAAAACCGCAATTACTACTGGTCTATTTAATGACTATTCTCGGCTATGGCGGTACGTTTACGGCATTTACCTACCTAGCACCTATCTTAGAACAACAAACCAAATTTGCGCCATCAGCCATCGGTATTATCATGCTAGTATATGGCGTGTCCGTTGCTATCGGTAATATCTGGGGCGGCAAACTTGCAGATAAACGTGGCCCTATTAGTGCGCTTAGCATTATATTTAGCGCCTTAAGCATTATTCTTTTATTATTCACCTTTACTATGCAATCCAAGATCGCTGCTGTACTCACTATTTTGGTATGGGGTGCGTTTGCCTTTGGTAATGTACCGGGCCTACAAATCTACGTGGTCAAACAAGCTGAAAAATATACACCGAACGCTGTCGATGTCGCTTCTGGATTGAACATTGCTGCATTTAATATCGGTATTGCACTGGGCTCAGTCATCGGTGGTAGCGTGGTTGAAAATATGTCACTGCAAGATACAGCTTGGATCGGCGCTGTCATCTCTTTAATGGCATTAGCGGTCACACGCTATTCAGGTCTGCGTGATAAGCGTGGCCTGCAAGCATCATAGAACCTTTCAATGTAAAACTTCTCAATATACAACCTCTCAACATAAGGGTCTCAAACTGTTTATGCAGTATGAGACCATATAAGTGTTATGAAAAAGCCGTATCTATATCACTTAACTTATACTGTCGCTGTGTCTGCCATATCTGCGTCATGAAAGGCCGTCTCATCATTCGAAACCGTTTCGTTTTTTAAGACCGCACTTGGTAAATCGGAAAAATGCAGCGTGTCAATATTGTTAGGCTTCACCGCAGTGACTTGAACCACACCGATGGTACGCTCCAAGAATCCCCCTTCGCAGTAACAAAAATAAAACGCCCATAGGCGGATAAAGGCATCGTCATAGCCAAGCGCCTGAATCTCTGCTCGCTGTGCCATAAATGCAGCACGCCAATCACGCAGCGTATATGCATAATCAAAGCCATAATCATGTAGTTGCTTGATGACCATGTCAGTCTGCTCAGTAAACTGTGTCGTCAGCTCTTGGTTGGATAGCAGACAGCCCCCTGGAAAAATATGCGTTTGGATAAAATCAACCGAATCGATATAGTCTTGATAATTCTGATCGTTAAAGGTAATCGCTTGCAGCACCATGAGACCGGTCGGTTTTAGCAAGCTATTACATTTAGCAAAGAACGTCGGTAAGTACTCATGTCCCACCGCCTCAATCATCTCGATACTGACCAGCTTGTCGTATTGCCCCGTCAACTCGCGGTAATCTTGCTTAAGAAGCGTGACCTTATCAGACAATCCTGCCGCTTCCACTCGTCTCTGCGCCTCATCATACTGGGCATCAGAGATAGTCGTGGTGGTCACATGGCAGCCATAATGGGTAGCTGCATAGATAGCAAAACCACCCCAGCCCGTACCAATCTCAATGACACTATCATCAGCACTCAGCTGTAATCGCTGACATATGAGCGACAGTTTGTGCTGCTGAGCATCGCTAAGCGTCACGTCAGGCGTCAGATATACGGCTGACGAGTACATCATCGTATCATCCAAAAAACGCTGATACATATCATTGCCCAAGTCATAATGCGCTAGGATATTGGATTTAGAACCAGATTTGTCGTTACCACGTAGCTGATGCTTTGCTTTCTCAAATGCTTTACTAACGCCCGCAAAACGGTTTTCTAATTTATTAAGCACTTCAAGGTTGCGTGCTGCCAAACGGATCAGGCCCGTCAAATCATCCGTGTCCCATTCGCCATCGATATAACTGTCTGCCAAAGCGATAGAGCCACCAAGCAGCAGTTGACGATAAACCGCACTATCATGAATCTCTAACGTGACGTTTAGAGAATGTCGACCTACTGCTGAACTACTTGCTACCTGAGGAGTGACTTTGCCAAAGCTAGTTGTCTTTGCTGTTTGCTCACCAAAGGTCTCAATCAAAGTAAGACCGCCAAACTGGATGTGCTGTAATGCGCGAAATATCAGTTTACGAGCAATATGATTCACGCCGTCACTTACTGGTTGTAGTACGGCACTTTCGTTAACCACTCTACTCATGCGAGCGGTTAATTTCTCTAATTTTGTCACTGGTGCTCGGTCGGTCGGTCGTACTGACATCGTATGGTTGTCCTTGTCTAGGTTCTTTTATTTTGAAACTGACTATATAAAATGTGTTGCTGATTTTTGGATTTCTAGATTATCAATCGTTTAAAGTTTCGCTTTTTAAAGAGGCAGATGTTTTCTGATCACTGTCGGCTAGTTTTTCATCATAATTGATATAAGGCACTTTTTTGATCGCATAGAGTTTAAAGGCTTGCCCATAAATACGTGCTAACGAGGTCATGTTCATCAATGGGTTTTTTCGCAAGCTATTGCAAACGGTGGTTTCTGTCAGCGGCACCCCTGATATCTTTACACCCGTTTTTAGGACCTCACCGCGCTCATCACTGATATCAATAGCGATACGAACTTGCAAGCCTGTGCTTGACTGCTTATCTACCGTATGTTGTTGTGTACGTTTTACCGTCACCTGCCAGCGATATAGCTGATCGATAGGATTAAAAGGTGACACATGAAAGTCCTTGTCATGACAAAACTCAGTCTCTTCTCCTTCTAACAAAAACCCATAGTAATGACGCTTGTCCCATGGTGTATTGGATACTTCAGCCAATAAGTGCGTCGGCGTCTGCTGCTCATTAAACCCTAGGTAAAAATTGACTGGGCTAAAATACATACCTGCATTACGGCATACGAGTAATCCCACCATATCTCCTGTAGGACTGCTACCTGCATGTTTGATAAATGCTTGGCTCAGACGCTGCTCTAGTGCTTGATTAGACGGTAGGTCATTATCAATATCTTCGTTGCTATTTATGCTCTCATTGTCACTTATGCTCTCATTGTCATTTAGGCTCTCATTACTACTTAGGCTATTGAAACCCTCTAGATAATCATTAGGGCAAAATTGTTGTAGCGCCTTTGTCTTAGCTGAAAATAAAGGCAATCCCTTTGCCAGTAACTTCTTTGGTAATATCTTGCTCAGGTGTGACTCGCCTAAAACCTTATGCTCACCAAAAGCTGCCGTGTTTACTTCTGGCAGTGCCTGTCCTGCCGCCAATGCACCGATATTGATGCCCCAATAGCGATACGGATAAACAAAATTATTCACACTAGGTAGCAAACGGCTATGCCATGTCGTGCCCTCAAGCAATTGATGCGCTAATGCAGTAGTATCACAAGCTAGCTCATGACGTAACATATCATTAGTAGGTTTGGTGGACACGGTCATAGACACTCTCTTCGGTAAAGGCACATGATGATAGAACAATTTGCAATATTGCTCGCAAAGCTATTTGGCTTTACGGCGAGCAAATAAACCACGTTTTTTATTTTGATTATTATCATCAGCCGCACTCTGTAAGCGCTCAGCATACTCAACCAACTCCTGATTGGTGGTCGCAGTGTTAATCTGACGCTTATCAAGTTTGCGTGCCTTTGTGTCAGCTTTTACCGGCAAGTCCTTATAACGAAACGGCATATGTACGCTATCCGCAGCAGGCAAATGCGCTGGATCAACCTCGTCTTTTATATCGATATCATGGCCGAGCGCCTGACACACACGTAGACCGCTGCGTACGCCATCTTCATGAAAGCCATTAAACCAATATGCCCCGCAAAAATGCGTATGCAACCCTGTGCCAGAGATACTTGACCATTTGGTTTGCGCCTCAATCATTTTTAGATCGAACACTGGATGGCTATAATCAATGCTTTTGACGATTTGCTGATCATCTATCTCATGATTCAATGTGACCAAATAATTATGCTTCTTGGTCAGACGTTGCAAGATATTCATATGATACGTTAGCACGGGTTTTGCAGGTGCTTGTGTATTTACGCTAGCTTGATTCTTATCTGTCACATTGTCTGAAGGTTTTTCATCAATAAGGTAATTCCAGCTTGCCCATGCCAGTGGCTTCTTGGGTAAGACGCTCGTATCGGTATGCAATACAGCCGTGTTTTCGGTGAAGCGGAAGTGACTCAGCACCTCAGTTTCAGTGGTACTGGCATCTGTTAGAATCTTCAGTGCGGTGTCTGCATGACAGGCAAAAACAACCTCGTCAAATACAAGGTTCTCGATGTTGTTAGCATCACCTTTGTTCTGAACCGTCAACAGCACTTTCTCACCATCACGTGTCACAGACTGTACTGGACTATTGACTCGCACTTTGCCACCCGCTTTGATAAAGCGTGGAATCAGTTTATTAACGTATTGTTTTGAGCCGCCTTTAATCGTGAACCACTGCGGACGATTGACCACATCGAGCAAGCCATGATTGTCAAAAAATTGCGCAAAAAACACCAGTGGGAAATCTTGCACCTCATCCAGACTGGTTGACCAAATGGCAGATACCATGGGCAGCAGATAGTTATCAGTAAACAGCTGACCATAGTTTTGTTGAGCCAAGTAATTACCTAGCGTCTGCTCAGTAAATCCGCTAATGTCTTGCCCCGCAGCACGCGCACTATCATACTCTTGACGGAGCTGCTTAATGTGTTTATTAAACTGCAAGATATCTTTGATAAACTGCCAGAACTTTGGATTGAGTACGTTTTTGCGCTGCGATAATAAGGTGTTGAGCGTATGCCCATTGTATTCAAAACGACGTGCGGTATTTTTGACCGAAAAGCTCATATCCGTCGCCTGAAATGGCACTTGCAGATCGTGGAGCAAACGGAAGAAATTGGGATAAGTACGCTCATTAAAAACAATAAAACCGGTATCTATGGCGCTACTCTCTACGTTACTAGTCTTTGCTTTTTTGCCGTCCTGTAGTGCCACATCAATGGTATTTACATGCCCGCCGATATAATCATTGGCCTCAAAAACGGTCACCTCATGTTGCGCGCCTAAATAATGCGCACAGGTCAGTCCTGACACACCCGAGCCAATAATGGCGATACGTTTTTGCGCTGCCTGATGGTCAGCATTTTTGGCATCATTGCTGTCCGTAGTTTTTTGGTTATTTGCACGCTTGAAACGAATAAACGGCATAAAAGCATTCCCTGTTATATTTTTGCGGTTGTTATCGTGGATGATCTGCTTATCAGTAAGTTATTTCTTATTGAGTTTCTCACTCACTTGCTGCCAGACCAAATCAGGCAATGTGCCCAATGCTTTTAGTGGCATCGTTAATTTTTTGGGGAACTCAATAACCTCGTGCCCGCTTTCTATGCCATCACGGATGGCTTGACTGGCCTGCTTTGGCGTCTGGATAAACGGCATAGGAAAATCATTTTGCTCAGTCATTGGCGTTTCAACAAAACCCGGTACGACCAAGCTCACCGACACATCGTGTGGTGCGAGGCTAATCTGTAATGTTTTCATCAGATAATGGATAGCAGCTTTTGAGCTACCATAAGCTTCAGCACGGGCAAACGGCACGTAAGCAGACGCTGAACCGATACCGACTAGGCGACCTTTAGACGCAATGAGCTTTGGCAATACGCCTTCGATGGCATGAGACAACGTACCCATATTGACTGACATCACTTTCATAAATACCTCGCTATCGAAGTTTGGCATATCTAAATACTCACACATGCCAGCACCGCAAATCGCCAAATCAATGGTGTCGACTTTTTCAAACGCTGCAATGACTTTTTCACGATCCATCAGGTCCAAATCAATCGTCTCTGCGCCGAGCGATTTTAGCTCAGCCAGCGCCTCGTCATCACGGCCGACAGCATACACGGTATGGCCCTCTAGCAGATAATCCTTGGTCAATTGATTGCCAATACCAGAGGTCGCACCAGTAATAAGAATGTGTTGTTTTTCAGCAGAATCTGTCATCGTGAATATCCTTTTTAAATGTTCTTATAATATGAAAAGCGTATCGCTCAACAAAGAGCTGAATAGAGCTGTTTTTAAATTCGGATGCAAGCTTTCATCTGAGCGTATTTGTGCTCTGTTATATGGCTTGTTTTTATTAACCTATACGCCATCTTATTTAACAAACCTAAATAGTTATAGTAGTCGGCTATAGGTTTATTGTTGTGTCTTCGCAATTGCCACAACGAAACCATCTTATCTTTGCTGTGGTCTTCATATTTATACAGTGAGTCATGCTAAAAGACAGTCCGCAATGTTTTGTTATCGGGGTAATAAGACAGCGCTATATCAGCATGCTACAATATTAAAATAGCCGCGCAGACATGGATGAGCGTCTCATTTATGATCGAATTGTGGCTATCTTCACGACAAGATGAGGTGATTGTCTAAACTGCCCGATATCTTGTCCTGATAGTGATAAAAGCGTTATATAATTAATATCGATTTTTACCAATCCCACTCCCATATAAAAAAGGATCTCTCATGAGCGAGTTGCAACTGTCTGACCGCGTCAATAGCATCAAACCCTCTCCTACGCTAGCGATTACTAATAAAGCAAAAGAACTAAAAGCAGCTGGCAAAGACATTATCGGTTTGGGTGCAGGCGAGCCTGATTTTGATACCCCTGACCACATCAAAAAAGCAGCAATCGATGCCATCAATAATGGCTTCACCAAATACACCGCTGTTGATGGTACGCCAGAACTCAAAAAAGCCATCATAGAGAAATTCAAGCGCGACAATGACATCAGCTATGAGCCAAACGAAATCCTAGTATCGGTCGGTGGTAAGCAGTCATTCTTTAACCTTGCCCAAGCGTTTATCAATCCTGGCGACGAAGTCATCATCCCAGCACCATACTGGGTGAGCTATCCTGATATGGTTATCATCGCAGAAGGCGTACCAGTCATCGTAAAATGCCCCGCTGAGCAAGATTTCAAAATCACCGCTGAGCAGCTAGAAGACGCCATCACTGAAAAAACCAAACTGTTGGTATTGAACAGCCCTTCTAACCCGACTGGTATGATTTATACCTTGGATGAGCTAAAAGCCATCGCTGAAGTATTGAAAAAGCATCCACACGTGTATGTGGCATCAGACGACATGTACGAGCACATCCGCTGGACGGGTGATAAGTTCTACAATATCCTCAATGCCGCGCCTGAGCTAAAAGACCGTGCCATTATCCTAAACGGTGTGTCTAAAGCCTATGCGATGACAGGCTGGCGTATTGGCTATGCTGGTGGCCCTGCCAAACTCATCGGCGCGATGAAAAAAGTACAGTCACAGTCTACTTCATGCCCAACCTCCATCAGCCAAGTGGCTGCAGAAGCAGCCATCAGTGGCGATCAGAGCGTACTTGAGCCAATGGTAGCGGCATTTGAGAAGCGCTGCGACCTAGTCGTTAATGGTCTAAACGCCATCAAAGGGATCACTTGCTTGCGCCCTGACGGTGCGTTCTACGTGTATCCTGAAATCAAGCCACTCATCAAAGCCGCTGGCCTATCATCATGTACTGAGTTTTCAGCATGGTTACTAGAAAAAGTCGGTGTCGCGGTCGTACCTGGTGATGCTTTCGGTCTTGGTGGCTATATGCGTATCTCTTACGCGACTGATGAAGCCACATTGCAAGATGCCTTGTCACGTATCGAAAAAGCCATTGCTGACTTGGACGTTGCCGAATAAGTCACAAAGCATCGTTAGCCTTACAAGTGCTTTAACAAAAAAGACGCCGCGTCGTTTCTATGCGGCGTCTTTTTTATGGTTGTTTTTGCTATTTATCCGTAAAAGCCCTCTCCCTCATCATTAAAGTGATATTTTTTACGAGTTATGAAAAAAAACGCTTGACGTATTTTTTATCTTTGCTAGAATACGCCCCACTTAGCAAGAACTCGTTAGAGACTTCTAAGGCTCGTTGTAAGCGATTAGTTACTTACAACCTATTCTCCAATAGCTCAGTTGGTAGAGCAACGGACTGTTAATCCGTGTGTCCCTGGTTCGAGCCCAGGTTGGAGAGCCACATTTTAGTAGTAAACCTTTTGAGTCACTATAGATTCAATTATGGCATTTGCCAAAACCCCCATCAGTTTGATGGGGGTTTTTTTATGGCTTGTATTTGAAAGCAACTCTGCACTGACTCTACTGTCTTAATTAGCTTGGCAGCATAGGCAGCCAAACAACCAAGGCCAAAAGCGTCACTAGTAACACAGGAGGCGTAATCAGCAGGCCTATTTTTATATATTGTCCCCAGCTAATTTTGTAGTTTTTTTCTGCCAATACATGCAACCATAATAACGTCGCAAGACTGCCAATCGGTGTAAACTTAGGGCCCAAATCGTTGCCGATTACATTGGCATAAATCATCAGTTCTCGCGTCGCAGCGGGCACTTGCGCCTGATCAATCGCGAGCGCACCGACCAAAGTCGCTGGCATATTATTCATGATAGACGCGACAATGGCAGATAAAAACCCAGTCCCTACTGTGGCAATGACTGCGCCCTGCCCTCCTAGCCAGTTAAGCACGCGCGCGCCATAGGCGGTAAGACCTGCATTGCCCAAGCCATACACCACCAAATACATACCAATCGAAAACAGGACGATTTGCCAAGGAGCTTTGCGTACGACATCACTGACAGAAATCACCGCGCCGCGTCCGCCTTGCCACAAACGACCAGCGATGGCCATTAGCAACAATGCGATAGCGCCAGTGACAAGTGAAATAGGTAACCCTAGCGGCTCGGTCGCAAAATAAGCAACCAGTAGCAAACCCAACAATGGAAAAGCGGCGCGAAAGACCAATGGATCGGTAATAGCGGATGCAGGGGCACTTAGATTATCGACTGGATAGTGCTTAGGAATATGACGGGCATAGACCATCCACAATACCAGTAGCGTCGCCAATACGGACACAATATTCACGGGCACCATAACTGCCGCATAACGCCCAAAACCAATATCAAAATAATTGGCGCTAACGATATTAACTAAATTTGAGGTGACCAAGGGCAGACTTGCTGTATCAGCGATAAAACCCGTCGCGATGATAAAAGCTAAAGCGGAAGGTGGTGCAAAATTTAGGCGCAGCAAGATCGCAATCACAATGGGCGTCAGTAATAGCGCCGCCCCATCATTGGCAAAAAACGCAGAAATAAACGCACCCAATATAACAATCATCGGAAACAGCAGTCGCCCTTGCCCATTGCCAAGGCGTGCCACATGCAGCGCTGCCCAACCAAAAAATCCTGCTCTATCCAAGATAAGCGAGATGATGATCAGCGCCACAAAAGTAAAGGTCGCATCCCAAACAATATCCCACACGATACCGACATCTGATAGCTGCACGACGCCAAGCGCTAACGCGACCAAGGCGCCGCCCATCGCACTCCAACCGATACCCAACCCTTTCGGTTGCCATATTACCAGCACCAGAGTGACAACAAAAATAGCGAACGCAAGCATGGCACAGCCTTACTTAAATAATAATGTTAATGTGATTGTATTGGGGTAACAGTCTTAGCGTATCCGTATCAAAGCGACTTTTGATTGACGCGGTTCGATACTTCTTCAGCGCTCTCGACGCGTTCTGAATAGCGATCGGTAAGATACGCTGAGCGTCCGCGGGTAAGCCAAGTAAATTTCACCAACTCTTCGCAGACATCGACAAGACGCAGATATAACGGCGACATATCCATGCGATTGTTATCGTTAAATTCTAAAAAGGCTTTGGGTATAGAGGACTGATTAGGGATAGTGATCATCCGCATCCAACGTCCAAGAATACGCATCTGATTGACCGTATTAAAGCTTTGACTGCCGCCACTGACTTGCATTAGTGCTAAGGTTTTACCCTGTGTTGGACGCACGCCACCCAAAGACAGCGGAATCCAATCGATTTGCGCTTTCATGATACTGGTGATACTGCCATGACGCTCTGGACTCACCCAAAGCATCCCTTCTGACCACTGCGCCAACTCTCGTAGCTCTTGCACTTTTGGATGATCTGAATCTACATCGTCAGGCAGTGGCAAGCCTGATGGGTCAAACATCCGCACCTCACAACCATACCAGCGTAACAGTCGGCTCGACTCTTCCGCGGCCAATCTAGAGAATGAGCGCGCGCGGACAGAGCCGTACAACACCAATATTTTGGGCGCATGACGTGGGTCATTAGGCGCGATCAACGACTCAATGTCGATTGGTTGAATATTGTCGACATCGATATTGGGTAAATCGTCAAAGCTAGAATTTGCTGAAGCAGTAGACTCCGTTATTGATGCTGGTTCGGCCTTAGTGTTTGCCATGATAAATGACCTCTCCATCTTCTTTTGTGAAGCTACTGACAGGGTTTGCTAGCAGTTCAAACACGCGCTCTGAAGGACGACATAAGGCCGCACCTTTATCAGTCACCACGATCGGACGATTGATCAAAATAGGATGCGCGATCATGGCATCGATGATGTGATCATCAGAGAGCTCAGGGTTGTCTAGGCCAAGCTCATCATTAACCACCTCTTTACTTCTTAGCAACTCTCTTGGAGAGATTTGCATTTGGGCTAATAACTCAACTAAGCGTGCTCGTGTTGGTGGGTTTTTTAGATATTCCACCACTTCTGGCGTCTCTCCTGATGCTTTCATAATGGCAAGTGTGTTGCGAGAGGTTCCACAATTAGGGTTATGCAAAATTAAAGGTTTCATCGTCATCTTACCTATTTTATCAGTATGTTTATTGAATCGATTATTGGTTTAATGATTATCTTGCTCAGCAGACTCATTTACCCTGCATCCACTTAAACTGTCGATGAGTGAGGCACACAATTCTGGATGGCCTGCACAGCAGTCTTGTAATAAAAATTGAATGACGCTATCCATATGTGAGAGCGACGCCCGATAGATAATTTGCCGACTCTGTCGCTGTGAGACCACCCACCCTGCTCTTGACAGCACTGCTAGATGCGCCGACATGGTATTGTGCGGCACAGAGAGCTGACGGGCTACCTCACCCGCAGGGAGTCCTTCAGGCTCGTGGCTGACCAGCAACCTAAAAGCCTTTAGACGAGTGTCTTGAGAAAGTGCTGCAAAGCTTGCAGTAGCATTAGTTATTTCCATATGTCCAATAATATAGACATATGGAAATAATTCAATGATTTTTGGATGAAATTTTTTCTTTTGGAAGTATCAAAGAACACTCACTATCGTTCAATGAGCCAAACTACTTCTAGCACTAGTGGCTATTATCCTTGGGAGTAATACTGGATAAATTGATTGTATTTGTATTTATAGTTACAGCTTATGGGTTATAACAAGCGCGGTATTACCTAACGCTATAACTTACCGCTGATTTGATAGGTTGTATACTCGACCGACATGAATCAAGCTGATCAGCTTGATCAGTGGCTTTATAAGTAGCTGTGCACTACCAAGAATAAACAGCCACGTCCCATCTGTGGTGAGCGACTCTTTTAAAAAGAAAGACCTACCAATCAAAAACTAAATAGCGATAAGTAAATCATTGACTGCGCCCAACGCATCGTAACGTCGCTGTATCACAATATGATCTTGTCCAACCCCTAAATCTAGCTTTTTACTATCACTCAAAATGCATCCCTTATATATCTATATTTATTAGGCAAACAGATATATCAGGCTGCAAATGCCGCTGTCAACAGAAGGCGCTGTAAGGCGTACGAAAATAAAGAGATTAATACCTGCTATGGCTTATTTATCCAATAATTTTAAGACTAATTTTTACTTATATTACATATTACTGAAAATAGTGGCAAAAAGGATTTTCGATTGATGATCGTGCTATCGTGGGTGGCTCATCTGCAATATACCAAAATATGATGACATTAAGCAAAAACACCTAAACACAAAAAAACCCCAAGTAAACTAATACTTGAGGCGAAACTTGCTTAAACTTTACAGTCTAAATTCGTTTTAAATATGGCGCAGCGGACGGGACTCGAACCCGCGACCCCCGGCGTGACAGGCCGGTATTCTAACCAACTGAACTACCGCTGCTTAGGTCGTCTTAGCTTCTTGCTCTTATTTAAAGAGCCCACTTGCTAAAAAGTGGTGGGTGATGACGGATTCGAACCGCCGACATTCTGCGTGTAAGGCAGACGCTCTACCAACTGAGCTAATCACCCTGAGAACCGTTAAAAAATTGCACTGCAATTTTAGGTTCGCAAGAGAAAATTCCTTAAAGGGAATTTTCTGAAGCTTTTAAAGCAATCAAGCTTTTCAACTTCTAAAGCTATCATCAGCTGTCACACTCAATGTTAACTTAATCAGCTGGGCTTATCTAAGTAAGTCCTCTTGCTGTGGGTGTGTATTATATAGATTTACACTTGGCTGTCAAACGCTATTTTTCAATTTTTTAAATATTTTTCAATTTTATATCGAAATTTTTAGCAAGCATATGTTTTTATTGATTTTATATTTTCATAAAAAATCATTTTTTTTAGACTCGATACTTACTTATTGGTTAATGCTTGCTCAATGTCTTTTTTGATGGCATCTGGCTTGGTCGTTGGCGCATAACGATCGATGACCTGCCCTTTGCTATCGATTAAAAACTTGGTGAAATTCCATTTGATGCCATCTGTCAGTAGGCCACCTTTTTGGTCTTTAAGCCAGTCATAGATAGGATGAGCGTCTGCGCCATTGACATCAATTTTCGCCATCATAGGAAAGCTGACACCATAGTTTTTTTGACAAAACGCGCCGATCTCGTCATTGCTACCGGGATCTTGGCTGCCAAATTGATTACAAGGAAAGCCGATAACGACTAGCCCTTGATCTTTGTATTGTTGATATAACGATTCTAACCCTTCGAACTGCGGAGTGAATCCACATTTGCTTGCCGTATTAACGATTAGCAATACTTTATCTTTATACTCGGAAAACGCTTGCGAGCTGCCATCGATACGCTCAGCGGTAAAGTCATAAATAGTACTCATCATCTATCCTTAAATTGAGAATTTTATTATTTTGATTATTTGTTTCAATAACGCCGTTTTCTTTATCACATGAATATTAGAAACCCTTGAAAAGGAAGCACTCTGTACTTCCCCTCTCACACTTCTAAAATCAGATAAAGGACTTACTTCTCAGATTTATCCAAATCAATAGATACTGAGTTGATACAATAGCGCATACCTGTCGTCTCACGTGGACCATCAGGGAACACGTGCCCTAAATGTGCACCGCAGTTGCTACAGGTGACTTCGGTACGAATCATACCCAATGAGTTGTCAACATGCTCGTCTATCGCGCTGTTATCAATCCCTTGATCGAAACTTGGCCAACCACAACCCGCATCAAACTTGTTGCTTGAATCAAACAAACTGGCACCGCAGCCTTTGCAGCGATAAACACCATCATCAGTTGCATCGTTATAAACGCCTGTAAATGGACGCTCTGTGCCCTTTTCACGCATCACATGATACTCGTCAGCGCTCAAACGCTCTTTCCAGTCAGCTTCGGTCAATTGGCTGATTTCTTCTTTACTCAATTGATTGTCTTGCATAATGTACCCTTATTCGATTATTTATTATTGATAACTATTTTATCGCCATATTATTATAAAAACGATGGGTTATATGTGAAGGTTCACAACTCACTATTCAAGGCATATTTAAAAAGAGTACTGCCAATGCTAGGTGATTTACAGTGCTTTGGGCAGCACCCTTCTAATAAAATACAGTCAATAATATTCGCTTATCTATAGATGTGAGCAAGATATGAGCATCCAGCAAAGAGGAAAAGACACAATATTGCAAGTTATTCTTGCATTTTATAAAAAGCGTTTCTATCTCTTGCAATATTTTTTGTAATGCAATAATATCTTGCATTGGTAAGTTATGAAAAAATATTCAATTTTGTATCATCTATACACGTTCACTGATTGATAAAGGCTCAAATAACAATGTCCGATAGCAATAGTAAAAGCACGCAAGCAGAGCGGCTAGTACAGCTACGCCGAGACAAAGGATTTACCGCAGAGCAGCTAGCACAGGCAATGACAGCCGCTGGTGCAAAGGTCAGTCGCGGCGCTATCTCCAACTGGGAGCGCGGCACTAATGGTATTGTCTCATCTAAGCTACCGACACTGGCTCGTATTTTAGGCTGTAGCGAAGGCTATCTCTTGCGCGGTGATCTTCAAAGTGAAGATACTAGTATGCTTTTATCCGAAGACAACTATTTATCTCAAAGTATGGATTTAGAGACAGCTCACGCTTCAGCTAGCCCATCAGACAATGGGGCAGCTAAGACTCAGCTTGAGACTTTTCCCGACACCGATAAACATTCACAAACCTACCCGACAAAGGGTCACGCTATGAACACCATAAAAAAATCCGATAAATTACAAAACGTCTGCTACGACATTCGCGGCCCCCTACTCCAAACTGCCAATAAAATGGAAGCAGAGGGTAAGCGCATACTGAAGCTAAATGTAGGCAATCCAGCGCCGTTTGGTCTAGAAGCGCCTCATGAAATCTTGCGTGACGTGGCGATGAATTTATCTGAGGCAACGGGTTATTCGGACTCACAAGGGATTTTTTCGGCGCGCAAAGCCATTTTGCAATATTACCAGTCTAAAGGCCTCTTATCAGCAGTTGATGTGCGTGACGTCTATCTGGGTAATGGTGTGTCTGAGTTGATTGTCATGACCATGCAAGCGCTAATGAACGATGGCGATGAAGTCCTGATTCCGATGCCAGATTACCCACTTTGGACAGCAGCGGCTAACCTCGCTGGCGGCACCGCTGTGCATTATCGCTGTAATGAAGCAGACAACTGGCATCCTGATGTTGAGGATATTAAATCTAAAATCACTAGCAAAACAAAGGGCATCGTGGTTATCAACCCCAATAACCCGACAGGCTCCCTTTATAGCGATGAGTTATTAAAACAAATTATCGAAGTTGCTAAAGAGCACAACTTAATCATCATGGCGGACGAGATTTACGATCGTATTCTCTATGATGATAATGTACATACACCGATGAGCACCTTGACCGATGAAGTACTGGTACTCTCATACAATGGCTTGTCAAAGTCACACCGTATTGCCGGATTTCGCTCAGGCTGGATGATGGTGTCTGGACGCAAACAACACGCGACTGACTTTATTGAAGGCTTGGATATGCTGGCATCCATGCGCCTTTGCTCGAATGTTCAAGGACAGTATGCCATCCAAACAGCGATGGGCGGTCATCAGAGTATGCAAGACTTGACCTCCGAAACAGGTCGCCTATATAAACAGCGCGAAATGGCGGTTTCACGTCTCAATGCGATTAAAGGCATTTCTTGTACCATGCCGCAAGGTGCGTTTTACTGTTTTCCAAAAATGGATCCAGAGGTTTACCCTATCACGGATGATATGGACTTTATGATGGACTTACTCGTCGAAGAAAACGTGTTGATGGTGCAAGGCACAGGCTTCAACTGGGACAAACCCGATCATTTTCGTTTGGTCTTTTTGCCTAACTTGCTTGATTTAGAAAATGCGATGGATAGATTGGACCGATTTTTTGCAAAAAAACGCCAGCAGTTTGGCACTGAGTAAATATTCATATGACATTAAAAAACGCTTATCGGCGTCATGCTGATAAGCGTTTTTTATGGCTCTAGAATAAGCTTTAGTGCAGAGCTCTAGCGCCTTAAGATTAAAAAATATTGCTCAATACAATATAGCTGATTGCTGATAGACCAGCAGCAACTGGCAAGGTGATGACCCATGCCAAACCGATTGGTTTCATGAGCGCCCAATTGGTATCTTTATTGACCATACCAATACCCAATACAGCCCCAACCAAGGTATGCGTGCTTGATACAGGAAGACCCATCGTTGATGCGCCCATAACGACAGCAGCAGCGGCCAGCTCAGCTGAGAATCCAGAAGCTGGATGCATCTTCGCTAGATTGGTACCGACAGTTTGAATGACTTCTTTACCGATAAACCAAAGACCAACAATCAGTGCCACACCAAAAGTCAGCATAACAGCAGGTGGTACAGCCGCTTCGGTCGAGATGCTATTGGTACGAATGACATCCATAATCGCAGCAAAAGGACCAACCGCGTTGGCAATATCGTTTGAGCCGTGACTAAAAGCAAATGCTGACGCGGTAAAGACCTGCATCCAGCTAAACATAATAAAGGTGGCTTTGGTCAGATCTTCTTTGTGCTTGCCGCGGATACTTTTGGTATAAATATAAGTTGCAAGCCAAACGAGGGCTGCTATCATCCCCATGATTAAAAAGCCTTGCAGCGTCGTCATACCGTTATTGACGTTTTTCAAACCTTTAAAGATAACCAAGGAGGCCATCACTGCACCGCCCGCAGCCGCAATAATAGGCACCCATTGCTTCAATGCTTTTAAGGTATCGAGGTTGCTGCGCTCGTTTTCAAGCTTATAAAGTTCTTTGTAATAATCCGTCTCTAAATCTTCAACCAAGCAATCATCATCTTTATAGATTTCTTGATCTCGTAGCATCGCTGACGTGTAAGCCAATTGCTCTGACTCTGTCAAGCCATCCAAAAACTCTTTATGGTTTTGCTTTAATACTTTTTTATTGGCTTTTAGCTCACCAATATGCGCTTCTGTTCTATCATTATATTCAATGATATTTTTCTTGATTTGGCCATATAGTAGATAAGACAAAACGCCGCCTAGTAACGGTGATAGAACCCAAGAGATAGCGATAGTGCCAATCTTGCTCCAACTTACCGTTGATAACGCCATTTCAGTACCACCTAACGTGATACCCAATACGATGGAGCTACCCACCACTCCGCCAATAATTGCATGGGTGGTCGACACTGGCAGACCTTTTTTGGTAGCAAATAACAACCAAAACGCAGCAGCAAACAACGCTGAGAGCATGACATAAATAAACTGGTTGGGCTCGACTGAGAGGCCGTCTAAATCGACAATACCGCTTCGGATGGTATCGGTTACTTCACCACCTGCCAGTACGGCGCCCGACACCTCAAATATCGCTGCGATACCCAATGCTTGCGGGATAGTCAGCGTTCCTGCACCCACTGAAGTACCAAAAGAGTTGGCGACATCGTTACCACCGATATTGAATGCCATAAAGACACCAAACGCGGTCGCTATAATAAACAGCGTCGTTTGCTGACGCATGGTGTAATCTAAACCCCACCACAAAAAGTAGATGGTCATCGCAATCAATAAAATGGCAAAAAATAGATTTACTTTCGTAGAGCCGACTGATTGGGTTGGCCCTGTAGAACTGTTGCTAATACCCATACGTTAATACGTCCTGCGTAAGCTGATTGAAATTATATGCGATTAGTAACATTGCGCAGCCATACATGTGAGTTTTAAAACCACACACTAAAGTAGCATGATGATAAATACGCAACGTGCTTTTTAAACAATGAATGCTAAACAATAATATTTAGCGGATTTTGCTGCCGTACCTTAGAATCATTCATCTATGCTTGATTCAAGGCGTTGATAGGCTTCTCTGTAAAAACACATCACATATCAAAAAGCCGCAAAGTATATTGCCCAATCATTTGATTACAGCATCTTGCGGCTTATCTTTCTGGTGATGTTACGGTCTTTATCAGTACATTTTTTATCAATACAGTGTTTATCAATACTTAGATACGGCGATAATGTCTTTTAAATATCTGTACTCATCATAAAATATGCATCTGTCAGCGCATTTTATGACAGGGTAAAGACAATTGCGGCCCTATTATATTAAATATAATCACATAATGCATAATGATATTGCAAGATTTGTAACTGTGAGCGTGTCCACAGAACTCATCCTTTATCAATGACAGATTAAATTTCGTATGTTTCCCTAAGCAAAATTGGGGAAAAATGGTTTTTCAAAAGTATAAATAACTGGCAAATCTTAGTTATTTTGTGATAGCTAATTGCCATCAGATGCTTCCGATAACTGCTGTATGGCATGATCTAAGACGTCTAAACGCGCTTGTCGCTTTTCATTGGTCGCGATAATACACCACGGCGCTGTTTTTGTATTGGTGCGTGCCAGCATATCTGCTGCAGATTGCACGTAATCTGACCATTTATCACGATTGCGCCAATCATCATCAGTGAGTTTGAATTGCTTGTGCGGTGTATCTTGACGGGCTTCGAAGCGTTTTAGCTGCTCTTTTTTATCAATAGCTAACCAGTATTTAATGACCAACGTTCCAGCTGTTGTTAAGTCGGATTCGAAACGATTGATTTCATCATACGCGCGTTGCCACTCCTCATCGGTGGCAAACCCCTCAACACGCTCAACCAATACTCTGCCATACCAAGTCCGATCAAAGATGGCAATACGGCTAACACGGTTGGTTTGTTCATTGGGCAGTTTGGTCCAAAAGCGCCATAAATAAGGGTGCTGAGTCTCGTATAACATCGGTGCGCCGATATTGTAAATTTGATATTCACGTGGATCGAGTGCGGCAACTAGCCTTTTGATTGCGCCTCCTTTCCCAGCCGCATCCATGCCCTCAAAGGCAAAGACAACATGACGACCTTGACGCGCCCGTAGTAATTCAGCGAGACGTGTTTGCTTCTTTGCCAAAGCATCATTATATTCAGACTTACTAATCTTTGAATCATCAATATTGGTCAAGCTTTTCGGTATCTTTACCGGTTCAAACGGCGCCTGTTCAACTTTTGGTTTGGATTTTTTTGTCTTGGACGGTGGTTTTTTTTCTGCAGATTCAGTTGTACTGGTACGACTACTAACGAGCGCCATTTGCATAGCATGTAAGACTTCATGACAAAAATCATCAGCCGCTGCCGATTTATCATCACCATCAATGATGATCCAGTCATCTTGTTGCCGTAAGAGAGTGGCTGCAACCTCATTAAATTTTTCGATCACTGTTTTGCTGTTCCAGTCAATTTGATACAAAAACTGCGGATCAGCCTTACTATCTTGTAGACGGCTATGCAGTGTTTCCATATCCACATGGAACCAGCATTTCAGTAGCCGAGTGTGATTGGCTATAAGATCCTGCTCAAATGCTTTGAGCTCAGCTAACTGCTGCTGTAAATAGGCTTGCCATTTCGCAATAGGAAGCGCATTTTTATCGATATGTTTTTGATTTTTTGACTGCTTCTTTTTATCTTCGTTATTTGATGTTGCTATGCGCATGACGTTGTATAACAAGTCAGCATACCAATTACCAAAATAAACCATCACATCGCCATGGCGCGGCATCGCGCCGGTATGAACTTGCCAAATAGGCTGATAGCTTAGCGGCGCATGGCCGACGGTTGCCTCAACTTTAAGCAATCTTGGATCGACCCATTGCCTCAATTGCTTAACAGCGGTACCCTTGCCTGCCTGCTCCATCCCATTAACGAGTACCAGCAGCCCCGTTGGTTTATTGAGCGTTGGCGGTGTCTGTTGCCGGGTGGCTCTTAGCGCATACTGCGCCGTAACCAAGGCGAGCCTAAGGGCATCCTTGTCCATAGAAAACTGACTCAAAGGATTGGGCGTTAGGCGCTCCTCGACGACTTGCTCACTAAACTGCGAACTGACCGCTTGTGGTGCCTCTGGTTCAGTAGTATCATTTTTTTGGGACATGATTGGACTCACTTTTATTGTTATTGAATGATATTGTTATTACACTGCTTTGCCATTGAATGATATTAGATACTCTCGCTTGGCAGACTCTTTTTGACACTGCGTTTTATGCTAGAGTAATTTCATCAAGCTATTTCATCATAGCATTGCGCCAATCGAGTAAATAATATTGCTATGTAACAGTTTGGCATTTGTATTCTCATTTATTTTCTTTTATGGTGAACACAATTTTTAATACTTGCTAAAATAGCTATTCAAAAGCCTATGCGGTTAAACAACCACAATAACGCTGCCTCAAATTTTCAATATTATCTATTTTTATTATAGGATTTACTGCCATGACCGCTCTAGCCGACTTGCAACAGCATTTGACACGTTTTTGGGCTCTGCCTCACCATGAAAATGACGTATTGAGAGCCAAGCTCAATGAAGTACAAACATGGCAACAAGTACGTATCCGTCACACCCATCGTGCACTGTTTGAACAACCCAAAAACCAGCTAATGGCAGATTATTTTTTAACGAAGCTATATGGTGGTGATGAGTTCGAGATACTAGCAAAACAACTGGCCCGTATCCTGCCAAAAGCCAAAAAACTAGAACGTCTTGCCAAAGAGTCTGCATTAGAGGCTGGCAGCATGGGTATTCAAGCAGCAATTTTGGCCATTGAGCTGGATCTACATTTGGCTGAGTGGCTACTCGATCAAAACTTACCAGTGAACGCAGACAATATGCTAGCTGCCTACCGTGCGGTTGATGAGGAAGCTGAACGCCGAGTACAGATTGCCAACCTAAAAGACGTTTGTTACCGCACTGACAAACACTTAAATACCTTTATGCTCAAAAAGGCCTTTGCATTGGCAAAAAGTGCTGCTTATCGCAGCAATTACCAGCCACTTTATGATTTCATCGACGCAGGCTTCAAAGCTATGAAACCTTTAAGTAGTGTAAGCAGTTTTATTGAACCGTTTTGTGAACGTGAACTGCTAATTGTTGATGAAGTACATAATGGCGGTAAGCCAGTAGGGTTTGGTGTATCATAGAATCAATACGCTAAATAGCCAATTAATTCTTGGCATATCTCAGGCTGTACATAGCCTAATAAAAACAAATCTTAGGATAATGTGATGACCGACACATCAAGTAATAACAACGCTCATTTGCAGAACAAATTGGTAAAAGACAGTATCGATCACAACCAAGATATCAGCGCGCAAATATTACGCGCGCAGACAGCTGCATCTAATAAAGATAACAGCAATAATGACTTTACTAAAGTCCAAGACCTACCAACTGGAACGCCACAAGGCCAACAAACGACTATGCCAAATACCGAAAAACCAACCAGCACGGATACTTCAGTACGCACAGAAAGGCAAGCGCTTTTCAATCAGCGTGATGATATCAATAACCCACATACGCCTGAAACTGATGGCAATGAGCAAACTCACTTTGGCTATAAGACGGTCAACAAAGCCGAAAAACAAGCACGTGTGGCTGATGTATTCACCTCTGTCGCCAAAAAATACGACATCATGAATGATTTCATGTCATTTGGTATTCATCGTCTATGGAAGCGCTACGCCATTAGCCTATCAGGGGTTCGTGCCGGTCAGCATGTACTCGATATCGCGGGCGGTACAGGCGACTTAGCCAAAGTATTCAGCCGTGAAGTCGGTAGAAATGGCCATGTTGTATTATCTGATATCAATGCTGCCATGCTAGAAGTGGGCCGCGAGCGCTTAATCAATGCTGGCTGCAATAACGTTGATTTTATATTGGCGAACGCTGAGACGTTGGCACCATTTGATGACAACAGCTTTGATTTGGTCACCATCAGCTTTGGTTTACGTAATGTCACCGACAAAGATGCAGCGCTGCGTGCGATGTACCGTGTCCTAAAGCCGGGTGGTCGCTTATTGATTTTAGAATTCTCAAAGCCCGTGTTTGAGCCATTATCTAAAGCATATGACTTGTATTCATTCACAGCGCTGCCAATGATGGGCAAGCTGATTGCTAATGATTCTGAAAGCTATCAATACTTGGCAGAGTCGATTCGCATGCATCCTGATCAGCAGACGCTCAAACAGATGATGCAACAAGCAGGATTTGAGAACTGTGATTATCATAACTTGACTGCTGGCATTGTCGCTGTACATCGTGGCTTTAAAGCGTAAAGTACGATTAGCAATACTATATTAAACCAAACATACTACGCGCTGACTCAAAGGCGCTCACTTAATGATGCGAGAGCCTTATGCTGACTGTCTTACTATTGGCTGGTGCCGAAAAGCTGATTAACATTGCTATTGCGAGTGACGAGATTACCAAGGCAGGGTTAGCGCCGCTTGCTGGTAAAGTACTGCGTCTCAACATGGGTATGCCTGACATTCATTTGGACGTGTTGTTCACTCATGAACGGTTGCGTTTTGAGCCAGTCACGACAGACAGTGTCTTTGAGCCAAGTGGTCAGATGAATGAGCGCCAAAAAGCCAGTATGGAGCGCGCCCGTTTTGGTCATAGCCGTCCGGACTGTACCATTACAGTCGATAATCCAGCGCAGCTACTCAATCTGATGCGCGGCGCGGAGGGTAACTTACCAATCGCGGGCGATTACAAAATACTGATGCAGCTCAAACAGCTGGTGGCTGGCTTCGATCCTGATTTGGCTGGGCAGCTTGAGCCATTAATCGGCAAACCAATGGCCAGTCAATTACATCTTCTTATCTCTCAGCTTAAAGGTAGCTGGCGTCATAGTGCCAAACGTGCATTTGATGATGTCAGCGATTGGGCTAATGATGTGGCAGGCAATAGCGCGCCTGACCCTATTGAGGTCGCTGAAGTCAACGATCTCAAACAGCAGATTCTAAAGTTGCGTGCTGATGTCGAACGTGAAGAGGCCAAACTTGCGGCTATCAAAGCAGAGCAAGCACTTTCCCACAATAACTCGTTTCACCAGTAGTTTGTTTTATTAGTAGCTTGTCTTATCAATGATGAGCACACGCTATTACTGATAGCATTGTCTATAATGACGCATAGCGCCTACCCTATTTTCGTTTTTGTCCAGAGTACCCAATCCCATGCTATTATCTCACCGCGCCCGTCTACTAGAGCTTTGGCGTATCGCCGCAACTTATCGCCTTGATACCCATTTATCTGTCGAAGAAGCGCCGCAACTGCAACCTTTAGCACGCTTAATTCGTACGCATCCAGCAGCATGGGGTAAAAAGCATCAGCCAAATGGAATCAAGTACGCGCTTGAAGAGATGGGTACACTGTTTCTCAAATTGGGTCAATTACTCTCAACGCGTCGCGACTTGGTACCGCCTGAGATTATCGCTCAGTTAGTACAGCTACAGGATAAAGTTAAACCTTTCGACGCTGATATTGCTGTCGCTCAAATTGAGCATCCAAAACATGGCCTCGGTCAGTCCATCGATACATTGTTTGCACGATTTGATATTAAACCACTAGCGGCAGCCTCTATCGCCCAAGTCCATACTGCAGCTCTGCATGATGGGCGTGAAGTGGTGGTTAAAGTCGTGCGTCCTGATATTCGCACGGTGATTGTCTCTGATTTTGAATTATTGCGAGAACTGGCAAGTTGGGCATCGGCGCGTATCGAAGCGGCGCGTGCTGTTCATATCATCGATATTGTTGAAGACTATCGACAAGTAATGCTCAATGAGCTGGATTTGACCCTTGAGGCGGACAACACTACCCAGATGCGCAATAACTTCTTGGGTTCAGCATTGATGTATGTGCCTGAAGTATATGATGCTGCCAAAAACGTGATGGTCATGGAGCGTATCCAAGGCGTTCCCATCTCACAAGTTGAGGTGTTTGATCAGTTGGGTTATGACCGTGCCGCGCTTGCAGAGAAAGGCTTGACGATATTTTTCACCCAAGTCTTTCGGGATAACTTTTTTCATGCTGATATGCATCCGGGCAATGTGTTTGTTGAGACGCCACCTGTCAAAACATTACATGCAGATATGGCAGCGGTTGATTTGGGTCATCAGCCACGCTATATCGGGCTTGATTGTGCCATCATGGGTACCCTGTCAAAAGATGATCAGCTTATCGTGGCACGTATGTTACTTGCAGTCATGAATAACAACTTCACCGCGGTCGTCGACATCGTTAGCCGTGCAGGTTGGATACCACCAAATGCTGATAAACATGCGCTGATGCGTGATATGAAGCGTACCGTAGGCCCCATGCTACAAAAATCAATCAACGATATCGATTTTGCTGGTGTGCTGATGCAGATTTTAGACATTGCTCGTCGCCATCATATGAGTATCCCGCCGCAGCTGATGCTATTACTCAAAACCTTGGTACATGTAGAAGGGCTCGGTCGTGACCTCTATCCTGATCTTGATATCTGGTCACTTGCCAAACCAATCTTGAGTAGCTGGATTAAAGAACAGTTAGACCCGATGCGTAACTTACAACAGTTGCGCCAACAGTTACCTGAGCTACTCTTGTCTACTACCGACATTCCAAAGCTACTGGATCAAGGGCTACAAAGCCTTGCCTCACAAGGCTCACGGCAAGACAGCCAACTGCGTGAAATACAACAAATACGCGCCGATATGCTCAACGACCGTCGCCGCGACTGGTTGGCATTGGCAGGATTCGGAATCAATATTGGCATTGCGACTCAAGTAGGCTGGTTTGCACCTTTCTTTTATTTGTTAGCTATTGTGGTGGTCATTTGGCGTATCCTAGCTTAATTACCATAGGACAAATTCCTGTCAATGACACATATTAAATAGATATTGAATATGCTTTAATGCTAAATAGTCGCATTATCTATAGGATTCATCATGTCATCACTACCATTGTCACAGACTCATAATACTATCAAGCCAGATCATAGCTTGGCTATTACAGCCTTACAGGAACGTTTTAGCAAACAACTGAGTGTGAATTCGACAGTGCGTGAGCAGCATGGCCATACAATGACGTGGTTCACCAATCAGCCACCAGATGCAGTATTAACGGTACAGGACAAACAGGAAGTAGCAGCGGCGGTCGAGATTTGTAATCAGTATGAGATGCCAGTGATTGCTTTTGGTATCGGTTCATCTTTGGAAGGCCAGCTCAATGCACCTTATGGTGGGTTATGCATCGACATGCACGCAATGAATGCCATTTTGCAGGTTCATAATGAAGATTTGACCGTTACCGTTCAGCCTGGCGTGACGCGTGAGCAACTGAACCATTATCTGCGCGATGCAGGGCTGTTTTTTCCGATAGATCCCGGCGCCAATGCCAGTATCGGTGGTATGGTCGCCACTCGTGCGTCGGGCACCAATGCGGTACGCTACGGTACCATGAAAGATGTGGTACTCGCGCTCGAGGTTGTCACTGCGAGCGGAGATATCGTACGTACAGGCACGCGGGCCAAAAAATCTGCCGCAGGGTATGATTTAACACGGCTGAAATCAAAACATACATAGAGTCAAAGCAATAATCAAAAAAAATGCGCCTGCTTTTAATTAGAAGCAGGCGCATTTTTAATGCTCATTGTCATAACATTTGATCAATTGCCATCTGTGTTAGCACCCGTCCACGAGCAGTACGCAATACATACCCTTGTTGAATAAGGTAAGGCTCAATCACGTCCTCAAGCGTACCTCTATCCTCAGCCATTGCCGCTGCCACGGCTTCCACCCCAGCAGGACCACCATCAAAACGCTCGTGTAATATCTCTATATAGCGTCTGTCTAGATGATCGAGTCCTCGTCTGTCCACTGCCAACATGTCTAACGCACTGCCTGCAATGGCACCATTGATACTACCATCGCCTTTTACCTCAGCATAATCACGCACACGGCGTAACAGGCGGTTAGCAATCCTTGGTGTACCGCGTGCACGGCGGGCAATCTCTATAGCGCCATCCTCACTCATTGGTACACGCATCAGGCGTGCTGCTCGGCTCACAATTGTTGTGAGATCCGCAATATTATAGAACTCTAAACGCTGGACAATACCAAAACGATCACGCAGCGGTGAGGTCAATAGCCCAGCTCTGGTAGTTGCTGCCACCAATGTAAACGGTGGCAGGTCAAGTTTAATAGAACGTGCGGCAGGCCCTTCACCAATCATAATATCCAGCTGAAAATCTTCCATCGCTGGATAGAGTATCTCTTCAATGACCGAGCTCAAACGGTGGATCTCATCAATAAATAATACGTCACCCGCCTCTAAATTGGTCAGCATAGCAGCTAGATCACCGGGACGCTCAAGCACAGGCCCTGAAGTAGAGCGCAGATTACCCCCCATCTCGCGCGCAATAATATTGGCAAGGGTCGTTTTACCCAGCCCTGGTGGACCAAATATCAGGGTATGATCTAAGGCTTCATCACGGCCTCTCGCCGCACCGATGAACACCTCCATTTGCTCACGTACCACTGGCTGACCAATATACTCAGCCAATAATGCTGGTCGAATATTGGCATCAGGTGCATCATTTGCGCCTTCTAGCGGATTAATTAAGCGATCTTGCATCATAGAATTTATCATTATATTAAAAAATTAGGTAACAAATAGCATAACCAAACGCTGCGCATAAGTCATGCAAAACATCATAAAGTAGAGGCCAAAACGAAAATAAGCGACAATCAATGTCGCTTATCTGTTAAATGCACTATTTTGTTATTATCGATAGATAACTTTGGAACGTGAGCTTAAAAACCAGATAGCTGCTGCAATGTGGCTTTTAACAACCCCTGAGTGTCTACAAAGGTGTCACCCTTACTTTTAGCCGCTTTGATGGCGAGCTGAGCTTCTTTTTCTTTGTAGCCCAAGCTAATCAGTGCCCCTTCTACTTCAGCAATGATACTGCCGTCGTGAGAAACAGCGGTTTGCTGAGGCATGAGCTCAAACGAACCGTTGTCCACTTCGATATTCTTTAGCTTATCTTTTAACTCAATCAATAGACGTTGAGCGGTTTTTTTACCGATACCCGGTATGCGCGTCAATGCCGCCTCTGACTCTTGCTCAACATGCATTTTTAGCTCAGCCGCTGACATTGCAGACAGCATTGCCAATGCCATTTTTGCCCCAACGCCATTGATCTTAATCAATTGGCGAAAGACATCGCGCTCTTTACGGTCAATAAAACCATAGAGCAGTTGCGCATCCTCACGTACATGAAAATGTGTCCAAATACTCGCCTGCTCGTTAAGGTGCAATTGACAAAATGACGGCAATGGCAGCTCGATATCATAACCCACACCAGCGGTTGTCATGATACAAGCCGTTGGCGCCATTAAGTATTGCACCTGTCCGGTAATCAATCCAATCATCACTCACCTCTGTTGGTTATTATAAAGTTAAGTCCGCTGCCATTCATTATGCAAGACCACCTTTCACTAGCATATTCTATTGATTATATACGCCTAGCCTTATTGGTAAAAATCGACCATGCCTTCAAGGCTAATTGGACGAATTTTATGCGCTTGACCAGCGGAACCAAACGCTTCAAAACGATTGGTGCAGATGTCTGACATCGCGACCATAGAGGCTTTGAAGTATTTACGTGGATCGAATTCGCTTGGATTATTTGCCAAGAACTCACGGATAGCACCTGTTGATGCTAGACGCAGATCAGTATCAATATTTACTTTACGCACACCATGCTTGATCGCTTCTACGATCTGCTCAACCGGTACACCATACGTTTCGCCAATATCACCGCCGTTTTCATTGATGACTTTTAGCCATTCTTGCGGCACTGATGAAGAGCCATGCATGACAAGATGGGTGTTAGGGATACGGGCATGAATCTCTTTTACACGCTCAATCGACAAAATATCGCCTGTCGGTGGACGCGTGAATTTGTAAGCACCGTGACTCGTACCGATAGCAATCGCTAGCGCGTCAACATTGGTGTCTTTTACAAATTGCTCAGCTTCATCAGCACTGGTCAAAAGCTGCTCGTGATCTAATACGCCTTCTGCGCCAGAGCCATCTTCTTCGCCTGCCATACCGGTCTCAAGGCTACCTAGGCAACCGATTTCGCCTTCTACAGAGACACCGCACGCATGTGCCATTTTGACCACTTCACGAGTGACGCTGGCATTGTAATCATAATCCATTGGCGTTTTGCCATCTTCACCAAGTGAGCCGTCCATCATAACTGATGAGAAACCAAGCTGAATCGAGCGCTGGCAGATAGCTGGCGACATGCCGTGATCTTGATGCATAACCACTGGAATATGTGGCCATTCTTCGATAGCAGCAATAATCAAATGACGCAAAAATGCCGACCCTGCATAGTTACGTGCGCCCGCACTGGCTTGAACAATAACAGGTGAATCACAAGCATCCGCAGCCATCATGATTGCACGCATTTGCTCTAAGTTATTGACGTTAAAGGCAGGAACACCGTAGTTGTGTTCAGCGGCATGATCTAGAAGTTGACGTAAGGATATTAGGGCCATAAGACGCTCTCTGATTGGATTTTGAATAGTATTTTAAATGCAGCTTTGTAACAATCATTCCGCTATCTGCTCGACCATACTGACTGTATATATATCAGTCAAAGTCTGACTCATTTGGGATATGATTATCACGCGGTGATTATAGCAAAAATTGTGCTGTCTTCGTAGCAGTTGCCTGACTATTTGTCAGTCTAATCAGTCTCTTTCTCTCATTGGTGTCTACAACAACTGAACCATTTTATCTATCATACTCATAGCCCAGGACGCAAAAAGCCTTGGCAATCACCAAGGCTTTTCTAGTATTTCGAGGCTTATAGAGCAATGACTATGATAATGGATGACTTATAATAGTATCCAAAAAGTCAGTCATTTAATTGCTTAGTTATGGCGTAGCTTAGTACTGTTGTTCTGCATCAACTGCAACATCGTTAGCACCGTCAGCAACAGCATTAGCGCCATCAGCAACTGCTTCAGCAGTATTTTCGACCGCTGTATTAGTACCTTCAGCGATAGCATCACCAGTGTTCTCCAGAGCGTCTGTTGCAGCTGCACCAGCAGTGTCTGCACTTTCAGCAACTTCAGCACCAGCGTTTTGAGCAGCAGCTTCAGCTTCAGCAGCAGCAGCGTCTACCTCGGCAGCAGCAGCATCAGCGTTTGCAGCAGCATCATCGCCAGCTGACTCAACAGCAGCTTCAGTGTTCTCTTCTGTTTGTTGGCTACATGCAGTAACTGCAAAAGTACCAGCAAGTATGCTAGCAAGTAACAAATGACGTTTTAACATAATAAACCTCTCGTAAATAATGCATGTCAAGATACATGGTCGCGCTATTTTATAGAGTGCGAATGAGACATGCAATAATAATTTTCAGTGTAGAAACAAATAATTACTGCTTAATAATCAATGACTATAAATTTTAGCTATACCGATATAAATAAGCCAAATGAAAGTCAAAATATTATTTTCACAGACTACCTTAGATGTTTACTGTTAGTTGTACGTCTAGTGTTACGAAAATACTGAGTAACGTTAATTAGTTAAGCGTTAATTTGCAACGCAGCAACTGCTGGAAGCACTTTACCTTCTACAAATTCTAAAAATGCACCGCCGCCCGTTGACATATAACTGACACCATCAGCGACTTGATATTTATCAATAGCCGCCAAGGTATCACCACCACCCGCAATTGAAAAACCGTCGCTGTCTCTTACAGCTGTTGCTAGTATTTGTGTCCCTTGACCAAAAGCATCAACTTCAAAAACACCGACTGGACCATTCCACAAGATGGTTTTTGCATGAATAATAGCGTCGGCAAGTTCCTTCGCGCTTTCTGGCGCGATATCCAATATCATGTCGTTATCACCAATAGCATCAACAGACTTGATTGTCGCAACTGCCTTTTGCAATGAACCAGTAAAGTCAGCAAAATCGATGTCGTCTTTATCAGCAACAACCACATACTCAGGTAGTAGTATCTCAGTTTTGGTCATGATATCGCGCGCAGTATCGATCAAATCTACTTCGTATAGCGACGCGCCCACACTATGCCCTTGCGCCGCTAAGAAAGTATTGGCAATACCGCCACCAACGATAATTTGTGTACAGACTTCAGCTAAGCTATGTAGCACTTCTAACTTGGTAGACACTTTTGAGCCGCCAACGATGGCAAGCATAGGCAGAGCTGGTGTTTCAAGCGCCAGGCTCAAGGCATCAAGCTCAGCTGCCAACAAAGGCCCTGCACAAACAGTTTTTTCTGCTTGACGCATCGCTTGCGTCACGCCTTCTGTTGATGCTTGCGCACGGTGCGCGGTACCAAAGGCATCCATAACAAAGACATCACATAAATCCGCGTACTTCTTCGCTAACGTCGCATCGTTTTTCTTTTCACCATCGTTAAAGCGCACATTCTCTAGTAATACGACTTCGCCAGGTTTTACAGCAGCGCCTTGAGTCAGGTAATCATTATTCAGGCGCACTGGTGACGCTAATTGCGAGCCCAATTTGTCTGTCAAATAATCAGCAACTGGTGCCAATGAATAAATAGACTCAGGATTGCCTTCTGTTGGGCGTCCCAGATGTGAACAAACAATAACAGCAGCACCCTTCTCTAGCGCCATCTCAATAGTAGGTAGACTTGCTTGTAAGCGAGCATCACTGGTAACTTTACCGTCTTTAATAGGGACATTTAAATCTTCTCGGATCAATACCACTTTATCGGTTAAGTTCAGCTCGCTCATACGCAAAAAATTCATTACCTGCTCCTATGCATCAATATATCTATTAATTTACGATTACTATCATGATTGATATGACTGATAATTTTTTAACTATCATCTATTATATATGCTCTAACAATGAGCCTTATTAGACTGCACACTTGCTATCTTTATATGTCTTTATCACTGAGTCTTTATACTAACTATCACACCAAGTTACTGGAACAGATAAGTGAGTAGAAATCAGTGGCGGTGTATTCTATCAGTTTTCTATGAGATGCTCACAAGCAAACTTTCACGATTTTTAAAAACATGAAAATATTGAGTGAGTAATTTTACTCCAGCATTGATAGGAAACGGTTGTAACTGCTAGCTTTGAACTCATTCAATAAACAGTAACATTTCGTGGTGGTACTCAGCAGTCAGGCTCTTTATGATAGAAGCGTTGACAATAACAATAACTTTTTAGGAGAACACAATGAGTATCGACTTAGACACTGCAAAGCAAAATCTATTAAAACTAAAAGATGAGTACGAGTCTCGCATTGACAAAATAGAAGATCATATCCAAAACCCACAAGATGATCTCAATGAGCACTGGGAAGATCAGGCTATATCCTATCGTCAAAATGATATGCGCAAAAATTTAATGAGCGAGGCACGTCAGAGCCTAATCTATGTCGAAAATGCCTTAAGTCGTATCGAAAATGGTACTTATGGCGAGTGCGAGGTTTGCGGTGAACCGATTGAAGAGCAACGTTTAGAAGCGCTGCCCTACGCTACTTTGTGTATGGAACATGCTGAATAGCTAATAAATTTCACCTAGAACAAATTTTATACAGCAGGTGTTTTCCATTTAGAAAGTGCCTGCTGCCATTGATAGCAACGCTCGGCGATTTTTTCTACAGGCAAATCCATAATATCGCCTACTACCGCCATAAGCGCAATTGGTATGCCTGCCAGCTCTGAAATATTTTCTGCAGTTAATCCGCCTATCACACATATAGGTATGTCTTGTTGACAGCCTTCAATCAACTTCTGACGCGAGATAATATCAGCATTCGGTTTTGTGGTAGAATTAAATATGGCACCCATCGCAGCGTAGCTTGCACCATCATCCTTTGCCTCTTTGACTAATTCAATATTCCCATGGCAAGTTCGACCAATTATTTGAGTCGATTCAAGAGACTGCAAAGCATCACCAATTTTGCCATCTCCTTGCCCAAGGTGTACACCAATACCAAGCTTGGCTGCTATTGCAATATCATCATTCATAACGACTGGAACGTCATGTGCTTTGGCCAGCTTAACAATCTGTTTGGCTTCTTCATAAAGCGTTATATGACCATCTGGTAGACTAAGTGTTTGCTTGCGCCGAATCTGCAACAATGCGATTAGCCCTGTTGATAAGGCGGCATCTAACTTTTGATACAACAATTCAAATTCATCATCATTGGTCAGCAAATATAGCTTGGGTATCGCAGATGAGGTTGATGACTGGTTCATAAGGCAGATCCTTAATCTTAAACTCAACACAATAAAAAGGCTGTCATATGGTATAACAGCCTTTTTTACATATTTAAAACAGCGCGTCTATACGGTACGACGTGTCGCCAAGCTGTTTAGAATGTTTTTAGCATCGCCCCAACGTGTTGCTGAGCTGTTTGCCCCTAGGATGACGATAATTGCAGGGCGATTATTGACTCGCGTTTCCATCACAACACAGCGCCCAGCTTCGTTAATAAAACCTGTTTTTGAGATACCGATTGGGTAATCACCTGCACGAACCAAGCTACTAGTGTTGTTGGCTTTATAAGTGCGATTACCACTTGAGTAGTTTGAAACAAAGAAGTCATAGCTCTTGGTGGTAGAGAAGCGACGAATCACATCGTAGTTGCCAGCAGCACGAACCATTTTTACCAAATCATTCGATGAAGCAACGTTACGCTTATCAAGACCCGTTGGATCACCGAAAAACGCAGTAGTCATACCTAGATCTTGTGCTTTTCTGTTCATTGCACGGATAAAGGCATTGTAGCCGCCTGGATAGTTACGCGCCAAGCTCTTTGCGGCTGGGTTTTCAGACTTCATCAAAGCCATCAATAGCATCTCGGCACGGTTTAAACGATCGCCTGATTTTAGGCGTGAGCTGGCGCGCTTAGGCCCTACAAAGTCTTCTGGATCAAGCGTGATTTCTTCACGCATATCGAGACCGGCATCTAGCACAACCATGGCTGTCATTATTTTAGTAATACTGGCCATAGGACGCGCGATGTCAGCGTCTTTTTCGTAGATAGATTCGCCCGTTTCAGCATCAATCACCGCAACACTGCGCGAGTCTGTACTGATTGGGATCATATCACTGCTACCAAATGCGCCGCGATAAGTCGTATTGTATCGAGCGGTATTGTTACTGCTAGCAAAACTGCTGCTGTTTGTGATATTGGTCGTACCATAGCCGTTGTCGACTTTTTTGATAGCAGAGCCATTAGACTTGTACATGATGTTACGCGCTTCAGACAAGCTATCAGCACCGCCCCAACTCAAGCGTGCACTAGAAGCTGTCTCAGTGCTACCATTAATTGTAAGTGCGGCTTGTGCAACACTGCCCAAACTCAATGAAATCATAGCAGCGATCAATTGCTGTTTGGTTAATAGTAGTTGCTTCATTATGCCTCCTGCTGTCGTTATCACGCCAGTTACATACTGCCTGACGCCAAGAACGTACGTAGCGTTTACAGATGTGTTTGTAAGTACTCACATAGAGCTTTTGTATTTTTAGTGTATCATGGTTTACATTTAAGTTTAATCTATCAAACTGATTTAACGGTTTTTTTTAGCTTCATTCAAACTTTGATACAACTGATTTATATTTTAGAAACACTGATTAACAATACAGAAATATAACTTAACTTAGAATGTTATGATTCTTTGTACTTTATTATATTAAATGAAGATATTGATACAGCATATTAGCCGTATCCTATGTATTTAAAATAAAAAAATGTATTTAAAATAAAAAACTGCATTTAGAATCAAAAAACGGCTTATGTTAACTTTGTTTTTTCTGTTATTTAATCCTTGTAAAAACATTCATTCTGACAAACGATAAAGAGTATGGTTATGATTAAAGTGTTGGTGGTCGATGATCATGATTTAGTACGGATGGGTATTAGCCGTATGTTGTCAGACAGCCCCGATATCGAAGTAGTGGGGGAAGCAGATAGCGGTGATATGGCAATCAAACAGGCCAAGCAGTTACGTCCTGACGTGGTCTTGCTAGATGTCAACATGCCCAATATTGGTGGCCTTGAAGCGACCAAACGCTTGATTCAGCTCGATATGGGTATCAAGATTTTAGCTGTTAGTAGTATGTCTGCACAGCCCTACCCCTCAATGCTCATCAAAGCTGGTGTAAACGGTTATATCACAAAAGGTACGCCACTTGATGAGATGATACGCGCTGTCAAAAAAATCTATCAAGGTGGTCGTTACTTTAGCCAAGACGTTGCTGAGCAATTGGCGGACGTCTTATTGTCTGATAATGCCAGCTCGCCTTTCGATTTGTTAAGTGATAGAGAAAAGCAAGTGGCTATGATGGTGGTCAATTGCCAAAGCCCGCAGCAGATTGCTGACCAATTATTTGTCAGCGTCAAAACCATCAATACGTATCGCTATCGTATTTATGAAAAAGTTGGCGTTGATAGTGATGTGAAATTAACGCATTTGGCCATTCGCCATGGTTTGATTCAACCATAAGTTGCTTAGTATCTCCTTTGTCATCATGGTCAATTTATGAAACCTGCTGCCACCATCATTTCTGCCATCAGTCGCTATTTACACCACGATGATACACTTCCTTTGCCGCAGCTGCGCAGACTAGGCATTATTTACAGCAGTTATCGTTTTGTCGTCAGTATATTTTCTATGTTGATGGTATATATATCTGCACGCGCCGGTGATAGCGCCTCTCTCCCCAGTTTTTTACAGCAAACAGCCCTGAGCTTTTATGTGATGCTGAGCTTGATTTTGCTCGGGCTGTTTTACGTTGTCACAAAGCAGATGCGCCGACAGTTAGCGTTTGGGCTCGTATTAGACGTTATTATATTAAGTTTATTGCTGTATACAGCAGGTGAGCCGGACTTACAACTGACCATGCTCTATATGGTCGTTGTCGCCGCTAGCTTTATGCTATTGCATGGTTCACAAGCGCTAGTTATCACCTTGTTGGCTATTATTTTTGTTATCTATCAGCAGTTTTTTTATGCCATTGCCAATAGTATGAATTTGGCCAATTTGGGTGATGCTTTGCTGATGTCAGCAAGCTTCTTGGCAGTAGGGGGTTTGAGTTGGTCTATCTCACAACGTTTGGTACAGCTTGAGAAAGTTGCACAAAGTCATGCCAAAGAGGTTGAACGACTCAATGTCATCAATCAAGAAGTTATTACACAAATGGTCAATGGTGTGATTGTCATCGATAAACAGAATATCGTCCTTGCAAATCTTGCGGCCCACCAACTGCTCAGTATCACACAAGATTCATCATTGCCTGCATCTAGCACTTCAACCAATATAAAAGAAATGAGAGGCGATACGCCTCATGCCATTCTATCTAACTTTAAACAACAACTTAGCAAACAGCATTCTCAGCTACTCCAAGCTTGCTTGTCAGTGGCAACAGGACAATCGCGTACGTTTACGTACGATGTGCCTGAGGTGGCAAACGCTTCGATATTTGGTAAGCTACGCGTACAAATCATCCCGCTAAAAGATGATAGCAAATTAATCCTATTGGAAGACTTACGCCGTGAGCAGGCCAGCGCCCAACAATTAAAACTGGCGTCGTTAGGACAACTCACTGCCAGTATTGCTCATGAAATTAGAAACCCTCTAGCCGCCATCTCACAAGCCAGCCAACTACTGATGGAAGACTTGACCGAAATTGAGGCAAATGCATCAAATGTCAACATGACGGGCAATCATGAGCTCTATGAAATGATATTTTCACAAACCAAACGCGTCAACCGTATTATTGAAGATATTTTAAAACTGTCTCGTCAGCAAGCGGCCTCTCAGCAAGCCATTGTTTTGGCTGAGTGGATGCCAGTATTTTTGGATAATTATTTTCAAGGGCACGACATTTTTCTGCATCTAAAAACCCAACCAACCATATCATTTGATCCTCACCAGTTAGAACAAATTTTGATTAATTTGATCAACAATGGCTTGCGTTATAGCAGCTATAGCCATCCTCACGCTTACGTAGAAATCGAGATTTACTGTGCAGACAGCGATGTTATAATTGACATATTGGATGATGGTGATGGTATTAAAACTGAGGATTTAAAACATTTGTTTAATCCATTTTTTACAACAGACAAAGCTGGTACGGGCTTGGGACTATATTTATCGCAAGCCTTTTGTGAAGCCAATCAGGCACGTTTGCTCTATATTCCTGAACATGAAAAAACGTGTTTTCGTTTTATTTCGCCTGCTATTGACTCTGAAAATATCTTGCAAGCCGTGGAAGAAAATCTTTATTAATCCCAGTCATAAATCAAAATACTACTTAATCACAAATGTTTGAACATTACCTATTGGTAGCTAATAGCCACCGTACATGATTGATTTACAATTTTTTTTGTAAAAGAAGTTTACCCCTATTTATACCTCGCTATGAATATTTTTTAGCCATTGAACTCAATGAGATAATGTATGACAACAAGCGCGCTAGTCGTTGATGACGAAGTGGATCTATGCCGATTGATGCAAATCACTTTGACTAAAATGGGTATCAAAAGTGATGTAGCCTATACTTTGGCGCAAGCAAGATCATACTGGCAAGACAATACTTATGATTTTTGCCTCACTGACTTGAAACTACCTGACGGCTCAGGGTTGGAGCTGGTCAAAGAAATCAGCAACAGCTCGAATACACCGATAGCCGTCATCACTGCTCATGGAAGTATGGATCTGGCCATTGAAGCACTGAAGCTTGGTGCTTTTGATTTTGTCAATAAACCACTTGAGCTACCAAGATTACGTCAATTGGTAGAAAACGCTCTAAAGGTTATTCATCAGGATAATGGGGCACAAGCCACGCCTGAATCCTCACCTGAGCAAAAGATGCTGGACGCTAGACTAATCGGTGAGTCTGCGGTCATGCACCCTCTTAAAAACACCATATTAAAATTGGCACGCTCACAAGCGCCTGTTTTTTTATTTGGTGCGTCTGGTACAGGTAAAGAGGTCGTCGCTAGACTGATTCATGATTTAAGTCCGCGACGAGATGGCAGCTTTGTACCAGTAAACTGCGGTGCAATACCTTCTGAGCTGATGGAGTCAGAGTTTTTTGGTCATAAAAAAGGCAGTTTTACAGGGGCTGTGGCTGACAAGCAGGGATTGTTTCAGCAAGCCAATGGCGGTACTTTATTTTTAGATGAGGTGGCAGACTTACCATTAGCGATGCAGGTGAAGCTGTTGCGTGCTATTCAAGAAAAGACCGTGAGGGCCATTGGTGACACCAAAGAAGTACCAGTAGACATCCGCATTTTATCCGCTACTCATAAAGATTTGAGCCGCTTGGTACAGGATGGCGCATTTCGACAAGATTTGTATTATCGTATCAATGTGATTGAGCTTAAGCTACCGACATTGAATGATCGACGTGATGACATCCCTGTATTAGCAGAGCATTTTTTAGCCATGATTTCTGCTGAGTGGCAGCTAGAAATACCCCCATCTCTCACGCGTGAAGCCAGCGAACGTTTGCAGCGTCATGACTTTGCCGGTAACGTTCGTGAACTACGTAATTTACTTGAGCGTGCGGTGACGTTGGCGGAAACTTCGGACATTGATATCAGTCATTTAGGCCTACCTGATGTTAGTCACGACCCTAAAGATACGCAAGCTCATAGCAATGCGCAACAATCTAACCATTACGCAAATGAGCAAAACCAATCTCAACCAACTACCCAAACAATGTCTAAAGCAATAGAAAACCGTGCACAGACTCTTCAATCTGACAGTGAGATCACGGCTGTAAAGCACAAGCAAGAAACAACCAACTTGCACCCTTATCGTACTAATACCCAACACTACCCTTCAATGATACAGCGCTCAGTGCCCAATAATACAGAACCATCAACCAGCTCAAGTGATACGAATGAAAAAGTACCCATCCATCGTCCTATTCAACCAAAAGAGAATGAGACTACAAGGCTGCAAGAACCGCTTGATGGTCAATTGCCAGCCCAAGGGTTGGAGCATTATCTACAGGAACAAGAAAAGCAATTAATCATCACAGCCCTCAAACAAACTGGCTGGAACAAAACCCAAGCAGCAGAACTACTTGGGACGACTTTTCGCTCATTACGTTATCGTATGAAAAAGTTAGAAATTGCAGAAGATCAATCTGAGTAAGTCTTCTATCGGGCCATTGGATTTTTATTTCAGAGATTCAATGGCTGCCTGACGGTATATTATTAAATCTATCAACAATATACTAATTTGCAGTAGTCTTTCGAATGAAGCGGATGCCAGAATCGAGCGCGCGGGGTTTTAATAAATCCAGCGCCTGCTGCTCCCATGAGCTCTCACTTCCTGACAAAGTAATGTCAGGCTCAACGCCGATGACATCGATCTGCCTGCCTGATGCTGTCATATAATTAGCTACTGTCAACTTGACTGCTTGCTCGTCATTGAGTGGTATGACTGACTGTACTGAGCCTTTACCATAGCTTACTTCACCGATGATAGTAGCTCGTTTTTGTGCCTGTAAACTACTGGCCAAAACCTCTGCCGCTGATGCCGAGTAGCGATTTTGTAGAACAACCATAGGTAGAGGCTTAAGTATCGCATCCCCTTGGGTAGTTAGTACGCGCGATTTGTCTTGACGTGCTTGTACTTGTACCACATCGGTATCATTCATAAATAAACTGGCAACGCTCACCGCCGATGTAAGAACACCGCCCGGATTGTCACGCAAATCAAGTAAAATACCTGAGATAGGTGCATCTAAATTAATCAAACCTTCCAACAGCTTTTCACGGCTATTGTTCTGGAATGCAGGTAGTTTAACAATCGCAATGCCATCGACGAGTTTTGTCTCGACAATTTGAGGGTGACTGTTATTCCGCTGCAATGTCGTCGTGTGCTTGCGGCGACCCGCTTTAGAAGTGATGATATCTACTTGGGTACCAGCAATCCCTGTTAATAGCTGCTCAACGTCATTACTTTGCCGATTTTCGTCAAGTTTGAATTCACCAACTTGGTGTAAATAATCGCCCACTGCGATGCCTTTTTTATCTGCAGGCGAATCATCAATAACTTCTGTGATGATCCAATAGCCTACCTCTGGCTCATAAGTAACTTGGATACCGATATCACCTACGTCCCCTTCGGTAAAAGCGCGTAGGTTTTCATAGGCCTCCGCATCCAAAAACTCAGCATGGCTATCGAGCTTAGTTAGCATACCGCTCATTGCATTATTAAATAACTCCTCATCATTGACCGCGTCAACATACTGACGGCGCACTAAATCAACAACAGCAACAAAGGTCTTTAATGTCTCAGGAGAAATTGCATTCAATGATACTTGCGCAACCTCTGATGGAATACTGGTATCGATATTATCATCATCGTCCATTACCGCACTTTCGTCTGGCATACTGTCTATTGAGTCATCTGATTCGTCGGCAGCATTCAGCATCTCAGTATCATCTTCAGCCACTATATCATCGGCATTCAAACTGATAAGCTGTAGGCTTGATGTCGGACTAGCATCACCGACTGAGGTCACTGCTGCTTGCGCGTCTATACTGACAACACACAATCCAAGCAAACCTATTGCTAGACTGGGCTTAAAGCCTATAAACTTGAAGTATACGGGTTTGGACATAATGGTCGCTAGCGACGACTTCATCATTCGTTGGTCTAATTGTTTAGACAAAGATGCGCACACAAAAGAGATAGGATGCATAAAAAACTCATTTAAATAATAGAATGTATAAAGTTATTGTTATGTATTACCGTATAAGTTAACACCAAAGGCCTCTCTCAAACTAGGGCAGTTTTGCAAATCGTCAAGCAAAATCCATCATAAAAAAAGGGAAAGGTAATAGCTACCCTTCCCTTTTCTGGTTTATATCATTCAGCTAACGAGCCATGTCTTTACAGATTATCCGATGTACGGATAATCTGAGACAACTGGCTTAAGATGCTGAAACCAATAAACTCTCACCAGTCATTTCGGTGGGTGCATCAACATTCATTAGTGCCAAAATAGTCGGTGCCACATCACTGAGCTTACCGCCACGACGTACCTGTAGTTTTTGTGTGCCTACGTAAATCAGCGGTACATGCTCTGTCGTATGCTGAGTATGTACTTGACCACTTTCGTAGTCTTGCATTTGCTCACAGTTACCGTGATCAGCTGTGATCAGCATATCGCCGCCAGCCGCTTTTACTGCCGACTCGATACGGCCCACACAGACATCCAACGCTTCGACCGCCTTTACCGCAGCATCAAAAACCCCTGTATGACCTACCATATCTCCATTGGCATAATTGACAACGAGCACATCATATTGGCCAGATTCAATCGCTTCTACTAATTTATCCGTCACTTCAGGCGCGCTCATCTCAGGCTTCAAGTCATAAGTGGCAACATCTGGAGAAGGTACTAGGATACGCGTTTCGCCATCATACTCTTCTTCACGGCCACCACTAAAGAAAAACGTCACATGCGCATACTTCTCAGTTTCTGCGATACGTAGTTGGGTTTTACCTTGATCCTGCAGATACTCTCCCAAGGTATTGGCCAAAGACGTTGGATAGTAAGCGATGCTGGTTTTTGGATTATCCGCCAATACATCAGAATACTTGGTCAACATCACAAAGGCGGCAAGTTTTGGCTGCTTTTGACGGGCAAAACCTGAAAACTCATGATCAGGTAAAACAAAGGCTTGGGCAAGCTCGCGAGCACGGTCGGCACGGAAGTTCATAAAGATCAGCGCATCATTGTCTTCGACGGTATAAGGCACCTCATCACGTCCGATGACAGTCGTCGGGCTGATAAATTCGTCAGTCTCACGTGCCTTATAAGCCGCTTGGACAGCACCGTCCGCACGTGTCGAAAAGCGATCTGCCTTACCTTCAGTGATCAGCTCATAAGCTTTTTGTACGCGATCCCAGCGGTTGTCTCGGTCCATTGCATAGTAGCGACCGATGATGCTGGCAATCTGTACGCGCCCGCCTTCATAATGAGCATTAAGCTTATCAATGTAATCGCGCAAACGATTGATATATTTATCCGCAGATTTGGGCGGGGTATCGCGGCCATCTAAGAAACAATGGATAAAGACGTTTTTGGCACCATGAACCAATGCTGAATGGCACATACCCTCGATATGGTCTTGATGTGAGTGAACACCGCCGTCTGAGAGCAGACCCATAATATGTACGTTACCGCCAAGCTCATTGGCCGCTTTTACTGCGTCAACCAATGCTTCGTTTTTGTAGAATTCGCGATTGGCAAGCTCATTTGAGATGCGAGTCGAGTCTTGATAAAGAACACGGCCAGCACCCAAATTCATGTGGCCAACTTCTGAGTTACCAAACTGACCATCTGGCAGACCTACATCTTCTCCTGAAGCAGAAATCAGTCCATGAGGGTATTTTTGGTAAATCCTATCTAGATTTGGCATATTTGCCGCAGCAATGGCGTTATCTTTATCTTCTTCACGATGACCGAAGCCGTCTAATATCATTAAGACATGCGGCGTTTTTTTATTATGTGCGCCGTCTTCTTGCTTACTGCTGAGCTGCTGCGCCTGATTGTCGCCAATAGATTCTGATGCTTGCTGGGTACTGGTCATATATTACCGCTCCTCGAGTGAATGAACGCCTTCAATGCTATGTTAGGGTATGGAAAGCCCTATATATTAACACATATCTTAAAATAGCTGAAAAACTGACAATATTTTACTAATGAGCAGTCCTTTTACATAGTTATCTAGAGTACGACATATATCGCCTATACCAATCGTCAATACTGCGTATCAATCTGTAAATCCTACTTGCAATCATTCATCTCATTGGTTAAGATGAATCTATTCTGAAGTGTTGGCTAGTAGATGTTTATTCCCTGAGCCGATAATGCTTTACCAGGATGTGGTACCTATCGTCTCATTGTGTATGCCTGCACCGTTTGCGGTGTATCAGGAAACCTGCAGAGAGGATGACGCATCCGCCCTGAACTTCACGGTTCATAGGTCACCATCTTACAGCGGCACTTCGGTTGTTTTATTCGGCTAATCAATATATTAACGATGATTAACATATTGGCAACCACTAAAAAGCCCCTTTCGTTAATGACGGAAGGGGCTTTTTCTATGCCTAATGAATGACTAAATCACTGTTACTCGTCATTAGCAGATTTGGTAATTTTTTTCACATCTTTAGGGATGTTTTTGGCCGTACCATCAACAGTCGTATGCTGTTTGAATACGTCACCAAATGGGTTTTGCTGTTGTTGACCAAATGGATTTTGGCCGCCCATTTGACCACCCATCTGTTTTGCCATCATTTCCATCATTTTTTGCTGATTGTTCATGACATAGTTATTGGCAAAGTCCTTGAGTTTCTTTTGTACTGGTGGCAAGATCACGAGTAGCGCGAGCACATCACTCAGCACACCTGGAATAAGTAGCAAGATACCAGCGACTGCCATGGCAATGCTCTTAATCATGGTGGACTCTGGTGGACGCATTGCAGGATTCATCATACCACCTGCTTTCATCTGCTGAGCCATTGGATTCAAAGAAGCCATACCTTTGCGTATAAGAGAAATACCGATCACTGCTGCGACAATAAACCACATGAATACCCACCAGCCGCTCATAAACTGAGCAAGCAAATACCACAGTAGCATCTCGATAATAAACCAAACGATGGCTATACCAACTATCTGACCCATAAAGTGTCGTCCTATAAAATAAAAACCAATAAATTGAGCGCCATGCAAATTAAAATGGCTAACATATGATGTATATGGGGATTGGTTGCTATACTATCAAACTTACGGCTGATTTTTAAGCCATAAAACAAAATGTAAGCAAGACGGAATACTATGGCAATTATTATCGGGATCGACCCAGGGTCACGCATGACGGGTTATGGAATAGTCCAGCAGACGGGTGATAAGCTCACTTATATCGATGCAGGCACGATTCGCACAGATACCAAAGAGATGCCTGAACGCCTCAAGCGTATTTTTAATGGATTGACCCGCATTACGCAGCATCACTTAAAATACACTGACGAGCCTATCTATACGGCGATTGAACAAGTCTTTATGGCAGAAAACCCTGATTCTGCACTCAAGCTTGGGCAAGCACGAGGCGCGGCTATTGCAGCGATGGTCGCCTTGGATTTAGAAGTATCAGAGTATACTGCTCGGCAGATCAAACAAGCGGTGTGCGGCTATGGTGCTGCTGCTAAAGAGCAAGTGCAGGAGATGGTTTGCCGCATACTACAGTTAGAAGTCGTACCACAGCAGGATGCAGCCGATGGTCTTGCTTGTGCTATTTGTCATGCGCACTCAAGCCATTCTATGAATAAAATACTACTTAATAGCTCTATGCGAGGACGCGGTGGCTCTAAGAAAAAGGGTCGTTGGCGTTTGACCGAAGAAGATTTGGGTAACTTGCGTTAAAGATAGGCGTTAAAGCAGACAAGCTTTAAAACCAATAGGCATTAAAATAGTGAGACAATAAAAAACACGCGCCATTGGATGCGTGTTTTTTATGAGTACCAGCACTGTCACTTTATCATTTGCAAGACGAAATTATAGCGGACTACTCTACGACTGCACTTTCAATGACAGCATCGAGTACATATGCATACTTTTCATCATCATTATCATTTTCTGTTGTCTCATCTGACTCTATTAATTCGTTAGTCTCTAATCGGTAGCGCTGCAATCGTAATACTTCTTCGTGCATACCGTCATGCTGGTATCCATCTATTTCTCCCGCAAATACTCTCCACTTCCCTTCACTAACTTTGACACCTTGGTCGTTGTAAGTGACAGGCCTAACTTGGAGACACTGCTTTTCACCATTCATATCACAATTGACTTCTTTGGCATTCACTGCCCAAAATACCGTCTCGCCCTTACTATTGTATTTCGCTTGTGGTGTGAGTCTGCCATTCCATACCAAAGTGACATTATCGTTGGTAAACTGAGTCAATACTGGGCTGTCACCTTGCTCTATTTTTAACTCACTATTTCCTAGCATTAATGTATTTAATGTGTTTTCTGCCATATCAAGATCGCTACAAGACATTTTGGTGCTCATTCCTTCCTCGATACCCAATGTATGTCCTTGCAGCTGATAAGCAGCGCTTATTGTATTACAACCGACACTATAGATAAGTGTTTCTGGATTAAATACCAGAGTCCCCTGACCATCGATATCTGTAAGCTCACTTATAGGCTGCTCATTGGCATCCGTTGCCCTAACCAAGCTCCAACGATGACGAGACAAAGTATTCATCAGCTTTTCTTCGGGAGTAAATGTCGTCGAGCCAGATTCAGTAGTTGCTGAGTTGGTATCCGAGGCCCTATCCTCGATCGCTAGTGAGTCTATTTTTTCACCAGTATTGGAGATACCTGATCCTTCATTGTCGTGAGCCGTGTTTTCTTTTTGACAAGCGCTCAGCACCAAGCTCACCGCCACAATACTTGGCAATAAAAACGTTGTCAGTGCTGATTTTTTGGCTCTACCTACCATATTACGAACCTCTTAGTAAGCGTATATCAATTTTCTCGATTACTTATTTCTATATACTTGCTGGTCTTGCATGTTTTGAAAAAACATTTAATTAACTGTTCTGGAATATCGTTATTATAATCACGTTAAATTAACCACTATAGACCGAGCATTATTAGCTTATGTAATAAAATGTTGATTTTTATTATGTTTGAAATTCTTTTATTACTCTGCTATCTATAGTCAGATGACCACAAAAATGTTATACAATAAATCAACTAAACGATTACCAGTATAAATGACCATGACTTACTCCCTAGATTATCGCAAACAAGTTTTAAAAAGCTTAGATGAGGGCATGACCTTTGCCGAAGCTGCTGTTTTCTATGATATCAGTCCAACGACTATCCAGAAGTGGAAAAAGCGTCTTCATAGTAAAACCACCCGATATATTAAGCCCTACAAAATAGAGGATGAAGCCTTAGCTCAAGATGTCAAAGACCACCCTGACGATTATCACTATGAGCGAGCACAGCGTTTTAATTGTAGCCCAACAGGCATCAGCAAAGCCTTAAAGCGTATTGGTGTTAGCAAAAAAAAAAACACTTGAGCATCCCAAAGCTTGTCCACTAAAGAGGGCTCACTACCTAAAAAAACTTAACCACTACATCGCTCAAGGCTTTGCTATTGTCTACATGGATGAGAGTAGCTTTGAGAGTGAAACGATGCGCCCTTGTGGCTATGCACCCATTGGTAGCCCCTGCATTGGCAGTTACAACTGGCAAGCCAAAGAGCGAACCAACGTCATTGGTGCGCTCTTTGGCAAAATGCTGTTTGCACTCGACTATTTAAAGACCAACATCAATAAAGAGGTTTTCTATCACTGGTGCAAGTTCACGCTGATACCAAAGCTTAAGAAGAAATGTGTGATCGTTATTGATAATGCGACCTTTCATAAGCGCGTTCAAAAGCTGCTTAACAGGCATGGTCATAGGCTTCTATTCTTACCACCTTATAGTCCTGACTTAAATCCCATCGAGAAAAAATGGGCTCAAGTGAAGTTTTTACGCCAAGGTTGGATGGAAAATGACTTATCTAAATTGTTTTATGATATTCATCCAAATCATAACTCTTTTGTAGTGCAGTGACTATAATGTCGTTAATTTCATGGACAAAAAAAGGATAGCTAATACATATTAGCTACCCCCGATATTATCTTTAATGAGCAAGCATCTAAAAACAATAGAACTTGCGATGTATCTCTTTATCTAATCATTGATTTCCGCAGGCTTAGCTTTAGCCATGTTTTTGATGCTGAAGCGCTCATTCATCATTTGATAAAAACGGGCTAGGTTTTTGCCTTGCTCATTCGGATCAACTTTGAGCACTTTACCAAAATCTAAGCCCAAATATAGCACGATATCTGCAAAGCTTAGCTGCTCACCCACCAGATACTCACGACCTTCTAGGATTGTCTCAAAATACCCCATGGCTTTGACAGCACGGGCAATTGATGGCGCAACAAATTCTGGCACTTGTTCAACACGCTGGGCTTTAGACGGATGACTGTGCTGAAACGCTAGCATTAAATTATACATCACCTCAAACTCAGCAATACGGCGCATCGAGCACACTTGGGCACGCTGTATCACGTCATTGCCCATAACAGAACGCTCACCATAGACGCGATCCAGATACTCACAGACTGCTTGTGAGTCATTGAGCACGGTGCCATCGTCTAGTGTTAAGACAGGCACTGTCTGCATCGGATTTATTTTGGTAAATTCGTCTGACATCTGCTCATTTTTGGCAAAATCAATATCAATCACATCAATGTCATCCATATCATCAACATCAATCCCTTTTGATGCCAATAAAATAAGGGCTTTGCGCGGGTTGGGTGCTATACGGGTGACGTATAATTTTTTCATGATGAACTCCTTGTAAGAATGATTGAATAGAAATTTAGCGCTGATACGCTTTATTATGATGGTGGCACTAATGAGCACCCTATCTATTGATACTCCATACCATAGTTATAGCCTACTCTGACCGTCATGGCAAAGGCTTATTATTCATGAGGTAAAAATAGCAAAAGCCCCATAACTTTAAGTCACGGGGCTTTATTTAATCATATTTATGCAACCAGTCCAGTTATTTATTAGGGGCTGGGGTCGTACGTAGGTACGGCTTGATTTCTTTATGACCTTTTGGGTATTTGGCAGCAATATCTTCGTTTTTGACACTTGGTGGAATGATTACGTCATCACCGTCCTTCCAATCTACAGGCGTCGCGATGTTATATTCATCCGATAATTGTAGCGCATCAATAACACGGATAATTTCATCGAAGTTACGACCACAGCTGGCTGGATAGGTCAGAGTCAGACGTACTTTTTTGTTTGGATCAATGATAAACACGCTGCGAACTGTCGCGGTGTTATCAGCATTTGGGTGAATCATATCATACAAATCCGCAACCGTGCGATCAGAGTCTGCAATGATAGGGAATTTCACCGCAGCGCCTTGTGTCTCTTCGATGTCGCTGACCCAGCCTTTGTGATCTTCTAAGCCGTCCACTGACAAAGCAATCGGCTTGACATTGCGTTTTTGGAACTCACCGCCCAATGCAGCGGTGCGGCCAAGCTCAGTAGTACAAACTGGCGTATAGTCGGCAGGATGCGAAAACAATACCACCCAGCTATCACCCGCCCAATCATAAAAATTAATATCACCCTCTGTGGTGCTTGCATCAAAGTTTGGTGCGGTGTCGCCTAAACGTAAATGTGCCATACTAAATTCCTTATTTATATGAATGATGAGCGCTGAGCTTACTGTCTTATGCGCCCTATTATTATAAACCGATTATTGCAATGTGCGAGACGGTTTGATCATTTGCTTATCCCGTCTAGTGCATCAATAAAACTCACTTTATAGTACCAAACTGGTTATGAATGTCTTGTGAAGGATTGTAATGCGGTTATTCCATTTAACCCTAAGTAGATATATCGATTATTTCTTAAACCACCATCCCTGCATCCCATAAGCAAAACTCACCAAACTTGCCTTTTTTGCTCACGCCTCCAGCCACACGCCCAGCATCAGTCAATACTAGCTCACCATCTTGCGCTTCTAAGTAACCCGCTGCAAGCAACTTATCATTTAACTCTTGGGTCTTGAGACCTAATCCTTTAGCAAGCTTGGCGGTGGTCAGTTTAGAATAACTAGGTGCGGCGTCTGTTGTAGACGTGATGGTTGCGTTGGTAGGATCGCTCATTGTTTTGGTGCTAGGTTCAGGCTGGTTCTCAGTTTCAGTGACTTTTTCAAGAGACATCCTAACTTCATCACTGATACGAATAATGCGTTGCGCTTCTTCATAAGTATCAGCATAAAGCTTAGCATCGTCATTACGATAAATCAGTACGCCCATCTCATTATTATTGACTTGGCTAAATTCGTACAGGTTCAAACTGGTAATAATGCACTCGTTTTCATTCAGGTAGCATTTCGCATGCAAGTTTTTGCAAAAGCTGGTACGAATAAACGTTAAGTTTTTTAACCAGTTTATTTCTTCTGGATGTAAGTCATTTTTGCCATAGACAATGCGAATATCGATTTTTAGACGGTTGCGATCTTCTAGCAGCTCTTTAATGCGTTCATTCAGCTTTAAATATGGGCTAATAATAATCAACCGATCAGACGCATTTTTAATCAATTCTTCTAAATGATAAGTCGTCCCACTGCTATTCAAAAATTTTGCCATGCTCACTTCCTTAGATATGACTGTCAAAAACTTCATAATTATTCACAAAAAAGCCCATCTCTAGCGTACTAGAAATGGGCTTGCTTGCAAACTACTATTGTTCAGTATTGTTTCAAAACATCATTTTAGCAATGACATTTTTAGAGACGGGGCCAACAGAGATTACGCGGGCTTATAGCTATCGCGCAAACTAACGATTTGGTTAAAGACTGGCTTATCCGTGCTGTGATCTTCGCTATCGGTGATAAAGTACCCTTCACGCTCAAACTGGAAACGCGTACCAGCGTCAGCATGGGCTAAAGATGGCTCAACGACAGCATCCAGCTCAGTGAGCGAGTCAGGGTTTAGTGCTTGATGGACATCAGCGACGCCACTTGGGTCTTCAGCACTGAATAGCTGCTCGTACATGCGCAAGGTCGCTGGTACACCTTGACTGGCTGATACCCAATGAATCACCCCTTTCACCTTACGGCCTTCAGGATTGTTGCCCAACGTAGCAGGATCAATTGTCGCTTTTAGCTCAACAACATTGCCGCTCTCATCAGTGATATGCTCAGTGACGGCTATCACGTAAGTGTTACGCAAACGAATCTCTGGCTTTTCTGGAGACAGACGCTTGTAGCCTGCTGGCGGTTCAATCTCGTAATCACCTTGATCGATATACAAAGTCTCGGTAAACGGAATCTCGCGCTCACCCATATCGACGTTAGGATGGTTCGGCTGCGTCAACCAAAGGGTCTGCGTGGCATCGTCAAAACGCGCGTTCACGCTATCGGCTTTTTGCGACTCCCAGCTACTAACCGCCTCGCTAAAGTTGGTAATCGTCACTTTCAATGGTTTTAACACTGCCATACCGCGACCAGTAGTCGTCTCTAATGACTGACGAACGCTAAACTCTAGCAAACGAAAATCAACCACGCTATCGGCTTTGGTCACGCCCACACGCTCACAAAAGTCACGCAAGCCCGCTGGCGTATAACCACGGCGGCGCATACCAGCGATAGTCGGCATACGTGGATCGTCCCAACCGCTTACGATACCTTCATCGACGAGCTGCTTAAGCTTACGCTTACTGGTCAATGTATGATCCACATTTAAGCGGCTAAACTCGTACTGATGCGGCGGGACATCAAAGCCGATTTTTTCGATGACCCAATCATAGAATGGACGATGGTCTTCAAACTCAAGCGTACATAGTGAATGGGTAATACCTTCGAGCGCATCAGAGAGTGGATGCGCAAAGTCATACATTGGATAAATGCACCATTTATCACCAGTCTGATGATGAGATTGGTGCATCACGCGGTAAATGACAGGGTCACGCAGGTTCATGTTCGGGCTTGCCATATCGATCTTGGCGCGCAATACCGCCTTACCTTCAGCGTACTTACCGTCTTTCATATCATTGAACAGCGCTAGGTTTTCCTCGACACTGGCATCACGCTGCGGAGATGGTTTGCCTGCTTCATTGAATGAACCACGGTTATCGCGAATCTGCTCAGGCGTTTGCAAATCGACATAGGCATCGCCTTGCTCAATCAACTGTATTGCCCATGCATGTAGCTGATCAAAATAACTTGACGCGTGATACGCCTCGCCTGCCCACTCAAAACCGAGCCATTTCACATCATTTTCGATATTGTCAATATAATCTTGTTTTTCTGCAGTTGGGTTGGTGTCATCAAAACGCAGGTTACACACACCGCCGAACTCTTTGGCCACACCAAAGTTTAGGCAGATAGATTTTACGTGACCTAAGTGCAAGTAGCCATTTGGCTCAGGCGGAAAACGTGTGACAATTTGCTGGTATCTTTGCGCATTGACATCGTCACGAATGATATTACGAATAAAGTCGTTTTTTACTTCGTCTTTTTGTGCATGGTTGCTTGAGTGCTCACTCATCGGATATTGCTCCTAACGCAAATTGTCAATTTGTGATACGTGCCATCACGCATCACAAAACGTTCAAAATAAATTATTAAAATAAATTGGGATATAAAAACTCAGATAACGCGTCCGCATTATCACAATTTGTCAAAGCTGATCAAAAATGGCTAAAGTTGCGTTATTCTATCAGCTTTTGCAAACGCATTAACAGCCTGATACATGACACGGGATAAAAAAGCCGTTAGACTACCCGTAACTTTTTAACCACCAACTTTTAACAACCACTTGACAGCGCCATTTAAGGCGCTGCAATCAAAAAGGAATATCCCATGGTAGACATGCCACCAGTAGTAGAACTTGACACCAATATGGGTGCGATCGTTATCGAACTCAACGAAGAAAAAGCACCAAAGACCGTAGAAAACTTTTTGAACTACGTAAAATCTGGTCAGTATGACGGTACGATTTTCCATCGCATTATTGATGGTTTCATGATTCAAGGCGGCGGAATGGACGCTGAGATGAATGAAAAACCAACCAACGCGCCTATCGAAAATGAAGCGGATAATGGTTTGAAAAACGATAAAGGTACTATCGCAATGGCGCGTACCCAAGATCCACATTCAGCAACTAGCCAGTTCTTCATCAACGTAAAAGACAATGACTTCCTAAACCACACTGGCAAAAATATGCAAGGTTGGGGTTACACTGTATTTGGTAAAGTCACCAGCGGCATGGATGTGATCGAAAAAATGAAAGGCGTCCCAACTGGTCGTTTCGGCATGCATGCTGATGTGCCAAAAGAGCCAGTTGTTATCAACTCAGCAACCATCATTACCCAGTAATAGTCATTCAATAGCAGCTAGTCAGTAGTCAGTAATAGTTACTTAGCGATAGCTGTGAATGAGCGAGCATTTTCTAGTAGAACTTACTAAGGAATGCTCGCCATACGATAAGTCACGAGGATCAAGATAAATGCAACGTTTTAATCACTTAATCACGACCCGCCCTCATCAAGTGCGGCAAGTATTGATTAGCGATTTGCATTTATCGCCTCAGGAGCCTGCCTTAGTGCAGGCTTTTTTGGCGCTGCTCGATGACTGTCTTGCTCTGCCCGCGCTCAAACGCCTCTTTATATTGGGCGACTGGTTTGAGGTGTGGCTGGGTGATGATATGTATTTATCCCTATTAAAAGAAAAAAGGTCAGAAGACGAGCAGATGGCACATTGGCTAACCCCATTGATTGCAAAGCTAAAACAGCTACGTATCAATGGCTGTGAAATATTAGTCATGCACGGCAACCGTGATTTTTTGTTAGGACAGCCGTTTTGCAATCTGTTCGGTGGGGAGCTGATAAGCGAGCCGTATACTTTGACTGTTGGTCAGCAGAGTTATCGTTTAGAGCACGGTGACGCACTCTGTACCGATGACAAGAAATATCAACTCTTTCGCAAAATTATGCGTAATCGTCTGACTCAGTGGTATCTGCTTAATAAGTCGTTAGAGAAACGCTTAGCCATCGCAGACAACATGCGCAAAAAAAGCCAGCAGAACAATGCTACTAAAGCGGCTTATATCATGGATGTGAATGATGAGGCCGTACGTCAAGCCATTACTGACAGCGATGCTTTATTGCACGGACATACGCATCGTCCAGATATTCACCAGGCGACTGCTGATAAAAAACGCTACGTGCTTGGCGACTGGCGCTTGCTAGATAAAGACACTCGCCAGCCGAAAGTAAGCGCTGTGATTGGTGCAGTGACAGATGATCAGCATTTAGATGACCGTTTGAATAGTAATAATTTAAGCAGTGATGATGCTGAGTTTGAGTTATATGAGTTTGAATGTCTTATTCGCTAAAATGCGTTTAATGGCGCTTTAAACTTAATGGCGTTTTAAACAACGCATCTAAAAAATATCTCTTCATTTAAAAAAGGGTCTGTTGATAGTTCAACAGACCCTTTTTACGTTTACTACAATCTTGAACTGCTTATCGCTCGCTATCTAATCCATCAATTTAAAGAAATGCTGACGATAATGCTTTAGCTCACGAATAGAGTCGCGGATATCGTCTAAGGCCAGATGACTGCCCCCTTTTTCAAAGTTCTTTAGAATGTCAGGACGCCAGCGGAAACACAGCTCTTTGATTGACGATACATCAAGGTTACGATAATGAAAGAAGCGCTCAAGCTCTGGCATTTGGCGTGCCATAAAGCGGCGATCTTGACAGATAGAGTTGCCGCACATTGGCGATTTACCACTATCGACCCATTTACTCAGAAACTTGATGGTTTCAGCTTCCGCTTCCGCCAATGTCACCGTGCTACGACGCACACGGTCGACCAATCCTGACTGACCATGTTGCTTGGTATTCCAGTCATCCATCTTATTTAAGACTTGATCCGATACCTTGATCGCAAACACAGGCCCTTCAGCAAGCACATTCAAATCTTCGTCAGTCACGACAGTGGCAATCTCGATAATCTCATCGTTTAAGGTATCAAGTCCGGTCATTTCTAAATCAATCCACACCAGCCCTTTTTTGCCTTGATTTTTGATCTTAATTTTATTGGGATGGTCACCGGTAGCCATAAAATATCCTATCATTCATAATTTTGAAAAAACAACTTTAAAAAAACAATTGAAAAAACATATTACACGTAGACACCCGTGCTCAGACAGTATTGCAACACGCTACTTGGTTTAGAAAACCTATAGAGTCGTACAATATTACAAAACCCCTGTCTGACGCAGACGCTTTAGGCTGTATGTTAGCAAATTTTCACGCTACACTTAGCAATATTTTTATAATAGGTTAAAACCCATGGCATTAATCCGGCAACGCAAACTGACCAAACAACAGATTCGTCGCATCGACAAACAGCAATTGTTAAGTCAAGACAGCATCGATGACAGCTTGATGGATGGCGTGGTCATGGCGCATTACGGTAAGCAACTAGAAGTACAGGTAACAAGTCTACCTGCAGTGATACCTGAGCAGCCAGAGATTGCGCCTGATGATCCAGAGCCATTTTGGCAAGCGCTTGAGCTCGGCGATATTTGGCGCTGCCATGTACGCACTAACTTGCCGATGCTAGCCGCTGGTGACCAAGTGCGTTGGAGTGCCGACTCCAACACAGGCTTTGGCCGTATCGAAGCCGTCAAACCGCGTACGTCATTGGTCTCTCGCCCTGACCGTTATCATAAGCTCAAACCTGTTGCCGCCAATGTTGATATTCTGGCCATCGTCTTTGCGCCATTGCCTGCCGCCGCTCCTACTTTGATCGATCGCTATCTGGTCGTCTGCCATCACGCGGGCGTCAAACCACTGCTCGTCCTCAACAAAGCCGATCTGTTGGCACAAGAAAACGGCGTCGATACGAGTGAATTATTGGCACAATATGCTGCGCTCGGTTATGAGAGCGTCCTGACGTCGGTCGATTGCCCTGAAAATATCGCCGAAAGTGACGAGCAAGAAGGCCTCGATGAGCTAAAACGCTACATAGATAAAAAGCTGGTCATCTTTGCAGGGCAGTCTGGTGTTGGCAAAAGCAGCCTTATTAACGCCCTACTTCCCGAGTCTGGTCAAAGCGTCAATATCATCTCACAAAACTCTAAGCTTGGTCAGCATACGACAACGACAAGCCGATTGTTACCATTTAACCCCGAGGATTTGACGCAAGGTGGTATCGTCGATACACCAGGTATTCGCGAGTATGGCATTTGGCACCTCACACCTGACGATATCATCTCAGGCTTTATTGAGCTGGCACCACTAGCTGGCAGTTGCCAATTCCGTGACTGTCGTCACACCCATAACAGCAAAGGCTGCGCGCTGTGGCAAGCCGTGGCTGACGGTACCGTATTACAGCGCCGCGTTGAAAATCTCGTGACGCTACGAGAGGAAGCTGATACTAAGCCTTATTAAGCCCAATTAACGTCATTTCAAAGGCAAAATGATAGATTGATTATTGACCGTGTCATCGCCCGTTTACTATAGATGACCTTATCGGTATAATAGCGCCTTGTTCACTATCATTGGGCTGGCTTTTCTCAGCTCAATAGAACACCTATTTTTTTGGAGGTATGGTTTGGATCGTGCGCTGGAATTTGTGGGCAACCACCCGTTTTTATTTGGTATATTAGCCGTACTTGCTATCCTGTTTTTTACCATTGAAAACAAACGTAGCGGTAGAAAAATATCGCCCAACACCCTTGGCATGATGGTCAACTCTCAAAACGCGCAGCTGATCGATATTCGCGCCAAGAAGAAGTTTGAATCAGGCTATATTCAAGGCAGCCGCAACATCCCGTTCACTGATCTCAAAGAGCGCTTAGCAGAGATTCGTGCGATTGAGCAGCCAGTGATTATTATCTGCGATATGGGTGTGCAAGCAGGCGCTGCGATTCAGATGATTGGTAAAGACAGTGTTTATCGCTTAGAGGGCGGTATTGGCGGCTGGCAAGGCGCTGGTATGCCATTGGTTGGTGTAAAAGACGCTAAATCAAAAAACAAAGCTAAGACCAAGCCTAGTTTAAGCAAATAATAGATTGGCTAAAATATAGCTTCTGACTAAAAAAAGCATCCGATTAACGATAGCAAAATAAAAAGACACCTTAGCAATAGGTGTCTTTTTTTATATCCTGTTTATACTGCTACTGAGGGTTTTAAACTAAGACGGCTTGAATTTGTCATGCTCATCCCCACTGTAGTAATGAGCACAGTTGAATACATGTGCACTTTACTCATTGATAACAGATTCTATCAATACTTAGACTATGATAATTTATCAGGCTATCTATAATAAGTTTGTTATCTCATAAATTTATAAATAAGGATTTACCATGACTGTATCTGTTAAAGTTTATACGACCCCTATCTGCCCATACTGCTCAAACGCCAAACAACTACTAAAAACCAAAGGCGTTGATTACGAAGAAATCAGCATGCATGACATGAGTAGTGAAGATCGTCAAGCGCTGATGAAAAAAACCAATAACTATCGCACTGTGCCACAAATTTTCGTTGGTGAAACCTTTGTAGGTGGCTTTGATGAGCTCAACCAAATGAACCAGCAAGGCAAACTTGACGAGCTATTAGCGGGTTAATCTGCTACCTTGCTTTACTGTCTGTCTTTATTGGTTTGAAGATGGACAGTGGCAGACTCAAAAGCCATAGTGAGACGTAACCATAAAAAACATCGAGATTTGATCTTGGTTTATATTACAATGCTTTTTTAAAATCGTAGTTTGACCCATTATTTGATTTAATTTTAGAGGATTTATCATGGCTGAAGAACAAGCACAACCACAATTGGCACTAGAGCGTATCTATGTAAAAGATATGTCACTTGAAGTACCAGGCGCAAGCGTATTCACCAAAGAGTGGAACCCAGAGCTTGATATCAATTTGTCTAGCAATGCTGAAAAATTAGATGACGATCATTACCAAATCGTCCTAACCGTTAGCGTCACGGCAAAAAATGCTGAAGAAGCGGCATTTATCGCTGAAGTACATCAAGCAGGTATCTTCTTGTTAAAAGACATCCCAGAAGATCAAATCGGTCAAATCTTGGGTGCATACTGCCCTAACGTGCTGTTTCCATATGCCCGTGAAGTCATCAGCGACATTGTAACGCGCGGTAGCTTCCCGCAATTGCTACTAGCCCCTGTCAACTTTGATCAAGCGTACGCGCAAAGCCAGCAACAAGCACAAGTTGATGCCCAAGGTAATGCGTAAGGGATACTTGAAGGTATATGAGCCTATTGCGTCATATATTTTGATGAGAAAACCGTTTACTTATAATGAGTAAGCGGTTTTTTTGTGGGTGATTTTCAATCATGAGTCAGCAATATGCTGAATGCTTTTTATAGAAGATAAAATTATCCAATATATAAATATTAGCCATAAAAAAACCCTGCTATTAAACAGGGTCTTCAACGACCACATCGACTGGCTAAATTAATTAGCTAAAATCGAACATTAGCCTTTTAACGCAGACAAAATCTGCTGCTTAACCTCTTCGATATCTTGCGTGCCATCAAACTTATCGTAGTTTGGTGAATCTGCGCCCTCGGCGGCTTTTTCTTGATAAAAACCAACCAATGCAGAGGTTTGCTCATGGTAAGTCGACAGACGGTCGCGAATGGTCGCTTCTTGATCGTCTTCACGCTGGATAAGTGCTTCGCCCGTTACGTCATCTATGCCCTCAACCTTTGGTGGGTTGTGCTGCACATGATATACACGGCCTGAACCTGGATGTTGACGACGACCAGACAGACGATTAACGATCTCATCATCGGGCACACTAATCTCTACCACGTGATCGATGGCAACATCAGCATCGGCAAGGGCTTGCGCTTGAGGAATCGTACGTGGAAAACCATCAAAGATACACCCGTTGGCACAATCAGGCTTTGCAATACGCTCTTTTACGAGATTGATAATGAGGTCATCAGAAACCAGACCACCAGCATTCATGATATCTTTGGCTTTTTTGCCAAGCTCGCTGCCTTCTTTGATAGCAGCACGTAGCATGTCACCCGTCGATATCTGCGGAATATCATATTCCTGAGAAATAAACTGGGCTTGAGTACCTTTACCGGCGCCTGGTGGACCTAGCAAAATAATACGCATCATTACACGACTCTCCTGAATTCAATGTGATTTTGGGATTACTACAACTTAGGGATTAACTGATTGCCAAGACACCTTACCTTGTGACCTGACAAACCTCAAGTTTTTTTCTAATTAGGGTCATAAGTTGCCATGACTTATCTTTCCATATAACACTGTTAAGCCTTTTGTAGTCAACAGCATTTATATGAAAAATACTTACAATAACCAGCCATAATACTAGGGGATTTGTTGATTGATTTCTACATTGGCCTGATTTTGGTCGGCACGAATCACAACAGGATTACCTGATAAGTCTCCTGACTCTGCGATAGCTGTGCCGCTGTGACTAATACGCGCAATAACAGCCAACTCAACCTTATCAGAACGGGCTGATCTTAGGGTACGCTCTGGCATCATCGCATCAATATCGCTTAGGCTAATAGTAGCCTCGCCCTGCTTAATCGCACTAATTGGCAAACGCTTGGCAGCAAATGGCGGGCCACCATTCACATCACGAATCGCCACAAACAGCACGTCATCGGCTTTGATCAATGGCAGTAGGCTTGAATTAATCTTGACGGTCACCTCAATGCCCTCAGACGCTTGTTGCTGCTGCATGGTCACATTGGCACTGAGCTCATCTAGACTGGATAGCGCCTGCGTATGGTCGCCTGGTTTAGCTGAGATACTGTCACGCAAGCGTTTGATCCAACCTTGTGCTTGATCAAAGTTATTTGCTCGCGCCTCACCCATGGCCATGAGCATTTGCGCGCCTTCATGCTGTGGGTTTTTGGCCAATACAGTTTCTAGCACTCGGCGACTATTTTCGTCTAGCTGACCCTTATTAGCAAAGAAATTAATCTGCGCGTAAGTAATCGCAATCTCTTCATTATAAGGTGACAAACGATAAGCACGTGATAAGGCCTCTAGTGCTGAATCGGTCGCCTCTAATGATAAGAACAACTCTGATAGGCGCATCCAACGATTGTAATCGTACGCATGGCGATAGACGTTGGTCTGCATGGCACTAATCAGCTGATTGCCATCTTCAATCGCCCAAGCAGGTGGCTGGTCAATCTTGCCAGTTAATAAGTCATCCGCCACTTGACCTACTTTGTCTTCGCTTGCCCAAAGCTCAAAAACAGGCGTGCGATCTCCAACCATCAAGTACGCCATGGCAGACAGCACAGGTACCCAAAAGACAATGATCAATCGGCTTTTGATACCAGGCGTGACCATAGGTGCGACTTCACGCTGAGCATCCAAAAGCTGGCGTTCAAGCTCAAGTTTTTGGTTTTGATAGTGATGCTCATCAATGATGCCACTGTCTTTATCTGTTTTCAGCTCTGCTAAGCGCTCACGAAATACAGCAACGTTGATACCTAATAGCTGATTGTCCAAAGGCTTACTATGCGTACGCGGTGCTCTCAACCATGGTTTGATAGCTATAACAGCAAGCAATAAGGCGGTCAGTAAGCTCAGCGCAATAAATAAGCCAACCGTAGAAAATATGGTCATTTTTTGCCCCCAAGGCTTGTAATATCGTGAACGTCTTTATTATCAGCACGTGACAATAAGCGCTCAAGCTCCGCTTTTTCGGCAACAGATAGCGCCTCAGCGGTATTATCTGCTGTCATGCCGCTTGCACCACTGGCAACAAGCTGACGTCGTTTACTTTGCCAAAACCAACCTACTAACAAGATGATGAGCAATAATGGTGGGAAAAACCATAAGATCCACGTTGAAGGACGCACTGGTGGCTTATAGCTGATAAAGTCGCCATAACGTTCCTGCATATAGGCACGAATCTCACCATCGCTACGACCATCTTTGACCAAATCGTAGGTTTTTTGCTTTAAGTCTTGGGCAATTGGGGCATCAGAGCCTGCTAGGTTTTGGTTCTGGCATTTTGGACAACGCAGCTCTTCGATAAGACCACGATACTGTGCCTCTTGCTGTACAGAGTCAAAATCATAGACATCAATAGCAGCAAAACTGGCCATACTGAATAGACAAGCGATAAGCAAGCTTGCTAACTTTATCGTAACGGATTTTATTTGATATGCTATCATTGACACGCCTCCTCAACCTGACTTGGCTCTAAACTGACGCCATTATTATTGGCATCATTAAGCACCATCAAGCAAGGCGCAATACGGCTTTGCCAGTTGCTCTCATTGACCTCACCGATAATATGCTGACGAATAATCCCTTCACCATCGACGACAAAAGTCTCAGGCGCGCCTGTCAGTCCCAAATCTAAAGCAAACTGCCCCGATAGATCCTGAATAGACATCGAAAACGGGTCGCCGCCTTTATTCAAATATCCTAAGGCATCCCCAATATCATCTTTATAGTTGACACCGACCAAATTGACACCGCGCTCCTCCAATTTCATTAAGAAAGGATGCTCGATGATGCAAGTAGGACACCATGATCCCCAGATATTCATCAAGAACGGCTCATCAGGCAGGTTATCATTGGTCATGATACGACTGGTATCTGACAATAGCGGCAACTCAAAAGCCGGTACTGGGCGCTCAAGTGCCGTATTGGTCACGATATCCGTCGGTTTGCCCAAGCGCATATACAGCATGGCAACCAGACCAATAAAAATCACCAGCGGAATCAAAAAACCTAATTTAAGCGACTTTTTGCGTTTGGTATTCTTATTGCTTTGCTGAGCCTGTTTATCAGGTGCATTGTTTGAGGTCGTCATATTACTGATCCCCTGTCTTGATAGCTTGCGATTCCAAATCTGCCACCGTAGCAAAGCCTGATTTTTTGGCAGCGATTTGCGCAGGTGTTCTGGTTTTCTTAATACGGTAACGATTGTCTAGCATACTGAGCAATGCACCAAATGCCATAATCAGCGCACCTAGCCATATCCAGCGAATGAGCGGTTTGACATAGATACGAAATGCCCATTCGTTGCTGTTTTCGGCGATCGGCTCACCAAGAGCGACATACACATCACGCATAAGACTGGCATCAATCGCCGCCTCAGTCATCGGCATCATACTGATAATATAGTTACGTTTTTCAGGATGTAGCGTCGTCACCGTTTGACCGTTTTTACTGACCGTAACCTCAGCTTGTGTGGCGTCAAAGTTACTGCCTTTTACTTCGCTAAAACCTTTTACGGTAAAGTCATACCCTTGGACATTGACACTATCATTTGGTCCCAGCGCCACATCACGCTCAATACTGAGCGTACTGGTAAAGGCTACCCCAATAACTGCAACGATGACCCCAATATGGGCGATTTGTTGACCCCAATAGCTCAAACGCAGCTGACGTAATCCGTTTAATCGACTCGGTGCATTTTTGGTTTTATCTTTAAAATCGATCACCATCCATAATAGCACCCAGAAACTCACTGCCAACGTGACGCCAATATTTAGCATCGCTGATGGACTCGTAAAATAGGCAATAATCGCCGCCAACACCAGACTGCTCACAGCGATAACCATGCCAGCACCTAATAATGGGCGGCTGTCTTGTTTCCAGCGAATATTAGAGCCCATACCCATCGCCACGAGCAAAAGCCACGTTAAGGGTACAAATAGCGCGTTGAAATAGGGAGGGCCAACAGATACCTGACCTAAATTGAAAGAGTCGGCAATAATAGGATATAGCGTGCCAAGCAATACCACCAAAGTCGAAATCAAAATAATAACGTTATTAATCACCAAGAATGACTCGCGTGAGATCAGTCGATATTGACTCTCAACCGTCAAACGCCAACCACGTACCGCAAACATCAGCAGACCACCGCCGATAATGACGCCTAGAATGGCTAGAATAACGAGACCACGCGTCGGGTCAGCAGCAAATGAATGGACTGAAGTGATCACCCCTGAACGTACAAGGAATGTACCTAGCAAACTAAGTGCGAAGGCAAAAATGGCAAGCATGATCGTCCATGCTTTGAACACACCGCGCTTCTCAGTGACCGCAAGTGAGTGTAGCAATGCCGTACCTGCCAGCCATGGCATCAGTGAGGCGTTCTCTACTGGATCCCAAAACCACCAGCCGCCCCAGCCAAGCTCATAATAAGCCCACCATGAGCCAAGTGCGATACCAACCGTCAAGAAACCCCAAGCAGCTAGCGCCCACGGACGCGACCAGCGTGTCCACACCGCATCCAAGCGCCCTTCCCACAACGCTGCCATACAAAAAGCAAATGGCACGACCATGCCTACGTAGCCCATGTAGAGCATCGGCGGATGAATAATCAAACCAAAATCTTGCAAGACAGGGTTTAGATCCGCGCCATCAACTGGCAAATTGGGCAAGGTACGATCAAATGGTGACGAGGTAAAGATCAGCATCGCTAGCATCATCATCTGCACGCCTGCCAATATCACAAGAACACGCGCACGCATGGATAGCGGTAATCCGCGGCTAAAATAAGACACCAGCGCACACCAAGTGGCCATAATGGTCATCCAAAGCAGCAATGACCCTTCATGACCGCCCCACGTTGCAGATAGCTTGTAATACCAAGGCAGCAACGTATTGGAATGCTGCGTAACGTAGACGAGGCTAAAGTCATTATAATAAAAGCCTGCCATCAGTGCAGTAAATGATATGACCATGGCCGCAAACTGCGCCCATGCAAGACTTGGTGCTAGACGTTGCCAAGCGACGTGGTCGCGCATGACACCAATGGTTGGTAGTACTACCTGCAAAATCGCCAGTATAAAAGCGGCCAGCAAGGCAAAATAACCCAATTCTGTGATTAACATACGGTCTAACCTTGTTTACCTTGGATACCATTAAGGGTTCACCGATGGCATCGCTAGCCACTGGCAAACGCTAAATAGTCCCTTTATGCGGTCATAGTTTACGGTTAAAAACTGAGGTTTCGATAGCTGTAGAAGCACCTAAAACCCGCTACTATCATTGTGACGTATCAATCTGAATGATTGATACAAAATGCTGACCTATCATTGGCCTTGCATTGTTTTATTGACTCAAACTGTATGAGATATTGTTGTTTTTGACTATTTGAAAATACTGATTATCGTGTTATTGCTTATGGCATCGAGGGGAAAAATACCAATACCAGATGTAACCACCCTGCCACAAACCCAGTCAGACCACCCAAGATAATCAGCGTCATCTCATCCTCACGAAAAGCAGGACGCAGCAGATTCTGAAACTCACTGGGCGTCAGCGCCCTTATTCTATCGCGAAACAGACCAAAAATCTTACTGGCGCGACTTTCATTGAGCTCAGGATCTCGCAGTGGCACCATAGTCGCCACAATCGACTTATCAATAATAGTGTTTTTGAGCTGTCCATAATCGCGGCGACCCAGCCCCACACGCAATGTCGTACTAATAACTGGTGACTCAAGCACCGTATATAGATGCGACTTCATCAGCTCACGAGTTTGCGCTGAGCGATCACCATACATCATCTCGTTCATGATGTTCTCAAGGGTAACCAAATCTTTTACCACAATCTCAGCAAAAACTTCAGACACTTCCTCTTGGCGCTTCATAAAGCCGCCCTGCAGACGATACCTTGCGATATGAGGCATGACTGGCTTGATAAAGGGGAAGCGGCTCTGCACCGAAAAAAGCTTTAAATACGGGATAAAATGCGGCTCTACTGGGTTAAATACCATCCAAATGGCAATCCAATTGGTCAAAAATCCCCAAATCGCAGCAAAAAATGGCACCGTCCAATGCTGCGGCACCACTAAAAATATAAACATCTGGATAATACCAAATACCAAACCAATCAAAGCACTGATGTGCCAGATAAAATTGATCTCTTTTTGCCCAACCTTCAAGAACATATTGACCATCAAACGACGATCGTTCTCCATCGTATTGACGATCATCTTGCGCATATCGACCAAATCTTCGACATGATACGTCAAATCTGTCACTAGCGACTGCATGATGCTAGGCAGTTCTTTATGGGCTTGGGCATAGACACGGCGCTTTAGGGCATAAGGCAGGTTACCCCATAGTGCGGGTGAATGATCCAGCATAATCTCATCAATCAATGGCTCAAGGTTTTTGTCAACCGTATCAGTGACAAATAGCGCCATTTGCTCAGGTTCCATCGCTTTAAAAAACTCATCTAATGAGCCGAGCTTTGACAATGTCTGATCAACGATAACCCCTGATATTTTGCCTGCCTTGCGTGGGACGATACCTTGCCAGCCGATACCTGGTAACCCAAAAAATGGAAAATTTGGAATACGAATACCCCAAAACTTAATGGGATAAAACAGCATCTTGAGCGCCATCCATACATGCACCCACGTAACAAATGCCGTCACTGGTGGAATAGTTAGCATGGCAAAAAACTCTGGGTGCTCAGCGATCGTCTGCCACAATGAATTTATGTCCATGACTTTTCTAGTTCCTGACAGGTTGATTGTCGTTGCTAATATGGTCGCGACTGATAACAAGCCGCTAGCAAAATTGAAACGTCTCAAAAAGACGCTCTGTCTCTAACCACTACTATAAAATAAATCGCCTGATTTTAGCATACTTGCCATTTTTTAGCACATGGACACCCTTGGCAAGTTGTGACTAAAGATAACATCTTTTAAATCCTATATTGAGCCATAAATATACTGAGATAGCGCATCGCTTATGCAATATATGACCACAACAAAATAAGCATCTGAGTACTGCGCCTACTCATTTGTTCTGTTATAATTTGTAGTCAAACGATAGACACCATCTACGTACAAATCAATGCGCGTTGATTTTAGATCATATAGCGCTATGTGATTGAAATCCTTTGTATTATCCTTTAGACTCACCGCGTTTTGGTTAACCAACCTGCCCTTTTACCTCTTTATTATTGACTCACTGACCGATTGGGCTCTGATTTTCTATGAATAAACCACTAACTCCCAATACCGAACAGGTCAACAGTACCTTTACCAACCGTATTATTATCTTTGGAATTTTAATATTGCTGGGTTTGGGCGGCCTGATAACGCGTTATGGTTATTTGCAAGTCTATGCCCATGATAAGTACACCACCCAGTCAGACAATAACCGCATTAAACTGATATCAGCACCGCCTAGCCGCGGTTATATTTATGATCGTAACGGGATAATTTTGGCGGATAACCAGCCAGTTTTTACCGCCATGCTAAGCCCTGATGAGGTTGACAACCCTGAGCGCACGCTCAGCTTGCTGGCGCCTATTTTTGATTTGACAGCAGAAGACATCACAGATATTTTGGCGCGCTTGAACAAAAACAAAAACGACCCTGTGACCATCAAAATCGACTTAACAGAGGCACAGCTGGCTCAGTTCAGTGAGCGTAAGCCATTCTTTCGCGGTGTTTCTATCCAAAGTAAGCTGACGCGTGATTATCCTTATGATGAGCTATTTGCTCATGTGATCGGTTACGTTGGTCGTATTAACGATAAAGAGTCTAAGCGTATTGATAAGGACCGCTATGCAGGTACTGATCTGATCGGTAAGATTGGTATTGAAGACTATTACGAAGATATTTTGCTTGGGCAACCAGGCTATCAGTCGGTAGAAACAGATGCTCACGGCAATATCCTACGTCAATTGGACACGAAACCGCCTACCTCTGGTAACGATATCACGTTGAGCTTGGATTATGGGCTGCAAAAGGTCGCCCAGCAGCAGCTAGATGGCCGCCGCGGTGCAATCGTCGCAATAGATCCCAAAAATGGCGATGTGCTGGCCTTTGTCAGTAACCCAAGCTATGATCCCAATCCTTTTATCTCAGGGATTTCGTTCAAAGACTATGATGCCCTGCGAGAAGATCTCGATCAGCCCTTGTACAATCGCGCCCTCCAAGGGACATACCCACCTGGCTCGACCATCAAACCATTCGAGGGTTTAGGCGGTATTCACTATGGCTTGCGAGATTGGAATAGTACCATTTATGATCCTGGCTATTTTAGTTTACCAGGAGACAGCCATCGTTTCCGTGACTGGAAGCGCGGGGGTCATGGTACGGTTGATTTAAAGAAATCTATCCAAATGTCGGTTGATACTTACTATTATAAACTGGCCTATGAGATGGGTATTCAGCGTCTACACGACTGGATGGTGCGCTTTGGTTTTGGGGACAAGACTGGTATTGATCTTCCTAACGAAAAATCAGGCATCATGCCATCACCGAAATGGAAAAAAGACACGTATGATAAAGACTGGCTACCGGGTGAAACCATCTCTGTCAGTATTGGACAAGGCTATTTCTTAGCCACGCCACTACAGATTGCTAATGCCACTGCCATGACCGCCAGTAAAGGTAAACATATTACCCCGCATTTGCTCAAGAGCAGTGACGGTGCAGCAGAAGTCAAAATCATCGACAAACCTGATGGTAAAATCGACTATAACGGTCAGCCTTCTGACTGGTTACGTATGCATGATGCAATGGAAAGCGTGGTAGAAAACGGTACTGGACGCGGTATCTATACCCCGCGCTATCGTATCGCTGGCAAGACAGGAACAGCACAGGTAAAGTCTATCGCTCAAGGCAAACGCTATGATAAATCAGCGATTGACAAACGTCACTGGGATCATGCGTGGTTCAATGGTTTTGCCCCTGTCGAAGACCCTCAAATCGCGCTGGCGGTCTTGGTCGAAAACGGTGGCGGTGGTAGTACGACTGCCGCGCCTATCGGCCGTGCCCTATTTGACTACTGGATGCTACAACGCAAAACTGATCCGGTACTGCCGCCGTCCGCTGATGAGCTCAAAGTCATCAAGCGCCAAAAGGCCTTTGAGAAAGCCTTGAAGGATGCCTTGCGTGAAAAAGAAGCAAAAGCGTTAGCAGAACAAGAAGCGGCAGAGGCACAAGCAGCAGCAGCCACCTCTGAATAGCGACATTTTGATAGACATCTCTAACCATTACCCGTCATGTCTAATAAGTAGAGATGCCTCAAAAAAAAGATAATAAAAGAGACACGAGCATGAAAAAACCCTCACGCGGACGCACAGCGAAAAAGAACCCTAAAGCAAAAAGTGCCGCAGCCGGTGATGTACGTATCATTGGTGGGCAGTTCAAGCGCCGTATTGTCAGCTTCATCGAGGCAGATGGCCTGCGCCCAACACCCGACCGCCTGCGAGAGACATTATTTAACTGGTTATTGGCCGATATTCACGGTGCACGCGTACTCGATAGCTGTGCAGGCAGTGGCGTATTAGGGTTTGAGGCGTTGTCCCGCGGCGCAGCTCACACCACTTTTATTGAAGTTAATACGGCACAAAGCAACATGCTACGTCAAAGTGCTGAGCAATTACGCCTTGATACCGCAGCTTACACGGTTATCACTGGCACGGCTGAGGAAGTACTGAGTCAACACCAGCCGATTGAGCACCCGTTTGACATCGTCTTCATCGATCCCCCTTATGCTCAGGATCTATGGCAGCCTATTTTGAGTACGCTGATTACCAATGCATTGATTGACCAATCAACGCTAATTTATTTAGAAGCGGATAAAGATTTAACACCTCAGCTTGAGCAGCTAGAAGAGCAGCTTAATGAAAATCGCGACGCCCAACTAGAGACAACTCAGCAAATGATATGCTTTGAATGCGTAAAGCAAACCAAAGTTGGACAAGTTGTCGCTGGACTTTATCGGCTGTCACCGTCATAATTACACCCTAATTGCTAAGCGCATCATTAGCAGTTATTTGTTAAGCAATATTTAGTAAACCCTTCAATACCTGTAAAAATGTTTAAAACCGCTTAAAAACTGGCCAAACGCTGCAGTTTAATGTATAAAGGCGAAAATAAACCCCAATGCAGCTTGCAAGCGTAGGCGCTACTGCTTATAATGTGCAGTCTGTTTTTTGAGAGCCCCGTTCCCAGCTAAACTCTCAACGAATTCTAATTTTAAGGTTTTATCATGAAAACACTTAGTGCAAAACCAGCTGAAGTGACCCATGACTGGTATGTCGTAGATGCTGACGGCAAAACCCTTGGTCGCTTAGCCACTCAAATCGCAACTCGCTTACGTGGCAAGCACAAGCCTTCTTATACTCCGCACGTAGATACTGGTGACTTCATTGTTGTCATCAACGCAGAAAAAATCGCAGTAACGGGTAAGAAAGCGCAAGACAAAAAGTACTATCGTCACAGTGGCTACCCAGGTGGTATTAAAGAAACCAACTTCACAAAGCTGATTGCACATAAGCCCGAAGATGTTCTATACAAAGCAGTTAAGGGTATGCTTCCAAAGGGCCCTCTTGGCTATGCGATGATCAAGAAGCTGAAACTATATGCGGGTACTGAACATCCACATACTGCACAGCAACCTAAAGAACTAGACATCTAAGGATATACTTATGGAACGCAATTACGGAACTGGTCGCCGCAAGACGTCTACTGCTCGTGTCTTTTTATCAAAAGGTACTGGTAGTATTGTTGTTAACGGTAAGCCACTAGACGAATACTTCAGCCGTGAAACTTCACGCATGGTTGTTCGTCAGCCATTAGAACTACTAGACTCTGCTAACCAGTATGACTTATATGTCACTGTTGCAGGCGGTGGTATCAGTGGCCAAGCTGGCGCAATCCGCCACGGCATCACACGTGCATTGATCGAAGCTGACGAAACTTTGAAGCCTGCCCTAAAAGCAGCTGGTTTTGTTACTCGTGATTCACGTCAAGTTGAACGTAAGAAACTGGGTCTACGTAAAGCACGTAAACGTCCACAGTTCTCAAAACGTTAATCAAAGCACTTTCTTATCTTTTTGCTGCTGTTGTCTTTTTCTCGGAGCGATGGTAGCAAACTCAAATAAGAGAAGCGTTTTGCAAAACCTTATAAGCTGGTCACAGCTTATAAGGTTTTTTTATGCCTGCTGATTGGCCTATAGGTAGTGTGGCTATAGTAGAACCTCAATAAAATTGATACAGCATAGGAAACGCGCTCGAACGCTACTTTTCTTGCTTGCTGTGACTGCGTCTCCAGAGGCTGCGAAAAATAGCGTTTAATCTTGCTATACCATTTTTATAATGGTTTCACTATATCTCTCATTGCAATAGCTATCGATATACGTACTTTATATTAGCACTGCAAATTAAGAACCTTATAAACATTCTCACTTGCAAAGCATTTGAGCCTACCCCATCATATCAATAACTTTTCATCATTAGCTGCAATGTGATACACGGTGCGGCAGAAGGATATTATGAAAGCGCCAGAACAATACGATCCTAGCAAACCCTCCAACACTAACGGCATACCATCATCCAGTAGGCAGCAATCCAATAAGTCGCCTGCTATACCTGCTGGCACCCCAACGATTACGCAAAATCAAAAGCGTACCGCGCAAGCAGAAAACAAGCCCTTTCAATGGCAGTTTTTATTGCCAAAGTATTGGGGTATCTGGTTGTTGTTTTTGGTGATGTTACCCATGATATATTTGCCACTGCGTTGGCAGTTTTGGCTAGGTCGTAAGCTCGGCATATTGATTTATAAAGCTGCAGGCTCACGTAGGCGTGACACTCTGATTAATCTAAAGCTGGCGTTTCCAGAAAAGCCAGAAGCTGAGCGTGAATTGATGGCCAAGCAAGTTTTTGTCAATCAAGGTATTGGGGTGTTTGAAACCCTATGTGCTTGGTTCCGTCCAAATATATTTACTAGAACGGTATCTATTTCGGGATTACAGCATCTTGTTAATGCGCAAAACGAGCAGCGTCCGGTTATTCTATTGGGTGCGCATTATACGATGCTGGATTTGGGCGGCTTACTGTGTTCTCAATTCTTCCCTGTCGATTGTATGTACCGTACGCAAAACAACCCTTTACTGGACTGGTTTATCTATAATGGTCGTACCAATATATTCGGTAAGCAAATCTCCAGCCGTGACATGCGAAGCCTAGTCACCTCTATCAAAGCAGGTCATGTGATTTGGTATTCCCCCGATCAGGACTATGGTCTAAAACAAGGGGTTATGGCGCCATTCTTTGGCGTGCCAGCAGCGACCATCACCGCATCACGCCGTATGGCAAAATTAGGCAGCAAAACGCATCCACCCGCCGTGATGGCGCTACACACCTATCGGCAGACACCAGATAATCTACCACGTGGTAAGCGACCTCATTATCACTTGACCATCACCCCAGAGCTTGAGAACTACCCAAGTCAAGATGAGGTTGCGGATGCTACTCGGGTTAATGAAGTTTTAGAGGGACTCATACGTATTGATCCGACTCAGTGGATGTGGTTTCATCGGCGCTTTAAACATGGGCCAAATGGTCGTACGGATATCTATAAGTAGGCCTTTATTTTCAAAAGGGCTGATAAAATTTGCTATACTTTGCAACTGCTATTTTGCACTTTTAGTCACGCATTATAATAATTTGACAAACAAAACAACGGATTTTTCATGAGCGACAATCACAGTTCTGGACAAGCAGCCCCACATAAACGCATTTTGACAGGAATCAAACCGACGGGCATTCCGCACCTTGGTAACTACGTTGGTGCAATTCGTCCTGCCATCCAGTCTATTCAAAACAGCGATAGCGACGCTTTTTTCTTCTTAGCGGATTATCACAGCATTATTGGTTGCCATGATCCTGCGATCATTCACGAGTCAACCAAAGCCATTGCCGCGACATGGCTCGCCTGTGGTCTCGATCCTGAGCGCGTGACTTTTTATCGTCAGTCAGATGTGCCTGAAATTCTAGAATTGTCATGGATTTTGAGCTCCTCATGTGCCAAAGGCCTCATGAACCGCGCTCATGCCTACAAAGCAGCGGTCGATGCCAATATGGAAAAAGAAGACGTTGATCCTGACCAAGGGATTAACATGGGGTTGTTTGGCTACCCTGTATTGATGGCCGCTGATATTTTGATGTTTAATGCCACGCATGTACCTGTTGGCCGTGACCAAATTCAGCACATTGAAATGGCGCGTGATATAGCAGGTACATTTAATCATCGTTACAAGCCATTGTTCACTGAGCCTGAGGCCCTGGTCGACGACAACACGCCGCTACTCACAGGTCTCGATGGTCGCAAAATGAGCAAAAGCTATAACAACGTGATTCCGTTGTTTGGCGAGTTTAATAGCCAAGCCGATCCTGAAAAAATGATGCGTAAGGCCATCATGCGTATTGTGACCAACTCACAATTGCCAGAAGAGCCAAAAGATCCTGACGCGTCAGCAATTTTTGAGATTTATAAAGCGTTTGCTACGCCTGAAGAAATTGCTAATTTGCGTGCGCAGTATGAATCAGGTATTGGCTGGGGAGACGCCAAAGAGCAGTTGTTCCAACAAATCAATAACGAGATCGCCCCTTTTCGCGCGCGCTATCAAGAATTGATGGCCAATCCAAAAGAGCTAGAAGAAATCCTACAAATGGGCGCAGATAAAGCCCGTCGTCATAGCCGTAAGCAGCTGGATAAAGCCCGCCGTGCCATTGGTATTCGCCCACTAGCGAAGCTTAAATAAATGACTTCTGATCGTTTATAATGCCGACATTTAATCCAAGCCATTTTTTATCTTACTGTCAGTCTTTATATAAGACTGACAGTACGTATGATTCTAAGCAAGTAGACAGACTCAATCGTCACCGCCATGTAGAACCAGATTCTGCTGAATTTTTGGCCAATATTGCTACGATAACCAAGTCAAATACAGTATTAGAGATTGGTACTTCAACGGGTTTTTCGACCCTATGGCTGGCTTATGGTCTACGTCATCAGGCTCAATATGACTTTATATCGTTAGACATCGATAAAAGCCGCAGTGAAGCTGCTCACCAGCATCTGCAAAATACGGGGCTATCTGACTCTGTCAGATTAATCGTACAAGACGCCTTTATTTTTTTAAATAGCAATGAAGATGTCTTTGACTTGGTATTTTTGGATGCAGAGCGGCAATTCTATCTCGATTATATCCGAGGTCTGCATAACGCATTGGACGTCGGTAGTGTACTTATTGTCGATAATGTCATCTCTCATCGCGATGAGGTGAGCGAGTTCTTGGCAGAATTCACCAACGATTCTCGTTATATTTGTCATACGTTAGATGTTGGTGCTGGACTATTTATGGCAGTGCGCCAGGAACATTAAGTATTATGGATACATCCAACACGACTGCTCTACGCATCTATCAGACGCCAGTACAGCATCTACCAGACGATCTTTATGTTCCGCCACAAGCGTTTGCGATTTGGTTAGAACAATTTGCAGGTCCTTTGGATTTTTTATTATATTTGGTCAAAAAGAACAACGTTGATTTGACCCAAATGCCTATCTTACCCATCACTGAGCAGTATCTTGCCTATATCAGTGAGTTAGATACTGAGCATTTTGAATTGGCAGGTGATTATCTGCTAATGGCGTCGACGCTGATTGCTATTAAAACCGAATTACTATTGCCTACCCCTGACACGCCTACCGATGAGCGCGATCCAAAAGCCGAGCTGATTGAGCGCCTAGAAGAGTACGCGCAAATCAAAGTGGCCAGTCAGCGCTTAGATGATTTGGTACGTTTAGAGCGCGATGTGTTCTTAGCGATGGTCAGTATGCCCAGTCAAGACGTTATGAATGCTGAGCTGCCTAGCTACTCGCCTACTCTGCTGATCGATAGCTTGTTTAAAATGCAGCTACAGCCAGACTATCAGATGCATACTATCAAAACTGATATCGTGCCGCTCTCTGATCGTATCGCTAGTATTAGCCGGCAGCTCAGCACTGAAGGAGCGCGCTCCTTTTATGAGCTACTAGACAAAGCACAGGGTAAGATAGGCGTGGTCGTGAGCTTTGTCGCCGTGCTTGAACTGATTAAGCGGCAATTAGTTGGTGTGGTCTATACAGAACCCAATAATGATGCAAGCACGTTAATGAAATATGATACCGATCCATCCGATATAAACAATCAATCCCAAGAACTAACACTACAGTGGTTGGCCTAACCAGCATCAGGTTAGCCGCCAAACCTGCTATTGATCCCATGATATTAAAACAAGAGCACATTTTAGATGGTAGATATTGACGACTCAAAACAGCCTATTGAAGCAAAGCCTACACGTGCCGCTGCTACTGCCTCTATTGAGGAAGATCATACCTCTCTTGAAGATGTGAGCAAGCACATCGAGGTGCTGCTGCATGCATCAGAGGCGCCGCTGACAGCTCACGCGTTAAGAAAACATTTATCATTATCTACTAAGGAATTAAAGCAAGCCTTAGAGGTGCTAGAGCGACGGTTAGAGACCGGTGTGCTGAACCTACATGAGACAGCCAGCGGCTATCGATTGCAAATTTCCGATGATTATAGCGGCTTGATTCAGCAGGTTTTTCCGCAGCGTCAAGAGCGTCTGAGCCAAGCCTTACTTGAAACTTTGAGCGTTATTGCGTATAAGCAACCTGTGACACGTAGTGACATCGAGCAAGTGCGCGGTGTGACGTTATCAAGCAATATACTACGCCAGCTATTTGATAAGGGGTGGATCATTGAAAAAGGCTTTAAGGAGACCTTAGGTCGCCCAGCGCTCCTTCACACCACCGCACAATTTTTGGATGCATTTGGGCTGAGTCATTTAGATGAGCTACCACCAATGCCAGATATGGACTCCATACGAGCTATGTCTTAATTTTTCTGCTGACCAAACTATCATTACGCTCATAAAAAAGGACAGATCATATAAGAGCCGTCCTTTTTATTTGGCTATTACTCTTAGGGGTTGTCACTCTTAGAGGCTCTCAACCTTAGATAAATAGCAAAGCATCATAATCTGCTTCATCAGTTAGCTCGTTCTTATTGATTGATAATATCAACACCTTTTGGTGGAGTAAACTTAAACTGACTGCTGCCGATACTTGGATTCATTTTGATACCACTAAACTTAATAGAGGTCGTTTGACCTAGCGTATCATTCAATACCATCATCACAGGTTTGCCGCCACTAAAGCTCATTGATAAGCTCTTAAAGCTGGCATTATCAGATTTTGGGTACAACACATAGTAGTTCTTATTGCTGTACGGCTGAGTGATTTTAAAGTTTTGATCAATCTTGCTTGGATCACCTGACAACAATAGCGCTGGCGTATTACCGACTTGACTGTCGACGTTCTGCTTAGTCGCTTGCTCTAGATCTTTGTCATAGATCCACATAGAGTTGCCATTGGCAACGATCAATTGCTCTGAGGGTGATTTGGTTTCCCAGCGGAAGTTATTGGGACGCTGTACACTCATAGAGCCTTTAAAAGTACCACTACTAGCGCCTTTGGTAGTTTGACTAAAGTTGGCAGTCATACTCTTGGTGTTGGTCAATAGCTTGTTCAAGCGCTTAGCAGCTGTTAGGTTATCAGCAGGCGCTGCTGTGGCTGTTTGAGTCAATGCCATCATTGGCGCTGCGATACCTAACGATGTCATTAATACACCTGCTAAAGCACCACTCATCATCTTCTGTTTGGTTGATTTTTTCGTAGATAAGTTCATCATAAATCCTCTCTAAAAAAGCATAATCGCTTTAAAGTTGTTGCTAAAAATAAAATGTTCTATTGAAATTTTTGTTTTCTATAAATACTGATTTTACCAAGTTAAAACTGGTAACCATCAGCAATGGCAACAGTGTGCCAGTTTTTTTATTACGCGCCTAGTCATGATTTGCAATCTTTACTACGGCTGCCATACACGCTTGTAACCAATGCAGTTACACGGTAAAAGTTTGCATTTAGCATCGTTATTTAGCAAAACCGAGGTAATGAATACAGCTAAACCTTTAAGTAGGTAAGTTAACAGTATAAAAGAGCAAGAAATATGTCTGCTACAACCGAATGCTCATCTCAATTTTGGTAAGCAATTTCATTATTAAGACTAATGGTTTCAAAAGATAACGTGCTTTCTGCCTTCCATCATTAATAATGCATAAATTAATAGATAAAAATTTGCTAGAAATCCTAAAAAAATAGCCATGATGATGAAAGTTTCAGTTCCCTCTAAATAACTTCTCATTACTTTAGAGTTACCCGCTGACGTAAAACCAAAAAACCAAATCCAGCCTAAGTTGATAGCGATAAGTAGCGATGCAGTTATAAAGATAGATCTTTTGGGATTTTCTCCCACTTCATGATTCAACTTATCTGAGTTTCTTGCAGCCAGTTTGAATTCTCTGACAACCTCGAATGATAATCCTTTCAAAAAATAAGCAGCTGTTATAGCAATAAAAATCATTATGAAGTACAAGACTGTAACGTCACTCAACAGTCTTATTCTACCCGAGGCTAGCTCCATGGATTGAGCGAAGGGTGTTATTCCCGTAAAATCTGAGAAATAATTTCCAAACATTAACGGCGTAAAAAACACGAGCACGAATCCATAAAGATAGATGTATTTAAAAGGTGATAAGTCATTAAGGATATTTAGCATGGTCTTATGAGAAATATAGTGCTGTTTTTTCATTTTTTCTTCAAACCTATCCACGATTTCATTTATTACCTGATCAAATCTTTTATTAGATCTCTTGCAAAAGTACCAGTTCATTGACTTCCACTGACGGAGTTACAAGGGCTGACGATGACTTATGCAAGAAGTCTATTCAAACTATCCGTCTTTCATAAAAAGATATTAGTTAAGATTGTTGAAATAGTATATTTTAAGAGCTAGCGTTGAGTGATATTGTTCAAAATACCATTCCTTAATCCTTATCATTAACTTACGATACCCTACAAACGCAAAAGCCCCTACTACCATAAGGCAGTAAGGGCTTTTTTAATTATCCAATCGTTTTATTCAAAGAATAAAATGACCTAAATAGATAATTATGCGTTTTCAACCGTTACATAACGACGGTTAAATTTACCTTTAGTCTCAAACTTTACCACACCATCATTTAATGCAAATAAAGTATGGTCACGACCCATGCCAACGCCTTCGCCTGCGTGGAATTCTGTACCACGTTGACGAACGATGATGTTACCAGCTGTGATAGCTTGGCCACCAAAGATTTTTACGCCTAGCATTTTTGGGTTTGAATCACGACCGTTACGGCTTGAACCGGCAGCTTTTTTATGTGCCATGAGAAAATCTCCTTGTTAATGTGACTTATCGCTTATGCGACAACTCTTAAGCATTTAGTGCGCTATTTAGCAAACATTGCTAAACGGGTAATTAGGCATTAATGGCTTTGATTTTTAACAAGGTGTACCATTGGCGGTGACCTTGCTCTTTGTGATAGTGCTTACGACGGTTGTGCTTGATGATACGGATTTTTTCGCCGCGACCATGCTCAACCACTTCAACTTCTACGCTAGCGCCTTCAACAACAGGCTGACCGATTTTGACGTCATCGCCGTCAACAACCATCAACACGTCTTCAAATTTGATTGTTTCGCCTTTTTCTGCTTTTAGCAATTCAACTTTAAGCAATTCATCGACGACTACACGGTGCTGCTTACCACCACTTTTAATTACTGCGTACATTGTATGACTCCGTTTAACCCGTGTGCCGTGGTAGATATTATACCTACGCTTCAATAACGAACACGACAGGGAAAAATTAAAGGCGTTATTTTACGTTTTCTGAATGATAAAAGCAAGCCGATTGTCTGGTTTTAGCAGCGCGTATTAGGTCTTATCATCTTAATAATCATAGCGATAGCCTAGCTAGCCTTAAGCGTAGTATTATAGCTCATTAAATCAATAACATATAGCTTATTTTATTCCATACTTATTCAATAGCTATTTCTGTTTTTATTGAGACGGCTTAATAGCTATTACTTAGCAACTACTCTATAAATTTCACTTAGTCTGACGCTATGACGCAATATTGTCGATAGCAATGAGCCGGCTGCGGCCTAGTGACTAAAACCAATAACACATATTAATCACCAATTAACCAAATAGGCTGTGCTATTATAGGCAAATCTTAAAACCCATCTAATAAATACGACTCTATATTATGACCAGCACTTCTTTAGCTTCTTCAGACCTTGCATCTCAAGCGCCTAATTATACGGACATTCAAAGCATCGTCGCTCATGATTTTGACATTATGGATGAGCAAGTCTTTGGTAGTCTCAACTCAAAAGTACAGCTCGTCATGAGCGTCTCTCAGCATGTAATCAATGCCGGTGGTAAGCGTATGCGCCCGCTGATTACGCTATTGTGTGCCCGTATGTTTGACGACAATCCATCAGAAAAAGCGATGCACCTAGCAGCCATTACTGAGATGCTACATACTGCCACCTTAGTGCATGACGATGTGATCGATGAGTCAGGACAGCGCCGCGGTAAACCGACGGCAAACGCCACATGGGACAATGCCACAGCCGTATTGGTCGGTGACTATCTGATTGCCCGTGCTTTTAATCTTTTGGTTGGTTTTCAGAGCTTGCCATTGTTGCAAGTATTCTCAGACGGGACTTGTGATATTGCTGAAGGCGAAGTATTGCAGCTACAACATCAGCATAACCCTGCCGCAACAGAAGAAGACTACTTACGCATTATCGATGGCAAAACCTCTCGCCTGTTTATGATGGCGACTCAAGGCGCGGCTATTTTGCAAGACAAAACTGAGTATATGGCGGCATTAGGCGACTTTGGACAGCACTTTGGTAATGCGTTTCAAATTATTGATGATGTCCTTGATTATAGTGGCGATAGCGACGTAATGGGCAAAAACCTAGGCGACGATCTTGCTGAAGGTAAACCTACTCTGCCAACTATCAAAGCACTCGAACTACTAAAAGACAGTGACAATGAAGGTTATGAGCAGCTAAGAATTGCGGTACAAACGGGTAAAACACCGAATGCTGAGCAGCTGATTGAGTTGGTACGCAGTTCCGGCGCATTAGATTACTGTAAACAGCGTGCACTAGAGGAGACGAGATTGGCCCAGCAAGCACTGGGCACACTGCCTGACAACCGTTATCGTCAAGGCTTGTACCAACTGACAGAATTGGCCAGCGCGCGATTGGTATAATGACATATGAATCGTCTGTGTTATTAGCTAATTGAGACGGCTCATTTTTTAGCAGCGTTTTTGAGCAACCGAGCCATAAATATTCATTGATCAAAAGCAACAGTCTCTAAAAAGACACCCTCTTAAAACGGGTGTGTCAGCCAAATAGTTACCTTTCTTTAAGTTTCATAAATCCTGACGGCACTATAATTGTGCCAGGATTTTTTAATGGTTAAATGCTGATTGACCACGCTCATTAGAGGTTACTGACTGGTCTAAGTCGCTATATTTTAAAGGTCATAATTAGGGGTTGATAAATTAGTCAATTTGTTGACAAAGCAGATTTTTGGCGATTTTAAACCTCAATAACACTATGGCTTTACAATTATAACAAAAAATTACAATAAATTTGCATAGCGGGTTGTATGTCTTCTTATTAGCTGCTGGTTGGTGTAGCGGTTACTATGGCGGGATTTTATTTACTCAGCGAGCACAGTGCGGTCAGTTTTTGTCAGCTTTCCTATCGTGAATCACTTGACTGCGGGGTAAACCCTATAGTTTATAATAACGCCTTAAATTTACTTGACGTCCTATAATTAGCTAGCGGTACTGCCCTATTTATCAATTTTATCAATAGCTTCTTATTTTTTGGCTATAAACTTCTATAAAGTTTCTTATTGCTCTTCGAAAAATAAGCTATTTTTTGATTATGATACGCTCTACCTCTATACCATTTATTCTATATTTTACTACTCTACCGAGGACCTTGATGAAGCATTCTTATCTTGCGCTTGTAATAGCATCTGTACTATCGGCTACAGTACTGGTCGGCTGTGACAATAAAGAAGACGCCGCTGCGGGTGAAAACGCTCAGCAGCAGATGCCGCCCGCTGTCGTCAACGTCCAAACTGTCAGCTTCGATACTGTGCCTCAAGTTCAGACTTTCTCTGGTCGTACTGCCGCTTATCAGACGGCTGATGTACGCCCTCAAGTCAGCGGCGTAATTGACGAAGTACTGTTCCGTGAAGGCAGTAACGTCAAAAAAGGCCAGCCGCTTTATCGTATCAATACTGACAACTACACGACCTCGGTCGCTAGTGGTCAAGCGGCGGTCGCGCAAGCACAGGCTAATCGCCAAACCGCTATCGCCAATAATGCCAATGCTAAAGCAGAGTTAGCCAGTCGCCAAGCCTCATTAGCACAAGCGATAAATGACTTTCAGCGTCTAAAAGGCTTGGTTGAGATTGACGCTATCTCCAAGCAGCAATATGACCAAGCGCAAACTCAGGTACGTACAGCGCAAGCGGCTCTAGAGAGTGCTCGCGCTGCAGTCGGACAAACTGAAGCGAGCATTAGAAGCGCTGAGGCTGGGATTAAAACCGCGCAATCAAACTTAGATGCTAGCGCTTTGGATCTCAATCGTACTATCGTCCGTGCACCGTTGACTGGTCGTAGTGACCGCTCAAGCGTTACTGCAGGAACCTTAGTTAACGCCAGTCAATCTGAGCCTTTAGTGACGATTTCGCGCTTAGACCCTATCTATGTCGATATCAGTCAGTCGTCATCTGAGCTATTGCAGCTTCGTCAGCAAATAGCAGACGGTTCAGCTCAGCCAGGCATGAACTCAGTTGAGTTGGTGCTAGAAGATGGCTCAGTGTATCCAGTGCGTGGCAAGCTTGCGCTGTCTGAAGCTAAAGTCGATCAATCTACTGGCGCGGTGACTCTACGAGCTATTTTCCCAAATCCTAATAACGTGCTACTGCCAGGTATGTATGTCTCAGCGCGTCTGACTCAAAGCGTCATTCCTAATGCAGCCTTAGTGCCGCAAAGCGCTGTAATGCGTACGCCTAAAGGCGATTCACAAGTCTACATCGTTGATGAAAATAATAAAATCCAAGTCCGTCCTGTTACCATTAATGGTACTTATGATGGTCAATGGGTGGTCACCGATGGCTTAAGTAGTGGCGATAAGCTAGTGGTTATAGGCGGCTCTAAAGTTAAGCCTGAGCAGGAGGTCGTGGTCAAGCCGTTAGAAAACGCTAATGGTGCACCTGCAACGCCTACCGCCAAAACACCACAGCAAGCTGCGAAAACGGTAGCTGATGACACTTCTGAGCAGGACACTGCTACCACCGCTAATTAATTCCATTCAAAGATAGGAAGACCTAGGGATATACTATGTCACGTTTTTTTATTGATCGCCCTATTTTTGCATGGGTGTTGGCCATTTTGGTCATGCTTATCGGGGTAATCTCGGTTGTTAATTTGCCGATTGAGCAGTATCCGCGTATCGCACCGCCCACCGTTTCTGTTAGTGCCACTTATCCTGGTGCCAACGCCCAAACCGTTGAAAACTCTGTGGTGCAGATTATTGAACAACGTATGAAAGGGCTAGATGGCTTGATGTACATCTCCTCATCGAGCTCCTCAAACGGTAGCGCTTCAGTGACGCTTACCTTTGAGAACGGTACCGACCCTGATACGGCGCAAGTACAAGTACAAAATAAACTGCAAGCGGCGATGAGCGCGTTGCCTGAGGCTGTTCAGCGTCAAGGTGTCAACGTTAATAAGTCCTCCAGCAGCTTTTTGATGGTGCAGGCATTTATTTCTGAAGATGGCAGTATGGATCGTGCCGATATTGCCGATTATATCAACTCCAATGTGCTTGACTCGATCAGTCGTGTGGAAGGGGTTGGTGAAGTTCAGGTGTTTGGTTCTACTTACGCCATGCGTATCTGGCTAGATCCTGCACGCCTACGTAGCTATAACATGGTGCCCTCTGATGTTGTCAATGCCGTACGAGCACAGAACGCTCAGGTATCTGCAGGTCAGCTAGGACAAGCACCTGCTGACACAGATCAACAGGTGATTAACGCCACCGTCAGTGTACAAAGCTACCTGCAGACTCCAGAAGAGTTTAGAAACATTCTACTAAAGACAGACAGCTCAGGCGCGCAGGTACGTCTCGGTGATGTCGCAGACGTAGAGATTGGTAGTGAAAACTATAGCGTCAACTCCTTGTATAACGGTCAAGAAGCGGCAGGTCTAGGTATCTCATTGGCTGCAGGCGCAAACGCGCTAGAGACCCGTGAGGCGGTCGGCGCACGTATGGCCGAGCTAGAAACCAACTTTCCAGCAGGCCTAAGCTCTGTTGTGCCTTATGACACAACGCCTTTCGTGAAGCTTTCTATCGAGCAAGTCGTGAATACGCTTATTGAGGCTATTGTCTTGGTGTTTATCGTCATGTTCATTTTCTTGCAGAACTGGCGCGCCACCATCATTCCTACTCTTGCCGTTCCAGTGGTCTTGCTAGGTACTTTTGCTGTGCTTTATATCGCAGGCTTTAGTATCAACGTCTTGACGATGTTTGCAATGGTACTCTCCATCGGTCTACTGGTTGATGATGCGATCGTTGTTGTCGAAAACGTCGAGCGAATATTAGAAGAAAACCCTGATATTTCGGTCAAAGATGCAACCGTTCAGTCGATGGGCGAGATCAGTAAGATCGTTATTGGTATTGCGCTGATTTTGTCTGCCGTATTTGTACCGATGGCCTTCTTTGGCGGCTCAACAGGTGTTATTTATCGTCAGTTCTCTATCACCTTGATCACGAGCATGGCGCTGTCAGCCATGGTGGCTCTAATCTTCACCCCTGCCCTATGTGTGACCTTGCTAAAACGTGGTAAGAGCCATGAAAAAGGCAGTACTGAACAACAAAAAGGCTTCTTTGGCTGGTTCAACCGCGGGTTCTTTAAGCTAAGCCGCTCTTATGAAAACTTCGTCGGCAAAAGTATTCGTTTTAAGTGGTTGTACCTGATCGGCTATGCCGCCATCATCGGTATTATGGCAGTGGTGTTCTTGCGTATTCCAGGTTCGTTTTTGCCAGAAGAAGACCAAGGTATTATGTTCACCTTAGTCCAGCTTCCTGCAGGCTCTACGCTAGATGAGACGCAGGATGTACTGGATAAAGTCAGAAATTATTACGACACGCAAGAAGGCGACAATATTGCCTCTGTCTTTACCGTTGCTGGTTTTAGTTTTGCAGGTCAAGGCCAAAACATGGGTCTGGCATTCGTTCGACTGTCAGATTGGGAAGAGCGCTCAGGCGATGAAAACACCGCGCAAGCCGTTGCTGGTCGTGCCATGGGTTATTTCTTTACCCAGTTAAATGAAGCGCAAGTTTTTGCTATCGTACCGCCTGCGATTACTGAGCTTGGTAATGCCAGTGGTTTTGATTTGATGCTACAAGATGTGGGTAACCTTGGACACGAAGGGTTACTTGAAGCCCGTAATATGCTGCTAGGTATGGCTGCACAAAACGAAAATGTGGCAGGCGTACGTCCTAATGGTCAAGAAGATGCACCGCAGCTCAAAGTCAATATCAATCAAGAACAAGCCGCCGCTTATGGTCTATCTTTAGGCAGTATCAATAGCGTTATCTCGACCGCCTGGGGCTCAAGCTACGTCAACGACTTTATCGATCGTGGCCGTATCAAGCGTGTCTATGTTCAAGGTGAAGCCAGTAGCCGTACCAATCCTGATGACATCGGCAAGTGGTATGTGCGCGGCGAAACCGGTAACATGGTCTCTTTCGATGCTTTCTCAAGTAGCGAATGGCAGTCAGGCTCACCGCGTTTGACTCGTTATAACAGCTTACCTTCGATGAATATTCAAGGTAATGCGGCACCTGGTCTTAGTACTGGTGAAGCCATGTCAGCTATGGAGAACATGATCAGTCAGCTCCCTGAAGGTATCGGTTACGAATGGACTGGGTTATCACTTGAAGAACAAAAATCAGGCTCGCAAGCTCCTATGCTTTATGCGCTATCGATTCTAGTTGTCTTCTTATGTCTAGCTGCGCTTTATGAGAGCTGGTCTATCCCCTTCTCTGTCCTATTGGTTATTCCACTTGGGGTATTGGGTGCGGTGATATTTACGTGGTTACGCGGTTTTGCTAACGACATCTACTTGCAAGTGGGTCTACTCACCGTCGTTGGTTTGTCCGCCAAAAACGCCATCTTGATTATTGAATTTGCCAAAGAGCACCAAGAAGAAGGCTATAGTCTCAGAGAGGCCGTCATGACCGCAGCGCGACAACGTCTACGTCCAATTATTATGACCTCGCTTGCCTTTGGTATCGGTGTTGTGCCATTAGCCATAGCTACTGGCGCAGGGTCAGGCAGCCAAACTGCTATTGGTACCAGTGTCGTAGGTGGTGTGGTTAGTGCCACTTTACTAGGTATCTTCTTTATTCCGATGTTCTATATTTGGGTGCGTGGTATGTTCCCTTATAAGGGCAATGAAGCTCACAATGGTAAAGGGGATGATGATGATAACCATCCAAGTGGTAACGGCGGCGGTGATAATCCGGTCCCATCTGCCCCTACAGAAGATAAGCAATCATTAACTCCTCCTGCGAGTTATCAGCCTGTAAGCTTTGGAGATAATACACAATGAGTTCTTTATTCTTAACCTCTAACTCAGCCGTAAGAGCGATAAGCTCTAAAGCTTTACTAGCTACTGGTAAATCATCGCGCCTACTTGGCCTGAGCTTTTTGGCTCTGAGTATGGCCGCTTGTAATACTATCCCTAAAGCAGATACAAGCCCCGTTCTCGCTGAGCCTAACCTTCCGATCGAGCAAGCTTATGGCGCTTTTGGTGATGAGACTGTCAGCACCTCTGAGCAGCCAAGTATCGCAGGACAGCGCTGGCAGGACTTTTATAGCGATGAGCGCCTAAAAGCTCTGATTGCGTTAGGACTGGAAAATAACAAAGACTTTGAGAGTGCCCGTTTGGCTATCGAAAAAGCGCGCGCGCAGTATCGTATTACTGATATTAATGATTTGCCGACTATCAATGGTCAAGCAGAATACTCACGCCAAAGCCAATCCTCTCCGCGCGTTGAGACGCCTTTTGGCAGTACTGGCGGTAGACAGACGACAGATAGCTACAGTGTCAATCTCGGTTTGGCAAGCTATGAGCTGGACTTTTGGGGCCGAATCGATAGCCTAAAAGATCAAGCGTTGCAGAGATTTTTGTCAACGACGGCAGCCAAAGACTCTATTCAAATTAGTCTGATTAGTAATATCGCGCAGAGCTACGCGAATCTTAGCTATAGCTTAGCGCAGCTCAAACTCGCCGAGGCAACTGTTGAGAGCCGTGAGCGCTCGTTGTTTATTGCGCAAGAGCGCTTTAAAGCCGGTATTGATCCTAAGCTGCCTTCCTTGCAATCTGCAGCAGCTTTAGAGAGTGCAAGACTTGCGGTACTACGTGCGCAAAGCAGTATTTTGACCTCCAGAAATGCTCTGCAGTTCTTATTAGGAGCGCCGGTACCTACTGAGCTTATCCCAGCACCCGCTGTCAGCAATATCACCAATCACGAGGTGTTTAGTGCCGGCTTGCCAAGCGAGCTGCTACGCTATCGCCCTGATGTATTACAAGCGGAATACGATCTAAAAGCCGCGGGCGCAAATATCGCTGTCGCCCGTGCCGCTTATTTCCCAACGATAAGCTTAGCCAGTAGCGTTGGTGTCCGTAGCGATGGCTTGAGCGACTTGTTCGATAATGATGCAGTCGGCTGGTCATTTGGCCCTAATATCAGCGTACCCATCTTTGATGCTGGACGTTTGGATGCAAACTACGATGTCGCACAAATCGAGCGCGAACAAACGCTTGCCAGCTATGAGCGCTCAATTCAAACGGCGTTCCGTGAGGTCTCCGATGTGCTCGCTACTCGCGCAACTCTAGGCGAGCAGCTCGCAGCTCAGTACCGCCTGCAAGATAACTTTGATCAGACTTATGAGATTGCTGATGCGCGCTTTAAAGCTGGTATCTCAAACTATCTCGATGTCCTTGATGCTCAGCGCTCATTGTTTGACACTCAACAAGGCATTCTAGACTTAGAGCTACAAAAAATCATCAGTCAAATCGAGCTATATCAAGCGCTTGGCGGCGGTGCCAATCTCGATACACCTGTCGCGATTCCGGTTCCGCAATATACTAACTTGGCCCAAGTTGGTACTTTATTAACCAAAGATGCCGAGTCGCAAGCGGCCTATGCTATCGACGCTGCTAGCTCAGCGCGAGTAGCTGCAGCACCAGAAGCCGCCGCTATCAAACAAGCACAGACGCCTGTGAAGGTTGACTTTAAGCCGACTGCGATTGTCGATATCGATAATGACAACGACGCTGATGCAGCGGTTGGGGTATTGACTGAAGAGACACCTACTGAGCAAGTACCAGTGCCACAGATTGTCACTCCATAAAGATGGTTATATAACATTTGATAACTAGCTAGCGTATTATTTTTATAACAATTAGCTCTACCTTCTTGGTGGGGCTTTTTGTTGTTATGTGCTACCTTTAGTAGTTATATATAAATAGTAGCTATATATAAAAGCTAAAAATTTTAGCTGCATCTGATGCTTTACTTATTTAATGATTACCCCTCAAACTTACTAAAACTAATAATAAGGAAAAAACAATGTCTTATACGTTTAATCGTCAATTCCCCGAGACTCGCCTGCGCCGCTTGCGCTACAACGATAATATCCGTGCTATGATTCGTGAAGTCGAGCTTCACCCCAAACATTTCATAGCCCCAGTATTTGTATTAGAAGGTAGTAATCAGCGCGAGGCCATCGCCAGTATGCCGGGCGTTGAGCGCTTATCGATAGACCTATTGATTAATTATGCCAAAGAGCTTTTAAGCGAGGGCGTGACGACTATCGATATTTTCCCTGTTATCGACAACTCGCTAAAAACTCCTGATGGCAAAGCGGCCTATGATGAGAATGGACTAAGCGCGCGTGCCGTAGCAGCACTAAAAGACGCAGTGCCTGAGATGGTGGTGATGACCGATGTGGCGCTCGACCCTTATACGTCACACGGTCAAGACGGCTTGCTTGATGACAGTGGTTATGTGGTCAATGATGACACCGTTGAGGTGCTGGTCAAGCAAGCACTCGTCCATGCTAGAGCTGGCGCTGATATCATCTCTCCAAGTGATATGATGGATGGCCGTATCAAAGCCATGCGTGATGCCTTTGAAAGCGAAGGTCTTGTCAATACCGCTATCATGGCTTACTCTGCCAAATACGCTTCTGCTTATTATGGGCCGTTCCGTGATGCAGTCGGTAGCGCCGGCAACCTAAAAGGCGGTCATAAAAAACAATATCAGATGGACTTTGGTAACCGCGCTGAAGCTTTGCACGAAGTGGCGATGGACATCAATGAGGGCGCAGATATGGTGATGATTAAGCCTGGTCAGCCCTATCTCGATCTGATCCGTGAAGTCAAAGACACCTTTGGCGTACCGACTTTTGCCTATCAAGTCTCCGGCGAATACGCGATGCACATGGCAGCTATTCAAAACGGCTGGCTGACTGATGCGGTGATCCTAGAATCGCTTATTGGTTTTCGCCGCGCCGGTGCCGATGGTATCTTGACTTACTTTGCACTTGAGGCAGCTCGGCAGTTAAATAATGGTTAATATCAATTAAAATGCCTTTTACATTGTAAAACACCCCAGCTGCTTCCCAGCTGCTTCATAGTCGCTGGGGTGTTTTTTATTGAAATTCTATTTATGCTTAGCCTTTTTTGTTCACATGTATAAAGCAAACATGTCTATAGCTGATCACGATGATGGGCTGTCGTAAAATCAATAGCAGGGCCAATAGGGATGATACGAGTGGGGTTGATATTGGCGTGGCTGGTGTAATAGTGCTGCTTGATGTGCTCCATATTTACTGTCTCAGCGATACCAGGCACTTGGTATAGATCACGCAGATAGCCCCACAGGTTTGGATAGTCGATAATGCGGCGTAGGTTGCATTTAAAATGCCCAACATAGACCGCATCAAAACGAACTAAGGTGGTAAACAGTCGCCAATCCGCTTCGGTGATAGTGCTCCCTGTGAGGTAACGCTTATCTGCTAGGCGCGCTTCCAGTGTATCTAGCGCGGCAAACAGCTCAATCACCGCCTCTTCATAAGCCTCTTGTGTGGTCGAAAATCCAGCCTTGTACACCCCATTATTAATCGTCGTATAGACAAACGCATTGATATCATCGATTTCTGGCAATAACGATGCTGGCGAGAAATCGCCTGCTAGTGCGCCAACGTCGTCAAAAGCTGAATTGAACATCCGAATGATCTCTGATGATTCATTACTCACAATCGTATTGGTCTTTTTGTCCCATAAAATCGGAACAGTAACCCGTCCCGTATAATTGGGTTTTGCTTTAATATAAAGCTCATAAGCATAATCTGCATGGATAAGCGGATCAGGGATTACTCCCTCGCCCTCTGCAAACGTCCAACCATTATCTCCCATGTAAGGGTTGACCACAGAGATCGGAATGATCTGCTCCAAACCTTTGAGCTTACGATAAATTAAAGTACGGTGTGCCCAAGGACAGGCTAGCGACACGTACAGGTGATAGCGATCAGGCTCAGCCTTAAACCCGCCTACGCCCGTAGGACCTGCACTACCATCTGCGGTGATCCAGTTCCTAAACCCGGCATCTTCACGCTCAAATCGCCCGCCGTTTTCTTCCGTGTCGTACCATTTGTCTTGCCACTTACCATCTACCAATAAGCCCATGTCATCCTCCGACTAGTTCTAATTTTCGTTGAATACCTAGTTGACACAAATGACTTTACATCATTGCTCTTATGACAACCACATTCGTTAGAGGAATATGATATCAGTTATAAGAGCTTACTCATTAATTTTTACGCTGTTATTAACAATAAAAACTAAACTGGTTAAAATAAATATTTAGAAAATATACATAAAAAGCATACTGTAGTATTTGATAATAACGCGTGACGTCAAATATTATGATAATAAAATAAGATAATTATAAAAAAGGCTTGCAAAGTCTGAAAAACTTGCTAAAATGCATGGCCTAAATAGGCGTATAGCTCAGTTGGTTAGAGCGCTACCTTGACATGGTAGAGGTCGTTGGTTCGAATCCGATTACGCCTACCAGATTCGAAAAGCCCCAATCTTTTTGATTGGGGCTTTTTTTATGCCCGTAATATAAGGGCTGTAGCGGAATAGATAGATTAATATTAATTAGACTTTAGACCTTTCTACATTTAAACAATTAGCACTGAAAAATCTGTGTGCCCAAAATGTGCCCAAGTTGCGCCTTCCCTTAATTTTTCCTATTTATCAATATAGTCTTTTTGACCTCTACTCTAGTTGTTCTAAAACCACCCTAAAACTAATTTACTTTTCTTCATCTAGCGACTCGTTAGGTACATAAGTAAATAAGTCGCCTACGCCAATATCTAATGCTTCACAAATCTTATCCATAGTCTCGAAATCGATTCTTGATGTTTGCTCATTATAGATCTTGTGCATAGTCGACTTGCTAATTCCTGTCATTCTTATCAAATCTGCCACTTTCATACGCCGTTCAGCTAGTAGTACCGGTAAATTACATAAAATCATCAATAATTCCTTAATAGACTAAAAAAAGTACTTGCATCGACTTACGATAGCTAGTAAAGTAATTCTATCGAATAACAAAATACTTTCATAGAATTATTTGTTATCTCGATAAAAAAACCTAGTTATTTAATTGGCTTACAAGGAATTTATTATGTCACATACCTACCTAACTACCCAAGAGCTTTCTGAGCTCATTAAGTATAACCCTCGTACGATACGTAATGAGCTCAAAGATACTGTGCTTATCGAAGGTATTCATTACATCCGGCCGTTTGGTGGACGCAAAATTTTATATGTTTGGGAAGAGATCGAAAAAGATATGCGTACTGGTGTTACCGGTAGCATCAACGCTATGGCACTACAATAAGGAGAACTATCATGGCTAGTATTAGGACACGTAAGGGTAGCAATATGCTATTTGTCGACTTTCGCTATATGAACAAACGCTGTAGGGAGACGACAAACCTCGTTGACACGCCAGCGAATCGTAAGAAGCTTGAAAAAGTGATTGAAAAAATGGAAGCGGAAATTACTTTGGGTATATTTAGCTATGCTAAGTATTTCCCCAAAAGCGATAAATGCGATGAGATGATGGCATTAAGCGATCGCAAAGACTGTATTCAAAGTGACATCACTTCATTCGAACAGTTTGCTCTACTATGGTTTTCTGAAAAAGAGATCGAGTGGCGTGATACTTACAAACGTAAGATTAAAGAAATTATTGATATGTATTTATTGCCTAAGTTTGGCACTAAGCCTATCCATATCATAAAAAAGACAGATGTATTAGCCTTCCGTTCATCCCTCGCCAAAGTGACTTACGGAAAAGCTAACAAGCATCTGTCAGCGGCACGCATCAATTCGATAATGGTACCTTTAGGTATGATACTAAAAGAAGCCTCTAAACGCTACCAGTTTGAAAACCCTTACTATGATATCAAGGCACTCAAACAACCGAAGACCGATATCCAACCGCTGACTTTAGAAGAGGTTTGGACGTTCATTAATGGTGTTAGAAAAGACTATCGCAATTATTACTTGGTGCGTTTTTTGACAGGTATGCGTACTAGTGAGATTGATGGGTTGACGTGGGAGAACATTGACTTTAATCGACGTGAGATTGTGATCAAACAAGCTTATGTTAAAGGCAAAATTGTTCCTCCTAAGACTCAAGAGTCTTATCGTGCGATTCAAATGTCACCTTGGGTCTACGATGCTCTAAAGGAACAGCAGGCCATCACTTATAAGCGATCTGACTATGTGTTTTGCGCGCATACGGGTGAGCCACTTGATTACAACAACGTGAATAAACTTGTTTGGCACCCTACTCTTAAGATTTTAGGTCTCAAAAAGCGTAATGCTTATCAGACTCGTCATACTGCAGCAACGCTCTGGCTAGCGGCTGGCGAGAGTCCTGAATGGATAGCAAGTCAAATGGGACATGCGACAACTAAGATGCTATTCAATACCTATAGTCGGTATGTACCGAACATGACTAGGCAGGATGGCAGTGCGTTTGAAGCATTGGTCAATCGCAGTCAGATTGCTCAGGCATCTAACGATAAGGGGCCTCACAATGAAGATGATTGATTACGATAAGCTGCATGCGACGTTTAAACCTAGTGGCTATGTCAGTAATGGCGCAGATAATATTGCTAACTATCTCATTTGTGAGCTCTGTATTCAGTCAGGTACTGGTTTGGCTAGGTTCCTGAGTATTGATAGTTGCTTTGATAATTATATGGCGCTGCGCATATGGGTACAGAAGCGCTTAGATGTCAATCCTGACTATGTCGTTGATGATATGTGTAGTCAGCTACAGAGTGAGCTCTACGAGCTACTACCACAAACTGGCTATGGATACTAAGGAGGGTATTATGAGCATGAACTTCGTCTTTGATTCAGCTTTTGATGATACAAAAAAGCGTTTGTGCCATGAGTATTGGTCCTATATGTCTCCCAGTGATTATATAGCGCATTTAGAACTGCTTTGTTACGACCACAACATAGAGTTTGATGAATTGTTTGCTACACTTGCAAAATGTCAGGTTTATTTAGATGACGTACACTGTGAGTACTGTGGTCGTCCATACCAGCTTGATGTACCAGCAGATATACCTTATGCAAGAAGTTTGCGCTCTTGGTTTTGTGAGGGGTGTATCAGCTTTTCAGGTGGTCAGATTACTGTAAGTAGATAGACTAATAAGTGTAATTAATTACCAGATAACTTAGGTTATCTGGTTTTTTATTGCCTTTTAAATCTTTAACGACATTTGTTGTCGCGAATGCTTCAATTATATGTTGTTACCCTTACTAAATTAAGATATTGTTATCCTAAATATTTTAAACAACTTATGTTTGGATAATAGCGCACCAATGAAAAATCTAAATATTCAAAATAAGCAAGCAGACTCTCTTGAGCAGAAGTTTATTGCGCATGTACGGCAAAGTGATGGCGCTGAGCAGCTACTCTATGATCATTTAACAGGAACGGCAGAAATAAGTAGGGCGCTAGCCCTGAAAATCGGGCTGCCATTATCAGGTGAATTGATTGGACTGGTACATGACCTTGGCAAATACAGCACGGCGTTTCAAGAATATATAAAAGAGTGTGTCATCCATGATAACTATAAAGAACTGGGTTTAGATGAAGATGAAGAGGCTGAAATATTACGTAGAGGGAAACCAACGAAAGGCTCAGTGGACCACTCTACAGCGGGCGCTATTTATCTTAAAGAGCAGTTTGAAAAATTAGGCTCAAGTTATCTAAAAGCACATACACAACAAAAAATCCGCCGCTATGAGGGGCAACTACTGGCGGATATGATGTTCATTTGCGTGGCATCACATCATAGCGGTCTTGTTAATGTCGTCGGACAAAATGCCCAACCATATTTACTCAACCGCAAAAACAAACCTGAAGAAAAAACCCACTATACCCAAGCCCTAGAGCGTGCCAAGCAAGAGCAGCTGTTTGCGCAATTGGATGACAGCTTTAAAAAAGACACGCTTAAAGAGTTTCAAGGCATTGTCAAAAAAATCATGGCTGATAGTCGCGCTACGGACAAGCAAAAAGACTTTTATTTGGGATTTTTGACTCGTTTACTGTTTAGCTGTCTGATTGATGCTGACCGTAGCAACAGCATCGCCTTCGAACACCCAAATCAAGCCCATCTTTTAGACTATAAGCGACCAAACTGGCAAATCGCGATAGATAAAATCGAAACCCTTTATCAAGGCTTCGCTGATAAAGCAGAGCACAGCCCGCCAAACCCAATCAACGAACAACGTAACCACATCGCTCAAACCTGCCTACACGCGGCGCAGTCTGACCAAGGTATTTTTACTTTGACCGTACCAACAGGTGGCGGCAAAACGCTTGCCAGCCTGCGCTTTGCTGTGCAGCATGCTAAACGCCACAACCTCGACCGCATTATCTATATCATCCCTTTTACCAGCATCATTGAACAAAACGCTGCTGAGGTGCGCAAAATTTTAGAAGAAGAAGGCCCCAAAGGTGTCTTTGATGGTCAATGGGTGTTAGAACAACATTCAAACCTAGAGCCTGACGTACAGACGTGGCAGAGCAAACTGATTATGGATAATTGGAACGCTCCCATTGTATTTACCACCATGGTACAGTTTTTAGAAAGCTGCTTTGGCGGCGGCACCAAAGGCGTCAGACGCTTGCATCAGCTAAGCCGTGCGGTGCTCATTTTTGATGAGATACAGACATTACCAATGAATTGCTACTACCTATTTTGTAGCGCGCTCAATTTTTTGACCACTCACGCCAACTCTAGCGCCGTGCTGTGCACCGCCACCCAGCCCGTACTGGACAATTTACCGATAGCACACAATGGCAGCTTGAACTCTGCTACCGAAATCATTGGCGAGCGCACTCAGCTACATACCCTATTCGATACTTTGCAGCGCGTCGATATTCATGACCATACTAAAAACCCTCAAGATTTAGATGGCTTGACAAATTATGTTAATCATAATTTTGCTCAATTTAGCAGCACCTTGGTTATCGTTAATACTAAGACGTGGGCCAGTCAGCTGTATCAGAAACTATCAGACACCGTGCCTGAAAACGAGCTATATCATTTAAGTACGTCCCAATGCGCTCGCCACCGTAAAGACTTATTAGACCAAATTAGAAACCGTTTAAAACAAGGCTTACCGACTTTGGTTATATCAACCCAACTGATTGAAGCTGGCGTGGATGTGTCATTTCGTTCCGTCGTGCGCTTTTTGGCAGGTCTTGACAGTATTGCGCAGGCGGCGGGACGCTGTAACCGTCATGGTGAGATGCGTGACGACCAAGACAAGCCTGTCAAAGGGCAAGTATTTATCGTACGTCCAGAGAGCGAAAACCTAAGTAAACTGCCTACCATCGCTCAAGGCAAGGCCATCATGAGCAACATTCTGTCCCAATGGGCGCATAACGCGTATGGCGATGTACATTTGCTGCACCCCGACATCATGCAGCAGTTTTTCCATCACTACTATCAGACCGAGCACGGTATAAAAGAAATGGCATATCCCATTAAAGACAGTAAAGGTAAATCTGTAGGTACAGAAACCTTATATAACTGGCTGAGCAGTAACAACACCAATCCATTGACTAATAATAACAATGCGCAGCGGCATCAAGCTGAGCAATTTCCGCAGCTTTGGCAGTCCTTTATGGACGCAGGGCGCACATTTAAAGCCATAGACGCACCAACCAAAGCCATTATTGTGCCGTATCTTGAGGAAGGACGGCATTTGATTAGTGCCCTTTACAATACAAGCGTGAGTGACAGTCACTTTTATCAGCTGGTACACGACGCCCAGCAGTACAGTATCAATGTCTTTCCATTTATGTTGGATAAACTCATGGACGAAAACGCCATTCACCAAGTACGAGACACTGGCATTCTTACTCTATCAGAGACGTTTTATGATGCACAGATGGGGCTGAATATCGCAGGTGATGGCAAGCTGGATTTTATGGATTTTGGAATGTAGTAGGTTAAACAAAAATGGCAACGACTGTGGTAAGACAGACGTTGCCAAGTGCTTTCTAGCCTATTTAGCTTATAGTTTCAATCCACATCATAAAATGATGAATAGTAATTATACCATAAAACAATATCTCTCAAAATTGCCTTTTTAGTTTATAGAACTTGTAATTATAAATTATTAGCTATAGTATGAGTATGTAGTCATTGATTACATTCACTCATCATAGAAGGAAAAGATTTATGGCAGCTCTATTAGTTACTTACGATTTAAATTCGCCCGGACAAAAACATGCCAAAGTTCTGGAAAAAATCAAAAGCTTTGGAGGTTGGGCTAGACTTTCCGAGTCAAGTTACGCAATCACCACTTCCTTAACTCCAAGCCAAGTTTACTCACAATTTGAAAATTTAATAGATGCTAATGACACCATTTGGATAATTACACTGAAAAAACCTTATTCTGGTTTTGGTTCAAAGGATATTATCGACTGGTTAGATAATAGTCTGACGTATTAGACATATTATTGATGCAAGTTTCTTTTTGAGACTTGCATTACTCAATAAAAGGAACTGACATGCTATGAAAGAAAACCAAATTGAATTTTTACTTACAGGGCGTCATGCCCTGTTTACCGACCCCATCACTCGTATTGGTGGCGAAAAAACCAGCTATCATTTGCCGACTTATGAGGCTTTAAAAGGGGTTTGTAAATCTATTTACTGGAAACCCTCCATCATCTGGTATATCGACAGAGTGCGCGTCATCAATCCTATCCGCACACAAACCAAAGGTGTCAAGCCGATTAAGTTTAATGAAAGCGGTAACGACTTGGCGTATTACACCTATTTGCATGATGTCGCCTATCAAGTGCAAGCGCACTTTGAATGGAACATGCACCGCCCCGAGTTAGCCGCTGACCGCATTGATGGTAAACATTACAGTATTGCCCAGCGCATGCTGAATAAAGGCGGACGCCAAGACATCTTTTTAGGTACACGCGAGTGCCAAGGCTATGTTGAGCCTTGCGAATTTGGTAGCGGTAAAGGTGCTTATGATGACGTTGATGAACTGGGTTATGGCTTGATGTTTCATAGTTTTGCCTACCCTGACGAGACTGGCTTGGACGCACTGCACAGTCGATTTTGGCAAGCCGTTATGCACTTTGGCGTTATTGATTTTCCAAAGCCTACTGACAACTTAACGCTAGATGCCCAAAACGGGATGCCAAACCGCTTTGTCCGCAATATGAGCGCCAAAGACTTTGCCCTTGATAATAACATGCAGTCAGTAAGTCAGACGGAGGCCTCGTTATGAGCTGGTTACAACGACTTTACCAAACCTATGAAGCCGCCAGTCAAAACGCCGACCTACAAGCGCAAGACCAGAAGCTGATGCCTTATTATCATGTCAATCAAAACGTGCAAATTGTCATCACGATTAATGACAAAGGTGACTTTGTCCGTGCTGAGGTGTGCCGCGATGACAATGGCAAAGTCAAATCAAAATACCTTGCCATTCCTGCGACCAATGATTCTGCCAATCGTACATCAGGCGCAGTAGCACATCCACTATCCGATAAGTTGCAATATGTCGCTAAAGATTTTTTTGATTACAGTCAGAATAAAAAAGATTTGTATCCATTATATGAAGACATATTATCTACATGGTGCAGCTCAGAACATTCACACCCCAAAGCACAGTCCGTCTTAACTTACGTCAAAAAAGGCACGCTGGTCAAAGATTTAATCGACGCTCATGTTTTGATTGTTGACCCTGATAACAAAAGCAAGCTTGCCTACCCTGAACAAGCCAGCGATTATCCCGATAGCATTTTAGCGGCGCTCAATAAAAACAAAGGCGTCTTTGATCAGGGCGCAGCATTTATTGTGTGGAATGTCATTGCCAGTAGCTTAGACACCCCTACTCAGCACGTCACCGAGACATGGCGTGATGACAACTTGTTTGCCGCATGGCAGCAGTTTTACGCCACTTTAGACAGTACCGATGGCTTTTGTTACATCACTGGCAACACCAGTCCACTCGCCAGCAAGCACCCCAACCGCATCTTACGCAGCTCAACCAATGCCAAACTCATCTCTGCTAATGATGCGACAGGCTACACATTTCGTGGTCGCTTTACCGATACAACAGGTATGCAGGCAGCAGGTATTAGCGCCGTGGTCACCGAAAAGGCGCACGCCGCGCTATCATGGCTGCTGTCGCGACAAGGACGTGAAGAAGCGGGACAAGCCATCGTTGCATGGTCAATATCAGGTATCGAAGTGCCGCAACCAACCAGCGTCGCCGCACCGCTGGACGTACTAGACGCATCTAAGACATCTGACAACGACGGTAATGACTTTGAAGAATATGACGATGACGAAGCATCAGACACAGAACCTACGTTTCAGCACCGTAACGACTTGGGTTATCGCTTTGCCACACATTTACGCAATACCTTACAAGGCTACCGCCAACAACTGCCCGAGCATCAGCAAATCTCTATTATTAGCTTAGAGGCCGCCACTCCTGGACGTATGGCGGTGACGTACTACCATGAAAGTATGCCCAGTGAATATATAGACGCCTTACAAGCGTGGTATACGCAGTTTGCGTGGTATCACACTTATAGAGATGATGACAGCAACCAACAACGACTGGGTATTCAATCGCCTACCCCAAAGCAGATTGCACAGGTCGCCTATGGCGCACGCCTGTCCGATGCGTTAAAGAAACAAGTGGTCGCTCAAGTATTGCCCTGTATCGTTGAAGGAGAAGCACGCCGCTTTCCTAGACAGCTGGTCGAGCTGTGCATCAAACGCGCTTGTAACCCACTGGCCCTTGAGCACTGGGAGTGGGAGCAGGCGCTAAGTACAGCGTGCGCCTTATACCGTGGCTATTATTTAAGACAATCAGACGATAAAAAAAGGAGCTATACCGTGGCACTACAACCTGAGCTTACCAGCCGAGACTATCTATACGGACGTTTATTGGCAGTTGCTGAAGACATCGAAAGCCTCGCGCTATATGTCGCTGGAGAAAAGCGCAACACCACCGCCCAGCGCTATATGCAACAGTTCGCCAATCGACCTTTTACCACATGGCGCAACATTGAGCTGGCACTAAAGCCTTATGAAAACCGCCTAAAATCCAATCGTGGCGGCTACTTGGCTAAAAAACAGCAGCTGATTGATGAAATTATGAGTGCATTTACCAGCGACCGTTTTACCGATGATTCAGCATTATCGGGAGAATTTTTATTAGGATATCACAGCCAAAAAATGCAATTTAAATTAGACAAAGAGTACGCGAAAGCCGAAGTAGAAAATGATAGCGATGCTGCATAACCCAATCAGTGTCCAACAACACCCTATTTTTTTAATGACAAATAAGAGGAAACCTCATGAGCGCCAACGAAAATACTTTAAACCATAAAATTGATTTTGCCATCATTATTGAAGTGAATAATGCCAATCCAAACGGCGACCCCCTAAACGGTAACCGTCCTCGTACTGACTTTGCAGGGAATGGCGAGATTACTGATGTGTGTCTAAAACGCAAAATCCGCGATCGACTACAAGAGGCGGGTGAAACTATTTTTGTACAGTCGGATGAGAAAAAAACGGATGGCATGACCAGCTTAAAAAATCGTGCTTATGACGAAGACGTTGGTTTAGGTAAAAATGCCTTTGAAGCCAACAAAAAAGAAAACATTGAAGCCAAACGTGATGAAACAGCGCAAAAAGCTTGTGAAAAATGGTTCGATGTACGTGCCTTTGGTCAAGTGTTTGCCTTTAAAGCAGATGCTAAAAATGCTGATGGTGTCTCTATCCCTATCCGTGGTCCTGTCAGTATTCAATCTGCCTTTAGCTTACAGCCTGTTGATATCACCAGTACCCAAATCACCAAAAGCGTCAGTGGTGAAGGCGATGGTACGAAAAAAGGCAGCGATACGATGGGTATGAAGCACCGCGTGGATAAAGGCATCTATGTGACTTATGGTGCGATTACGCCGCAACTGGCGGAACGTACAGGTTTTAGTGATGCTGATGCCGACAAGATCAAAGAGATACTCCCTAAGCTGTTCGAAGGTGACGCTTCCTCTGCTCGTCCTGAAGGCAGCATGCAGGTCAAAAAGGTCATTTGGTGGGAACATAGCAGCAAATCAGGGCAACACTCATCTGCTAAGGTGCATCGCAGTTTAAAGGAATTGCTTGATAATCACGGCGCATTTGATGAAGACGCGTTAAAGTCAGCTTTAGCAGAATTAGAGCCTAATATTATTGAAGGGTTTTAACCTTTAACTTTTCGTATCGTCATAGATATTGAGCAGGCGTAAACGATAAGCGCTTGCTCACCTTTTTAATTAAAAAGGCGGACACAAATGCAAACCCTCTACCTATCCCGCTTGCAGCATTACTTATTCTGTCCGCGTCAGTTTGCGCTGATTGAGCTTGAGTGCGCGTGGGCGGAGAATGTCTTTACTGCCGAAGGGCAAGTCATGCACGAAAAGGTCAACAGTGGCGGACACGATACGCGTGGCAATATAAAGACCGTGCGCACGCTACCGCTTGGCCATCGCGCACTTGGATTAGAGGGGGTTGCTGATGTGGTCGAATATCACACCGATGATACAGGCGCACAAATTCCGTTTCCTATCGAATACAAACGCGGTAAGCCCAAATCACATCGTGCGGATGAAGTGCAATTGTGCGCGCAAGCACTATGCTTAGAAGATATGCATGATTGCACCGTCAGTGAGGGCGCGCTGTTTTATGGTAAAACCCGTCGCCGTCATACGGTAGGTTTTGATGAGGAGCTGCGGCAAATTACCTTAGATGCGATTAACGAGTGTCGGCATATTATTGAATCTAAGCAGACGCCAAAGCCAAGTTATAGTACCAGTAAATGCCGAAATTGTTCACTCAAAGACATCTGCCATCCTAAGGTTTTTAATAAAAATGCCAAGGCTTGGTTAAACAAAAAAATAGTGACCAGTTTAGAAGAAACGGATCACTAATTTATTAATGTATTTGCATAAAGCAGTGAAGCTATTAATCCTTTTGTTGCGGCTGCGCATCATTCTTCGGCTGTTGTGGATTTAACTGCTTGCCTTTATTACCTTGATTCTGGTCATAGGCTTTGTTAGTACCGTCAGACCCTTTGTTAGGATTTTGCATATCAGCTTCGTTATTGGAGTAACTCATGTTTTATTCCTTGATAATAGTTGAGAAGTAGTCCATTTAACCTAGCACAATAAAGAGCTATATTCAAAAATACACAGCTGAACGCTAGAAAATAATGATTAGGAAACCCTATGCGCTCATTAAAAAATACCTTATTCGTGCAAACCCAAGGCGCATGGCTCAATAAACAGGGCGAAAACGTCGTTATGAATATCGACTATGAGGTCAAAGGTCGCGTCCCTATTCATAAGCTCGATGCGATTGTCTGCTTTGGGCAAGTGTCGATATCACCTGCACTGATGGCGCACTGTACCGAAAACGCCATTACCATCACTCATCTGAATCAATATGGTAAGTTCCAAGCGCGTATCGAAGGTGCGGTCAGTGGCAATGTACTCCTTCGCCGTGAGCAATATCGCATCAGTGACGACCCTAAGCGCGTACAGCCAATCTGTCATAGTATTATCTTAGGTAAAGTCCATAATCAACGCCAAGTCATTCGCCGCTATCTGCGCGATTATAAAAGCCAGCTAGATGAGCCTACAATTAAAAGCTTGGATGGCGCACAGCAGCGTTTGGAGCGCGGTCTCAATAAGATATTGACTACGCAAAACTTACCTGACCTGTTAGGCCGTGAGGGTGAGATGGCGAGCGTTTACTTTAGTGTGTTTCCATATTTTATTCGCAACCCTGACTTTATCTTTCCTAAACGTACTCGCAATCCGGCCACTGATGCGGTCAATGCCTTACTCTCTTTTACTTATACTCTAATGACTCATGATTGTCGTAGTGCACTTGAGACCGTAGGACTTGACCCTGCATGCGGAGTATTTCATCAACTGCGTCCTGGACGCCCGTCACTAGCTCTTGATTTGGTAGAAGAATTTCGCCCTATCGTGGATCGCTTTGTATTATCACTTATTAATAAAAAGCAGCTGGGTAAATCAGACTTTAAGACTGAAGCGAATGGCGCAGTTTGGCTCAAGGATGAAGCAAGACAAACATTTTTTAAGGCATGGCATGATCGTAAGCAGCAAACCATTTATCATGAATGGTTTGAGGAAAGCGTGCCCTTTGGTTTACTACCGCATTTGCAGGCGACAATTATGGCGCGTCATATTAGGGGCGATATTGATGCTTATATTCCTTTTTTGTGGAAATAAATTGCTGCATAAAGAATAAATAAACAAGGAAGGTCATTATGATGATATTGGTCACTTACGATATCAGCTCAGAGGGTGCATCGAGTGCCAAACGTCTGCGCCACATTGCTAAGCATTGTTTGAACTATGGACAGCGGGTGCAATATTCGGTATTTGAGATTGAGGTTAATCCTGCTGAATGGACAATGCTTCGAGCCACGCTTGAGGATATCATTGATCATAGCGTTGATAGTTTGCGCTATTATTATCTTGGTAAAAACTGGCAAAATAAAGTAGAACACATTGGGGCAAAACCTGTGCTAGACTTAAACGATGTCTTGCTATTTTAGCCGTTATCATCATAAATAATCACTTTTAAACCTACTACTTGACTGTTATAAGGTCAATGCGAACCTATAGCTTACATAAAATCTCTAGGAGACTCGCAAAGGGACCGCAATGCTATTTAACAACTTGATTTTACTACCTTTATTTTCTCACATTAAAAACTTGGTAAGCAAGATGTTTGCCAAATTCGCCTACAGTTTAGATATTCGCATATTCCGAGGTTTTTTCTTAACTTTATTAGCGACTTAAACTAGGGGCTTTCGCACCCATCACGGGTGCGTGGATTGAAACCCTTGCGCTTTGCTTGAGCATCATTATCCTCATTCGCACCCATCACGGGTGCGTGGATTGAAACAATCCTGTTTTATCAATCATAACGCCCACCTATTCGCACCCATCACGGGTGCGTGGATTGAAACCATCTGCTTTGCTTAAGTCTAGAAAAGAAACGCTTCGCACCCATCACGGGTGCGTGGATTGAAACGCGCTAGTGTCATTGCATACGTGGCGAGCTTAATTCGCACCCATCACGGGTGCGTGGATTGAAACAATTTCTACCGTGTTACTGGCCTTATCGGACATTGTTCGCACCCATCACGGGTGCGTGGATTGAAACTTAATAACCTTTATAAACTTTTATAACCTTATATTCGCACCCATCACGGGTGCGTGGATTGAAACGTTGACAGCATCTGCTACTTGTGTAGCTGTCATTTCGCACCCATCACGGGTGCGTGGATTGAAACACCACGGGTTACACCCAAACCATCTGCCATTGCTTCGCACCCATCACGGGTGCGTGGATTGAAACTGTTAAATTCTGCGATATCACCGTAAATCTCCCTTCGCACCCATCACGGGTGCGTGGATTGAAACTGCCCGATGTTTTAGTTATTGCATCGTAACGCTTTCGCACCCATCACGGGTGCGTGGATTGAAACTTGCCTTTGTTGCGCGCCTCAATCTTTTTAGCTTCGCACCCATCACGGGTGCGTGGATTGAAACACTAAAATCTATGCGAAGTGGATCAATACAGAGTTCGCACCCATCACGGGTGCGTGGATTGAAACATTAGTTATACCGCCAACCGCCTGACGCACTTGTTCGCACCCATCACGGGTGCGTGGATTGAAACCCTTATCCTGAGACAGGGTTTACTAAAGAGTTTGTTTCGCACCCATCACGGGTGCGTGGATTGAAACCCGCTCAGCCCTTAAGTCAGCAGCAAGCCAAAATTCGCACCCATCACGGGTGCGTGGATTGAAACTTCCGCGATAGAATTGGCTGATTGAGTATTATCTTCGCACCCATCACGGGTGCGTGGATTGAAACTGCCACATTGCTTTGTTGTACTGTATCCATGGTTTCGCACCCATCACGGGTGCGTGGATTGAAACCACATAAGTTAAGTTGGGCGCTTGCGCTACAATCTTCGCACCCATCACGGGTGCGTGGATTGAAACAATGCCGTCCCACATTTTTTCGAGCACATTTTTTTCGCACCCATCACGGGTGCGTGGATTGAAACATCACTGCGGCTCTAGACGCTCCTTACTGGGAAGTTCGCACCCATCACGGGTGCGTGGATTGAAACATCAATATCGATAGTGGCCGTTAAACCGTGTACATTCGCACCCATCACGGGTGCGTGGATTGAAACATGACTTTATCAACAGTCGTATAGATAAATCCGCCTTCGCACCCATCACGGGTGCGTGGATTGAAACAATCATGCGCTCAGCCTCTTTTAGCATCAACCCTTCGCACCCATCACGGGTGCGTGGATTGAAACAAAGAGCTTGGCGACCAAGCGCAAAAAGCGGGCTTCGCACCCATCACGGGTGCGTGGATTGAAACGGTAACCGAAAAGGAGCTAAAAGATGCAAGAGCTTCGCACCCATCACGGGTGCGTGGATTGAAACGTTAGCTGGAAACGACTTTTTAAAAACAAAATCTTCGCACCCATCACGGGTGCGTGGATTGAAACAGCGGCACGCTTATTTGCGCTCGTAAATATCTTTTCGCACCCATCACGGGTGCGTGGATTGAAACGCAGTGCGCCAGCCTCGGCACATTTGGCAAGTTGTTCGCACCCATCACGGGTGCGTGGATTGAAACTCCTACAAGAAATGGTGCCAGTATGATGACTTTTTCGCACCCATCACGGGTGCGTGGATTGAAACCTCTAATAATGTAAAAGTTGAGGATTTTGAAGTTCGCACCCATCACGGGTGCGTGGATTGAAACCTGAGCTTTACAATGCCCATGAATGATGAAGTTTCGCACCCATCACGGGTGCGTGGATTGAAACCTGTAGGGAGTCCTTTGCTTGATATTATCTGCTTCGCACCCATCACGGGTGCGTGGATTGAAACAGATCCGATGCCCACGGAAAAAACCGCAGATGTTCGCACCCATCACGGGTGCGTGGATTGAAACTACGTCAGCTCTTGTTAGGCTTGCTATGACAGTTCGCACCCATCACGGGTGCGTGGATTGAAACAGATCCGATGCCCACTGAAAAAACCGCAGATTTTCGTACCCATCACGGGTGCGTGGATTGAAACGCCAAATATTGCTGCCTCTCTATTTTATCCTCTTTTCGCACCCATCACGGGTGCGTGGATTGAAACCTAATGAACTTAAAGAGGCTACTCGGGCCTATATTCGCACCCATCACGGGTGCGTGGATTGAAACCTAATGAACTTAAAGAGGCTACTCGGGCCTATATTCGCACCCATCACGGGTGCGTGGATTGAAACTAAGTCAGCTCTTGTTAGGCTTGCTATGAAAGTTCGCACCCATCACGGGTGCGTGGATTGAAACCAAAACAAAGAATGCCTAACATCAGACGTGGACATTCGCACCCATCACGGGTGCGTGGATTGAAACGATATGTTTTGGACAAGCAATAAAAAACCCTAAGATTCGCACCCATCACGGGTGCGTGGATTGAAACATAAGAATAAAAACCGTCATGCCTCTTGTTAGCTTCGCACCCATCACGGGTGCGTGGATTGAAACGTTAGCTGGAAACGACTTTTTAAAAACAAAATCTTCGCACCCATCACGGGTGCGTGGATTGAAACGTTTTATGTCGTCTGCTTTGCAGCGGTGCCAATGGTTCGCACCCATCACGGGTGCGTGGATTGAAACGGCTATCCATTGTAGTGAGTTGACAGGCGTGCGTTCGCACCCATCACGGGTGCGTGGATTGAAACAGACCAGAGCGGCGGAAAAAACGGCGTACAAGTTCGCACCCATCACGGGTGCGTGGATTGAAACTAAATATCGCCACTCGTGATGACGATGATGCACTTCGCACCCATCACGGGTGCGTGGATTGAAACGCAAACGAGTGTAAAACTCTAAACGCTCTGCATTAATTCGCACCCATCACGGGTGCGTGGATTGAAACGTTTTATGTCGTCTGCTTTGCAGCGGTGCCAATTTCGCACCCATCACGGGTGCGTGGATTGAAACAATGCTGGTGGTAGCAAACAGCAATTATCAGGATTCGCACCCATCACGGGTGCGTGGATTGAAACTTTTGTGGCGTAACCTGTTACAAGGCAGGTTTTATTCGCACCCATCACGGGTGCGTGGATTGAAACAATCATGCGCTCAGCCTCTTTTAGCATCAACCTTCGCACCCATCACGGGTGCGTGGATTGAAACTATTAGTGCGTCACACTCAGCACGTTTCTTACTTCGCACCCATCACGGGTGCGTGGATTGAAACATCGAGTAGTGCCAAAAACAAAGGCACTCGCTCTTCGCACCCATCACGGGTGCGTGGATTGAAACGCGTGATAACCAATAGTAAAATCGTAATTATCTTTTTCGCACCCATCACGGGTGCGTGGATTGAAACATCGAGCAGTGCCAAAAACAAAGGCACTCGCTCTTCGCACCCATCACGGGTGCGTGGATTGAAACTTCATGTCCGACCATGTAAGAGTCTTTATATCTTTCGCACCCATCACGGGTGCGTGGATTGAAACAATTACTACCCTATCATCATTACTTGCTTGTTTTCGCACCCATCACGGGTGCGTGGATTGAAACGTCTGATTTGCACATATCCAGTCGTATGATTGTTTCGCACCCATCACGGGTGCGTGGATTGAAACATATAATCATTAAATACTATTGACAAATTATAGTTCGCACCCATCACGGGTGCGTGGATTGAAACTTTACTTTAAATCTGATGTATCTGAACCTGACGATTCGCACCCATCACGGGTGCGTGGATTGAAACAATTATTGCTTTTTACTTAATTACTAAATAGGGTTCGCACCCATCACGGGTGCGTGGATTGAAACAAAGAACATAAAAAAGCATCAGATTATATTGATTTCGCACCCATCACGGGTGCGTGGATTGAAACCTGTAAAAGAGTTTAGGTCACAAAATCAAGGTCATTCGCACCCATCACGGGTGCGTGGATTGAAACATCATAATTTACTGACAAAATGAAGGTAGGTTTTTCGCACCCATCACGGGTGCGTGGATTGAAACAGGTATATCATAAATTGGTTGTGACTCGATAAGTTCGCACCCATCACGGGTGCGTGGATTGAAACCTGCGATCGCATTAACTCATTTTGGTAATGACTTCGCACCCATCACGGGTGCGTGGATTGAAACGACCTTGATAGTGGTATTTATGACTACCTAGGCTTCGCACCCATCACGGGTGCGTGGATTGAAACTTTATGTGCCTATTATCACTGATTGCCCACCTATTCGCACCCATCACGGGTGCGTGGATTGAAACTGACCCACCTAGCTAGACTGCATAATCTCGGTTTTCGCACCCATCACGGGTGCGTGGATTGAAACTGACCCACCTAGCTAGACTGCATAATCTCGGTTTTCGCACCCATCACGGGTGCGTGGATTGAAACTGACCCACCTAGCTAGACTGCATAATCTCGGTTTTCGCACCCATCACGGGTGCGTGGATTGAAACTGACCCACCTAGCTAGACTGCATAATCTCGGTTTTCGCACCCATCACGGGTGCGTGGATTGAAACAACCTCTCCCCTCTGTCTTGCATAGATAATATATTCGCACCCATCACGGGTGCGTGGATTGAAACAGCCATGCTTGCGTTGCTGTTTCATCATATACTTCGCACCCATCACGGGTGCGTGGATTGAAACTATCAGTAAATTATGACGCTAATATTGGCGATATTCGCACCCATCACGGGTGCGTGGATTGAAACGATAATTACTATATCATCATTACTTGCTTGCTTGTTCGCACCCATCACGGGTGCGTGGATTGAAACCCTTGCTTGGTTGCGTGAATTGATGAAACTATTTCGCACCCATCACGGGTGCGTGGATTGAAACATCATACATACTTGATAGTCTTCATTGACTAAATTCGCACCCATCACGGGTGCGTGGATTGAAACTATCCAATCGCTAACACTTATTTTATATTGTCCTTCGCACCCATCACGGGTGCGTGGATTGAAACAATTACTACCCTATCATCAATACTTACTTGCTTTCGCACCCATCACGGGTGCGTGGATTGAAACCAAACTGACCTGATGCTATCTGACCTTGCAGCCTTCGCACCCATCACGGGTGCGTGGATTGAAACTCGCTGGTGGGGTAGTAGTTGATTGTGTGACCTTCGCACCCATCACGGGTGCGTGGATTGAAACTTAACTATCTCGTAGTTAGCAATGGCGGCCTTTTTCGCACCCATCACGGGTGCGTGGATTGAAACATAGACCACAACGTCCATATCAATCGCTTTGCTTCGCACCCATCACGGGTGCGTGGATTGAAACTGCGAACTCAACCACACCGTCCTCAACATCTAATTCGCACCCATCACGGGTGCGTGGATTGAAACTCTTATTCCCTTCTCAATATCAATGGTAAATGGCTTCGCACCCATCACGGGTGCGTGGATTGAAACCGTGTCTCAGTGCGGCGATGTGGGGCGGTACGTTCGCACCCATCACGGGTGCGTGGATTGAAACGTTATCATATGCGCTATCTATCGTGTGATAGTCATTCGCACCCATCACGGGTGCGTGGATTGAAACAAAACGATTACTACGTTGGGAAGCGCGTATAAAAGTTCGCACCCATCACGGGTGCGTGGATTGAAACGTTTTTGTTAATGATTTTGGTTACAACGTACTAAATTCGCACCCATCACGGGTGCGTGGATTGAAACATTATTAGTAGCTTATTTTGCATTGGTTTAAGTTCGCACCCATCACGGGTGCGTGGATTGAAACTTTAGTTAACCGCTTTTCAATACGTTGTGATATATTCGCACCCATCACGGGTGCGTGGATTGAAACAGCAACTTGCGCTGCAAACTTCGGACTTGCAATTTCGCACCCATCACGGGTGCGTGGATTGAAACTATTCGCTATCACTACAGCCGGTTTTATTTTATTCGCACCCATCACGGGTGCGTGGATTGAAACTACCTCAATTTGATGTTGATGATAATTTTTATTTTCGCACCCATCACGGGTGCGTGGATTGAAACTTTAGAGCCAAACGAATCAGCAGTATTTAAAGGTTCGCACCCATCACGGGTGCGTGGATTGAAACTTGAGCAGGTAGCCCCTTGGTTACTTGCGATGTGTTCGCACCCATCACGGGTGCGTGGATTGAAACTGCCAACTTGGGACATAACTCGTTAGCCTTAATTCGCACCCATCACGGGTGCGTGGATTGAAACTACTGATGATAAAGACATCTACAAGAGCAAGCCTTCGCACCCATCACGGGTGCGTGGATTGAAACCTTATCTTGAAGTTAAGGATAGCGTAGGTATGCCTTCGCACCCATCACGGGTGCGTGGATTGAAACTGCTTGTCCTAGATAAACCTTTCTAGCCAATGTTCGCACCCATCACGGGTGCGTGGATTGAAACTAGCTGTTGGCGTTTCTCGTTTAATTCGTCAAGCTTCGCACCCATCACGGGTGCGTGGATTGAAACCAGCCTTGTTTATTTTCCAAAGCACATTCAGCCATTCGCACCCATCACGGGTGCGTGGATTGAAACACCAAACGTATGATATTGCAATCTATAGCAATTTCGCACCCATCACGGGTGCGTGGATTGAAACGAGAGCGGTAGCTTTTACAGCTTCTTGGCTTGGATTCGCACCCATCACGGGTGCGTGGATTGAAACTGTGAAGGCAAACGAGCATGAAAAGTGGTGTCTTCGCACCCATCACGGGTGCGTGGATTGAAACAGAGCCTAAATATATTCCTATAGATACGGTAGCTTCGCACCCATCACGGGTGCGTGGATTGAAACTGTGAAGGCAAACGAGCATGAAAAGTGGTGTCTTCGCACCCATCACGGGTGCGTGGATTGAAACAGAGCCTAAATATATTCCTATAGATACGGTAGCTTCGCACCCATCACGGGTGCGTGGATTGAAACATTATCATTTGACTGTTCCCTATGGTTTGAAATTCGCACCCATCACGGGTGCGTGGATTGAAACAAACGTAATCGTTTTGAAACCATCGTTATTCTCAATTCGCACCCATCACGGGTGCGTGGATTGAAACTCTTGTTATTAATTCTTGGTCTCTTTCTTTGGTTCGCACCCATCACGGGTGCGTGGATTGAAACCGGAAACATGAGACATAACACGCGCCGTCTTGCTTTCGCACCCATCACGGGTGCGTGGATTGAAACGATTTAGATAGAAAAGACGGTTATTTGATTGTATTCGCACCCATCACGGGTGCGTGGATTGAAACACTTCGAGTGATTTGCATTTACCCTGGGATGACTTCGCACCCATCACGGGTGCGTGGATTGAAACAACCACGACACCACCAGTCCGATTTATATAATTTCGCACCCATCACGGGTGCGTGGATTGAAACGTAAAATCATTAAAAAGTATTGACAACTTATACCTTCGCACCCATCACGGGTGCGTGGATTGAAACCGCATTTTTGGAAATAACTTCCGCATCTTTTATTTCGCACCCATCACGGGTGCGTGGATTGAAACATGATCTGAAGATAATCGACCATTACTACACCTTCGCACCCATCACGGGTGCGTGGATTGAAACTATCAAATATGGTGTCGGCCAAATCACATGGTTTCGCACCCATCACGGGTGCGTGGATTGAAACTTTCCATGAGCCAGTGACAAAGTTGGATTTTATTCGCACCCATCACGGGTGCGTGGATTGAAACTTGTATTGCTTGCTCTTTGCTTGCTGCGAGTGATTCGCACCCATCACGGGTGCGTGGATTGAAACTATTTTATTAGCGTTCAATATACGCTGGTAGGACTTCGCACCCATCACGGGTGCGTGGATTGAAACCCTGATGTGTCAGACATTGACCGTCTGCTTGGTTCGCACCCATCACGGGTGCGTGGATTGAAACTAGCTTACGAGACACACGGACAGGCTTTGCTTTATTCGCACCCATCACGGGTGCGTGGATTGAAACTGCGTTAGTAAGAGGCTTGCCGAGCGTCCGTGTTTTTCGCACCCATCACGGGTGCGTGGATTGAAACATGGCAGCAGGTGAGGATTATGACGGTAATTTGGTTCGCACCCATCACGGGTGCGTGGATTGAAACTGCATAAACCACTCAAGCGACTCTTGCCGCGTCATTCGCACCCATCACGGGTGCGTGGATTGAAACTTTTGTAGCTTGTAATACACTGGTTTGTCATAGTTCGCACCCATCACGGGTGCGTGGATTGAAACTTTTTGTCTTTACTATTGTCTTTAATCTTTATGTTTCGCACCCATCACGGGTGCGTGGATTGAAACTTTTTGTCTTTACTATTGTCTTTAATCTTTATGTTTCGCACCCATCACGGGTGCGTGGATTGAAACATTATTAGTAGTCTATCAGTTGAGTTATTTTGCATTTTCGCACCCATCACGGGTGCGTGGATTGAAACCTTAAAACTGGAATTACTAATGTGTTAGGCTTTTCGCACCCATCACGGGTGCGTGGATTGAAACTACCAGATAGACCAATAACCCAAACGGCTAATATTCGCACCCATCACGGGTGCGTGGATTGAAACCTTAAAACTGGAATTACTAATGTGTTAGGCTTTATTCGCACCCATCACGGGTGCGTGGATTGAAACATCTAATGTGCCCCATCTGTTACGACCATCTAAATTCGCACCCATCACGGGTGCGTGGATTGAAACGCTTGATAACTCCCCTAAAAAACATTGCTCAATTTCGCACCCATCACGGGTGCGTGGATTGAAACCCTGCATTGCTGCGTGTTGCACGGTTGTACGTATTCGCACCCATCACGGGTGCGTGGATTGAAACACCATTAGATGGTGAACCTAATTCACTAACTATTCGCACCCATCACGGGTGCGTGGATTGAAACCCTGCATTGCTGCGTGTTGCACGGTTGTACGTATTCGCACCCATCACGGGTGCGTGGATTGAAACACCATTAGATGGTGAATCTAATTCACTACCTATTCGCACCCATCACGGGTGCGTGGATTGAAACGATGAGCCGCGCCGCTACTGGTTAATGATTATGTTCGCACCCATCACGGGTGCGTGGATTGAAACGCTGGCAAGTTGTAGGCCGTAATAGCGCTCGTCCAATTCGCACCCATCACGGGTGCGTGGATTGAAACCAGAAGTAGAAATGCCCGACTACTGGAAAGGTTTCGCACCCATCACGGGTGCGTGGATTGAAACACTAATCCGCATTTTGTGAAAGGTAAGCGGATGTTCGCACCCATCACGGGTGCGTGGATTGAAACCCTGCATTGCTGCGTGTTGCACGGTTGTACGTATTCGCACCCATCACGGGTGCGTGGATTGAAACACCATTAGATGATGCCTCCAATTCACTACCTATTCGCACCCATCACGGGTGCGTGGATTGAAACGATGAGCCGCGCCGCTACTGGTTAATGATTATGTTCGCACCCATCACGGGTGCGTGGATTGAAACTAAGTGCGTCTTTGGCTGGTACATTGACCAGTTTCGCACCCATCACGGGTGCGTGGATTGAAACGCCAGTTTCAGCAATCGTTTTAGCTGACGGCTGTTCGCACCCATCACGGGTGCGTGGATTGAAACACGAAAGTTTTAGACAATCAGCACTGATAGACTTCGCACCCATCACGGGTGCGTGGATTGAAACGCAGGTGGTAAAACTTACGAAGTACCAGTTAAGTTCGCACCCATCACGGGTGCGTGGATTGAAACACAGCCATGCAGTCGCTATCGCAGGAAACATCTTCGCACCCATCACGGGTGCGTGGATTGAAACATCATAATGACGAACGGTAATGAATCTAAGAATTTCGCACCCATCACGGGTGCGTGGATTGAAACGCCATATTCGCCGCGACCCGTACTGGTGAGCTGTTCGCACCCATTACGGGTGCGTGGATTGAAACTAACGCCAAGCCTTTATTAATCATCTTTGCGTTTCGCACCCATCACGGGTGCGTGGATTGAAACCTGGTTGCCGCGATGCGGTAGGATGTGATCGACGTCGCACCCATCACGGGTGCGTGGATTGAAACTACTATGTCTCCTTAAACCCTCACGACAACCATCGTCGTCTACCCTTTATTCGCTCTTGAATTTTCAAGCACGCTGTCTCTACAATCAAAGGCATCTCTAATCACGTAAATACTCGTGATTGGATATGCCTTTCTTTATGCCATCCATCTACTGAGACAGCCATGTATGCGCTTGTTGATTGCAATAGCTTCTATGCCAACTGTGAGAAGCTCTTTCGCCCTGATCTAAGAGGTAAGGCAGTGGTCGTACTGTCTAACAATGATGGCTGCGTGGTCGCTCGCTCCAGTGAGGCAAAACAGCTCGGTATCAAGATGGGTGTGCCGTACTTTCAGGTTAAAGAGTTCTGCGAGAAGAACGACGTTACCGTCTTTAGTTCAAACTACACTTTATATGCTGATATGTCTCACAGAGTCATGAGCACCCTCGAGAAACTGTGTCCTACCGTTGAAGTCTATTCTATAGATGAAGCCTTTTTATACTTAGCCGATTATCCTACTGCGATGACTGATCTTGATAGCTATGGGCGTAAGCTCAAAAGCATCGTTGAGCAGTACACCGGCATTCCAGTATGTGTGGGTATGGGCAGTACTAAGACCATGGCAAAGCTTGCCAATTATGCTGCTAAAAAGCACCCCGCTACTAAAGGCGTCTGCGTGCTAGATAATCTTCGATGGATCAGACGTATCATGCAGATCACCGATGTCGGTGAGGTATGGGGCGTGGGTCGTCGTTACAAGGTCAGACTCAATAAGATGGGTATTCATACGGTCTATCAGCTCGCCGTCTGTGAGCCTGCGAAAATAAGGCAGCACTTCGGGGTGGTACTCGAGCGCACCTGCTTAGAGCTTAATGGTCAAAGCTGTCTTGGTATTGAGGCGGTAGAGGCTAAGAAGCAGATCATCTCTTCTCGTTCTTTCTCCTCTCGTATTACTTGCCCTGATGAGCTGAGCCAAGCGGTCTGTAGTCATGCGGCAAAAGCGGCAAGCAAGCTGCGCAAACAAGACAGTGTTTGTCATTACTTAAGCGTCTTTGCTAAGAATAGCTCGTTTAGTCAAACAGAGAGTTATACCTCTATATCCGGACAATGTCAGTTTATAACCCCAACCGCTGATACTAGAGTGATGGTAGCCGCTGCTCGGCAAATACTGACGCAAATATTTAAAAAAGATGTTCGCTACGCTAAAGCAGGCGTTATGCTCTTTGATATCTGCCCGCATGATGAGGTTCAGCCTGACTTGTTTGCAGACGATAGTAGCGACAATCAAACCAACCAACAAAGTACCTCAAAGAGCGCAGAGGTTATTGCCGTTATGGATCAGCTTAATAAAAGATATGGTCAAAACAGTAATCAGCAGTCTGCTGTGTTTATCGCAAGCGAAGGCATCAAAGACAAGCAGTCATGGCAAATGAGCCGGGATATGCTATCGCCTTGCTATACCACGAATATTAACCAAATACCCAAAGTAGATTAAACCAGAGGTGGACTCAATGACGGTTAAGATAATAGGAAGGCTCACCGATGAAGGTGAGACGGTATTGCTCTCGCTTTATAGCGATAGAGTCAAAGCAGGCTTTCCAAGCCCAGCGACGGACTATGTGCAAAACCGCATTGATCTAAACACACTGCTTATTCACAGTCCAACGACAACCTACTTGGTAGAAGTCGAAGGCGATAGCATGATCGATATGGGTATCTACCCCAATGATATCTTGATTGTAGATCGCTCATTAAGCGCTAGGAATAAAGATATCGTGATTGCACTAGTCGATGACGGCTTTACCGCCAAGCAGCTGATACTCGGTGAGCATATTATCTTACGAGCTCACAATGAGAACTATGCAGATATCGTGGTGAAAGGCTCGCTTGAGCTGTTTGGGGTGGTGGTGAGTAGTGTTAGGCGGTTTAAGAGGTGAGAAATAATAAAAAATTCTTTTTATGTCCTAAGATCAGATATCAATCTGCATCCATGTCATATAAGCTCTTGATCCTAATATTTAAGCAGCACACTGGTAAATCTCTATCTAAGATCCGTAAGCCGTTGTCCTAGAATTCCACTCTGTCTACCCTATCCACGTGCTTGCTAACTCTAGCTCATTTCTAAAGCGCTTCAGAGCAAATTATCATTGCTCTTCTATAAGTAACTCTAAAAGTAAAATGATGCGTCACGTATTGTCGTCTAGTTGACGAGGTGGGATCTAATTGATAGCAAGTAATAGTAAGATAAGAGTAGAGGTCAATAAATGAAGCATATCGACCACATTAGATCATTATCTTAGTGGAGTGTTTATGAATCCATCAAAATCATTAACAGTTGCCAAGCTGCAGACAACTCCTGTGCTCATATTTGAAGGCGTTCTTGAACTATATAATCTTTATACCTGTCATATCAGACCCTTCATTAGTGAAGCCTTTAAACTTAAGCATAGCGCTGCTTGGACTAAAACCACATTATTTATCAAAGAAGACAAAAGATGGTTTTTAGTCAATAATTTTGAGCTTTTTCACTTGATCAAAAGTCCTGATGTTGATTTTAATGTACTCGGACAAAAAGTGTCTGTGAGATATATCCCAAAAGATCAGTTTAATTTCGACATCAGTTTTTACGAGCTTATTGATCTCATCGCAAAATACAATAAAGAAATAGATATCAAGCTCATTTACACGCAGCTAAACGAGATCTTGGATCAAGAGATAAACCAAAAATTATTTGGCAAAAATATTTTTGCTATTACTACATTTTGTCGGCTTATAAATATAAGTGAGCAAACCTATTACAAGCGACCTTCTGAGGGTGTTTTATGACTGAGAATGCTCATGAAGAGCTAGAATGGCTTGATACGCCAGCATTAACAGAAATCATTAAAAAAATTGATAATGACCAGAATTTTATATATCCAGAAGCAGTATCGACTGCCATATCTGAGATCACTTTAGCAGTACACAATAGCTATAGCCAGCCAGATGATAATCCCCAAAATCTACTAAGATTAATATTACAGGTATTACAAAGAAGGCCAGTTCCTCGGCTTTCTATGACTATTAGTAGATCAGAATTAGCAAAAAAACCACTCATCATGCAATTGCTTATTCTCATGCAACATTCTATCAATGAACATCAGCATGACTACCTACAGAAACGGTTAATTTGGCTAGCCATAGCAATGCACACCAGTGTGATACTGATGCAGCATAGTACAAAACAACACACCAAAAATATACTGATGCAATTTAAACAGGCGCAGTTTTCAAGATCTTCTAGACGAACATGGATTTGGCGTGAACTACCTGATTTACCTCAAATGACCATGAGTTTGGAAAGCATACTCACCATTTTCACTGATCTATTAGAGCAGCAAAAAAGTGCATATGAATTGTTAAATGATAAGCAAGCTACTCATGCCGAAGAAAAGAAAGTGGCAAAAGATAAACTGAGCCAAATAGAGAAAATAACGACCGCCTATCAACACGCGCACGTGCCACAGAAGCCAAAACCTAAGCGTAAAAAGCTACCTAAGAACATTAAAGTTAAAGCTATCAACCTAGCAGATAACACATCAAAATATCCTGTAGACACCACTGCAACTAGGCATAACTGGAATACTACGTCCAGCAATGATGCATGGGGTAGCACACGTGACGATATAGAACACAGTGCTATCGCCATAGATCTTGCATTTTTAGACCCTAATACAGAAACCTATGAAGATCTAACTACTAGCTTTGAAGAGCGTATTGATCACCATGAGGCACCCTATGTCAGCTATGGCGAATATCCAAACCCGTTAATCAAATACTCTATACCGCTCCAAACTATAGATTTATCGCTACAGCAAAACTATATGTCTCAGCGCAATCTCGCGCTTAACTCTAACACGCGCTTACTCTCCCTTGCCGGCTACCAAGCGTTATTTGCTGCGCTCAACCAAGATGCAAGCACCTTATTAGAAACAGAGACTGATACAACCTGTGCTGGTATTTTATTGTTATCTATGATTACTGGGTTGCCAGTTAAATCCTTACTAATACCCGGCTATATCGGTCATCCTAATATTTTCAAAATCAAAGGTAAAAAATACTACATTGAACACAGTTTAGGTATTACTAAAAGATCGACAAGCCAAACATTGCCCGAAAAGGATTATGAAAATACTTCTGATACCATCAAAGTTCCACTACCATCATGGCTTATAGATGATTTACTTGCTTGCGAGTTGCCGTCAAAAGAAGATTTTACGGCTTATCTTGCCGCCTTGCGTAGCAGCCTTGGATTGCCGTACCTGTCCGTCAATCGTATAGAGACCGCACTACATGTCGTGCTCTCTCGTTATACACCTAATTGCCATGCGCATATCGCCGATATCATCTGTCGCACGCCTGCGTCCCATGCTCCTGCGATGTACTATAGTAGCCACACTAGCGAAGCACTTATGGCTCACTATAAATCAGCACTGAACATATTTAATAGCAATAGTAATTTTGACCTGACTTATATCTCCGCCTGGCATAAATATACGGTGGGGTCAGGGTTTGCGTTGAAGATTGAAACAGTTTGCGACATCATAAATGAGATGAAGTACTGGACCGATCAAAGTTCAAACGATGAGGAGCACTTTAACAGAACCAGTATTTTTGTATGGTTTGTCTTTTGCCTTTTAACCGGCGTGCGACCAAACAACGGTCTTGGCAGAATGTACGATATTGATCTTGATATGGGTTGGCTGCTCATCAATGACAAGCCTGTTAAGAAGGTCAAAAGTGATCGTCTCATTCCGCTATGCCCGACACTGATACGCCATCTAACAGACTATAGAGCGTATTTGATTAATTATCAGGCAAAGCATCAAGGTTATCATGACATCAGCGCTATCATTGACAATATCCGTTTGGGTAATGATGAAGCACTATTAAAGCTGTTGTATGAACGAGCTCCTACTGCTAAATCCCCTACTCTTAAAGACATTAAGCGTGGCGATGCTTATCATATGACCAAACACATCATTGACGCCAATCCCTATTGGACACGCCACTTTGTTCGTACGCAGCTTGAAAATCTTGGCGTTTCCTTATCGCTGATTAACACAGTTATTGGTCATGAAAAAGCTCGTCAAGAAGTATTGGGACGTTTCTCATCAAGTAGTAAAGCAGATATTAAGCGTGTAGCGTCCGTGTTTGAACAGATCGCAGCACAGCTTGGGTTATCAGATATCACAATCAATCATTATCCTAATTCAAATCATGTCGGCACAAGCACTGCAGAGGTTGATCATGCTAATAAATGAAATAAAGCTGCCAAAAATTATTGATGACTTAGCAAAGTTTGATGGTAGAAAAAAGCGCTACGTGCCTTACCCATCTATACTCAAAGACAGTGACACGGCAAGGACACGTGAGATAAAGCTACTCGCCGACTTACAAACCGAATGGGAGTCGTTGAAAAGGGTTCATCCTGGAAGTATCGGATTCATACAGTCTTTTAATAAATACTACCAACAAGCGCTTTGGCCCAATGAGCGCATCTTTTCATTTTCGCCAAGCTCTAGCGATTATTTTGATTTGTCATGGCTATCTTGGAGTCAATCTTTAAGCCAGTTTCAGATAGAGCTTTACAGGCAATTGGAGCCATTGTCCCAAGAGGGATTTGATGAGTTTCAGTCAATCATTGAAAATAAAATAGCAAAAGCTTACGAGTCATCTAGAACACTCAAACATGTTTGGCAAATCATCGTCAAGTTCATTGACTATCAAAATAAGCACTATATGCTTGCTGAGCATCACTATCCTAAGATAATCGCGCCACAGCCTACTAAAATCAATCCACTAATTACAAATACAGCTTGGTTAAAAGACGGTAAGGCGCTGGTCAAAATCATTCGCGCAGTAGAGCATCATTGGGAGCAGAACACCAATTACAGCCAAGAGCAGATTATAGGCTGGCTGATATTCTCAGGAATTGTGTATGGCGGTATCAATGAGGTACAAATGCTTCAAGGGTGGCTTATCTCATTGCTCACCAAAGAGTATCAGCCATTCATCAAAGAAAGGATAATGGTCTCGCCGCGTTTTGTACAAAAGCACTTTGGTAACGAGCGCGAAGAAGAAAGTGATAAGCTTTATAACACCAAGCAAATCATTGTAGATGTGGTCAGTCAGTGTTGGCTGATGCGTTATCATAAAAACAGCAGTCAAGCAGAAATCAAACATATCATTGCCAAGCTGTCAGAAGATAAGATAAAGCGATACTTGACCGTGGCTTTGTCTGACGTGATCAAGCCTTTAGGTATTAAACCACTTCCCTTTTCAAGGTTTTTATATTACGCCAGTTATTACTGGGAGGATTTCGATGACGCTAGTATCGACCATGCTTCAGTTGGGGTGCTGCGAGGTATGCATAATACTGCAGGATTAAGTACGCAAGACTTTGGTCGGTTCTTGAACCAAAAATATCAGTATAAAGAGGAGCCGTATAATCTAGAACATATTTTGACGCTGTCTATCAGCAAAAGCTCTGTTAATCAAAACGAGTCATCTAGTAGTAGTTCTACCAAAAAGATAGAGGTTAGAAAGTCTGATTTAATTATGAATCTGACTAAAGACTTCAAAACGGATGAAAAACAGAAAAAGAAAAAAACCAGCAAAAAGCCGCCTACTCTTATTGAAAGAGTACAAAAACGTTATAAGCAATACGATGACTTAAGTGAAAAAATTTTATTAGATTGGGTGTTGAATTTACTCAATCGAAAAGAATCAAAATCGCTTAGCAATGAGTCTATTTTGAAATATATCAGAACCATAGGCTATGAATGGTTATATTTCACAACAGCGCAGCCGCTTGATATTTGGTCAGAAGAAGAGTTTGAAGAGCTCTATGAAGACATCTTAGAATACAAAGCTGTCGTACGAAACAATACTGATATTGGATATTCTGCCAATTTATTAAAGAGTATGCACAACTTGGCTAAGGAGAAATACAACCTACCCTCCGTGAACTTCCAACACACCAAAAATGGTCGGCGTGTACGTGCGGAGCTGATATCACCGCAAGCGTACCAAGCCATTATTACGCAGATACTGGGTTCTGTAGATATATTGGAGCGGGAGATGTTCGCGCTTTTATTTATCTTAGTCTATCGTACTGGGATGCGCAAAAAAGAGCTGTTGGGACTTAAGTATAATGACATCGAAGGCTTAAAAACAGCTGTACCATCAGTGGTAATAAGGCCCAATAGCTACCGTCCAACTAAGACTCAAAGTAGTATTCGCCGCGTTCCCTTATTTGCCCTCCTCAAACCTAATGAGCTGAATTTTTTTATTAATTTTGTGCAGAGTAATATTGGCGACAGTTCAAACAAATTTATCTTTACCTTATCATCGGATCAGCGCCTTATTGATGACCATGTTCCGTTGCAGTTACTCAAACGAGTTTTAAAAGACATATCGGTAGATGATAATGTAGCAGAGCATACCTTTCATGGGTTTAGGCATACAGCAGTGAGTAACCTATCTTTAGCGCTAGTAGGCCATTCAGATCTCGTAGAAGCCCTTACCGATTATGATGAAAGCGACGTAATTCGCATCAAACAAGGCATACTCGGAGAGCATACAGATGCACAGGATCGCTGGTATGCTCTCTCAGGTATTATGGGACACTTATCGCCTGAGCGGAGCTTTGAGTATTACAACCATTTTGCCACGCTGATGGCGACCTATGCGCTTAGTAAAGCAGATATAACCTTGCCAGAACGGACGCTGTATAACGTAATAGGTTTTACGAATAAAAAGCTTAAAGAAAATAATGCGACTGTTCGTAATGGTAGCGTCAGCATACCTAGTATACGTACGCTGTTATTTAAAAATATCATAGAAGGCAAACGCAAGTCACCGAAGTTTACGATAGAGAACTGTGATAAGAAATTTCTCTTGAGTACCAATACGCCAGTCACTAATGAGCTGTTTGGTCGTTATGGTCTAAACCGAGTACAACTGCTACTACAGACTTATGATAAAGAGATTCCTTTAAGTAAAGCAGCCCAGTTAGCAAATATCTCTATTCACGATGCAAAGGTTCTAATAGAGCGTGCGAGCGAGGTTGCCGCTATCACTACCAAACGCGGCAAACCTCGCTTTGTTAAGCTATCAGATTCAAATACCCCTGTACTGAGTCCACTGAACATTCAATACCAAAGTGATTTAAGATTGCTCTCGCTTTTGTTAAGTAATGCCTACCGTCTACGAGAAAAGTCAGGGACTGATTGGACTTGGTTTATTGAGATATGTCGTGAAAAACTGTCTGTTAGCAGAGCATACCTACCATTTAGAAAAGAAGATAAGAAAGAGTTGAAGCGTTTCATTGACATTGGTAAGAAACTGCTGCCTCTGAAACGTTGGCTGGTAAGTAGCCACGAAGATCTATTGATGCAAACTATGTCATCTACTGACTATCAAGACATTAAGCAACAATCTAATGAGTCGAAAAACGCTCTCCATATCGGTATTGCTAGTCAAGACCATAGAGAGCAGATGAACAAATGGCAATACTCACCGCTACTACGGTTTTTTATTCATATGATGCTCATTACAGATGAAAAGCTATCTATTTTGAGTTAAGTTTCTTACATTAAAATCTTTTAAAATGAGCTTGGTTATCGGAATAAATAGATTTGCTAGTTTAAGGGAAAATATGAGCTTGCTGGATAGTGGTGATTTAGAAGAAAAACAGAAATTAGATAAGAAGCTGACACAGCAAAAAATACTACTGGGTGCTGTTCTTGTAGATGCTTTAGAGAAGGATTCATTAGACGGTTTAAGGGAATATACAGCCGATAATCTGTTGGATTTTTTGAGCAGACAAACGGATAAGGATTTAATGGCAGATTTGGTAAAAGGGCTTGATACTGAGTGAGACACTTAACAAGACGACTGAAGCAATTCAAAGTATTAACATTAACTAGAAAAGTTCAAATAGTCATTCTGCTATTAACTTGGATATCGCTAATAGCTTGGGCAATACTGAGTTGGCAAGGTAGAGACTTCCCTTTAGAGTCTGAGCTTAATTATAGTGAAGGTATTGTAGGTAGTTTGAATGTTGGTGAGGGAAATCACATTTTTATGTTATTAGATCTCAATGACCTTAACCGTAAAGAAGTATATGGGTGCAGCTATTCAGCTTTTGACACTGACTCCTCTTGTTTTGGCAAAAAATATTTAGAACCTATTGAAGGTAAAAAAGCCGTGATAGGGTGGTATATACAGAAAGATTTTCTAGGGTTTCATAATGGAATTAGACAGATGGTAAGTCTTAATGTGGAAGATGTCGAAGCTGAAATTAATGAGGTAATCACTTATCAGGGGACTTTAGACACTATAAAGGGTATGAATACGTATATGAATACGGGTTTTATTATATTTATAGCATTCTTTTATTACTGGGTTTGGCGTTTTATGGATTTTATAGAGTGAAAAGGATACGGTACCCTAGTGAGGACTTGAACGCTAAGCTATGGGCTAATGGTATCAAGGTTTTTAATTATCAGTATAATATTAGTGTACTTGGCAGTGTACTTCATGCCCATTATCACACTCTTTTTTGTATCATACCTTTGCTGCCTTTACTTAACCTAAGAAATAGTTAATATTAATCATTAACCAATATATAGAACTAAATCACCTCTAATCTCTTCAGCCTCATCAAGCTTTTCAAGAAACAATTTAATTCTAGAAAGAATATAACTTCTTTCAGGTACATAATAGATATCATCTTCTTTTAATAAAAAATCTTTAAACAATTTTAACTCCGATCTAACCTCATCGAAATTGCCTCTCTCCACCTCTATACCATATAAAAAAAATTTTAACCAATACAATTCTTTCTCTTCAGCAAATTTATACCAATAATCTCTATAAACTCTATAAACTCTATAAACTCTATAAACTCTATAAACTCTATAAACTCTATAAACTCTATAAACTCTATAAACTCTATAAACTCTATAAACTCTTTCAAAGGATATCGGGAAAGAGAACCTCTCTTCAAATGATTTTATAGGTGTATCAACCATACCCATAACAGACATATTATTTAAATCTATATATTAATTTGACGTAGTAGTAGGGAAATCATTTGTACTTAGGATTTCCCCATGAATTTGGTGCGAATGGATATGAAACAAATCCACTGTCGACTCTCTCACGATACAATTCTAGGTTGGCTGACTCAAATGGCTCATCGAACCATTCGTCCCAAAGCAACATTAAAAAATCATGGTGTCGATCTTCCCATTTTTTTCTTTGCTGTTCATTCCATTCGTTATAATCCTCTACCATATCTTTTATATTAAAATCAATTCCTGGTAACTCAGCACTTGAAACTAATATATTTTTAGTTAAGATATATCTAAGATCTTCTTTATAAAGCTCTTTGTTCTGTTTTGAATTCCATAGCCCATCATGATGGCCAATTCCAAAACTATCCTCGGATGTTTCTGGCAAGTCTTTTAAACCGTTACCTATCCACCGTCTTATAGCGTAGCGTGCATCTAGCTCACAGCTAAAATCTAAACTCTCAAACTCCTCTTCTTCACGATAATGTTCGATTGAATCTTGAGAAAAAACTAAATTAAGTAAACTTCCAATATGATATGGACAGACGTCAATCATGATTACTCCTTAAGGTTTGATATAGTCAGGAATGGTATAAGTTTTACCTTGTTCAATGTTAGGAAAAGCAGTATATGGTCTGCCTGACTCCTCACCAAAATTGACTATCACCGTATTAGTTCTTCTATACTCTCCTGCAGTGCCATTTTTAACATTCTTTTTAGTATTACCCATAAACCCATCACCGACTGGTCTATCAAAAGTAATTACTACGCTACGTACTTCTGGGTTTCTTGCAAATTCAGCTTCTGCTTTAGAAATTGCAGTATTCATGTCAGTAGAGTTAAAGAATTTAGATGCATTTGCTGGTCTTGCTTTTGATCCGGTTTCAGGATTGGTACCTTTCATTGCACGATCATATTGTTGTTGTAGGGTCGTATATGGTCCATGTTTTGTATCATAATGTGGGTTCTTAGTCCCACTGGCAATATCAGCTTTTTTCTTTTGACTTATTGCAGTGTCAGCTTTACCGTTTGGATTTCCAGAGAGTACATTATTTAAGTCAGTATTTTGGTTGTTATTAACTCTTTGTTTCTGAATCTCTTTTTCAGTTGCCTTAGCAGCAGCCCCTTTCGCAATACTATTTTTTGCAATATTCGTAACAGTTTTAGCAGCTCCATATCCTAGAAGTGCATAATCTTCAGGGTGTATTGGCGTTGTAGCGCCAGAACCCACATTAGCCACTTGACCGGCAGCAGCTCTAGTTTGTGACTCCAACGCTGTGCCTAAATTTCTTCTTGGGTCATTGCTACGTAGGGATGTACCTCCGTTTGGTGGTGAAGGTGGGTAGGTGTTTGTCAATAAGGTATTATAGTTATACTGATTGTTATCAGCATTTAAGAACCCTATATTATTCCCTTTATTATCAGTAATCCTATTGCCTTTATTATCTTTTAAATAAACTATACCCTTAGCATTTTTAGACATCTCATTTATTATGGATTCAGCTTTTTTGTAGTCTGCGAGGTAAGCGTCTCCAAGTGAAGCTCCTAACTGGCTTGATGCATCAACGCCATTATTTATGCCTTGCTTGTATTGGCCATACTTTTTATTACCTTGTGCATCTACTTTTGCGTATGCTGCACCATAAAGCAGATTTAACCAGTACTCTTCTAAACCCTTGTTTCCTTTAGATAGTAATTTTGCACGGCGTTTAAGTTGTTTAATCTCACTAGGATGCAGCTGTCTATTGTTTGCATCCACATTAGTAGCAGTTACCGTACTTGATGTATCCAGTCCAGCCGCAGTACCAGCACCTAGTAAAGTCAAACTGACCACACCGCTTGCTGTACCATTAGCAATATCTTCACTCATGCCCTTATCAATGAGCGCTTTAGCTAGCTTAGCTTGTACCTCATCAAGCGTAGGCGCAGCAGCAGCCACACCACCTGTAGTTAATGCCCCTTCTACACTACCTGTGCCTAATGCTCCAAGTGCCGTGTGAGCAGCAACTCTATAAATACCGCCTTCATCCCATTTGCTGATAGCTTCATTTTTCTCCGCATTACTAAGCGTAGTGTCAGCTATGATCGCTTTGATTCGATTATTGGCAAAGTCTCCTACCGCCTTCGGCGCTTCCTTGCCAAAGTCTTTAGTAATCTGCGTCTGCGCGCCAAGCTCCTCATTCACTCGACCAGCATCAAAGCTATTCTCAAGTTTACCCGCTAGGGCTTCACGGTTCTCAGTGGTGAATATACCCTCTTCATCATTGTAGCCACTGACCCCGCCTTTGGTGATACTGCTATCGCTATCGCCATCAGTACCATAGCCAAGCCCATTCATGGTCGCTTGTGGTTTACCTGTGGTTTTACCAGCACTTAAGCCAACAGAGATCGCATCGCCCTCATAGCTTGTGGTGTTCATAATATCGGTTGAGGTAACGCCTTGCTTGAAGACGATATTGCTCTTGCCATTGGCTTGAGCCTCCTCTGAGGTCGTGAACACAGCTCCTGTGAAAGTGCCTTTGCCTTCAACCACTAAATCGGCTTCATTGGCGAAAATGCCTGACTGCTCACCGACTGCTTGATAGTTGGCATTAAGGTCAGTCTTGCCACCATTAACGGAAAGACTAGAGCCCGCACCACCGCCTGCTATGTCAATATCAGCACTAAAACCCATGTTCTTTTGCTTGCTGTCGTAGGTGGCGGTGTCTTGTAGTGACTCTATGTTGACGTCACCACCGATAGTGCCTTGGGCACGACCTGTATTAATTACCCCGCCTTTGATGTTGACGTCATTACCGATATCAAAGGTGGTGGTGCTGCCAACGTTGATTTGGCTGTTGGCATAAGTGGTGCTGTCACTATTGGCATAACCTTTGCCACGGCTGGCACTGGCAGTGATACCTGCACTAGTGTTTTGACCAAAGCTGGCATAACCACCAATAGCCGTACTTGAGCTTTTATTATTACTACGCGTGTTGCTATTTTGGGCGACACCATTGACGTTAAAGTCATTGTCCGCTTGGAATAAGGCATCATTGCTGACGGTGAGATTACTGCCATTGATATCAATATTGCTGTCTGACCCTGCCCCTGTGGCGATCAAGGCAAGATTGTTGGTGGTGATGCTGGAGCCTTGACTCTTCTCCGTATAGCTGCTGCTGTTCGATTGGCTCTTTTGACTACCGATGGTGGCTTGGATACGGGTGTTGCCCACTCCTTTTAGATTGCCGCCTTGTAGCGCCGTTAGGGCGTCTCCCCCCTGCTCAGCGAGTGCTTTTGTCTTAAGAACAGCGGCGACGCCAGCCATGCCTTTCATGCGTGTACTGCCTGTGTTACCAGCAGCCTCTTCTAGATCTCTAATAGCGTTGACATTATCCACTAAACTATTAGAAACAGAGACGGTCAGACCGCTTTGCTTAAACTTGCTTTCGCTTTGATTGGTATAGACATTTAGGGCATTATCGATGTTAATCTCTCTGGCACGTACCACAGTATTGCCACGGTTGGCATCTTTGATATCTTTACCAGTGTCAGCGCCCATACCTGCGACAAGGTTGCTACCAGTCTGTTGATAGGTGTGCCCAGCATCAATGATGACGTTGCCATCAATCGCACCTACTTTACTGGCGCTATGAGTACGCGCCGTTTTGTCATTACTGTCATCGGTTTGTTGCTTACCGATAGTGAAGCCAATTCCGCCACTTGTGCCAAACAGTCCTGATTTTTTGGTTTGACTAAACGAGCTTTCACTAGAGGTATTCTCAGCCGCTAGAATGTTGACATCACCACTAGCGGTGAGCTGGGTGCCACGATCACTGATAGCGTTGGTGCCAGTGAAATTGATGTCTTGTCCAGCTTTAACGATAACTTTATCGCCTTCGATATTGCTGCTGATGGCTTGGTCGCTTTGCATGTCATAGCGATCTTGAGTGGTGGTTTTACTCAAGAAACCCTTATCAGTGGTTTTCACCGCAGTACTGAGGTTCTGTTTGTTTCTTCCTTCTGTAAAATCGACATTGCCGTCAGCTAAAATACCAACCGTGCCATTAGCACCGGTTATTTGGCTGGCAACTCCTGTGATATTTTTGCCTGCTTTGAGGATAAGGTCATTTGTACCGCTCAGTTGACTGCCGATATCAGTAGATTCACCTTGCTTAAAGTAGTTATTGGCATCACCAATACTGTTGGTTTGGTAGCCCACGTTGACAGCATCAAGCTTAATATCGCCTTTGGTGTCAATGACACTACGGCCTCCTTGATTTTCAAAGCGTCCAGCAGCAAAGGTCGTATCGCCCCCAACGTTGGCGACAAAAGTGTTCAATGGGTTACCGGTGTCATCTACCTGATCTTTGAGACCATCACCAACATAGATACTGGCTATTTGGCTGATGCCAGTACGTGTACTGTTGCTAGCCCCTTTGACAGAACTGGTACTATAAGTGAGGCTTTGATTGTTCAAGTCGCCACCTACATCAAGCTGCATGGCACTGTCTGCGCCAATAGTGGCACTAAGGTTGTTTAAGTCGTTAGCCGTGCCAATCTGGACGTAGTTGCCTTTGATCAGACCGCCATTCGCATTGGTCAAGTTTTTTGCATTGATGTTGAGGCTTTGATGCCCAACAATATTGCCTTGGTTATTCAAGTCACCTGTCAGCTGCATATCAATACGGTTAGCCGCAATTAAATTGCCTGTACCATCAATTTGATCGACGGCTTGGTGGGTGTAGACTTTGGGAACGAGTACCTTTTGACTGCTACCATCATCTAACGTAATGCTCTGCTGTACCAGCCAGACGATATCGGTGGTCAATTTGGCGACTTGGTCATCAGTGAGCGCAATCCCTGGACGTAGGTTTAGCGTCTGCGCAGTGGTGATACCCGCATCCATAAGCCCTTGGTACTGCGCGTCTTGATTGCTGTAGTCTTCTAGATAGTAGCGACCCGTCAGCATCATAATCTGATCACGGATATACTGCTGCTCATAGTAGCCATCGCCGAGGCGCTTTTGCGTGATATTAGGGTCCAGCTGTAGTCGATCTAGCATGTAGTCAGATGATAGCCAGTTTTTATAGTTGGCAAAGGCAGGATCGGTCTCAATGAGGTAATCGGCGCTGCTGTCTGGATTGGTGCTATACAGGCTGCTGTTTGGTAGCGTTGGCGCGTCATTACTGCTACGAATTTCTTCTGTCGGGATATTGCTGGTTTGTGGCGCGTTACTGTCCGTCACCTCATAAGCCACGACGGTTTTGTGTATATTTTGGTTTAAAATAGGGAGCTGAAAAGTGTTTATTACCCTACTATCATCAGCCACTGTATAAGGACCATTCTCATAAGTATAAGGACGATCACTCAAAGGGTTGTCTGATCTGGTTTTATCTTTAGTTCTATAAGAGTAATAAATACTGTTAACATTTTTTAGTACCGTATTGCCCTCAGTACTAATATTTTGAAAACCGAAGCGAGAAGTTTGGGTAGGATCATCCTCTAAAACTAATGTAAGACCATCAATTACTAAACTATGATCATTAATCGCTTTAGGCGCATTTATAACAAGATTACCTCCTGCTCTGATTAAACTTGCATCACTCGTTTTGGTCTGCTCTTCGTACCGTTCAACATCATATTTAAATTTTTCATAGTTGTTGAAATCACCATCAACTGTTCTTAATGTTTTCTCCCAATCATCATTCCAGCCATGAACATAAATTTCAATATCTGCTTCATCATATCTGACGGTTTGGTTATCAGGTGAATATTCAATGACCTGATTGCTACTAACAAGAACGTTTTCTTTCTCAAAATCCGCGTTCACATTATTGAGCGTGTCCGTCGTGATACTCATATCCCCTACCGATTCGATAGAAGCGCCTTTATTGGTGACGGTGGTCGCACGGCCTATGGCTTGATGCTCAGCATCTAAGCTACCACCAATATGTAGCTCGCCATTACTCAGTATTTTGGCCTGAGCATTAAAGTCTGAGTTAAATTTGCCTGCGCGTGCCTGGTTGGGATCATTATTTAAGCTCACAACGCCAATATCAAGGCGAGTACGCGCAGCAATTACTGGTGCTGGGGCGGTTGTACTGGCAGTTATAGCACCAGTCACAGCATCAGGGCTATTGTTCAGCGTCTTAGCTGATATGGCAATATGGTCACCAAAGATACGACCATTACTGTGGTTGTTGACACGATCTCCAGCTGTAAGATAGGTGTTTGCACCATTGATCAAACCGCTATTATCAATATCTTTTGCCGCATTAAGTGCTGTTGTGCCATTGCTAATCAGCTCAGCATCTTTTTGATTACGGATATTTTGTGCGTTGATATTGAGCGCATTTTGTGCAGACAACGTATCTGAATTGGTAAAGTTACCTTGCGTCTTTATGATCAGATTACCCGCTTGTATATCGCTATTAGTACTGTTGATAACAATATCATCAAAGACATCGATAGTGGCGCGCTCAACACCAATCATGGTGCCAGCCGTATTGCTATAGCCTTTAGCAGCCACATTGAGGTTTTGATTGGTTTTTATATCACCTTTGTCATTAATAAGCATGCCATCGGTATCAATACTGAGATTGCTTTCGCTGCTGAGTAATGCTTGCGTGTTGTCTAGCGCTGTACTTTTGATACGAATACTGTCGTTGGACTGTACCTTGCCATTGGTATTGTTAAACTGGCCCACTGCTTGCAAGTCAATTTTACCTGATGCCGCAATAATCCCGTTCTGATTGTCAATGCCATCGGCGGACTGGATACTAATACTGTTGGTCGCGGTAATCTGACCTTCAGTATTATCAAAGTCAGCCAATTGCCAATCAATTTGATCGAGTTGCAAGCGACTGTCTGTATTAAAGGCGCTAGCATTATTAGCGATATCAAGCGTACTGACCGCTAAGCTGGATTTGTCTTGGTTAGCCACACTATCGGTTGCAACATTGATCTTACCATTACTATAGATACTGCCCGTATTGGTGAGATTATTTGCGTTAATATTGCCATCGCGAGTAATAACGGGTAATGGCGCAGGCGTTTCAGATGGCTGACTGGTTGGATTTGTACCCACACTACTGCCGTTGTTGGCAGTCGTCGGCGGGGTTTTAGAAGGCGGCATACTGGGCGCCGTGCTCGCGTCAGCATATAGGTCTTGACCAATAATACCGCCTTGCTTATTGAGCAGCTGAGAGCTATCAATGGCAAGGTTACCTGAGCCCGTTTGTAGTAGTGAGCCGCTGTTGTTTAATGATGCCGCTTTTACATCAAAGCTACCTGTAGATATTTCGCCTGAGTTATTGATAGCGCCTGTTTGCTGGAGTTGTAACGTATCGCGGCTACTGATTACGCCGCTGTTATTTAAGGCCGCACTCTCAACCTCAATACCCTCGCGAGAACTTGCAATCGTCCCTGAATTATCAACATCAAAGCCTTTGGTGACGATGTTAACTTTACCTTGATTGGCAATCAGACTACCCGAATTGATCAGGTTGCCATTGTTATCGAGTTGCAGACCACCAGTGCTTGCCACGATACTACCAGCATTGGTGACCCCCATACCTTTATCCGTACCAATCAGACGGATTTTCCCTGCGTACATGGCACCTAGGGCTGAGACATCCAATGCCACACCCGTGGCGTTATTAGTAGCATTGTTATTAGAGGTAATATCGTTAGCAGTAACAACGGTATCAGCCCCCTCTTCCTCATAGCTGACTTGGTTACTGCCTGTAATAACATCTAGATTTTTAGCATAGACTCCTGCATTAATCTCAGCAGTCTTGGCAATGATTTGGGTATAGTCACTACCTAGGCTGTCCATACCATCGCCATCGATGCGAACCTTCCCACCTGTCACATCAAAGCCAGTGAGTTTGCCTTGATCCATTAAGGCTTGCCCCGTCGTCAGTGTGGTACGGGACGCATTGATAAAACCGCAACCAGCACAGGTAATACCAGCAGGGTTGGCGATGACCAGCTCTGCTCGGCCACCTGCGATCTCAGTGTAGCCGCTGAGACGGCTCGGATCGCTTGAGTTGACCTCGTTTAGAATAACGCGAGCCTCACCGCGTGCTAGATACGGGTTACCCTCTATCCATCCTGCGAGCTGAGTCTGTGCATTTTTACGGCTGTTATTGAGAATGGCGCCATCAGCACCGACATCAAACTGACTAAAGACGTTGCGTGAGACCCCAGCTTTACTTGGCGTCTGAATATTGACTTGGGTTGTGCCATTGGATGATTTTAGTATGGTGGCTTGCTGAGCGGCAGCCGCGTTGCGATCAGCGACAATGTTTGTGCTATCAGCATGGGCGTTATGACTGACACTACCAACCATGGTCGCAAGCCCTAGCGCTAGCAGCATATGCGCACGTAGGGGCATAAACCTGCCGCCTTGATAGTAGCCCTGCCCATGAGCTGACCCTAATGTCTGCGAAGTGCCTGCTACTTGGCCAATAGTGCTGCCACTGTCCGTAGGATTACTGGTTTTACCTTGAGAGCGTGCGGCCTCTGACACCACCATGAGCATTCCGCGGGCTTTGTTAAAGATAACTCGGTAGCATTGAGCGTTCATGGTGACGTCCTTTGAGATAATTTTGTATACAAGAAGTTTGATAGCAAATATAGTTTTGACAACGATAGGATTTAGTACTGCCATCCTAGGCTAAAGCCTGTGACCCATTCTTTATCGCTAAAATTGTCTGGCTGGGCCAGTGGATAGCCAGCAAATACGTCATAACTGGTTCTAAATGGGGTGACGTAGCCTTTGACGCCTACAACGCCGCCAACCAAATGATGACCGAGCAGCAAATCATCTTGCTCATCATTATCAAGCTTGACGTAACCTGCATCGACACCTGCATAAACGGCATGGGGCTTGTCCCCAATATAAGCACTCAGCTCTTGTCTTAAAATGGCACCATGATCCCCGCTCAAGCTGCGCTCACCATCGAAGCCGCGCACACTATAACGACCACCGATACTTAAGCGATCATTGGGCACCAGTGCCTCAGTGGCATACTGACCTTTGAAGGCCGCATGATAATTCAATGCTTGATTGGCAATTTGCATAGGATGATTTACATCTACACCAACCTTTACGATACCCGCACGCGCACTGCCTTCATTAAATAACGCCTCAGGCGGGTCGATGGCGTCAAATGCACCCGTACCGCGTTGATACATCACATCGCCAATCCACTGGGTTTTACCAATGACCGTCTCGTAGCCTACCCCTCCTTGATAGCCTGCTGTGCGGCGCTTTTGTACCTCAACTTCGGTATCATCGATAAAGTTGCTTTGCTGCTTGGCAAAACCGCCCGCTTTTAGATAGGTTTTGCTGTGATTATCACGGTGCACTAAATGGCTAACGAGCACGTCGGTGTTGTAAGACTCGCCGCTATAGACGTAGTCTTGATTGACGCCAGCGACCGTTTGATCGTAGTTGTAGCCGCTATGGGTGATAGTAAGCTGGGTATTATCAACCGGCAACACATAGCCAACGTTATAACCCCAGCTGCCATCGCCATCCTCATTACCGCCGTCTAAATCATGATTGTAGGACAGATAAAGTAAATCGTTATGCCACGTTGGGTTGTCGAGTGACAGCGTCACATTGCCTTGATAGACGCCTGTGCTGTCTTGACCTGAGTCATCTACCGTTGCCGATAGACGCCAGCGCTTGCCCTGCTGCCATTTGACTTGGATATCACTATAGCCAGGTGTTGTCATACGACTGCTTGGGGCAATAGAGAAATCGGCGTCAGCGGTCGGCACGCGTTTAAAGTTCTCTAGCGCCTGCTCGATGTCGCGTACATTGAGCAGATCGCCAGACTTCATGGGCATGGCAGGGGCAAAGTTGGCAGGGTTGCCACTACCGTCAGTATAGATAGGACGGGACGCTTTAATGTCGGTGGCGATAATTCGATCAATACGGCCTGGGATGAGGGTTAGGAATAGGTTGCCCGATTTGAGGTTCTGGTTTTCTACCAAGACGCGGGTGGTGACATAGCCTTTTTCAATAATGCGGTTTTGGACGTTGGTGATCAGCTGGTTGATGTCGTTGGCGGACAGGCAACTGCCTAATAAAGAACCACTACCTGTCGTATAAGGCATCAGGGCAAAGGTGAACTTGTCGCTCAGCTCGCCTGTTAGGTAAATATGATTGATGTCGAAACAAGCGGTTGAGGCGGGATCAGTACTCTGAGGGCTAGCTGATACAATAGGAGCTGAAGGTGCTTGTTGATAGGTGTCAGTATTTATATTGACATTGGGCTTAACCAATTGCTGCTGTTTTAACGCCTCACTACGCTGCTGTTGATATTGTTCCGGTGTAATGGCTTGAGCGCTCATAGTAACCAGAATGCTAGCCATACTAAGTGATAAAGCACTCAACGCGTGATTTTTGATGCTCGCTTTTGAAATATCTGTATACATAAGTTCACCATTTTTATAATGGTGGATTATGCTACCGACTGATGTTCAATGCAAGCTGTTTTGTATTCATTAGCTCATTGTTTTGATATGATTTTTTAGAATAACCTTGTAACTATCCCCTAAAATAGCACAGCTCAAACGTAGAATTTCTCATAAAAAACCCATAAGGCGTTTTGATATGAGCAAACGAATGACCGAGACCCAAATAGTATCAATATTAAAAGAAGAAGACGCTGGGATACCTGCTAAAAAGCTGTGCCGTAAATACGGGATTGCTAGCTCGACTTTTATAATGAGGAACGTTAAGAAACAGTCTGGGAGACTGTTTTAGTGACGCAAGACGAAGCGATAGCGAAGTTAGATCCAAGTATGGAGGTATGGAAGCCTCTGATGTTAAACGATTAAAAGAGCTTGAAGAAGAAAACCGTAGGCTTAAACAGATGTATGCTGACTTAAGCCTTAAAGCGCAAATGCAGAAAGAGATCATAAAAAAGCTATAGCGCCTGCCCTTGAGCGCAAAGTCTGGGCGCAAGAATTACAGGCGCAGTATGATGTCAGCATTGCAGTGAGTTGTCAGGTTGTCTGCATGAGTCGAACCGCTTACTACTATAAGCCTAAGCTATCTGATGATAGTGAGATTATTGATGTCTTAAATAAGCTTACTGACAAGCACAATCGTTGGGGTTTCCCAAAGTGCTTTAAACGCATACGTAGCTTGGCTATTCTTGGAATCACAAGCGAGTACACCGTGTTTATACCGCGTTAAACTTAAACCTACGCCGTAAGTCTAAAAGACGGCTACCAGCACGTAACCCCCAGCCGTTAAGTGTGCCAAATACATTGGGTCATACTTGGTCAATGGACTTTATGAGCGACAGACTACACAACAATATTCGCTTTCGAATCTTTAATGTGATTGATGATTACAACCGTGAAGTATTAGGTATTGATATTGGTACCAGTATGCCCTCACTTCGAGTAATTCGTTACCTTGATCAGTTGGCTGAGTGGCATGGCTATCCTAAGCAAATTCGTGTGGATAACGGCAGTGAGTTTACATCCAGCATATTTACTGATTGGGCATCAGCTCATGGCATCTATATTGATTATATCGAGCCTGGCTGTCCTTATCAGAATGCTTATATTGAACGGTTTAATCGTAGTTACCGCAATGAGGTTTTAGACTGTTATCTTTTTAATAATTTAAACGAGGTTAGTAAGCTAACCGAAGACTGGATCACGGTTTATAACAACGAAAGACCCCATGATTCACTTAATGATATGACACCTGCTGAGTACAGGCAGGTGGCTTAATTATTCTACGATGATGTTGTGTTAAGAATGGGGTATTTACAAACTGACTATATATCCAAATGAGCCATTTATTTAATTCACCTTATATTGACTAATGCGCTTCACAAGTCCGAAAATAGTATGAAATCGTGATCGGTGCGCTATACAGGAATCGAACTCTAAGCTGTATACTCAATATTTAGAGTGCTTTCAATAACTGTCTATTAACTTGTAGCGCACCTCAATGTTTTTGAGAGCTCAGCAACTGATTTGAGAGAGTTGTACTATAAATAATAATGTTTATAAGACTAAATTACGATAATTTTTGTCTTCTAAACCATCTCGGCAGTTGTACATTGGTCGAATTTGTTAGCCCATTTAATAAAGCAACGAGCAAAATCAAAAAAACGCCTATATATTGAATACCTGATAACATTTGATGAAGGAGCAACACTGCCAAAAATATTGCGGTCAAAGGTTCAAAGATAGTAAATACTGACGCGCGTGTGGCTGGTAGTTTTTCTAATGCTTTCATATATAATGCAAAAGGTGCAATCGTACCTACCAAAGATAAGCCCAGTACATATATCCAGCTAATAACGGGAAGCTGTATCAGCTTATAATAAGTTGTATACGTGGTAGGAATGAACAATAATACAATGCCACTGAACAAAATTGACGTAAAAAAGACAAGTGGTGCAGAGTGTTTATGATGCATGGCGCGTTTACCAAGCACACCATATAAAGAGTAACAAATGCCAGAAAGCAGCCCAACGGCAATACCCAAATTCCCTTCAGTAGTGCCACCCATCGTAGTCATACCAACGCCAATCACTGCTACAATTGCTAACAATGCAGCTTTATAAGTAATTCGCTCATCTAATAATAGGTGCGAGAATATCAAGCTAAAGACTGGTGCCGTATAGAGTAATGCGACTGCTGTGCCTGCTCCCACATGAAGCACTGCAAATAAGTAGCAAACCGTCATACCCAGTACGCCAATTAGGGATTGTAGACCAAGCCCAAACCATTGACCGAGTGTTAGCCTACTTAATGGTTTCCAGATCTTAGGCAACATCGTTATAGCAATAATAGCTGCCGTTATGATACGCAATATCGTAATTTGCCAACTACTAAAACCTAATTGACTAAGATAAGTCGAAAATATACCAAGTGTGCCCCAACATATGGCCGCCATGACAATTTGTATGGTGCCAATCCATGGCTTGACATCAACCGCTATAGGTCTGGTTTTTAATACTTCCACGACTAGTCACCTCTATTATTGAACATAAAATGTTCGTAATATCATTGAGTAAATATAAAAATGGTACAAAATAACTGAGTGTTAATCAGCATTAGCTTATCTATACAACTCATACTTGCCAGCCTTACTGAATACGTAAACCGCTGAATTTATGACTATCAGTCAATAAACTCAGCGGTTAGTTTAGGCTCTGTTAAGTATTCATAAATATAAGTATCTATATCTAAGCGCTGACAGCTTCTTCTGATATGGCTTTGACTCTATTAGGAACCAATACACTAACGACCACGTAAGTGATGGCTGATGCAGCTGATCCGATAAGAGGTCCCTCTACCCAGCCGACAATACCTGATGTTAAGAGATAACTACTGCAAACAGCACCGACGATAATAGAGGCAATAGCAGCTATCGTTGAGCCTTTATAAAAGATAGTCACCAAAAGTACACCAGATAGAGCTGCCATTAAAGTACCGCTAGAGAATATGCCTAGATAGCTAAGCATCGCTTCAGGTAAGAAGAAAGTACAAATGAAGGCGATAGCAGCCACAATAGCGACCCACAATCTATTCAGTTTCAATAGTTCAGCCTCAGTGCGAGGTTTATTGTCAAATATAGCCAAACGCAAATCATGTGAGGCAGCAGTTGATAAGGTATGCAAGATAGAGTTTGCCGTAGACTTCATAGCAAAAAGAATAAACAAAGTGATCACACTACCCACCACACTTGGAATAGCATTGGCTAAATACCAAGGCATTGCTTCATCGGGATTGATCAGACCTGGGTTTTTGATACGAACATATAAGCCAACGATAGGCACCAAACTCAAAACACACCCTAGAATGGCCGTATAAAAGCCTGTTTTGGCAATACTAATATTAGATTTCATCGCCAAAAAACGTACTGACATATAAGGCAATGCAGTACTAAAGATAAGCGCATAGACAAATACTAGAAAAACAGAAGCTTTGGCATTACCATATGGGTTAGAACTCTCTGGATTGACAAGGTTTGGATCTATCGCATTCAGCTGCGTCATCATATCTGCTAACGGAATGTCAGTGAACACCTGAACCACTATATAAATGGCAGCAGTGGCCATCCCAATCACCATAAAAGTATCAGTCCAAGCAACAGCGAGCAATCCGCCTGCCATGGTATAAATAGTAATAATCACCAATAAAAGCGCAGAAGCCAGAAGAGGTGAAATACCGAGCCAGCTACTACCCAACATACCAAGCGCTCTAATCTGAGCCGTCAAAAATACGGTCAAAAATATAATCATGCCCAAAGACGTGATAATACGCAAAGTGCGAGCAGATATTGAATTTCGATCATTACAGTGCAAGTTGACAATAAATTCAGGAATGGTACTACTACCCATCTTCATGGCTCTATTACGCAAATAGACCGCAAAGAATAATACGGCGACGACCATGGCTGGTGCAAAAAAGAAATTACCTAAAAGCTCAATCGTCCCGTATTGGTATGCGGCACCAGGTGAACCCATAAAGCCCCAACCACTAAACCCAGTCGCCACGACAGTACCTGCTATAACAAAAGGCCCTAATGAGCGACCGGCTACTAAAAAACCACTTTCCTCATCTGCTGACATGACTTTTGACGCTTTACTAGCCAATACAATGAGAAGTGCAATTGCTGCTAACAATATCATCCAATTAATAAACATGTCGATTCCTCGTATCATTTACTACATTACTTGTTATGACGCTCTACGAAGAAATAACTCACTGCCAGTAATAGCGTCAGTACATTAATGGTCAAAAACCAAAATAACGTCCAGCTGTTAAGAAACAGGTCCATAGTGTTATTTCCTTAATAAGTAAAATGTGAAAATAATTGCATTGTGCGAGGCGCATCATCATCTATGTTGGCGGGCTTAAAATAAGAAACTTATTCATGGTAGCCCACTCAATATAGACAGTATTTATTGATGACACTCCCCTACATTAACGACCGATAATATTATGCTCAGGGCCGTACTTAAAGCCTGTGATATTATCAGCGCCCGTCTCATTGATGACTAAAATATCATGCTCTCGATAACCGCCAGCACCCGGCATGCCCTCTGGAATCATAATCATCGGCTCCATAGAGATGACCATACCTGGCTCAAGCACTGTTTCAATATCTTCACGTAGTTCAAGTCCTGCCTCGCGTCCATAATAATGGCTGAGCACACCAAAAGAATGTCCGTAACCAAAGCTGCGTTTTTCTAATAAGTCGTATTTTGCATAAACTTTATTCAGCTCATGTGCGATATCGCAGCAGCGCACGCCAGGTTTTATAAGCTCAAGACCTGCTTCATGCACTTCACAATTTATCTGCCAGTAGCGTAGTGAATCTGCATCACATTTATCCAAGAACAATGTGCGTTCAAGCGCGGTATAGTAGCCTGCTATCATAGAAAAACAGTTAAGACTCAATATATCACCCGACTGGACACGACGATTGGTTACTGGATTGTGGGCACCATCCGTATTAATACCTGACTGAAACCATGTCCATGTATCCATGAGCTCTACTTGACTAAACTGCTCCCCAATAGCCTTCACCATCGCTTGTGTAGATGCCAAGGCAACTTCGTATTCGGGCACGCCATCATAAACAGCCTGTACCAATGCCGCCCCACCAATATCACAGACCTGAGCGCCCTTTGTTATTAGCGCTATCTCTTCAGAGGACTTAACCATTCTCATGGTCATACATGCTAGGCTAATATCAACAAACTCTACATTGGGTAAAATAGCTTTGAGCTTAGCAAAGCGATCCATTGGTAAATGATCAAACTCAATACCTACACGGCCGTGATGAGGAATTTGTTGAGCAATGGCTTTGAAATAGTTATCACGCTGCCAATCAGTGTAAACAATATTATTGTCGCCCACAGTACGCCGCCAAGGCTGTCCACCATCGATATTGGCAGAGATTGACACGACTTCTTTTGAAGTAACGACTAGTCCATAAGGTCGCCCAAAAGAGCAATATATAAAGTCAGAATAGTAATTGATGTTATGTATCGAGGTGAAAAGCGCCGCCACAATGCCATGATTATCTAAATACTCACGAAGTTTCTCATGACGATTTGCATATTCTTGATGACTAAAAGTCGGTTGCACTTTCTGGCCGTTTTTAATTTCGATTAGACTTGGGAGATACAGATTATCTAATGAGCCATCTAAAGAGGTTAGGCTTAATGAATTCATCGATTTTCGAGAAAAATCTGTAGAAGATAACGTGCTAGTAAGGTCTTTTAGTGCTGACATGGAACGTCTCCAAAGTAGGTAATAATTAACTGAGAACACGTTCGATAATAGAGGTAAAATTAATAAGGTATTTTTTCATAAGCGACATTTTATGTTTATAATCGGACATATAGAAAAACAACTTAACATTAGCCAGAATTTTAGGTATGTTCTGAAGGCGATAAAAAATGACTCAGATAACTGAAAAGATGATAGACAAGCCTAGGCGTATTGGGTTTCTACTGATTAATGGCTTTACCATGCTCGCGTTCAGCAATATCATTGAGCCACTTCGAATGGCGAATTATGTGAGCGAGCAACTCTTATACTCGTGGGTGGTGGCAGGGTTCGATGACAATAAAACCAGTAGTAGTAACGGTATTAAGTTAAGTCATACTGCACCACTCGACTACTTATTAACCTGCGACTTGGTATTTGTATGCGGAGGACACCAAACAGATTACTTGGAATCTAGTAGGCTCATTACCTTAATTCAGCGATTGGCAGTACGGGATATTGCACTTGGCGGTTTGTGTACAGGAGCGCTAGCATTGGCTGCTGCGGGCTTACTTGAGCAGCAAGCAGCCTCATTGCATTGGGAGAACATCAGCGTAGCCCAAGAAAGCTATCCAGGTGTTATTTTTAATGACCAAATATTTACAATAGCACCGCAGCTATATTCTTGTTCAGGTGGAGCTTGCGCATTGGATATGACTTTACATATCATCAATAAGCATCATGGTCATCATATCGTTTCCAAGATACAAGACATGTTTATTATCACCTCTATACGTGAGCCTACTTACGTACAGCATATGCCCAAGCCAAAAATACTGAGCAGTAGCTATACCAATGTAATAGATGCTATTGCATTGATGAAAACCAATCTTGAAGAGCCTTTAAGCGTTAAGGATATTGCCCATCATCTTGGACTATCAAGTAGACAATTACAGCGCATATTTAACAAAAATTTTAGTTGTTCACCGCAACAGTATTACGTGCGATTGCGCCTTGAACACGCCAAATATATTCTTAAACATACTACGCTGCCTATTAGCCAAATTGTACTAGCAAGCGGCTTTATCGATAACAGTGCATTCTCTAGCGCCTTCAAAAAAAACTATGGCATAACACCAAGCCATTACAGGCAAGAGAATCAGCTGATATAACCTATTTTTTATTGACGCAGTAACTAGGATGGTATTCTTTGACTACCCTAAAGACATCAGAAAATCACTTTATGATTATGTTTGATGATCGTATTAGTAAGCCTTTAATCTAAACGGCAGTTACATAGAATCTAGGATAAAACCTCCAAATTAAAAAAGCCATAAAAGTCATTGCTCCTATGGCTTTACTATTTTTCATATATTGAAACTTAGACTTAGCTTTGAGTGAGCTATGCTGAAGAAACCGTACAACTAAACTTGGTAAACTAAGCGTAATAACAGGAGTTTACCATGACCAAGAAAGTAAGAACTTATAGTGAAGAATTCAAAGCCGAAGTCGTCAAGAAGATATCAGACAACAACGGCAATATTTCAGCGACCGCAAAGCAGCTTGGCATCGCCATGCAAACCTTATCGAACTGGAACAACAAAGCCAATCAAGGCAAACTTGCAGGAACAGCTCAATACGATCTTGATCTTATAAGTGCTCTTCAAGAGATAAAGCAGCTCAAACGCCAGCTTAAGGTTGCCGAAGAGGAGCGCGAAATACTAAATGAGGAGGGATAAAGCGAAGCACTGCTTCGCCCCGACGCAAGATAAGAGCTATGCTCGAATGAGGCCACGGCGTACTTCGCGAATGAGGAACGTTAAGAAACAGTCTGGGAGACTGTTTTAGTGACGCAAGGCGAAGGGCTATGTCCGCAGTGACAGCTAGTCAAGTACGTCTTTATCAAGGATAACCAGAAAATATTTAGCATTACCTGCATGTGTCACGTATTAGATGTTAAGCCATCAAGCTATTACATCTGGCTAAGTCGTCATATCAGCTGTCAGCAGATTCATCGCAATCAGTGTGAGTTGCTAGTTCGCGTCGTGGCTCATGATGAGACTAAGCAGCGCTATGGCTATGAGCGATTGCATGCTTACCTTACAGGGCAAGGGTATGCCATAAGTAAATATATGGTTAGACGCATTAAAGAAGAGTGCGGCATTAAATGCCGTCGTCACAAGCGCTTTAAAGTCACGACCAACTCAAACCATAACAAGCTTATCTATCCAAACCGTCTAGAACAGAAATTTAATGCCAATCGCCCTAATGAGGCTTGGGTCAGTGACATCACTTATATTTGGACAGATGAAGGTTGGCTATACTTAGCAGGTGTTAAAGACTTATACACCAAAGAGCTTGTCGGTTACGCTATTAACAAGCGTATGACCGCTGATCTAGTATGCAAAGCATTGAACATGGCCATCAAGAACAAACGACCTACTAAAGGGCTAATCGTTCATTCTGACAGAGGCAGTCAGTACTGTAGCCATGCCTACCACAAGATCATTAAACAGCATCAGTTTACAGGATCTATGAGTGGCAAAGGCAATTGTTTCGACAACGCTCCGATAGAAAGTTTCTGGGGCGTATTAAAGAATGAGTTGGTGTATCACGAAGACTATAAAACAAGGTTCGAAGCCATCAGCGATATCATTGGCTATATTGAGCTGTACTACAACCAAACGAGGATTCAAAAGGGTTTGAGTTATAAATCGCCAAGACAGGTGTGGTTTGATTATTATCGTCAAGCTGCGTAACTAAAATCTCCCAAGTTTAACTGTACGGATTTGACGGCAGGGGTCAATCTTGGTCGCTTTACTTTGATATGGTAAGACTGTCAAATTTAGGGGACTGTAATCAAACACTGGTGTAAATTTTATAAGTATGCTCCAAGGGAACCAGCTATTTAACCCTTTGAACCTATTAATAGACTACTTAAAACAGACTGGTATAATGGAACCACTTATACCAGTCTGCTGAACTAACTCTTAATGTATCCAAAGTCATCGTACCTTGCATCATACTCTTTTTATTACATCGTCTACTTTTACATGCGTTTTAGTATTTTGTAGTAGTCATTACCCTGTTTAAGTGTTTGCGCTGACATACTATAAAAGTGCTAAGCACTATTATCGCTTGGCACTAATATGCTTCTATCCTACGTGACAACCTCCAAATTACTGACTAAATCATGACTGCTAACAACGTTTTGAACGTCAATAAAGGTACTTTTGCCTAACGCACCAAGGTTGTAGTTTGCAAACTCATGATATAAATTAACCACATCACCCATAATCAATAGCGCAGGTGTTGGTAATTTTGCCTCAGCTTGCTGCTCCGCGATATTACCAAGCGTACCGATAAGAAGCTGCTGCGTTGGCAAACTGGCATGACTAATCACAGCAAAAGGTGTATTACTGTCGCGCCCTGCGGCAATTAGCCCTTGGGTCATCTCATCTAGTCGATTCAACCCCATATAAAAGACAACCGTCTGCGTACTGTCTAAGAGTTCATCGTAGTCATTATTAGGTGCGCCCAACTTTTTGCAAGCGGTCACAAATTTTACGGCTTGCGCATGATCACGGTGTGTCAAGGGAATACCTGCTCTACTTGCGGCCGCACTAGCAGCAGTGATACCAGGAATAGATTCAAAATGAATACCATGACGCACCACTTCTTGCAGCTCCTCTCCGCCGCGTCCAAATATAAAGGGGTCGCCACCTTTGAGCCTAACGACCGTTTTGCCTGCTAGCGCGTGTTTGACCAGTAGCTCATTGATACCTTCTTGTGGTAGTGCGTGATTGGCACGGCGCTTACCGACAAATATCTTCTCTGCCGTCAGCGCACACATATCTAAAATATCCTCTGAAACTAAACTATCATAGAGCACGACATCTGCTTTTTGCATTACTCGTAATGCTTTTAACGTGAGTAGCTCAGGATCGCCAGAACCTGCACCAACCAGATGTACCGTGCCCGTTTTCACATTTTTTTCTATACCTGATGGCTCATCGCTCACTCTAATATGACAATTTATATTGGGTAAATTCTGTGAAGTTAATGCGGCAATGAAGGTAGATGAATCAGTCATGGTAATAACTCCTAATAACACTGTTAATAACGCGCAACTCTGCACCTAACAATGGCATACCTAAGAAAAGAAGAGCATATAAAATACGGTGCAAGCCCTATGCCATATTAACGATCAAACTTTGCAACAAGCACTACTTAAGACGCATACCTATCGATCAAGGCATTAATTTGACTCACACATGAACCGCAGTTAGTCCCTGCTCGGCATGCCTTTCCAACCGCGTGGGCACTCATACACTGCTGCTTGGTAATTGTTTCGATAATAATATTCTCTCCAACAGCCATACATGAACATACTAATGCACCTGGATCAACATACCCCGTCGCTGGACGACCTGCCAGCAACCACTTATAGCGTTGGTTCTCTGGTATCGCATCAGTACTGGCAAAGCAATTGTTAAGCCAATGCATACTGGGTAGCTGCGCCACTTGCGGCGCAAAACAAATGCTGAGCAGTAGCTGATCGCTTGGTATGTCAGACTTTGACGTACTAATCGATGCCCGATCTATCACTTTATTATTTGCCTCTACCTGCGTCGAGACGAAGCGAAGCTGCTTTGCTTGCTTGCTGCAAGTAAAGGCACTATTGATCGATTTATCGGTGAGAGATGTTTGATAGGTATTGATAAAATTTTGCCAGTACTCAGCGTCAAGCAGTTTACTGATGACTTTGTCTACAGGACTGGCTAAAGTAATCAAGACGCTATTGGTTTGACGACTTAAACTCCATGTCAATGCGGGTAATGAGTTTGATCTTTCAGAAATTGTATTTGTATCAAAAATTGTATTTGTATCAAAAGAAGGTATCAGCACTCCTTGATCCTCAGGCTCTTTCTCAAAATCTAATAAAGTCTCACGCAGATGCACTATCATGGTGTCTTGTAGATCAGGATGCACCAAAATCTTGCCATAAGTTTTCATCGGCACAGGCATCACGCTGATTGCAGAATTTTTTAATTCAGGCTGTCCTGAATGTGGATCAACGATCGTTGGGATCAGCGTGCCTACGCGAGCAAAACGAGCAAAGGCGTTGCTCCAATGCATCGGCATAAAGGCATCGCCTGCACTCATACTGTCGCTGATGGCAACTTGGGCGAGCACCTGACTGTCTGTAGTGGTGCTCGCGACCGTACGCGGCGGCTGGCTATTTATTGATAAGTTTTTCTCATAGCAGGGACGTAGCTGTACATAATCGCCTTGGTCAACACCGAGCTGCTTGGCATCATTTGGATGCACGGTGAGCGTTGGTACAGACTCGTGTTGGTTGAGCTGCGGTGCAAGTCCTGTGCGCGTCATCGTATGCCATTGATCGCGAAGCCTACCTGTAATCAGCCGTAGGTCTAATGCCCCTGAGTCATTCTGATGAAACGTATGACTGCCGTTATTTTTTTTACTATGAGCGCTTTTCGAGCTCAATCGTTGCGTATGCCTATTGGGTATACTGGCGTGACTGGGAGGCGTAATGGCAATAAATTTCGTTTTGCTAGGTGTAATACGTGCGCCGCCCCACTGAAACGGTGTCATGACATCATATGCGTCATGACTGAAAGAGAATACGTTTTTATTTTGCTGCTTAAGATGGTTTGGGCTTTCCTCTATCGATGCTATCGCCCCTACTACCATTGGCGAAAGATCTTTTGCTAAATTAAGATGGCGCGGTTGATTGTTTTCTGATACATCTTGACTGGTATCATTTCTATAAGCTGTCAGAGCGATATGCTCATTAAATATATCCCTAGGATGCTGATAATCAAACCCTGTCAAACCCATGCGTTTAGCGACTTGCGATAGTATCCACCAGTCAGGCTTTGCTTGTCCGAGTGCAGGCATTAACGCCCGCTGGCGCGAGATGCGGCGCTCCGAATTGGTCACTGTGCCTGATTTCTCCCCCCAACCCTGTGCAGGCAAAACAATATCTGCACACTTAACCGTATCGCTGTCGACGGAGCAGTCAGATACAATCACCAAATCACAGGTAGCCAATGCGCGGCGAAACTTATCAGCCTCAGGCAAGCTGACGACAGGGTTGGTCGCCATAATCCAGATGGCTTTGATACGGCCATCTAGTATGGCATCAGCAGCATCGCAAGCTTTTACCCCAACTTCTGCGGCAAGCGGTTGCGGCGCTTGCCAAAAATCAGCCACCAAATGACGATGCTGCTCGTTGTCTAGGTCTAGATGTGCGGCAAGCAGGTTAGCTAATGCACCGACTTCGCGCCCGCCCATCGCATTTGGCTGACCGGTGAGTGAAAACGGACTTGCACCTACTCGGCCCACTCGCCCAGTATACAAGTGAGTATTGATAATGGCATTGACCTTGTCGGTACCACTTGCAGATTGGTTGACACCCATGCTAAATGCCGTGACGGTTTTATCATTTGCAGCGACCAGCGCATAAAACTCCTGTACCAGATCCGCACTGATACCACATGCCGTCGCCACTTTATCAATCGTCCATGTTTTTGCGGCCTCTAAGGCGGGCTTAACATCATGACACTGCTTAAGATAGTCTTTATCACCACAGCCTTCTTGCTCAAGATAATGCAGCAGTCCGTTATATAAGTGCGTATCCGTGCCAACAGCAACGGGCACGTGCAAATCGGCAAATTCACAAGAATCAGTACGACGCGGATCAATCACGATCAGTTTTTTATTAGGATCACGCTTTTTGGCGGCTAAAAACCGTCCGAATAAGATAGGATGGCACCACGCCATATTGGAGCCCACCAGCACCAATAAATCACAAGACTCTAAATCTTCATAATTACTAGGCACTAAGTCTGCACCAAAAGCACGCTTATGCCCTGCAACCGCTGAGGACATACAAAGACGCGAATTGGAATCGATATTATTATTACCAATAAAGCCTTTAATGAACTTATTGGCAACGTAGTAATCCTCAGTAAGCAGCTGCCCTGACACATAAAACATTACGCTGTCACGCCCGTGTGTCGCGATAGTGTTATTCAAACGACTGGCAATATCATCCAATACTGCCTCCCACTCGACAGGCTGCGTATCTATCGGTTGTCCTTTTGCTATTGTTCGCTGTTTGTCTTGATAATAAGGCTGTGTCAACCTGCGTTCAGTGCCCAATGTTTGTGCCAATGCACTGCCTTTTGAGCAGAGTTTGCCGAAGTTTGCTGGATGATCAGGATCGCCTGTCACGCTGACTACACCTGCCTCATCGATGTTTGCTAGTACGCCGCAGCCTACGCCGCAGTAAGGACAAGTGGTACGAATAGGACTGATCAAATCCTCAGTGTAAGTTGTAATGCGAGAGGACGGTACGACACTGAGGGATTGATCGTCATTTAAGATGGTGCTGCTCATGAGGCCTCTCCTATTAGGTGTGCGTCACTTGGCACGGCAGATTCGGGCCCAGCTGCTTCTATTTTCTCTACATCGCAATAGGCTTCGCCAAAGATAAGGTCTTCTTTTATCGAGGATATGTCACTGCCATCAGTGATCAGCTGACTATAAAACCCGCTTTCACTCACATCACCGTACAGTACCGTGCCAATAAGTTTGCTTGCTTTAATATAGAGACAAAGATAATGATCGAGGCTCGTTTGCTGATAAACCACGCGCTCTATCTGTGCCATTTCAATATCATCAAAAGCAATCTGACCTGCTGAAAAAGCGGCGATGCCAGATACTTTTAATTTTAAAGATAAAGGCTTGCTGATAAAGGGACGCCAGTGGTTTTTGTATTCGGTTATTCGTGAGTCACTACTAAGTCTCCTACTACTTGAGACGCTCGACTCTTTTAGGACAGAAACCAAAGTATCCACCTGTTGGTTGACAGGGGCTACCATACCGAACAGCTCACCATCCAGTTCTATACACTCACCAATCGCATAGACATGAGGACAGCTTGTATGCATAAAGTTATCTACGAGGATACCTCGGTTAACATCAAGACCACTTTGCTGCGCCAGTGTCGTATTGGGGATGACACCAACGGCCATGACAATAAAGTCTGCTGGCAGTGTGCGGCCATCCTTTAACAACAGACCATTAACCTCGTGTTGATCATTGACCGTAATACATTCTGTGTTGGCTAACACCTCCAGCTTGACACTTCGACTGAAGAGCTCTGCTTGTAGCAGATGAGCGGCGGGCATATCAAGCTGTCGGTTGAGAACATGACTATCGACATGAACCACTGTCATATCTGCCCCTTGAGACGCCAAAGCACAAGCGGCTTCCAGACCCAGCACCCCACCACCAATGACAAGACCCTTTTTTGCTTGGCGCGCGTACTCCGTCAATACCTGCACATCAGCAATCTCTCGAAATACATGAACCCCCTTAGCATCATGATTGGTAAAAGGGATGACGCGAGCTTGTGAGCCAGTAGCAAGCACCAGCTCGGTATAATCTAGGGCTTGTCCATCACTCAATTTGACACGCCGCTTATTGGTTTCAATTGCATCTACCGACGTGCCAGCCAATACCGTGATACCCAATTGCTCATATTCTGCTAGCTCGTATAAATATGTCTCTTCAAAAACCGACTCTCCTGAGAGTACGGGTGACAGCATGATACGGTTGTAGCCCACTTGCGGTTCTTTGCTAATCAGCGTGATGGGTAAATGAGCTGCGCCTTTTTCTTGGCTGCTTTGCTGCTGGGCACGTGCCAGCTCAATGGCAAAACGACTGCCTGCCATCCCAGCGCCTATAATAACGATGCCCGCAGTAGTCTGACGTCTAGAAGAAGAAGCATTGGTAGAGAAAGCAGTATGGGTTGGTTCTGGTGAATCAAGTGACATAGGAAAATCATTCCTTAGCCGCAACACGCAGCGTTGAGTAAAATGGCTTGTCGTACTATTTACGTTTAACAAGGTTCTATGAAAAATAAATCAGCAACGATATGATAATGACAAATTGAATAAAGCAAATGCTGTGCCAAACCAATAAGGGATGACGTATGATCAGCGGTTCAGGGTCTCTGGTATTGTTACTATTATCGGGATTAAAGTCTTGTAAGAACTCGCCAATCGCTTGATACCTTGCCTGCGTACTAGAGTGTAGTGCACGCATCAACGCTTGCTGGCTGGTAGCGGGTACTCGGTTTTGACGCAGGCGCTCGGCAGGTACGATCAGTGAGGCGGATGGGTTCATCAACTCTTGCGAGCTAAATGGTAGCTCACCTGTGAGTAACTCATAACCAATCACGGCAATGGAAAACAAATCAGAATGCACGCCTTTTGGGGCATCGGTGTAATATTCTGGTGCAGCGTAGTGCAAATCGCCATTAGGAGGACGCGTACTGTCTTTTAGTATGGAGGAGCTAGCAGAGCCAAAGTCGATTAACTTGACCGCACCTGATTGAGTTAATAATATATTTTCAGGCTTGATATCTTGATGCAGTAGGTAGTTTCGATGCATCACACGGACCGCCATGCCGATCTTAGTGAGTAAATCGTAAGTTTGCCAAATATCACAAGGGGCTTGACGATCCATAAAAACTCGTAGGCTCTCCCCTTCGATATATTCCGTTAAATGATATAAATAAGTGCTACTGGCAGGCACTGGGTAGTAGCGCAAAAGCCCCGACGCATTAGACGCATTGAAAGTAGCATTCAGTTTTTTAGAGACATCACTGGTTAAAAGCGCGTCATGGGAGGATACGCTATTGGGGTTCACTTGATTGTAAGCGGGCTCACCAATACGTTTGTGCTTGGACAGGCTCAAACCGATTTTACGTTCCTTTAAAAACTCACGTAGATAATGCCCATCAGCAATGACATTGAGACTTGGCGATTTCAAAACAAATGCATGCTGATCGTTATCCTCTACTAAATACACCTCACTGCGAGCCGTACGCGCGATGATTTTTTTGATCACAAAATTATCAATCTGTGCCCCTACTGCCAAGCCCGTTGGTAAGCGATAGTGATTGATATCCTGAGCGTGACTACTGTCGCTATCCACACCCTGATCAAGCGCAATGCCGTTATCTGTTTCTCGGTGCGTTTTACTCTTTATGATTTTATCGTTCATACCGAGCATGATTACACTGAGATTATCGTGGCTACCCTCGCTAAAGGCGTGCTCACATAAACGCTGGCTCATCTGAAGATGGTCGATGATTTGATTGGGACATGCTACTGATTGGTGCATGGCCTGTACCGCAGCACACAGCTCAAACTGTAACTCTGCTGGCGTAATTGACTCATAAACCCCATCGGTCATGAGCGCCAAACACTCGTTTTGGTGCAAAGTGAACACAGATTGTTGCAGCTCCACTCGTGTGTCAGCACCGATAGCAGCAGACAGTGCTCCTTTATCCCGTCCGTGGTGGATATGATGGTCTTTGGTCAATAGCACCATACTGTCGATACCGATACGATAGATACGAGAATCGCCCGTATGAAACAGATGAATACGGTCGCCTATGCATAGCAATCCTGATAAAGTCGATAATAAAGCTGGCAGGCGCTCATACGCTTGCGGGAAATAAAGCGCATCATTGGCTTGGTGCACCGCCTCCTTAATCACGATGGCAACTTGATCGTCATCAAAGCGGTGTAGTGGATTTGGCGATTGCTCTTGAGATTCGTTTGATATCTCATTTGCTTGCACCCTATCTGTCTGTACCATCTCTGCAAGTTTTGAGGTGATATGGTGTGCCACCGTGTTTATCACTGACTGACTGGCTTGTTTGGGAAACTGGCAAGCACTGACCCCATCAGCCATCAGCACCAATAAAGGCGCTGTAAAAGAGGGATGAGCCCCATGAAGCGCTGACGATGATAACGATGGAAACCCATAAGGTAGGCAGGTCGTTATGAGTAGGCTATCTTGATTATCAGCTTTGCGTCCTGCCATCGTAAAAAAATCAGGCAGCCACAATGCAACGTCCGCATCATGGCTGCTTACTTGATTTGTTTGTTTAGGCGCTTGTTTGACGCTCTCATGCATAGTTTAGCTCACTTGTATTTGAGCAAAGCTGCCATCTGGCATCTCTTCAATGATGACGCCTTCAGGCTCTTTTAATAAAAACAGCGCCAAGAAGCCAACCACAGCCGTTGCGGCAATCACAAAGAAAAACACCTGATACGATACCAGACTTAGTACAGTTAGATAGACCACTGACCCTACGTTACCGTAGGCGCCTGTCATCCCTGCAAACTGCCCGGTCATACTGCGTTTAATCAAAGGAATCACAGCGAACACTGCTCCCTCACCCGCCTGTACAAAGAAAGAGCAGAACATAGTAATCAATAGCGCAAGCGCGATCGGCCATGAAGAGTCAACGATACCCATCAACAGATAACCAACAGCCAAACCTGCGGTGAGAATCAAAAGAGTGATTTTACGACCGAATTTATCACTCAACCAGCCGCCGCCAGGACGCGACATCAGATTCATAAAGGCGTAGCTTGATGCCAAGACACCTGCCATGACAATCGATAAGTTAAAAGTCTCTTGATAAAAAAGCGGCAACATAGACACCACGGCCAACTCTGAGCCAAAAGTCGCAAAGTATAAAATATTCAAAATACCGACTTGCTTAAAGTCATATCGGTGAGCTTTTGGCACAGGTGTGGTAAATACTTCCTTATTAAAACGATAACTACTGATAAATTCATAAACATATAACACCACCAACGCAATATAGACAATGTTGACACTTGCCTGATTCAGCAAACTCACACCAGCTGGTGATAATTTCCACGCTAATAAGGCCAATGCCAAATACATTGGCAGTTTAAATACCATCATGAGCCAGAAGTCACCTGATGAAGTCACCATCATGGCACCCGATTTTTTAGGTTTGAAATACGTAGCACCCTTAGGGGTATCACGTACCATCTTATAAAAAATCACGCTATAGAGCATCATAACCATCCCTGAGGTAGCCGTTGCATAACGCCAACCTTCCTCACCGCCAAAGACAGCAGCGGCCGCAATAGCGACTGTCGGTAGTAGCAGTGCCGCGGCGGCAGAGCCGAAATTTCCCCAGCCCCCATAGATACCTTCAGCTGTACCCAGCTCATTGGCAGGGAACCAGTCACTCATGAGACGAATGCCAACCACAAACCCTGCACCAACAAAACCTAATAAAAAGCGTGATAGGGCTAGCGTATTGTAGTCTTGTGCAAAAGCGAAGGTGAAACAGGGAATTGCCCCAATGGCTAAAATTGCAGTGTAAACAAGCCGAGGACCAAAGCGATCGGTCAACATGCCAATGATGACCCGAGCTGGGATAGTCAAGGCAACATTTAATATCAATAAAGTTTTTACCTGGTCTTTGGTGAGGTTCAAACTCTCCCCAATCGCAGATAAGAATGGCGCATGGTTAAACCACACGAAAAAGGTGAAAAAAAACGCCATCCACCCAAGATGGAGAATTTTGTTTTTACCGCTAAAAGAAAAGATATTCAGGTTGTTTTTATTTGGCACATCAGGTTTCGATAAAGGCATAGACGATTTCCTCAAATGGCTAACATTAAAGTTATAAAAACACGTTATGAGTCAGAAACTTATCAGTTGCGACCATTAAGAGAGTGCAATGGATGTGCCAGCTGCAAATATAAAATTGACATAGATATAAAACATCATCTTTTTTAATAGGGCTATTCTTTGTACCAGATGGCTCTAAAGGCATCCCAATTAAATAATATTGCTTAGATAAAACTAAGTTACCTCTCGGTTAAGTAAAGTAAGCGATGCACCTTTAAAGTGACAATCGAAACCAATTTGGTGCATTTTTGCAACTATTTTGGTGCATAGAATATAAATAATAGTTGCTAAAAAGATTATGTTAAGCAATTACTTACCATAGAAAATAGTATCGCCAAAAGTACTGGCATGACCTTATAAACTGGTAAGGCTACATATTTTTTAACTATATAAGGGTTCGATAATTGAATGTCATTAATTGTGTTTGGCACGATTATTGAGGGCTTAATCGTTATAGGCATCTAAGTATTAACGACTATCTATCATTGAACCATCTAAAAATTAACTTGCGACTTTTGGATGGGACATTAGATGAAAGTATTTAAGCAAACACATTACTGAGGATAGGCATATGAGCAGCACTATAGTAAGTACGATGAATAAAGCTAAATTAGTGGTGATTGGTAACGGTATGGTGGGACATCACTTTATCGAGCGAGCCATAGAGCAAGGCTTACACGATCAGTTTGAGATTCACGTATTTGCTGAAGAGGATCGCCCAGCTTATGACCGGGTGTATCTATCAAGCTATTTTGAACATAAAGATGTGAGTAAACTAAACTTAGTGGACTTGAGCAGGTATGAGGATGCGCAGATTCAGTTGCATCTCAATCAGCGAATCACAAACATCGATGCCGCCAATCAATGTATCAGCACGGAAGACGGTACCCAGATAGACTATGCTGAATTGGTATTAGCAACAGGTTCCTATCCGTTTGTGCCGCCAATTCCAGGGCGCGAGCATCCGCACTGTCATGTCTATCGTACGATTAAAGATTTGGATGATATTCTCAGTACTGCTGAGAAGCCAAAAGTCAAAAAAGGTGTCGTGGTCGGGGGTGGCCTGCTTGGCCTTGAGGCAGCCAAAGCCCTAGTCACACTAGGATTAGAGACTTACGTAGTCGAGTTTGCGCCTCAGCTGATGGGCGTACAGCTCGATGCTGCTGGCGGTGATATTTTAAAGCGTAAAATTGAAGGCCTTGGCGTCAAAGTACTAACAGGTAAAAATACTAAGGCCATTATCGACAATACCCTATCGAATGAAGCATCGTGTCATTTAACCATGCAGTTCGCTGATGATACCTCATTAGATACCGACATGATCGTCTTTAGTGCGGGTATTCGTCCGCAAGATGGCATTATCAAAAGCAACCCTGAATGCGGTATTGAAATCGGCACCCGTGGCGGTATTCTGATTGATGAGGCCTGCCGTACCAATGCCCCGAATGTATATGCCATTGGAGAGTGCGCCGTATGGGACAACACCGTTTTTGGCTTGGTCGCGCCAGGTTATAGCATGGCCAGTATTTGCGCCGCTCAAATTGCAGGCGATCACGCTCAGACCTTTACAGGCGCTGACATGAGCACCAAACTCAAATTGATGGGTGTAGATGTGGGCAGTATCGGCGATGCGCACGGTGCAACAGAAAACAGTTTGAGCTATTTATACCAAAACCCTGCTGAGGGTATCTATAAAAAACTGGTAACCACAGCGGATAATAAGCGGCTACTGGGCGCTGTATTGGTAGGTGACACTGAGGATTACAACAATCTCTTGCAGCTATTTCTAAACGATATTGACCTGCCTACGCATCCTGAAAGCCTGATCCTACCCAACGTAGAAAAACCCACCATGGGTATCGAGAACCTGCCCGATAGCGCCACGATTTGCTCTTGTTACAACGTCACCAAAGGTGCTATTTGTGCCGCCGTTGAAGACGGTGCCTATACCATGGCAGAGGTAAAATCATGTACCAGTGCCGGTACCGGCTGTGGTGGCTGTGCACCTATGGTAAAAGACACATTAGGTTATCAACTAACCGCGCTTGGTTTTGAAGTCAATAATGATCTGTGTGAGCACTTTGCTTACTCACGTCAGGAGTTGTATAGCTTGATTCGGGTACAAGGCATTAAGACATTTGATGCGCTATTAGATGAGCACGGTAGTGGTCATGGCTGCGAGATTTGCAAACCAACCGTTGCCTCTATTTTGGCGTCTTGCTGGAATGATTATGTACTCAAACCCGAACTCACACCACTGCAAGACAGCAACGATTACTATCTAGGCAATATTCAAAAAGATGGCACTTATTCGGTCGTGCCACGCGTGCCTGGCGGTGAAATCACTGCAGATAAACTTATCATACTCGGACAAGTCGCCAAAGAGTTCAATCTGTATACCAAAATCACTGGCGGTCAGCGCGTCGACTTATTTGGCGCACGTTTAGACCAACTGCCCGATATCTGGACACAACTGGTAGATGCTGGGTTTGAGACAGGGCATGCTTATGGTAAATCTCTGCGTACAGTGAAATCTTGTGTGGGCAACAACTGGTGTCGCTACGGTGTCGATGACAGTGTGGGTTTAGCACTTAGACTAGAAGACCGCTACAAAGGAGTACGCTCACCACATAAAATAAAAATGGGCGTATCTGGATGTACCCGTGAGTGCGCTGAAGCGCAAAGCAAAGATTTTGGAATTATTGCCACTGAAAAAGGTTGGAATCTCTTTGTCTGCGGTAATGGTGGCATGACCCCGCGTCATGGAGAGCTATTCGCAACGGATCTTGATACGGATACAGTTGTCAAATATATCGACCGTATTATCATGTTTTATATCAAGACCGCAGATAAGCTTCAACGTACCTCTAAATGGCGCGAGAGCCTTGAAGGTGGACTTGAGTATCTACAGGCCGTTATTATTGAGGACAGTTTAGGTATCGCTGAGGAGCTAGAGTCACAGATGCAACTACTCATCGACAACTATGTTTGTGAATGGAAAGCCACCATTACTGATAGTGAAAAGCTCAAACGTTTCCGTCATTTTGTTAATAGTGAACAAGGCGATGACAATGTGGTATTCGTCACTGAGCGAGAGCAGATTCGCCCTGCAACCGACATGGAAAAGACGCAAATAAAAGTGACCGAATTAGCGTAATCTTAACGTGTCGGCGTCTATTAATATTGGACGCTAAATAATATTTTTTGTTGTTGGACTCATTTATATTTTACTATTAAGGATCTTCTGATGACTCAGCTCACTGTGTGTAAAATCAATGATATTATTCCCGAGACAGGTGTCTGTGCGCTCGTAAACGGAAAACAAGTGGCTATTTTTTGCACGAAGCAGACACAGTTATTTGCGCTTGATAATTATGATCCGTTCAGTCAAGCCAACGTCTTGTCTAGAGGTCTGATTGGCGGCACGACTATTACCAACGAGGATGGCTCTGCTGAAAATGTGCTATATGTCGCCTCACCTATTTATAAGCAGCGCTTTAATCTTGTCACAGGTCAATGCCTAGATGATGAAAACATTATACTCGACACGTATAAAGTCGAGCTTGAGGGGAGCGATGTCATCGTAAAATATAACTAGGTATTTGTGTGTCTAGCACATACTACCTTCTAGACTATTTAAGCAGCCTTTGGCTTTAAGAGTCGAAGGCCGTTTTATTCTTCATCAAATCTTTTTTCATTCCCTAATAAATTAATGAGACTGATATCTGCTAGGAAGTTATCGATATTAAACAAGACTAGAAAAGCTATTTGTGACCATTTATAAATCAACACTAAAATGATAATGCACATTTATCACATAGGAGTAAGACATCTTGCTTTATTTTCTACAACCAATAACTGCACAGTAGATGTATAACAAAGTCTAAGCGCTTTTATCATCTTGAGCAATCAGCTTGGGCTCTATGTTGGTCTCCTGTACATACAAAAAAGATCTTGTAGATGCAACCCTCTTATAAAGTTAAGACTTCCTTATCGTATCGAATATTTTAGACATTCATAATGGAACTACTCATATTATGTCACTGAATGGGTTGTCTCTATTACCGCTTATTTGTATACTTTATTGCTGCCATAGCAGACTTGAACAATATAGTTTTATCATAAAACCAACTCATAACTCGTACTGCGCCCTGATGCTACAGATTTTTGCATCATATCCTTCTCTATTAAATCATTAATATCTCGTAGTGCCGTGTCTATAGAACACTTAGTCATGGTCGCCCATTTTTTAGTGGTGAGTTTGCCATAAAAATCAGTCAGCAAAATATTTAACATCTTCACTTGCCTATCATTTAAAGCATGCTGTCGATGCGTCTGCCAAAAGCCTGCCTTATTGATAATTTTATCCGTGGTTTCTTGAGCTATAATGAGGGATTGCTCTAGCGTTTGCAAAAACCACACCAGCCAATCCGTGATATCTTTATCACCTTTTTGCGTACGTTCTAATATTTTGTAATAGTCGTTGCGCTGTTTGAGAATTTGCGCTGACATACTATAAAAGCGTTGGGCACTGTTATCGCTTTTTGCCAGCATTCGTTCTGTGAGTGCTCGTGTTAGTCGTCCGTTTCCATCATCAAATGGATGCAGAGTCACAAACCATAAATGAGTAACACCTGCTTTTATGACCAAATCTATATCGTCTTGCTTATTTGACGAAGTATTAAACCATAATAGAAATTTGTCTAGCTCATCTGGCAACCTATCTGCACTGGGGGCAACAAAATGAACCTGCTCACGACCATACCCACCGGACACTACTTGCATTGGTCCTTTACTATCATCACGGATACTGCCTGCTTGAATACGATAAAGCCCACTATATCCATTTGGAAATAATGCTCGATGCCATCCGAGTAGATCATCTAATAATAACGGTTGTTGATAACGATAGGTGGCACTTAGCATCATATCTACCACTGCATCGATCTCACGAGTAGTGGTTGGCATACTGGCATTATCCAGCCCTAAGTGCCGCGCAACTGAAGAACGAACTTGCTCATCATTTAGCGTCTCACCTTCTATCTCAGAAGTTTTGATAATCTCTAAGGTCACCGCATCTAATTGTGCCTCAACATTCAGATCGAACCCTAGTGTTAGTAGCTTTCCTAATAAATGGCCTTGTAATATCCGCACACGACTGACGAATGGCAATAGCTTCTTGTCCGACCATTGCCATTCAGTCCAATTTGAGTGCTCATGAATATAAGTAGTATGCTTCATACGTTCCCCAGAGATATGCAGAGATTAGAACGGTAATCTCCTTAGATTATGCAGAGAATAAGCAGTAGAAACAATACGTAGAAATTCAAAAACGATAATAGCAGACGTAATAAGAATAGATTCTCAACGAACACACATAGTTTTTTTGTTCTGAGAAGAGCTTGAATGGTAGAGGGTGCTGCCTTTCATTCAAAATTTCAGGCAGCACCCTCATACACTTAAGCGTCGGTATGACCTGGTAGTTTACTAGCCAAAACATCTACTTTTTCAATAGACGGTGGCTCTGAAAATAGCTCATCGGCCTGATCCATCAAAGCAGCTGCAACCTTACCAGATAAATGTGCTTGGCGACCCGCCTCATCAGGAAATGCATCAAAAATACCAAATGTTGTAGGTCCAAGACGTAGGCCAAACCACGCAACTGTCGCAGGTTCTTCCATTACAATAGGTAAACCGCCTTTAAGGAAAGCTTCCACTTCGTCTTCTTTACCCGGTTTAGCTTCAAGACGGACATATAAAGCTGTTTTAAGCATGACTAAAACTCCACAATTGATTAGAATGAAAACTGATTCTGACATTTCTAATGTATGCATGTCAGACAGTTTTGTCGTATAAAAGTTAAAAAAATTTCCCATAGCTGAGCTAAAATCTGGGTTTTTATTTCGACATAATACTATTGTTGCAGAATTGCACCATATTCCACATTGTCTTCTAACGCTTTTTCAATCGCTTGCGTCTGACCTTTGATCTTTCTGACACGTCGCAGAATCTTTTTTTGTCTTCAACCTCATTAGGCATCAGACCTCCTTATTTGCTAGCATTAATACTATGGTACCCCATAGTATAAAAAAGCAATATTTTTTATAAACCTTAAAAATTTAGGTAGTGTTTCAAATGCAGTGATAAAATTATCCCTTTGATTACTTGAAATTCGGGTATAGTGAATACCCAACTGTTTCAACTAACTACAAACCTGTTACACTTGTGTTTTAAATCTACTTTCTATGCTTGAAGTGTCAACAAACTCTATACAGAATCTGAGAAATATATGAGTGCAGAAGCCACATCTATCAACCTCCTATCCCCTGTCATACTGCTCACAGCGGCAGTGATTTCAGTCCCCTTAATCAAGCGCCTAGGATTAAGCTCGGTATTGGGATATTTAATTGCAGGATTAATTATTGGTCCATTTGGACTAGCGTTTTTCTACGATTCTGCGTCCATTCTGCATGTTGCTGAGCTTGGTATTGTGATGTATCTGTTTGTGATTGGACTAGAAATGCGTCCATCGTATTTATGGAGTTTAAGAAAAGAAATTTTTGGATTAGGCACATTACAGATTAGTGCCTGTTCATTGGGGCTAATGGCGGTAGGCTTGGCCTATGGCTATTCTTGGCAAGTGAGTTTTGTGTGTGCTGCAGGCTTTGTACTCACCTCGACTGCAATTGTGATGCAACTTTTGGGAGATCGTGGAGACATTGCTCAACCACGAGGACAAAAAATTGTCTCGATCCTGCTTTTTGAAGATTTATTGATTGTCCCTTTATTGGCAATTGTCGCTTTTATCGCACCAAATCAAGTTGTTGAAAGTACTTCCGCGCGTTTGCAGAGCATTGGGATTGGTTTAATATCAATTGCAGGTTTAATCGCTGCAGGCTATTGGTTGCTTAACCCTTTATTTCGTTTATTAGCCGCAGCCAAAGCCCGTGAAGTCATGACTGCAGCAGCACTCTTAGTGGTACTCGGCGCAGCATTACTGATGCAAGTTAGTGGCTTATCGATGGCAATGGGGGCATTCCTTGCAGGGGTATTACTCTCCGAATCCACTTTTCGCCATGAGATTGAAGCAGATATTGAACCGTTTCGTGGCATATTGCTCGGATTATTTTTTCTGGGCGTAGGCATGTCATTAGACGTTAACGTCATAAAAAATAACTGGGCGTTAATTTTAAGTGCTGTAATTGTGCTGATGTTTGTCAAAGCATCCATCATTTATCTGACTGCACGCTTGGCCAAAAGTTCACACTCTGAAGCACTCGATCGCGCATTACTAATGGCTCAAGGGGGGGAGTTTGCTTTTGTACTCTTTGCTGCCGCCTTGAGTGCTCAAATCATTAGTGCTGAGGAAAGCTCAAACCTGACTGCGATTGTAATCTTGTCGATGATTTTGACCCCGATTGTTGGCATTCTATTTAAACGTTTTACCCAAACTAAAGAACAAACTTCTTTAGAAAATGTCCGTGTTGCTGAAGGACTTTCTGGAAAAGTACTGATGATTGGTTTCGGTCGTTTTGGACAAGTCTCCAGTCAATTATTGCTTGCTCGAGGCATTGATGTGTCCATCATTGATAATGATATCGACATGATTCAAAACGCTGAAAGATTTGGATTTAAAATTTATTATGGCGATGGTTCTCGTTTAGATATTTTACATGCCTCTGGAGCAGATACGGCTGAAGCCATTGTTGTTTGCGTAGACCACAAAGAAACGACGAATAAGATCGTAGAGTTGGTGCAAAATGAATTTCCTATGGCCAAGTTACTGGTTCGCTCTTATGACCGTGAGCATGCGCTGCATTTAGTAAAACAAAATGTGGATTACATGATACGCGAAACCTTCGAGTCGGCAATGCTATTTGGCGGTGCAATTTTAGAAGAACTGGGTGTTGACCAGAGTGATGTTGAAGACATTAGCCAAGAAATCCGAGAACTAGACAAAGAACGTTTTGGAACTGAAACTGCAGCAGATGATGTCTATGCTGGTATCGGCTTGCAATATACAGGACCGCGTCCGACTGCACCTTTAATTAAACCAAAGCAAACAGGGCAAATTCTAAATGAAGATGGCTCTCAACCTTGACTACTCCACCGGCAATATTCCCCCCGATTGATGAAAGCTCGGTTATATAAAGACCAATTGGTTGTACGATAAATTTTAGGTGCAGGATTATTCATTTGAAAATTATATTGTGGAATAAGCCTTAGAAATAGTTTTGTGCAACAAAGCCTATCTTTAGTGAGCGGATGATATTTATTATTCATTATTTAGGAATTATTAAATCCTATAAATATCATTTATTGGATTAATTTACTTTGGTATTGTGCATATCATCCCCCAGTTAAGAATAAGGAACAACTATGAATAAGATGATGAATGCGCTTATCCTAGAAAATTTTGGTGATCATGAATTTAAACGTGTAGAACTCCCTATACCTCAACCAGAGGCTGGGCAAGTTCTGGTACGTATTCATGCGAGTGGTGTAAACCCTATTGATTATAAAATTCGTCTTGGTGAAGCACCGTATGCTATGCCAGAGCTTCCTGCCGTATTGGGAACGGATATGGCTGGGGTTGTAACTGCTGTTGGTGAAGGTGTCACCCACTTCAACGTCGGAGATGAAGTTTACGGTCTGATTGGTGGCGTTCGTGGTCTTCAAGGATCTTTAGCAGAATATGTTGCAGTAGATGCTGATCTGATCGCATTAAAGCCACGGAATATCTCTATGCGCGAGGCAGCAGTACTACCATTGACGTTCCTCACCGCTTGGGAAGGTTTAGTGGATAATGCGAAGGTCCAACCAGGGCAAACTGTACTGGTTCAAGGTGGTGCTGGTGGCGTTGGTTATATGGCGGTTCAGCTTGCAAAAGCACTTGATGCAAATGTTTGGGCGACTGGTCGTACAGCTGATCAATCACTGATTTCAGAACTCGGTGCAACACCTCTCGATTACACAACAGCATCTTCCGATGACATTATTGCTGCAAGCCCTGAGGGTCAAGGTTTTAACATTGTTTACGACACTGTGGGTGGTCCAGTACTCGAAGCTTCACTTTCCATGACGACTCACTATGGCCACATCACCAGCTGTGCTGCATTTGGCAATCATAATTTAGCGAATTCATCTCTACGGTGTGCCACAGTGTCTGGCGTATTCGTCCTAATGCCGACGTTAACAGGCAATCGCCGTTCTCATCATGGTGATGTCCTTAAGACCGCGACTCGTCTCGTTGAGGAAGGTAAACTGCGTGCTATTGTTGATCCTCGTCATTTTACTCTAGACCAAGCGATTGAGGCTCATGATGCTGTTCAAGATCGCTCTGCGAATATTAAGGTAGTTATCGATGTCATTTAACGCACTTCAGGCCAAGACTTGGCGCTTCAATTGTATTGGAGATACAGATGTTCTGACATTAGAAACACTTCCTGTTGCTTTACCAGCCGCAGGAGAAGTTCTAATACAGATGAAAACGATCGGACTCAACCGAGCTGATGTAATGTTTCGGCGTGGTACTTATATTCAAAAGGCCGTATTCCCTTCTCGTCTGGGATATGAGGGAGCAGGCATAGTTCTTGCGGTAGGTGAAGGTGTACGCCAATTTTCTCCAGGAGATGCAGTATCGATTCTTCCGACTGACAATCTAGCCAAATATGGGACATATGCGGACAAGCTTCTGATTCCAGAAAATTTTTTAGTTCACAAACCCGATAGTTTAAGCTGGGAAGAAGCGTCTTCAATCTGGATGCAGTATTTAACGGCTTGGGGTGGTGTAATCCATGCTGGTGGATTATCGAAAGGAAAAACGATCTTGATCACAGCAGCTTCAAGTAGCGTAGGACTAGCTGCGATACAGATAGCTGAAGCAGCGGGTACTAAGGTCATTGCAAGTACACAGACGATAGAGAAAAAGCAACGTTTACTGGATCTCGGTGTTAAAGATGTTATAGCCAGTGAAGATGAACCCGATTTGTATGAGGCGCTTGTTTCACGTTTGGGTGGAGAACATCTTGATGTCGCCTTCGATGCTGTAGGAGGGCCACATATCGAACAGATTGCAAAAGCGATGTCTGTGGCAGGAACTATGGTTATGCATGGTGCACTTAGCCCGGAGAACACACCATTTCCCCTTAAAATTGCATTACGCAAGAGCTTAACCATGCGAGGTTTTTTGTTCCTTGAGGTTCTCCATGACCCTGTTCTAAGGGAGCAAGCCAGACGATTTATTCTGAGCAGTATAGGTGCAGGATATCTTCGTCCAGTGATCGACCGTTGCTTTAACTTTGAGGACATGCATGACGCTCAGCGCTATCTTGAATCAAATCAGCAAATAGGAAAAATTGTAGTTACTCTAGATACATGATGGTCTTATCTGATTCAGGTTTCTATATGGCCCAGCACTTCCACTAAGTAATCAAACAATGCTCGGATTCGCAAAGGTGTCGGGCCTCGCTGTGGACGATATAAATACAGGCGCCAAACGGGAGAGGTTTCCTCATGAAGTATATGAATGAGCTTACCACTCCTAAGCCACGGCAAAACTAGAAATCCAGGCATGTGTCCGAATCCAACGCCAGCGAGAATAGCTTGAAATTCAGCTTCTAGATCATCTGTAATAAAACGAGGCTTTGATGGCGTGAAGCTTCGACTTTCGGTGAATGTCCATGGCCAGTAACGCCCTGTTTTATGATCGAATAGTGCTGTTAGAGGGTATTTATCAAGGTCAATAATTTTTTTGGGCATTCCAACCTTATCAATTAACTCTGGAGTACCCACAGAATAAAATTTTACTTTAGCCAATTCCCTTGCCACATATCGATTGTCCGGCAAAAATCCAAATCTGATCCCGATATCTATCCGCTCATCGATCACATCCGAGTGTGAATCTGTTAGCACACAATCCACGACAATATCTGGATAACGTGTGGCAAATTCTGCTAGTGCAGGTACTACCAATTTACGCCCTAACACAGACGACACAGTAAGGCGGACAGTCCCACTCATTTCATCTCGTTTTTCCTTGGTGTCTTTTACAAGCAAAGCATCGATCGATTCCACCGCAAGACGTGCTTGCTTTGCCAGACGCTCACCATCAGCGGTAATTTTAATTTGTCGAGTACTCCTGTAAAACAGAATCTCTCCGCGCTGCTCTTCTAGCTCTTTTATTGCCCGTGTCACTACCTGTGGGGAAATACCCAGCTGAGTTGCTGCCTCTTTAAAATTTCGAGATTCTGCTGCGACACAAAAGATACGCATCATTTCCAATTTGTTCTGCATGTCCAATCCTATGTTATGGTAATTATTCCGTAAATAGGAATTCTGAAAGATAATATTATTCATTTATTATACCTAACAAGGCTGTAATACTTAACCCTCAAATATAATTGACAGATAGGTTGAAGGTTACTTGTATGAATAATATAGAAAATAAAGTTATTGTTATCACTGGTGCAAGTAGTGGTTTAGGTGAAGCTACTGCTCGCTTACTTGCTAAAAAAGGTGCAAAGGTTGTCATTGGTGCTAGACGTACTGAAAAATTAGAGGCTATTGTTCACGACATTCGTGCTGAAGGTGGTCAAGCTGAATTTATTGGTGTGGATGTAACCAAACCACATGAAGTGAAAGCACTTATTGAAAAGGCATTAAGCGCATTTGGTCAAATCGATGTATTGGTAAACAATGCTGGATTGATGTCTATTGCACCATTAAGTGAGCTAAAAGTTGATGAATGGGATCGTATGATCGACATTAATATTAAAGGTGTTCTTTATGGAATAGCAGCTACCCTACCTGTTTTCCAAAAACAAAACTTTGGACACTTTATTAACCTCTCATCTGTTGCAGGGGTAAAAGTATTTAGTCCAGGAGGTACTGTTTATAGCGGTACTAAGTTTGCTGTAAGAGCCATCTCAGAAGGCCTTCGTCATGAAGTTGGGGAAACAATTAGAACGACTACTATTGAGCCTGGTGCAATTGAGTCAGAACTAAAATTCGGTTCTTCTCATAAAGAAAGTTCAGAGTTTGTTACTGATTTCTACAAACAAGCCATACCAGCTGACTCAGTCGCTCGAGCAATTGCTTATGCAATTGAACAGCCTGCGGATGTAGATATTAATGAAATTGTTTTGCGCCCAACGAGCCAAGAGTTTTAATGATTGAATAACATAAAATGGGAGCACTTCGCTCCCATTTTTACTATATTTTTTTAAAGTTGAGGACATATCTATGAAAGCCGTATCGTATGTTATAAACAACCATGATGATTTTAAAAATTCATTGGTAGATATTGAAAAAGCGAAGCCTACGCTTAAGGAGCGTGATGTACTGGTAAAAGTTCAGACAATCTCTGTGAATCCAGTTGATACTAAAGTGAGAAAAAATTCGTCTGAAGCAAATAATCGTATTTTAGGTTGGGATGCCGTTGGGGAAATTATTGAAGTTGGCTCAAAAGTTACCTCGTTTAAAGTAGGGGACTCTGTTTGGTATGCTGGCGATTTAACCCGAGATGGTAGTAATGCTGAGTATCAAGCAGTCGATGAACGAATTATCAGTCTTAAACCAACTACAGTATCTAATGCAGAAGCAGCAGCATTGCCATTAACTGCCATAACGGCATGGGAAATGCTGTTTGATCGGCTTCAAATTTCAGAAACAGAAGTTGGCAGTATTCTAATTATTGGTGGTGCAGGCGGTGTAGGATCAATCGCTATTCAACTCCTAAAAGCAAAAACAAATCTGACCGTTATAGCAACAGCTTCACGTGAAGAAACGAAATCATGGGTGGAATCACTTGGTGCCGACCATGTCATTGATCATAGCAAAGATTTAAATGCACAAATCGAGACACTAGGCATTGAAAAACCAAAATACGTATTCTCTACCAATCATACAGAAACCTATATCAAGCAAATAGTTTCTCTGATTGCACCACAAGGCAAGCTTGGATTGATCGATGATCCACAAACATTTGATATTATGCCGTTTAAGACTAAATCTATTTCTATCCATTGGGAATTGATGTTCACCCGTTCAATGTATGAAACCGATGATATTGAAAAGCAAGGTGATCTATTGCAACAGGTTGCCCAATTAGTTGACCAGCAAAAAATTAGAAGTACCCTCAACCAAAATCTAGGCAAAATTAACGCTGCAAACTTGGAGAAGGCGCATAAGTTACTTGAATCAGGCAAGTCAAAAGGCAAAATTGTACTAGAAAACTTCTAAAACAAATTCAAGGTGAAATAATGACTATTTCAATAATTGCGAACTTTAAGGCAAAATCAGATCAAAAAGAGACGTTAGAAGCGCTTTTAAAAAGTGTAATAGAGCCTACGCTTCAAGAAGAAGGGTGCTTGAAATATGAACTTTATATTAGCGAAAATGACTCGAGTAGATATTTCTTCTTAGAAGAATGGCGTAGCAGGGAGGATTTAGATATCCATATGGCCACTGATTATATTCAAAGTTTATTTGGTAATATCCAATCGCTCATTGAATCAAGTGATATTGTAGAAATCAAAAAAATATAGCTGTATAGTCAATCCACTATAAAAGCGTTACAGCGTTAACCTTGCTTGAAGTATGACAGATACATCTGCACTCGGCTGCCTTGTACCACTCTCAAATTGGATTAACTATATTCGGACATTATGATGAAGTATTCTTCAAATTAACATAGAAACTTAGAAAGCTAACAAAAAATGGGAGCTATAAGCTCCTATTTTTTGAGTGAACCGCCCCGACTATATCGGAGAGTGGATTGCTTGAGTCAGTCAGCTTTGTCTGACTCACTAAGACTATCATAGTATCGTCTCTCAAACTAAAAAGGCGACACATAACCAATTTTACTATGCAAACGGGTTTTGTTAAACCAATCGACCCATTCAAGGGTTGCCAGTTCAACATCGTTCCCACCAGTCCAGTTTTGCTTTAAATAATGAATCACCTCGGTTTTCTACAGCCCGTTAACCTTTTCAGCCAACGCATTGTCGTATGAATCACTTTTGGTACCAACAGAGGCAATGACGCCAGCATCAGCCATTTTATCAGTATAGCGAATAGATAAGTACTGAACCCCTCGATCACTGTGATGAATGACATCTTTGGGATGGTTTCTATCTGCTATTGCTTGGTTCAATACCGCCATTACCATATCAGTATTCATACGATTAGAGACTTTCCAGCCCACAATAGCGCGGGCAAACACATCAATGATAAAAGCGGTATAGACCCAGCCGCACGTTGTTTTGATATAAGTAAAGTCAGCAACCCACAGCTGATTGGGTTGACGTGCATTAAAGTTACGATTGACTAAGTCATCAGCGCGTTTTTGGTCGTCACGGCTGTTGGTGGTAATCTTGCCTCTGCCACGCCAGATGCCTTGTAGGCCATACTGCTTCATTAATCGCTCTACGGTACACCGAGCAACCTTTAACTCGTCAGCTTTCATTTGCTGCCAGACTTTACACGCACCGTAACGGCATTTGCTGTCCTGCCAAATACGTTTAGTCTCATTAAGGTAGAAATCGTCATGCTGACTACGCTGTGAACGTTTTTCAGGCGTTTCTCCTAGCTCTTTAGCCCGATAATAGGTTGATGGGGCAATCGGTAATACTCTACAGATCAGCTCGACCCCATAACTACCTCTATAGTCATCAATAAACTGAACCATTATCTGGGTGGACGGCCCTTCTCCGCCTGGACTTCAAGACCAGCAGCTTTCCTGATGATCTCATTGGCTTGCTTGAGCGCTTTATTCTCGCGCTCGAGATCCTTAATACGCTGCTCTTGACTTTGAGCTTGCAAATTTGCAGGAATGGTTTGGTCTATGTGCTTTTTATGCCAGGAGCGTAGAGTTTCAGGTGTGCAGCCAATCTTAGAGGCAATGGCTTGAGTCGCCGACCAGTTGGAGGGATAGTCGCTCGACGCTTCAATCAGCATACGGACGGCGCGTTCTTTAATCTCAGGAGTGTAGGTTTGTCTTTTCATTGTCGTATTCTCTTGGAGCGTTGAGCCTTCGACAATACCGGGGCGGTTCAAATACTCAAATACTCAAATACTCAAATACTCAAAATTATTTTGAGGATCTGTAATAATCCTGCCAAATAAAAGTGGTCTGTTATCAAAGTTCCTCTAATATATTCTGTTTAAGTAAGAAAAATATTGATTACGTTTCAAGTTACAGTATTTTAGCCGAATCTTTTATAAACGAATCATTATCGCAACGATGATACTAACACCAGCTCAAGCTTAATTGCTAAGGCAGATTTTCCTGCGTATAGCAGGATTTGTTCTAACTATTCAAACCATCTGCTTCATTTTTAAAGATTTCTACAACCACAGAGAAAATATCGTCCCAAACCTCATCATTTGCCAAAAACGGATAATCTTTCAGTAGCTTATTACTTTTAATACCCTTATTTTGTAGCATGCTGCGAATGATTCTATCGGCATAGCTGTTGGGCATCTCAACAATCTCTTTTATCGCCAGTCGTGCATGGTCATGCTTTCTTAGGTACTGTGACTCGTTATGCATCTCTTTTTCAATAACATGAGCAATGAGTCCTGATAAGTACTGAACGTGAGGCGTTAGATCCATAAAGCGCCATGCAGGTTGAATGAGGTGAGTGTTTTCAAAATTTAAGTTTGAGCGAATACCATCAGGGTAGGTAACTGCCTTTTTATCAAAGCTGTAATGATCACGGATTTGCTTCATAAGCGGCACAGAGACTCGGTCTAAAATCTTATCATAGGCATGACGGTCTGAGGGATGCTCAGCAATGGCTTGTGATATAGGTAGGATAATCGGCTCATGAGTGATTTGGTCTCGTCTGAGGACATCATTAATCAAAAAGCGATGTACGCGGCCATTGCCATCCGCTAGCGGATGAATATACACAAAGGCAAAGGAGTCAACAGCACTACGCATCAGTGCTGATTGTCCCTCAGTCTTTTCCATAAATACCCGTAACCCTGCTAGCTTGTTAGCAATGTCATCAGCAGGTGGCGCAATATAGTGCACAATCTCTTTAAAGCCATTGACCTGAGTATGCGACACAAAAACTGGTGATTGACGGACACCATACTGCTGGATAACTGTTTTGCTACCGAGTATCTCTTGTTGCAACTCTGCTAGTGATTCAGGATCAAGCGGAATGTCACCGGTACCGGTACGCCGTGCCATCACATCGGCAAAACGTTCAATACGTTTTAACTCTTTTCCCTCACCTTCTATGGTAAAGCTGGCTTTACTCTCTCGTAGTGTCATCCATACGGAGGCGCGCATCAGTAAGTCTTGCCCAAATTCATCGTTAAGTTTGTCAACCATCGTGGCAATATCGAGTGCAGCTGCTTGCGTAAAGGCCTCTGTTTTCACCAGCATCGGACAGAAATGACGAGTCCCTGCTAGATTGTCATTGATACGCCAGCGGGCGTTCTTAATAACCTGCGAAGGACTTGAAGTAACCAATTTCTTGGTATCCAAAGCATCCACATAGTTACCGCCTATATTGCTCGGTACCTCTAAACGCTCATCCATAAGCCATTCATATAAGAAAGCCATTCTACGGGCATAGCTGCCTGTCGGCTCAGCGTTTACCCATGCTTGCACGTCATTTGCCCCTATCTGCTCAAATAGACGAACCAGTAACTCTAAACTCAGTACTTCATGACGCATGTGAAACTGTAAGTGCGCAATGGTAGTGTCCAGTGGACGCGCGGTTTCCTGATAAGCGTTATGAATGACATCACCGTCTTTATAGGTTTGTCTGCGCCCACCGATACTGCTGCTGACATATAAAGGGGACACCAGCTCTATGCTGGCATAATGGACAAGCCATGCTGCGCCAATAGGATCTGAGATAGGGGTATTCATCATGAGTGGCTCAAGCGATTATAGATAAGCCATTTTGCGTAAAAACAATTATGAATGCAATATAATGATTATAATGAAGCATTATTGCATTAAAACGATTTTCGTATGACATTGCGATTCCTTTAAATCAAGACCAAAGGTCACGTTGAGTCGATATTTAAAATACCTCAGCTATTGACCTGCTTTAAGACACGATAAACGGTAGCTACGCCAACACCAACCGCCTTAGCGATCTCTTCTTTTGTCATATTGTTTTGACTGGCCAATGCTTTAATACGATTGTATTTTGCGGTATTGGCTTTCTTACCAGTGGGTTTATAGCCACTGTTGGCCAATCCTTGTTTAATGCGCTCTCTACGCTTGTCATTATCAAGCTTTGCCATGGTCGCTAATAAATCGATCAGCATATCGTTAATCACTTTTAGGATCTCACCTGTCATACCGTCACTCATCGTATGTGTGGTTGGTAGATCAGCCACCACCAATCGTAAGCCCTTATCTTTAATACGCTGCTTTAGAATCGAAAAATCATCTTGAGATAGTCTGCTTAACCTATCCACGCTTTCAACCAATAAAATATCGCCTTGCTCGGCGTCCTTTAGCAACTTAGCTAATACTGGTCTATCGAGCTTTGTACCACTGAAGTGCTCAACGTAATCAACATAGCTATCACCATAGCGGCTACTGAAGGCAACCAAATCTACTAATGCTCTAGTAGCGTCTTGGTCCTTAGTGCTGGCTCTCACATAAATACGAACGGTCATAACGCCCCTCTATTACTTAGACTTAATAATTGATGTTCATTGATAATAGCAAGATATTACTATCATTTAAGATCAAAAAAAGTCAAATGATAGCTCAATTATCATTTAGAGGTTTTATGTTTTGGGTGTAGGCTACTAGTATCAATGGTTTCATTTGCTAAGATAGTCGCAATGTACTTCATTGTTTACATACAGTGAGCTTTTGGAGCATTATTTTTATTTATATAAGCGCTGCTATAGAGAAAGAAATGACAAATACACTCTCGATTAGATCTTACAATCATCAGACTAAAGGACACTCTCATGACTTTCATCAAATTGTTTTACCGCTTCGAGGCGTTATAAACATTGAGGTTGAAAATTATATTGGTAAAGTTACTCCACGGGAATGTGTTGTAGTCAAAGCATACGAAAAACATTATTTTAATGCTGAAGAAAATGCAAAGTTCATTGTTGTTGATACAGATTCTTTACCAGATCATATCCTTGATTCGGAAAAAATTGTCTTTTCAATCAGCTCGACATTAATATTATTTTTAGAGTTTGCTGAAAGTCAGTTAAAGAACCAAATTCATGCTGAAATTGAATCATTGATGTTTACTACTTTCTACAAACTTCTAGAAGAACAAAAATTATTCGTTCAGTATGACCATAGAATTAGAGAAGTAGCGGACTATATTAATAACAACCTTTCTCATAACTTATCTATAGACGCTTTAGCAGGTATTGCTTGTTTGAGTGCTACACAGTTTAAAAAGAACTTTAAGTCACAGACTGGTCAGACAGTAACTGAGTACATTACAGAGCTGAGAATGCAAAAGGCTCAAGCTTTATTACTACATACTGACTCACCCATTTCTATCATTGCTGAATTAGTTGGTTACGCTAATGTCAGTGCATTTAGTCGCCGTTTCTCAAAGTATTTCGGTATCCCACCTTCTAGAGTTTTCTAAGTAAAACGCGTCTGACTAATCAACAAAACCGTCCAATCTGCAAAATCCGATATTAATAGCTCTCTATAATAGTATTATTCAATATAACCTTGAGAGTACCTATTATGTTTCAGGTGAAATCCAGTTTGAGCGCAGTTGTATTTGTGGTTATTACTAGCATTCTTTGGGGTACAACAGGTACTGTATCTGCTTTTACGCCTGATGTCAGTCCTTTAGCAACTGGTGCGTTCGCAATGGGCGTAGGTGGTGTGCTACTAGTAATAAACGCTAGAAAACACATAATTAATGATAAGGTAAAATTAATTTCTCAGCCTAAGGTTTTATTAATAGGAGCAATATGTGTTGCCATTTATCCATTAGCTTTTTATTCTTCTATGCGTCTAGCTGGTGTCGCTATTGGAACAGTTATCTCAATTGCTAGCGCGCCATTTTTTACGGTAATAATGGAGCGTCTAATCAGCAATAAAAGGATTAATAAAAAATGGGTAGTAAGTTTTCTATTTGGTGCCATTGGTGTCAGCTTACTGACTATAGGAAAAACTAGAAATATTGACCTGGATTTAGTGGCGAACAGTCAAAAATGGGGAATATTACTAGGTTTGGTTGCAGGATTAACTTATGCCACATACTCGTGGTCAGCACGGCAACTGATAGAGACAGAGGTGGACTCTAAATCTGCAATGGCAAGTATGTTTGGTCTCTCCGCAATCGTATTGTTACCTTCATTACTATTTACAGGCGATAATCTATTTTTAGATGCTAAACATATAACAGCTGCTCTATACATGGCAATTGCACCTATGTTTATAGGGTACTTGCTTTTTGGTCAAGCACTGAAAGTCATTGAGGCAAGCCAAGCTACATTAATTACATTATTGGAGCCTATCGTAGCGACAATACTTGCGGTTATTGTTGTTGGAGAGATTTTTTCTCCTATTGGTTGGCTAGGTATGTTTCTAATGATTATTTGTCTTTTATTACAAATAGTTAAAGTTCCAGCTCCGAGGTATTTTAAGAGAAGTCATATTTTCTAAGAATTTTGAGTATACCCTTATTGAGCTGTTTCCTACTAAAGTTTATTTACCTGCCCTAAGAACAATATCGCATCGGTTTTATTGTCTTTAATCATAAAGATAAACGGATGATCGGCTTTGAATACAGGTGGCGGAGCAGACGCAGCAGTTGCATTGGCAACAATACCCGTCGCTGCTGCCGCTTCGGTGCCTTTCTCATCCACGATGACCACTGCTTTATGATGGACATCGTCAATTTTTATGGGCGGGCTATTATCGAATAAGTTGAACCCAGCACCTTTTTCAAAAGCCCTTGGCATACCCATATCCGTGAGTAGGTTTTTCATCTGGTAGCTTGCTTCAAGCTTGAACTTTGGCAGATGAACATTCACTTCTTGAGTGACTAAATCTTCACTCCATTGCTTAATCGTATCAGCGCTCAAATCCTGCACCAGCTGCTGCATTGCTGCTTTGTCTTTCGATTTTGGTAATACTACGAGCATAGATAAGTCATCACCCTTGTAAGGCAATTGCACGACCTGCACTTGCTTATCCTCGCTATAACCAAAATGCTCCTGTAGTTGCATCATTTTGATGTTAGGACTCGTACCTATATGATTATAAAAAGGCTGCTCAGTGGTGCTCTGAACCTCGAAAGGTACTTTCCAATCGCCCTTAAAGTAAACGGCGTTGGTTAATACGGCAACTGTGATGGGCTTGATACTGCCCTTTGGTAGCAACTCAGGAATCAATTGATTGGTATGCTGAGCAATTTTTTTATTAATGATGAGGCGCGAAGGATTAGGATTGCTTTCAAAATCAAGGTTAGTCACTTGCCCCCCGTAATAACGTTGTACCGTATCTACGTAGGATTTAGTAGGTGTTAACCCTTGTTCCATCCATAAATCGTTAACCGTGGCAAGTTTATAATCAGGATTGGGTTTGTTAAATTGATTATAGAGCGCGGCGCTATTGGGATTGAGAATATCCCTTGAGGGATAATGAAAGGTCTTTTGAATTTGTTGCTTCGTTTCCCCTTCTGCTGCGATATAGAGCATTGCCATTGCAGTAGACAAGCTATAGGGTGAGAAAAAGACATTTTTATCTAATTGTTTTGGCTGCTTATTTATTTGCTGATATAGCTCAATAGCAAACTGGTTATTGGCACTAACCACTTGAGAGATACCATCTGCTGTCGCAGCAGAGTCGTCAGCAGCAACAAAATCCTTATCAGTCTTTGGGGGCGAAGCGTTCTCAGTCTTGCTTGCTATAGGTTTATTATTCACCACCTGCATCGGCTGGCTATTAATAAGACTGCTATTACAACCGCTCATGGCGATTAAGCTGCCCAAAGCAAACATACCCATAATGAGCTTGCTTGTAGACTTTTCATAAACGTATTGATTATTACCTTTCACGATTTTGTATCCTTTCAAAACTCGAATGATATTCTAAGTATATATAAAGGTTTGGCTGAATCCAGTAAACATATGCTAATACTAATTGGAGCATATCTGTGAGCATAATATTTAACTACACGGACCTGCTATAAATAACGCTAACTTACAGCCAAAGATCCAAGTCCTCACTAGGGAACCGCACCAGTGAAATTGGTTTGTCATAGGCATACGTTGGATACCGCTTAGACTTATCTTCTATGTGGGCGCAATTTCTATTGCACCGGCAACGGCACAACCCTGATATGTTCTACCTGCATAGCTTAATGTGGCAATAAATTCATTTTGATAGCCATTGTCATCAATACAGATATTTTTTCGTATATTCAAAATAATAGGTTGCCCGTTTATTGTGCTCTCGTATTCGAAGCCGTTAGTATTAGCGGAGCCCACTACCACAACTGTTGTGGGCTTTAAGAAATTTGCCTCTATACTTAGCTCATTTCCTTCAATCACTATTCGCCAAATTTTTCCTTTGTTTCCAAAAGCAGTAAATGCCCCTGACGCTACCGGCGCTTCTATTGTAGGCTGCTTACTCAGATCCGTGGTGTCGGCACGATGGTTACTACAAGCCACTAGAGCTAAGCTGCCCGTTAAGCACATTGCCGTTAGAAGCAAAGAACGCATAATTTTTCCTTTAATATAATAAGAGAACACTACTATTTAGCAGTGTTCTCTTTGTTTACGTGATGAAATTCAGGTTTTTACTACCATAGGTAGGTTTACGGTAGAACTAGAAGTTAGGGTCGTTACAGGTGGCCTTATTCAGTAACTTACCAACGTACTCTCTATATTAGTAATACTAATATAACATATCTATAAAGGTTGACAGTGTGGAGTAAGATAAAATCGTTTTTTTACTGTTTGAGTGTTTAAAATATGAAAAACTTAACTGCTGCTATTCTAATTGCGCTTCCTGTTCTAATGGTAAGTCCTACAGTAATGGCCGCATCTTCAGATGCAGTGGCTAAAACTGTTGATGTTCAATTTAAAAAAGGCGCTAGTTCAGCTAACTATTATGGGAAATTAAAGGGTAGTAAGTACGATTCCTATACATTTTATGCCAAAAAGAACCAAAAGCTTTCTGTTAAAACAACGGGAGGGAATGTAGATTCTTATTTATTTAATAAGAATCTATCAGATTCTGTCGACGTAGGAGAGTATTCCTCTAAACTAGATAACCAAGATTATTACAAGCTCCCATATTCAGGTAAATATGAATTGCGTATTCTTCAGCCACGCTCTCAAGCTTCTAGAGGAAAAACACCTGCGTATTGGCTAGAAGTATCTATTTTATAGTTATATAAGCTTAATATTATAATGCTGACCTACTCTATCACATATACAGACTGTAATACTCATGCTGAGTATTACAGTCTGTGTAGCGCACCGATCACAAATAAAATTTGTATGGTAAGTACACTGGAACTATTTCTTAGCCCACAGCCAAAGTGAGCTATGCTGACCCCTGCCGTCAAATCCGTACACATAAACTTGGGAGATTTTAGTTACGCAGCCTGACGATAATAATCAAACCACATCTGTCTTGGCGATTTATAACTCAAACCCTTTTGAATTCTAGTCTGATTGTAGTACAGCTCGATGTATCTAATAATATCGTTGATCGCTGCAAATCTAGTCTAATAATCCTGATGATATACCAGCTCATTCTTTAAAGTGCCCCAGAAGCTTTCTATTGGAGCATTGTCGAAGCAATTACCTTTGCCACTCATTGAGCCTATAAACTGGTGCTGTTTAATGATCTTATGATACGCATGGCTACAGTATTGAGCTATGCTGAAAAAACCGCACCAGTGAAATTGGTTTGTCATAGGCATACTTACAATAGATTATAGTGCAATGGGAAGATAGAACTAAGACAATTAAAGAGCTGATTAAAGAACTCCAAAGTTTTGAGGATTACAACTTGATTGTTATGATAACTAATGATGAAGGTGAAACATTTAACTCGGTAAAGTTGGTTAGCAAAGGGTTTGTAGCTAATAAAGATGATCCTGATAAATATAAGAAAGTTTATTTTGCTTTACACTTCTAAGCTTTAAGACCATCTAAGACAGTTAGTTAGTTTTTTTAATCCCTAAACCCATGAAAATCGGTCGGGGGATGATTTTTTTGCCGTGTGCAGAAAAAAGCAAGTCAAAGATTTTTTTATTAGCTGCTTTAGCGATAACCATTATTTAAGACAATCTCGTTAAAGCAGCTATGACCTAACCTTTAAATGTTAAAAGTTAAGAGTAAATTTGAAAAATTAAGGAGTTAAAATGACTTTACGACATTCTTCTTCACGCTTTTCGAAAATTTCATAACCTTTAGCAGCGTCAGACAAATTCATACGGTGAGTAATAATAGCTTCAGGTGATAAATCACCATTTTCAATATACTCTAATAATTGTGGTAAATACTTGTGTACATGGGTTTGGCCCATTTTGAAAGTAAGCCCTTTATCAAAAGCGTCACCAAATAAGAAACCATGAATAGGTCCTGCATACACACCCGGAACACTAACGACCCCGCCACGACGCACAGCTGCAATACATTGACGTAAAGCTGCACCACTTGACCCTTCAATTTTTAAATTGGTCATTATTGTTTCTAGCATACTGCCTTTGGCTTCAAAGCCAATCGCATCAATAACGCCGTCAACGCCGCGATGTCCTTTGGTCTGTTCAATGATGAATTCAGCAGCATCTACCTTATCGAAATTAACTGGAATAGCACCGTACGTATCTTTGGCATACTGCAAACGGTAGTCATTATGATCTACCACGAAGATCTGCTCAGCGCCTAACATTTTGGCACAAGCTGCTGATAACAACCCCACAGGACCCGCACCATAAATAGCTACGGTTGAACCTTTAGTAATATTGGCATTAGTCACGGCCTGCCAAGCAGTTGGTAAAATATCTGATAAAAATAAAACCTTCTCATCTGACAGTGAGCCATTTATTTTGAACGGATTAAAATTACCTTTAGGAACCCGTACAAATTCTGCTTGTCCACCAGGAATCCCACCATATAAATGGCTAAAACCAAATAAAGCAGCCGGTGGCGGAATTATTTTTTTATTAATAGCAGCGCCTGGGCCTGTATTTGTAGTCTCACAAGCGGACATTAGGTCATGCTGACAGAAAAAGCAGTTACCACATGCAATAACAAAAGGAATAACAACTCTATCGCCTTTTTTAACAGCAGTGACTTCAGAGCCTACTTCTTCAACCACACCCATAAACTCATGACCGAAGATATCGCCTTCCTCGGTTGCAGGCATTTTGCCACGATACAAGTGTAAATCTGAGCCACAAATTGCAGTTGCAGTCACACGTAAAATAACATCATCTTTTTCTTGCAGTTTAGGCTCTGGGACATTGTCCACTCGCACATCTTTAGCACCGTGGTAAGTTAAAGCACGCATAATTTCTCCAATTAAGTAAAGCTTGCAAAATCTTGATAAACAATAATCTGTGATAATACAAGATGAAAGTTATTAGAATCAATGGTTTATGTTATCTAAGTTAAGTATTACTCAATTATATTAGCACCTTGAAAAAAAAGATTTATAATCAACGTGTGTTAAAAAGGTTGCGTGTTGTAAGTAAAAAATTGTAGTGGTCAACTAATTTAGGACACTAATAAAATTCAAACCTACATCGCCATTCCTTATAACTCTGAGTCGAGAACGGATAATAATTATAAGCGTTGGGGCAACTTTTATGACCGCCAAGATCTTGTAGTGGCATAATTAAATCGGCCCATGTTTAAGAGGTTATACTACCCCAAAGAGGATAATTAGTATGACGACCAAACGCCAAAAATACACCCGAGAATTCAAGTTAGAAGCCATTAGCTTAGTCGTTGAGCACAAACGCAAAGTTGCTGAGGTTGCCCAGTCGCTAGGCATTGGTACTTCCACCTCAGACAACTGGGTACGCAAGTATAAAAAAGAGAAACAAGGTATTGCCCCAACCGAAGGCCTAGCACTAACCGATGATCAGCATCGCATTCAAGAGCTTGAGAGAGAAGTCAGACAGCTTAAAATGGAGAAAGACATATTAAAAAAGGCTTCCGCTCTGCTGGCATCGGACAGCCTGAACGTCTATCGCTAATTAAGACACTAGCAGAGCAAGACAGACAACTGAGCACACGCAAGCTATGTGACTTATTTGGTGTAGTCAGAAGCAGTTACTACTATAGTCAAGTCTAAATAAAAACAATACAGGACAATAAATTCATTTGATTCAACGCTATTTTTCTTGCTTGCTGTGACTGCGTCTCCAGAGGCTGCGAAAAATAACGTTGAATCTTATTGTATCGATTTTATAGTAATCTAACTATATGGTATACGATCTAAGCCTATAGATATAAACTCGTTAAGTTAAAAGCCTTAATACGCCAGATATTCAATGATTCTAAGCAGTCGGCTGGCGCTCGCACTGTGGTTGCCATTTTAGCCAATAAGCACGAAATAACGCTGACGCGTTATTTAGCGTCTAAGTTTATGAAAGGCATGGGACTAATGAGCTGTCAGCTCAAGACCTGTTTGCACGGCGCGTGGTGGGCTTTAGTGTCTCAGACTCTCCCAATAGCACTTTGATCGCCAAAGCGCTACAGATGGCGTATCAGACGAGACTCAAGCCTAATGGAGTGCTGTTTCACTCTGATCAAGGCACGCATTATACCAGTCAGGAATTCGCTGAGTCAGTCGCAAGTTGTCATGGCATGGTTCAAAGTATGAGCCGAAAAGAAAATTGTTGGGATAACGCCCTCACTGAACGCTTCTTTAGAAGCTTTAAGACAGAGTGGATGCTAAAGGGCGGCTACGAAGATATTGCTGAAGCATCAAGTGCTATCACTGACTATATTTGGGGCTATTATCAAGCTGTGAGACTGCACAGCTTCAACAACTCTTTAATACCATTAGAGACAGAGAGACGCTACTTTAATCAAAACCTCTTATCAGGTGTATAAAATTAGTTGACCACTACAGTCTATATCCAAGAAATAGGTTTAGAACGGCTTAAAAATATAATTCCCTAGTATCGACTATATTTATAAACATTTTTTATCCCCTCGTTTTGTGTACTTGTAGGTATACTTTGCGAGCGTCATTCGAGGTTTTCAATGGTTAAACAACATCGACAAGCACTGGTGGTTGAAGGCGGCGGCATGCATGGCGCATTTAGCAGTGGTGTCTTAGACGCCTTTTTACAACAACAATTCAATCCTTTTGATCTTTGTGTGGGCGTCTCTTCAGGTTCAACTAACGTTGCTAACTATTTGGCCGCACAACAAGGCCGCACCCTACATATTTACTTGGATCATTCCCTTCGATCTGAATTTATTCATTACGGTCGTTTCCTTAGGGGCGGTGACTTACTGGATCTAAAGTGGATGTGGGATATGGTAGAGCAAGAATATCCACTGGATCAGGCACAGTTATTTGCCAATCATGCTGAATTTTACATGGTGTTAACACATGCTATTTCAGGAGAAGCGATCTACATCAAAGCGGCTAAAGACAATGTTTTGGATGGATTAAGGGCATCAAGCTCTATCCCAGTGCTGACCCGCCAAGCGGTCGAGATATTTGGTGAACCTTATTTTGATGGTGGTGTGGCAGATGCTTTGCCCGTACAGTGGGCGGCTGGGCAAGAGAGTATTGATAAGCTCATGGTCATACGTACTCGCCCGCAAAACTACGCTAAAGCAAGCAGTAAAGCTGATCAGCTATTGGCTAAATATTATACTAAGCAACGACATGGTTTTGCCCAAAGCTTGTTGACGCGAACCCAACGCTATAACGACTCGGTACAATTTTTACAGACGCCATCATCACAGAAAATTTTAGAGATTTGTCCACCCGACTTAAAAAACATGGCGAGTCGATTGTCCAAAAATAAAGCCAAAATCCGTTATAGCTATGATGTGGGACTAGAAATTGGACACAAGGCGATTGAAGATTGGCATCAGCTTTAACCTTTTTAAGTAAAGGAGAGGCATCAAAAAAAACACAGGGTTCGAATATAAGAAATTGGCTTAGATAATCTTAGATAACCTTTGAATCACAAAGGTTAGTAACTAAGCTAAAACAAGATAAGTAATGATATAATGACCCGATAATTGATACTCTATGAAAGGTTTATACGATGGCTCGTACCGCTAGCGCATTGCACATTTTAGTCAAACAAAAAGAATTGGCAGAAGATATTATGGCCAAGCTCAAAAAAGGCGCAGCATTTGATGTGCTGGCCAAACGATACTCAACCTGTCCATCAGGCAAAAAAGGCGGTCATTTAGGTGAGTTCGAAAAAGGTCAAATGGTAGGACCTTTTGATAAAATCTGCTTCAACGGTGAGCTTTTTACCCCTCATTTGGTAAAAACCAAATTTGGCTGGCATGTGGTCAAAGTGCTTTACAGAACGTAAGCGTTAGACTGTAAAAACGCAAGTCGCCGCTTTAATGGCAAGACGACTGAACCATTCAATTTAGGCTTTTTTCTTAGCAAAAAAGCTTTTTATCAGGTAAAACGGTGCTTTATGTATAACAATTCCTCGACTCGTCTCAATAAATACATCAGCGAAAGTGGGATTTGTTCCAGACGCGATGCTGACCGCTTTGTTGAACAAGGTAATGTATACATCAATGGCAAGCGTGCATCGGTGGGTGATCAAGTGGCTGCTGGAGACGTAGTAAAAGTCAACGGACAGCTGATTGAGCCACGCGAGCCTGATGATTTTATTTTTATTGCCTTAAATAAGCCAGTGGGCATTGTCAGCACCACGGAAAGCTCTGAGAAAAACAACATTGTCGATTTTGTGAGACATTCGGTACGTATTTTCCCGATTGGGCGTTTGGACAAAGACTCTCAAGGATTGATTTTTTTGACCAACAATGGTGATCTGGTCAATAAAGTATTGCGTGCTGGCAATAACCACGAAAAAGAGTATCTCGTGACGGTAAATAAGCCAATCACGGATAGCTTTATTGAGGGTATGGCGAGTGGCGTGCCAATGCTGGGCAAGATGACAAAAAAATGTCCCGTTACTAAGGTGGCACCCAACGTCTTTAACATAACGCTCATTCAAGGTTTGAACCGTCAAATCCGCCGTATGTGTGAGCATTTTGGTTATGAGGTCGTCAAGCTTGAGCGTACGCGGATTATGAATGTAAGCCTTAAGGGGCTTCCTGTCGGCGACTGGCGAGACCTCACAGCAACAGAGCTATCGACCCTGCTTAAAGCTGTCGAAAAATCCTCGTCGCAAGACAATCATTCGGGCAAAAAATCGCGCAATGCACCACGAAAAAAACCGCGTACTGACGCTCAATCAAAGTCAAAATCCTCTGCAAAATCAGCAGGTACTGCAAAGGGGCGCAATAAGTACGCTAAAGATGATGCCAGAAAGCCAGCAGGTTCTAAAGGTAGAGATGGGCGTCCTGCCAGTCGTGGCAAGAATGCTGCAGGCAATGGTAAACCTGCCACAAACGGCAGACGTCCCTCAAAAGGTCGAGGGTCCAAGCGATAATAATTGTCTAATTTCATCACATCGCTGTCATAGTGATCAAAACGATGAAGATACGACACTTTAAAAGAATTAGGGCGATATCCGTTGATAGATATCGCTCTTTTTTGCTTTGTTCAATCCAGTTTATGTGCACAAATCTATATACTACTGACCATCGTATCAGGTGATAAAATCGCTGCAAGTTCCTCATTACTGAGCAGCTTTTCTTGTTTGACCAGCTCCGCCACGCCCGAACCACTCAGCAACGCATTTCCTGCGATACGACTGGCATTTTCATAACCGATATGTGGTACCAGTGCTGTCACGATACCGATACTGTTTTCGACATGCTGCGCACAGCGAGCTTTATTGGCGGTTATGCCTTGAATACAGCGCTCATCGAGCATACGAATCGACTTCTCTAATAGGCGCGCATTGTTTAGTAGGTTATAAACAATCAGCGGCTCCATTGCATTGAGCTGCAGTTGCCCTGCTTCTGCCGCCATGGTAATCGTCATATCTATACCCATTACCTGAAACGCAGCTTGGTTCATGGCCTCAGGAATCACAGGGTTGACTTTGCCCGGCATAATCGATGAGCCAGGTTGCATCGCTGGCAAATTAATCTCGCCCAAGCCCGTACGCGGCCCGCTCGATAGTAGACGTAAATCGTTGCTCAATTTAGACAGTTTAATAGCTAGGCGTTTGAGCGCACTCGAAAACGTAATAAACGCGCCCATATCGGCACTAGCGGCGATCAAATCTTCAGAGAGCGTCACTGGCAGACCACTGATCGTCGCAAGCTCACTAATCGCTAAGCGGGCATAACCTTTGGGGGCGTTAATACCCGTACCAATCGCCGTACCGCCCAAGTTCAACTCACATAACTGTAAACAAGCATCTTCGATTCGCGCCGTTTCACTGCCTAGATCACTGGCGAAAGCGTTAAACTCTTGCCCCAACGTCATCGGTACTGCGTCTTGCAATTGAGTACGACCCATTTTTAGAATGCTGCTAAATTCTTTGCCTTTGATAGCTAAGCTGTTTTGTAGCTTGATAATGGCCTCTTGCAGTGGTTTTGCCGCAAATACCATCGCCAAACGCGCCGCACTAGGATAGACGTCATTGGTCGACTGAGAACGATTGACGTCATTGTTGGGATGGAGATGGCTATATTGACCGTACTCAAACCCCATCTTTTTTAAGCCAATATTGGCAATCACTTCATTGGCATTCATGTTGGTTGACGTGCCCGCCCCGCCTTGGATGAGATCAACAATAAACTGCTCATGATGCTCGCCTTGTATCAGATCGGTACACGCATCAGTGATGGCGCTGAGCTTCTCTTCACTGAGTAGACCGTGCTGATAATTGGCTTTTGCAGCGGCGGCTTTCACCATTGCCAGTGCTTTGATCAAATCAGGAAAATGGCTGATTGACACGCCGGTAATGTCAAAATTTTGCGCGGCGCGTTGGGTTTGGATTCCGTATAGTGCGGTTGCAGGAACGGCTTGCTCACCGAGTAAGTCTTTTTCAATACGAGTATGGGCTTTATTATCGGTCAGGTTATCTGTATTTTTCATATTTTTATAACTTCTTAGACATAAGAGAGATTTAAGAAGTAGGCCGACAAAAATGACTCTGTTGAGTGTTTTGTCTTGACGCTACTCAATATGAGCGCCATCGTAACCGAGAATTTAGCACAAGAAAAACGCAAATATTTCGCTCTCAGCCCCAAAAATTTTGCTGCTTAATAGAAAATATGACAGATAAGGTTGTTCTATGAAAAAAAATGCGCGCTTTTAAGTTAGGTTTTTGGAAAATATTTATGTGATAGGAAGGATTTTATGAGAAATTTTTTATAAGAAAGCTTATTGATTGAAAAAATAGATTGATTGCTAATTATAAGCGGTACAAGCAAATACTTAGCCTCAGTGAGAAAAGCTAGGGTTGATAAGACTCTTGACTCACTTACAGCCCCAACACCTGCTTTAGAGCGTTGATTTGTGGCTGCTCACGATCGCTATAACGATATGCCAATACAACCTCGCGCACCAAACTATTATCTCCTAAATAATGAATTTGAACGGGCGGCGTACTTCTAATCCATAGCCCAGCATACGGAATCAAAGCCACCCCCAGCCCCGACTCCACCATCCGAACGATAGCATCCAGATCATTAATCTCCATGATCGTATTTACCTTGATGTCCTGTTGTTTAAAGAACTTGTTTATCTTTGCGCCTGCTGAGGACTGTAAGGTGTAATGGATAAAAGGATGCTGCTCAAGCGTTTGTCTGAGGCTATTAAAGGGCCATTTTTTAGGGATGATGAGCACGTAGGGTTCGGTCATAATGGACTGCGTCACAATATCTTTTGGCAAGGCAAATGCTGGCTGTATGGTAATCGCCGCATCTATCTCCCCAACTTCTAGTTTCTCAAATAACTCTACGGCACGCCCGGGGACAATTTCTGTCTGCATTAAGGGGGCAAGTAACGTAATCGCCTTTAGTGCCTCTGGCAAGATACCCACTTGCACGGAGTTTATCGAGCCAATCCTAAGCTGACCATAGTAGCTGGCAATATCAGTATCTGAGGACAACTGCATCGTGGAATAGAGCGCCAAAATCTCTTTGGCAATCGGCAGCACGCGCTTGCCTTGCGGGTTTAGGGTAATGGCACGGGCAGAGCGGGTGAATAATGCCAATCCCAAATTGTCCTCGAGCGTTTTTATTTGTGCACTGACCGCAGACTGGGTCAAGTTGATGTGCCGAGCAGCGGCAGCAAAACTGTCTAACTCGCAAACGGCGACGAAGGTTTTAAGCTCTCTTATCATTGATATCACCACACTTATATATTACGTCTTATGCTTGAATACGCGCGTTACGTCTATTAAGCTCATTCATTTCAAAGACGATGGCTTTCTGTCCAAAGTAGCTCATTAAGCCTTCGCCGTGACTACCATAGTCTACTAGTTGACCTTTATTTATCACCCTGCTAAATTCTAAGACGATACATAATGTATCATTTTATTTGACTTAAGTTTGATTTAAATAAGCCGTTATCTCTACATGATTACCCTATCACTATACTTTTCTCATCACTTTTTTTCATCGTTGGACTGGTGATATTGAGTTCATGCTAAGGATAGCTATTATGAACAACCGTCTATTAGGATTTTTCGTGGAGCAATAGTTACCATCCAAAAACCACTATGAAAAGCATGGACTGTTAAGGGCCTAATTCTATCACCCAAATAAAGATTACAAAAACAGCCCATCGTTTTCATTGATGGATCAATACCTTTTTATAAACTGTCTTTTTATAAGAAGAATAATGAGCCGCAACCATTATATTTCACCGTCTATTTTTTCCATGGAAGGAAATCAAAATCATGAGCATTTTTGCTATTTTGTTGTCTTTGTCCCTCTTAATGTATTTTGCCTATCGAGGCGTGAGCGTCTTAGTTTTGGCACCTCTACTCGCTATCTTGGCAGTGGTATTAAGTGGACAGAGCAATCAAACGATGGGGATCTATACTGAAGTCTTTATGCAAGGTCTTGGCGGCTTTGCTGTCAAATACTTTCCCCTATTTATCTTGGGAGCTATTTTTGGCAAATTGATGGAAGATTCTGGTTACGCCTATAGCGTCGCCCGCAATTCTTAACGCACTAGAAAATTACTGGTTGTTATAGTGATGTAATAATAGAAGGTCTAGGATGGTTAGCAGATGTCATTGCTAAAAAATTCGATTATAGTAGATATTCCTTATAATAACTGCTACTTACAGTAGCTACTAATAGCATTCATCCAAATAGACTGAGGGATTAAATCATGAAAACATTAGGATTATGTATTGCCGCAGGACTGGGCTTAAGCGCTTGTGCGAGCGGTGGAACGATGGGTAACACCAACCCAAACAACATAGTGACCGATTACCCTGTTGAGACCGCCATGCTCAATATCTATACCAAACAACGTAGTGAAAATTTGGTTGCCACTATCGGCAATCAAACGGCCTCAGCAGATATTCAAGTCACGCCTAAAGGCAATATGGTCTTCAATAATAAAAAGGTACAAGGTACTGAGATCAACACGATCAATAAAGTGAACAATCAAATCACTAACCAGTCAGTCGCTATCAATTACTTCACCTTGAACCCTTTGGTATTTCACGGTTTTACAGACAGCACAGGCAAATATTCGGTCTCAAACCAAACAACCACTATCCCAAAAATGGCGACCGTCGGCGACTCAAACAAATTGATTACTGAAAATGTCTATAGCGATAGCAGCATGCGCAAAAAAATAGGAACCTATAACCAAAACTGGTCCCTGACGCGAGACAGCAATCAGACCGCATGGTTCTGTATCGAAACCTCAGACAACGTGCTTACTGGTGGCACCTCTGAAGGCAGCTCAAAAGAATGCTACAAAATCAATGCCAAAGGCGACATACTTGCGAGCAAAGTCACTATCGCACCGCCAGCTAGTAATGGCGGACAGACGATTACGTTTAACAGCAAGTAAGCAGTTCTATGTATCAACCATTTCTTTAATTGGTCGTTCATAGAGTCAGGTGATAAAAAGTATGAAAAAAAGAGCTGAATTATCAGCTCCTTTTTTATCACTTATTGACCATAACTTAACCACTGCCCTCGCTAATGGTGAAATGGCCAATGGTTAAATAATATTGACCTCATAACTAAATTTTTCTGCCAATCCATAAGATTCTCTATATTCGATAGGGTCCCCTTCTAGGTTTTTAGCAACGCGGCATACTTTCACTAAGTTTTCTTGCTTGGTATTGTCCAGATAAGGGTCTATATGATTAGAGATAAAAAACAGCATTTCTACGGCAGATGAGACAAACTGACCGCACTTTTTGTAATAAAAAGGATAAAGAAGATTTTCAAAGTCTTCAGGTTCAAGACCGATAAAATCTTGGTAACGACTTTCGGGTAACCAAATTCTTTCACTCAAAATCACTCTGTCTTCGACAATGCGCACACGTTCTATATAAATCAAACTTTCTTTTTCATGAATGTTTAATTCTTTATTGATTGCCTCAACAGGCTCTATCAACATGACCTTTTTGATGACGCCAGTCGGTATGACATAAGAGGCATCTTTATCGCGGTATTTGAAAAACCTTAATAACGAGCCCTCAAAGCTTGGCCTTTTTAAAAAAGTACCACGACCTTGCTGCTTTATCAAAACGCCGTCATCCACCAGTTTTTCGACCGCTTTGCGCACAGTGCCCACCGATACTTGGTACTTGTCTGCAAACTCCTGTTCTGTCGGTAAGGGGGTTTTTTCATCCCACTTATTTTCTGTCAGTAACGTTTGAATATGCCACCGCACTTGCTCATACCGTGGCATGTTAAATTTTTTAAAATTATCCATAATTTTTTTCACCACAATAGGAAGATTTTATTAATACGCCCAATCTTTCTAAGCCCAATCATGTTCATAAGAAATAAAATATCTCTGACACTCTATCTTAAGCCCTTACCAAAATTTATACACATCATTTCGATATTAAAGTCTATCTAGATTTTTGGGTCAATCTCACCTAATTACCGGCTCCTTTTTTGCTATTATTCTATTGAGTTATATACACTTAAAAAGCTGATAAGATTTGCTGGCTTAGAAAGCTATTTGTCAACATTATCACAATGTTCTCCAATCTAAAACATATATATGTATTTAGATTTTTAGATGTCATACCGTCAAGACCGAGGAGCGAATATGACCCTATATCTTATAGCGGCCATAGTAATTTCTATTGTGTTGGGTTACACCACTAAAATCAATATCGGCTTGTTTGCGATCGTGTTCGCGTATCTGATTGGCTGTTTTGGTATGAAGCTAAGCGCTTACGAGGTTATTAAATTGTGGCCTCTAAAGATTTTCTTTGTGATTTTTGCTGTGACGCTCTTCTATAACTTCTCCTTAGCCAATGGCGCTTTAGAAAAACTGTGTGAACATTTGATATACAAGTGTCGACATTTTCCAGCGTTTTTGCCGCTGGCTATTTTCTTTGCTGCGACAATTGTAGCAGCTTTAGGAGCCGGTTATTACACGGTTCTTGCCACGATGGCACCGATGATTTTATTGTTATCTAAAAGAACCAATTTAAACATTATTATTGCGACCTTGTCTGTGAACTATGGAGCGCTAGCGGGTGCCAATTTTATCACTTCACAGAGTGGCGTTATTTTCAGAGAGCTTATGAGCGGTGCTGGCGTTGCCAATGACAATACCTTTACGTATGGCTTAGGCATATTTGCCGCGACCTTTTTGATGCCGATTGTCTTGTTAGGAAGCTATAGCTTTATCAATGCCAAGACCAGCAAGATCGCCATTCAAACCGTTGTTCCAGCGCCTTTTGACACCAAACAAAAAAAATCCATCATGCTGATTTTTATGATGATGGCGATTGTATTGGTTGTACCCATCTCAAACTTACTTGTACCGAATGTAGATGCCATTGAGTTTTTGAACGCTCGGATTGATATTGGTTTTATTGCCATTTTCTTTGCTTTAATGAGCTTGTTTTTGAAGCTGGGTGATGAAAAAACCGTGATTGCGTTGATACCATGGAATACGCTCATTATGATCTGCGGTGTGGGTATGTTAATCAGCATAGGTGTGGAGGTGGGTGTCATTTATGAGCTGACAGAGTGGCTCAGTACCAACGTTCCTATTTGGATGATACCATTTTTGGTATTCATTATTAGTGCAATTATGTCGATATTTGCTAGTACGCTTGGTGTTGTTGCGCCTACGCTATTTCCGATGGTGCCTGCGTTGGCAGTGGCTTCTGGTTTGAGTCCTTTTTTCTTGTTTATCTGTATCGTGATCGGCGCTCAAAGCTCGTCCATCTCTCCCTTCTCTTCAGGAGGTAGCCTGATACTGGGTGCCGCTCAAGTGCATATCGACAAAAATAAGCTATTGCATACGCTACTGTTTAAAGCGGTGCCTTTGGATATTGTCGTTGGCTTGATCGCCATTTTGTTTATTCAGATGATATTTTAAGCACAATAAAAAAACATCGGTGATCTAAATAATGATATTTCATTCAGTTTTATACTTATAAGACAATCTTTACAAGCCGTATTTACAGACAGAATATATCGCGCCTATTAGCAGTGGCCGTCGACATTTTGCCTATCAACCAACTGAGCAAACACTGATTCCGCCTCCCTACTGCCTGTCTCACCATAAGAAATTGCCCTCAGATAAAAGCATCCCCAGTTTCGTTTTAAGAGCGACTTCTTGTTTCATAGCGGTTGCTATTAATCACTCTCACCATGCGTTATTCATAAGCGTTTGTTTTTACTGTCATTATAAAACCTCATTTTAGATTAGGGCTGGTCCTGTATTTATCTAATACCGACATAGCAAGCTTGGGTTCTTACAAAGTCCATCGCGCTACTGATTTCAAAAAATTCATACATACATACATATGTTTCTTGTTATTTCTAAATTATTCTGTTACTTTTGCAAAGTGAACAAAAAGACTACGCTTGTAAAGGTTGGTAACATTATTGGTCCGCTTCCAACTTTTTGTATAGTCCCCCTATCCTTTCAATCAAAATTTTATTGATTTTTACTGAAAAAAATACACACAAGGAGTGTCGTGTGAAAAAACTATCCTATCTAGCGCTTGGTCTATCTGTACTTACCTTGACAGCGTGTAACAATGCTAACGAAACTGCGAGCGCAGGTGCAGATGAATTCGCAGGTCCTTCACGTCCAGAATGTATCGCTCCAGCAAAACCAGGCGGCGGCTTTGACTTGACCTGTAAACTTGCTCAGTCAGGTCTAAGAGACACGGGGATATTGACAGACCCAATGCGCGTCACTTATATGCCAGGCGGCGTAGGTGCTGTTGCATATAACAAAATTGTCGCCAATGACCGTGCTAACGAAGACGCTATTATCGCGTTCTCAACAGGATCAATCCTGAACTTATCACAAGGTAAATTTGGTAAGTTCACCGAAAAAGACGTGAAATGGCTCGCCGCCGTTGGTACCGATTATGGTGCTATCGCTGTCAATGCAGACTCGCCAATCAAAGATCTAGCAGGGTTGGTCGCTGAACTTAAGACGAATCCAAAAGCAATCAGTTTCGCCGCTGGTGGTAGTGTTGGTGGTCAGGACTGGATGCAAACCGCTATTTTGGCCAAAGCCGTTGGCGTCAGCCCTAGCGACATGACTTATGTTGCGATGGAAGGCGGCGGTGAGGCCATCACCGCAGTCATGGGCAACCATGTCACTGTTGTGAGTGCTGGTATTGCTGAGATTATGCCACAAGCTACTGCTGGCAAACTACGTGTATTGGCCGTATTTTCCGATGAAAGACTGGGCGGCTCTATGGCTGATATCCCTACTGCAGTAGAGCAAGGCTACGATGTGACTTGGCCTGTCGTTCGTGGTTACTACATGGGTCCAGACGTTAGCCCTGCCGCTTACGACTGGTGGAAAGCGTCATTTGACAAAATGCTTGCTGATCCAAAATTTGCAGAATTGCGTGAACAACAAGAGTTACTACCATTCTCTATGACTGGCGATGAGCTTGAACAGTATGTCTATAAGCGTACTGGTGAGCTACGTGAGTTGTCTGCTGAGTACGGTCTTGTTGATGCTGCCGCACAGTAGCATTACTCAGACCATATCCCCTTAATGATTGAATGCTAAACCGTTTAGTATTCATCGAAGGTTGAAAGATGAGACATCTCTCAACCTTTTTATTTAAAATTTAAGGAATACCTCTATGACGATGGAACGTGCGTTCTCCGGATTAATGGGACTATTTAGCTTATTTTTGGTCTACTTGGCTATTGGTTACGTTGCTCCCATTGCTTATGACCCTATCGGCCCTCGGCCCTATCCTATTTTAATTTTCTCACTGATGGCACTTTTGACCTTGGTTATTGCCTTTCGTCCAGCACGATTTACCAAAGTCATTGATTTAGGCTATAACAAGGTTGTGCTTAGAAATCTTGTTCTGTGTGTCAGTGCATTATTGATCTATAGTTTGATTTTTGAGCCTTTAGGTTTTGTTGTTGCTACCACCCTGATGTGTTTTGCAGTTGGTCTACTGTTTGCCGGCAATCCTGTTAAATGCCTTATCTTTTCAGTTGTGATCAGTATCGCCCTGTATGTCCTATTTGACATGGCTTTGGATGTGATTCTGCCACTTGGAATATTATCAGGAATAATGGGATAGCTATTATGGAAACTTTTGATTTTTTAATGCACGGTTTCGGCGTAGCAATGTTGCCCAAAAACTTACTGATTGCACTCATCGGTGCTTTTATTGGTACGATTGTGGGTATGTTGCCAGGCCTTGGTCCAATTAACGGTGTGGCAATTCTACTACCATTTGCTTTTGCCCTTGGTCTGCCACCAGAAAGTGCGCTTATCCTTTTAGCAGCTGTATACTTGGGGTGTGAGTATGGCGGTCGTATTTCTGCCATTCTACTAAACGTCCCAGGATCTGCCGCGGCGGTGATGACATCCTTGGATGGTAATCCGCTTGCGACACAAGGCAAAGCCGGCATCGCCTTATCCATCTCTGCGGTCGCCTCGTTTATTGGCTCGACGATTGCAACCATCGGCGTGGTGCTATTTGCACCTCTACTGGCTAAATGGGCGGTGTCTTTTGGCCCTGCTGAATACTTCGTATTGATGGTATTCGCGATTTGCTGCTTGAGTGGTTTGGTCGGTGATCAACCGATTAAGACCGCAGTATCAGCCTTGATTGGCTTGGGTCTAGCGACTGTCGGTGTCGATGCAGTGACGGGTATTTATCGCTATACTTTTGATTCCGTCAATCTATCTGATGGTATCCAATTCACAACGATCGTTATTGGTTTCTTCAGTGTCAGTGAAATCTTGATTTTGCTCGAAAGAACCAGTACGGGTGGTAAAATAATCGCGCAAGGTAAGCGTAGCTTATTCAACCTAAAAGAGTTTCTCTTCACCATCGGTGCTATGTTGCGTAGTGGTGCAATGGGTTTCTTCGTTGGTATCCTACCGGGTGCAGGTGCGACGATTGCCAGTGCAATGACCTATGCCAGTGAACGTAAAATTGCTGGTGATGATGGTAAATTTGGTGAAGGTGACCTTCGTGGCCTAGCATCACCAGAAGCGGCTAATAACGCATCAGCGTGTGGTTCATTTGTACCAATGTTGACCCTAGGTGTCCCAGGTTCTGGTACGACAGCGGTTATGATGGGCGCGTTGACGTTGTACAATATCACGCCAGGTCCACAGCTATTTACTGAGCAGCCAGATATCGTTTGGGGTCTTATTGCCTCATTGTTCATCTGTAACGTTATCTTGCTTGTCATGAACATCCCGTTGGTTGGTTTCTTCTCTAAACTATTGAATGTACCAAACTACATTTTGATCCCATCAATCGCTGCTATCAGTTTCGTTGGTGTCTACTCTATCAACAGTACAACGTTTGATATGGTGTTTATGGTAGGACTTGGTATCTTTGGTTATTTCTTACGTAAACTGCACTTCCCTCTATCAGCCCTTATCCTAGGTTATGTACTAGGTGAGCTTATGGAATCTAACCTACGTCGTGCGCTCTCTATCTCTCAAGGTGAGATGTCTATCCTGTGGAGCAGCCCAATCACCGTATCATTATGGGGTCTGGTCGTTGTCATGATCTTCATGCCAATCATTCGTAAAACGTATCGTAAACGTTTTAAGAAGACTGCTGCCTAAGTTTTTGTCAGTTCGTCTCTAAATGTCTCTCCGGCGGTGGTTATACTCAGGTATGGCCACCGTTTTTTTAGAGATACTTTTACCCTACTTTCAATAGTTATTAGGGGCAAGCCTTTAACACTCCTCACTTTTTTTGTCAGCTGTCCAACATTAGCAAAACATCACTACTTGATGTCACTCATGAAATAGGATTTTATAGTGCCCCTTGTTTTAGATTTATTGCAAACCATTCCAACGTGGCACTTAGTAGGACTATTCAGTGCTGGTATGATCGCTTTTATTATCTCTACGATATCTGGTGGGGGCGGTGCGATGCTGCTGATACCAGTCACTTCTTCGATGATAGGGACTGCGGTTGCGCCGCCTGTGATCAACGTGGCTACCTTTATGAGTAATGCCTCACGGCTCTATTTATTTTGGCATGATATTGACTGGTCATTGACCAAATACTATGTGCCAAGTGCTATCGTAGGAGCGTGGTTGGCGGCATTGGTCTTTAGTCGTTTGGATGCCGGCTGGATTCAGTTATTGGTAGGTGCATTTCTAGTCTCTACTATTTTCCAATACAAGTTCGGTAAAGTAAGTAAAACGTTTGACATGCCAAAAGTAGGTTTTGTACCTGTGGGCTTTTTCATTGCCTTTATGAGCACGTTGGTGGGTGGCCTAGGTCCCATTCTTAACCCTTTTTATATGAACGCAGGTCTAGAAAAAGAGAATCTTATTGCGACCAAAACGGCGAATTCTTTTTTTGTCGGTATTGTACAAGTCGTCAGCTACGCCTTTTTTGGCATACTCACAGTCAAGGTCTGTGTGTATGGTATTGTATTAGGACTGGGTGCCGTTATTGGCAACGTCATTGGCAAACACTTTTTGGCTGGCATCAGTATTGGTCAGTTTAGAATAATGCTGCTGATACTAATGGTGATTAGCGGTCTAATAATGATCATAAGAAACATAAACGTATTGTTTTAATAAGCCTATCACTCGATACCGTAATTATGTCACGCAAATTCTTATAAATACGGGTATTTATTCTTTATTAAAGATAATGCTCAATCATATGCTGACCTGATATAGCATCTTAATCAGAATACTTTACATCATCATGCGCCAGCCTCTAAACTTGGCAAAGAAACCCTTCAATCTTTCAGAAAAATTAAAAGTCTCAGCTTCTGGTACTTCTTCAACATGATGACGCGTTGCTAATATCGGCTGCTGTACCAGTCTTTCGTGATGCTCAAACGCGCGGTCCAGACTGATACTCATGATAGAGAAGTTGGTAGGACGTGGCAGACAGCGATATACCTGCCCTTTATTGATGAGATCAATCACCATGTGAGCGTCTTTAAATTCAGTCAACATCAGCACCATCAGATCGGGCTGGATATTTTTTAGGGCATAGACAATAGGAGTAATATTTTCTTCGTTGAGCGTCGCATCCGTGATGGTGACACCAAACTTCTTTTTTTGTAATAACTTCGCAGCCTGCTCGAGGTTGCTTGCCCAGCTCACTGTATAAGTACTTTTAAACTGATTTTTTATTTCTTGATAAATACTCTCATCATCATCTAATACCAGTATATTCCTTTTGCTACTAGCATTCATAAAACCCTGAGATTCATCACCTTGCTTCATATTTTGGTTAATATCTTGCGTTTGCTGAGCAATCTCTGTGGCTCTATTTACGATTTTTTTGAGCTCATCATTTTGCCAAGGCTTGGTGATATAACGGTAAATCTCTCCGTCATTGACCGAGTCAATCACCGCATTGAGATCCGCATAGCCTGTTAGCAAGATACGAATGGTATTGGGTGACGCTTCTTTAATATCACGCAAGACTTCCGTCCCTTGCTTATCAGGCATACGTTGGTCACTGATGACCACTTGTACATCGTGCTCGCTGACATATTTCATAAGCTCAGTGGCATCCGTGGTGACAAACACGTCGTGTGACTGGCGAAAATGCATTTTTAGACTGCGTAAAATGCGCGGCTCATCATCGATAAAGGCAATTTTTGGTTTTTGCATGAGGCTCTCTTTAGGTGAGTGGTGAGAAGTCTCTCAACCTTCAAATAAGGCTTTGGAGGGTTTATTTTCATAAGTTTTCGACTGTATTGGCAGCATAATGGTGAAAGTTGTGCCCTCGCCGACGATTGAGCTCGCTGCAATACTGCCGCCATGCTGCTCCATAATCTGTGTGCTGATCGCCAGCCCTAAACCCGTCCCATCGCCTGCTTTTTTGGTGGTAAAAAACGGCTCAAAGATACGCTCTAAAGCCTGCTCGTTGATACCGATACCATTATCTGTGACCTGCACCACTACCTGCGACTGCGTCTCATCGACAGCTGATGTGATATGCAACTCGCCTTTTTGATCAGGCGCTATGGCTTGAGCGGCATTATTGAAAAGGTTGAGCAGCACTTGATTGATTTGCGAAGGATTGCATTGAATCAGCGGCAGTGTCGCTAGGTTGGTCGTAATATCTAGGGTTTTGAGGTTGTTGCGCGCCATGACCAGCGAGGTATTGATACAGTCATTGATATCGACGTCTTTTACTTTTGATTCATCAATTCTAGAAAAGTCGCGCAAACTTACCACCAACTCAGCTATCTGATCGACCCCATACAAGCTGTCTTTGATCAAATCGGCCAAGTCCTCACTGACTTCATCTTCTTTGATCTCTTCACAGCACTGTAGAGTTTGCGCTGTCAATTGTGCTACTTGCGCTTGGTCAGCATTGGAGTCTTTTAGCGCCTGCAATAACTTGTCAGTATGGCTGATCAGCTCATCGAAACGCATCAAGTTATCACCGACCAGTTCGATATTACTGCGTACATAGCCCAGTGGTGTGTTGACCTCGTGCGCCACGCCTGCCACCATTTGACCCAAGGTTGCCATTTTTTCGGAGCGCACTAATTGTACTTGTGAGGCTTTTAGCTCATCCATCGCTTGCTGTAGATCTTGGGTACGGGCAGCGACTTGTTTTTCTAGATGGACGTTGATTTCGGCAAGCGCGCCTTCGTTTTCGACCACACGATCAATCAGTTGGTTGGTCTGCTCACTGATGATTTGAATTTCGCTCACGCTTGAGCTGGGCAGCTTATGTGCGAGCAATTTTTGATATTGTTTTTGTTCAATCAAAGCGCCCATCTCAGCCACCAAAAGCGACATACGTTGTAATGGACGAGTAAAATACTGACGGAACACCCATGCCGTTAATAATAAAATAGGGATAAAGCCCAGTAGAATGGCTTGAATCAGCTGGTTCGATAGAGCATTGGCAACACTGAGCAGATCACTATTGGGTTTTACAATCACCATTTTCCAGTAAGTAAATGGCATACGAAAGACAAAGGCGGTGGCTGGCTGCTGTAAGACAAAATCATTGTGGACGTCGATGGTATCGACCAAATGACTGTCGACTAAGTTGAAAGTTTGATCGATATTTAATAACAGCAACGCTGAGAGCAACTCAGACTCTTGCTCACTTATTTTGCCCAGATTGGTTGTGCTCAAAATACTACGAGCCGCTAACGTAAAACGACCTTTATCTTTGGCAGTGGCATCATCAATGAGCGTATCGTTAATGCGACCCAAACTGTCCGCGATAGGCGCAAAACTCGGATTGATAGCCGCCAACTGACTGGCGTTCATCATCTCGCCTTGTGGATTGTTGGCGGTGGTTTGAGTGACGAGCGACTGCTCAGGAAAAGTTAGGAATCGATTGTCCAAATCGACCAAAAAAACATAGCCGCCTATTTTTTCTTGCCACCTCTTCATGGCGGCATCAAGATTGTCCAATAATAAGTTAAAACTCACCACGCCATCAAACGCTTGATTAGTACTGTTGTACAATGCTTTAGCACAAGTCATCATCGGCTGATTGCTCGTGGGATCGATGTATGCCCGACTCCAGACACAATGATCATGATTGGCGTACAACGCTGGAATATACCACCAGTCTCGATAATAAGCATTGGGCGTTTGACTTACTTGGTCATAGCGCGTCACTGACTGCATGCTGCCTGACTCATCGCGCGCCCATACAAACGACTGACGCTCTTGACCTTGGGCATACATATTTGGGTCAAACCACACCCCGCCACCCACGATTCTTTGATCCATCTGTTGCATGAGGTTGCCAAAGGTTTCTTGGTAAAGTGCATCCTCTTTAGGTAGACCGCCCGCCATCGTACTGCTTGCTTTCGCCAGCCCATCGACATGGTTGATACTCACCATGATACTGTTGATGACTTCGTTGCCTGTTTCAACCACAGTCTCTGATGTCATCTCCATAATGCGCGGCTTACCTTGGGTTTCAATGACCAAGTACACCATGAGGATAATCAGCAAAAAAGCCAACGCTAAAATAATCAGCATACGGGTAGAGATACTACCAAGCCTGCCAGCAACGCTCATACACACACCTTTTATCTACGCATCAACTGCTATCAATGAATCGCTTAATGGATATCAATCTCTGTGACACACAGCAACTATTTATAATGGGCATAAGAATACGGCCGATTTGTGAACATATGATGACAAAGAAGATACTGGTTAATAAAAGTTGGACTATTGAAAAAGGCTTGTAAAAACGGAGAATAAGAGAGGTTGAACGATAGGAGTTTTGAGGTATTTATAAAACAAAAAAATGCAGCGCACCGTTTGATGCCCTGCGTTTTTTGAATTCATTTTTTTAGAGAATGCGGGTTCTAAACGGTAGATAAGCCATCATTATCACCAAAGTATCTTTTATTTATGCAAAAGTATCTTTTGCTTATGCATAAATATCACGTCTGCTATGTTAATACTCACCTAACGCTGCCCATATGTAATCACTCCTCAAACGATGGGTCAGTACAGCGTAGCTTTCTTAATAAGGCAGGCCATGCGATATCACCATTCGCTCCTCTGGTCACCTGTTTCGATGCCGCTTGAATACCGGCCAATATTTGTGCTGGTATCGGCGTCAATGCGCTGCCACCGCTTTGCGCCTTGATTTGAATTTCGCAGGCGTTTTGTAAAATATACATATTCAAAAATGCATCAGAGACGGTGTCAGCACAAGTGAGCAGACCGTGATTGCGCAAGATCATGAAGTTAGCCCTGCCTAAATCAGCAACCAAGCGAACCTTTTCTTCTGGGTTAAGCGCAACGCCCTCGTAATCGTGATATGCCAAGTTAGATAACGGAAATAATGACTGCTGCGAGATGGGTAGTAGGCCTTGTTCTTGCGCCGAGACCGCTACGCCATCGCTAGTATGCAGATGAATCACGCAGTGCGCATCATCACGGGCTTCGTGTACGGCACTATGAATGATAAATCCTGCTGGATTGACATTGAACGCTGATGGCGAGACCTTTTCGCCCGCTTTGTTGACTTTGACTAGGCTGGAGGCGGTGATCTCTTCAAATAGCATGCCATAAGGATTGATTAAAAACTCATCTTCCGTCCCTGGTACGCGGGCTGAGATATGGGTAAATACCAGATCATCCCAGCCATAGGACGCAACCAAGCGATAACAAGCAGCAAGATTTACTCGCATCTGCCACTCTTGTTCGCTCATATTATGGTGTACACTCGATGTTGAATCAGTTTGTGTGGTCGTTTTTATCGCTGTTTGCATTGTATAGTCCTTTACAGTTGTAAATAGTCCGAATAATTACTCTACACCATTCTTCAAACCCAAATCTGTCAAAAACATGACACTTATGAATATCAATCATCATTTAAATAACGACCCTTGGTTTGCTGACTTGCCAACCGACGTGCAAGCGCTACTAGCGTATAACGCTGTACTAAAGGTATACCAAAAAAGCCAAATGATTCATGCGATTGGTGACAATGATGATGCGGCGCTGCACTTTGTCGTATCGGGTACGATTAGAGTCTGCAATGTGAGCGCTAGCGGCAATGCCATGACCCTCGCTCACCTATCTAGTGGCGAATGGTTTGGCGAGATATCTATCATAGATGATAATCCTCGCACTCATGATGCGTGGACAATCAATAAGGTTACGTTGATTTCTATCCCTAGAAAGGTGGTGATTCAAACGGCGCAACAGTATCCAATTTTATACAAGCACCTCGCGCTCATCACTTGTGCGCGTATTCGTAGAGCCTTTGATTGGATTGATGATGCCACCTCACTCAATACATCGGCGCGACTGGCGAGCATGCTCATGGGATTCATCGGTACTTATGGCAAGCAGATGGGTGACGATATCAAAATAGACTTACGCTTGTCGCAAGAAGAGCTTGGCTTTATGCTCGGTACCACCCGACAAACCATCAATAAAATCATTCAGTCTTGGCAAAAACAGGAATTCATAGATATGCACTATGGTTTTATTACTATAAAGAATCAGTCTGAGTTAAAAGCAATCATGAATCCTGAATAATTTGAATATCTATGAAATCTTTCCGTAAAATTTTATATAAACCACTCAACACCTCGCAAACTAGCATCATCAAAGCTGCCACCTTAACATCTTCTTAACAGCACACTTGTTATGGTAAGGAATGACGTTTCCTACCATTCTGTTGAGAAGTATTTATATGTCAATATCTCAAACCGCCAAAATCGATGCGCCTAAAGCCAATAAAAAAAACAGCTATCTGAGTAAGCTCTACGATCATGAGGTAAATCTCAGTTATCTTATTATCATTGTTGCCTTATATTTGGTGGCGACTGCCAATATTGGCTTTTTTGAGCAGGTGCTAGATGTCTATCCATTTAGCAAAAACGTCGGCTTTATACTGTCTATTACTGGCTTGTTGTTTGGACTGATGTGGCTAGTATTACAGCTGCTGTGCTATCGCCCAATTGCCAAACCCGTACTAGCTACGTTACTGATTATCGCTGCCATCTGTGGGTATTTTACCAATGCTTATGGGACGATATTTGACACCAACATGCTGATTAACAGTCTGGAGACCGATCAAGCAGAGGCGATGGGATTGTTTGCCCCCAGCATGGTCATTCGACTGCTGATATTAGGCGTGTTGCCAGCATTTATCATTAGCAAAATTCGTCTAAAACGCTTTACTTGGCAACGCAGTATTCTACAAAAAACAGCCACGTTGATATTGTCTATCGCATTGATCGCAGCGTGTCTTTTACCATTTGGTGACCAGTACGCCAGCTTCTTTCGTCAGCATAAACAAGTCCGTTCTTATGCTAACCCGATCACGCCTATTTACTCTACGATCAAACTTGGCGAAAACTATGTCAATGAGCTGCGGCGTCCTGATACTTTCACGCTACATGCGACAGATGCAAAGCGCGTCGCTCCTACCAGTAGCACTACAAACAGCAGCACTGCAAAACCCAAGCTCATGGTGTTCGTCGTTGGCGAAACGGCTCGCGCTGATCACTTTGGTTTAAACGGCTATACACGCAATACCACGCCACTACTCTCAAAGCAATCAAACCTTTATAGTTTTAAAGATGCCGTCTCCTGCGGCACTTCGACTGCCTACTCAGTGCCCTGCATGTTCAGTTATGCAAATCGGGAAAATTATGATATCGATACCGCCAAGTACAATGAAAACGTACTCGATACGCTCAGCAAGCAAGGGGTCAATGTCGTGTGGCGAGACAACAACTCTAGCTCTAAAGGTGTGGCTGATCGTGTCACTTTTGAGGACTACAAAACGGCTGATACCAATCCGAACTGCGATGTTGAATGCCGAGATATTGGTATGCTTGATGGTTTTGATAAACTGGTTAAGTCAGGCAGCTCACCGAAAGAGACGCCTAAAGACATGCTTATTTTGTTACACCAAATGGGCAACCATGGCCCCGCTTATTACCAGCGCTACCCTAAAGAATTTGAAACGTACAAACCTGTCTGTATGACCAATGAGCTGTCAAAATGTGATACCCAGTCTGTGATCAATGGCTATGACAATGCGATTCTGTACACTGACTACTTTTTGAATAACGTGATCGATACCCTAAAAACTTACGAACAAGATTATGATGTAGTCATGATTTATATGAGCGATCATGGCGAGAGTCTTGGTGAAAATAATATTTACTTGCATGGTCTGCCCTATAAGTTTGCCCCGGATACTCAAAAGCACGTGCCCGCAGTCATTTGGTCACCAAACAGTAATAACATCGGTGCAGAAAGCCTCTCTAATATGAGCAGTCAGCCCGTGTCACATGATTTTATTACGCCGACGTTGCTGAGCTTTTTTGGCATCACGACTGATGCGGTCAAAGGCGCGCCAACCTTTTTTAAAGTAAATAACTAAATCCATTTTTATATTGCTCCATCTTTTAGGTAGCTACTATTTTGTAGGTCAACACCATGTATAAGATACTCGTTATTGAAGACAACCCCGATATCGTGGCCAATATTTATGCGTTTTTTGAGCCAAAAGGCTTTGAGCTGGACAACGCACATAATGGTTACAGTGGGCTAACGCTCGCCGCAAGCAATCATTATGATGTGATATTGCTCGATGTGATGCTACCAGGTATGGATGGCACCAAGCTGTGTAAGAAACTCAGAGAAGAATTGCATGACAAAACGCCTGTCCTCATGCTCACTGCTCGCGATACGATTTTGGATAAAGTGGCAGGCTTTGATAGCGGTGCTGATGATTATTTGGTCAAGCCATTTTCGTTGATTGAGCTAGAGTGCCGTATCAAAGCACTCATACGTCGTCATGAGGACGAACATTTTGTACACAGTATCGCTGTGGGCGCGCTATCGCTAAATAATAGTGAGCATACCATTATGCGCGAAGGAAAGTCGATTAAGCTCACCCCAACTGGATTTAAGATATTACATATCCTAATGAGTGCCGCACCGCGAGTCGTCAGCAAAACTGAACTTGAAGAAAAGGTTTGGGGTCTAGATATACCGAGCAGTGATGCGCTACGTACTCATATGCATAGCGTGCGGGCGCAGGTCGACAAGCCTTTTGACAAAACCATGATAGTGACAGTGCCTGGTGTGGGTTATCAAATTATCGATCCCAATAAATCAGAACACGCGGTAGTATGACTTAGAGAGCAGCACCTCATACAGTCTACTATCACGCACTATATCAACCGCCTCCTTCAATTAAGTACCTCTTTACTATGTTCAATATAGACTCGATAGCCAATAAGTTTCGATTGTCATACTTTATATTCGCGCTGTTGCTATGCGGGGCTTTTGTCAGTATTTTTTTATACGCGGAGAGCAGAATAGAACAAGAATTGGTTAAGGGTCGGCTGTTGCAGCAGCTTGATATCAGCCAAGAAAAGTACGGTGATCGCTCTATTTATACTGCCGACCCAGGCATCAAGATCTATCGCTACGATAGTGCCCCTACCAACCTGCAAACAACGGCAACGGCAACGGTGCAAGAGAAGTCTGTCACTATAGACGGTGAGTCTGGCAAAACCCACGGCAACCTTCATTTTTTCGCCTATCAACAAGGCAATCAGACTTACATTTTGACGTACTTGGAAGGGGCTGAGATGGTGATGAGCCACTACCCTGTACTAGAAATCTTCGAAAACTTAGAAGATATCTTTGCAGATACACTAAGAGTGGCGGTCATTTTAAGTTTGCTTATTGCCGCCATATTCTCTCATTTATCCTCCAAACAAATCATCAAGCCTTTACTCGATTTAAAAAAAGCCGTCGAAACGGATCATAGCAACCTAACGGAACTCACGCACTTGCCCTCTGAGGTGGGCGTATTGGCGCGAGCTATCGATGAAAAAAACCATAAACTTGAGCAGTATCTAAAGCGCGAGCAACTGTTTACTGGTGACGTCAGCCATGAGCTGCGCACGCCCTTAACCATCATCATGGGTGCCTTTGAAGTGCTAGCCTCGCAATTACCAGCAGACAGTCATCTGAACGAGTTTACCAATCGGATTGGCACTACCGCCCGTGAGACCTCTGAGATTATCACCGCCCTGCTCTTACTTTCGCGCGCCCCTGAAAAGCTAGATGCACCGCAAACTTCTATCAATAGTATTGCCTTAGCCGAGGTGCAGCGATTGACCTATTTGCTGCGCTATAAAACGGTCACGTGTCAAATAGTCGCTGAGCAAGAATATAGCGCCTATGTGCGTCCTGAGCTATTAAAAATGGCACTGGGCAATTTGATAAAAAATGCGTTTCAGTATACCGATGATGGCGAAGTCACCATCACTATCGATGACGAAAAAATCATGGTAACTGATACTGGTCTTGGTATTCCTGAGGCGATGATGCCGCTGCTGTATGAGCGCTTTGAGCGCCTAACTCATGACTATCAAGACGAGGGTACAGGCACAGCCTTGTCACCAGAAAATTATATCAATCACAAGGTTGAAGGCTCAGGTTTGGGACTGAGTATCGTACAACGCATCATGTCTCATATGGGCTGGCAGCTGACCCATCAAGCCAATCCGTCTGGCGGCAGCACTTTTATTATTTATTATAAATAACCGTACTTTGCTTACTATCACCACAATTTCTATTTAACCATTGCCCACTGAACTGGCGGGCAATGCCATTTGTGCCATTTGTCCGAATCATTCTTTATTCTCATTCCTGCTTACGCTCTTAACGTTTTCTTAATCTCGCTCGTCTTATACTTAGGCTATATCGACTTTGCTTGACTGTTTTTTTGGTCACGCAAAACCGAAAGCGCATCTTGATATTAATAGATCATTAAGAATTCTATATGAATAAAATTACTCCTATTAATCTTGAAGACGAGTCAGCCGAGCATTGCTCTATCAAGCAGGCAGCACATCACAGTGCGCTCACGCCTGATAGCTTTGCAGAAAGCGCAAAAGGTAAAACGGGCTTTTACCGAATTATAAAAGCTGCTGGCTATTCAATGGACGGATTTAAGGCAGCATACAAATTTGAGGCGGCTTTTCGACAAGTCGTGTGGCTCAATGTTGTCCTGCTTGCCGCTGTCATTATGATGCCTTTTACGCTTGGTATAAAAATGATGCTAGTGCTCGCGTCTTTTTTATCTTTAATTGTTGAGCTGATTAACACGGGTATCGAAGCTTGCGTCGATCACACATCAACCGCCAAGCATCCACTCGCAAAAATCGCAAAAGATGTTGGCTCGGCGGCGCAGTTCGTGTCGTTATGTCTATTAACAATTTTATGGCTCATGGCGTTGTCTGTCTTTTTATAAAGACATCTATTACAGGCACTGATCAATAATCACGCTAGAAGCTATCCTATTTATTATACGTTCTTACTTACTATACATTGCCAGAGGTATTCATGACTTTAGAAAACCACTCAATGGCTTGGGACTGGCTAAAATTACTGTGTTTGACCATCCTCGCTACGTTGGTGTTTGAACATAGTCAGTTAGACATACGCATCAGTGAGCTTTTTTATAGCCATGGACACTGGCTACTAGAAAAAGGCGCGCAGCCTTATGCGTTTATCTTTTATGATTTGCCCAAAGCCCTACTGATCCTACTGGCGGTCTACATCATAGCAGTGTTAATTATAAAATATAGACAGCCTTTGCCCGACCTTGCCTCACAGCATCGCCGTAAATTCGATAAATTTCTGCTTCCGTTACCAATTCGGGAGATCGGCTATCTACTGCTGGTATTAGCGATTGTACCGGCTACCATTGCCACATTAAAAGGCGTCACCCATGTGAGCTGCCCGAATGACTTGGTAATTTTTGGCGGTGAGTTGCCTTATCTCAATCTGTGGCAAAACATCGTAGCAGCTACGCCCGCCAGATGCTTCCCAGCGGCTCACGCCAGCGCAGGATTCTCCTTATATGGATTGGCTTTTTTGCCAACACTCAAAAAGCACCGTTATCAAATACTAAAAATAGTCACGCTCTTAGGCTGGAGCATGGGGCTGTATAAGATGCTATTTGGCGATCATTTTTTTAGTCATACTTTAGTCTCGATGCTGCTATCACTGACGATAGCGTGTGCGCTTGCGAAGTTATTCTTTAAAGATTCGATAAAGGCAAAAGCCAAAAGCGCCAGTAAAAAACATGCCGACACAGCCACTAGCTTGCTTGGCACTGAAACCTCAAGCACTTAGAATGATAGTTATCACGTTGCGTTATTTTGCTAGGCACGACTGGCGAATTGCAGGCATATTGGGATGAGGGATTAGGGATGATTTATCAGCACTATAAGGACGTTATGAAACCACTTTCTGCCGTTATGCCAGCGCTGTTGTTTTGCTTAACCACGACAATTGGTTTCGGCGTACTCTCTACCGCTGCGATAGCAGATACAGTCAGCCTGCCAATAGACACTTTGCCTAACAGAATAACCCTACCAAATGTCAGCCCAGTCAATAGTGCGCTTGCCAACCGCGGCGCGTACCGCCGACTGTATGGCCTGCCACCGTGAAGACTATAGTGGCGGCGTGCCGATTGATACGCCGATTGGCAATATCTACTCGACCAATATCACACTATCGACGCGCTATGGTATTGGCAACTATACTGAGGCCGATTTAAAAAAAGCCTTACGCAAAGGTCGTGCGCCAAATCATCAGATCTATCCTGCGATGCCTTACCCGTCCTATCATGGCCTGACAGATGACGATGTCAGTGTATTATTTGCTTATTTTCAGACCGTACCTATCGTAGACAAACCCCCTGAAAAAAACCACACACCTCCCTTTCCCGTTGAATATCCGTAGCTTAATGCTGGCATGGAATGTCATCAATGTGCCTTCTACCGAAAACCGCGCAGGACTCAAAAAACTCTATGACGACTCTTGTGCAGGTTGCCATATGCAAAAAGGTGACGGTGCATAAGGCGCTGGCTACTATCCACCGCTGGCCAACAACAGTAAAATGCAATTGAAGTACTATATTATTAGCGTAATAATCAATGGCCTGCGCGGGATACCATCGTTCCATAGCATGATGAATGATGAGCAAATAGGCGCTGTCACCCAATACGTGCATAGTGATTTGAACAATTTCACTGACACGGTTACGACTGCTAATGTGGCGCAATTACGCCATGACTTTCCACCAGGGTCAGACCCGAGCGAGTAGAAGACGCTCGCTATCTTATAACGTACCCAAGCGCTTGCATAGCGTTTTAGATACGCTTGGGCGGTACAGAATAGGTGCCGACGACATGAGCCACGACATCGTCTGAGCCTTCTGAATATAGAGATACCTCGCCCACTATTAAGGCTCGCCCTACTTTGAGTAAGGTGCATTCAGCGATAATACGTGCATCTGCTGATGGTTTACGCAAAAAATTGATAGTTAGACTCGTCGTTACTGTCAATGGCACGATACCGATTTTCCCGAGTATCGCAACATAGATGGCGACGTCAGCGACGGCCATCATGACAGGTCCTGACACTGTGCCACCAGGACGTAGCTCATCGATGCCAATCTCGTGTGATAAAGTCGCACCATTTTCACTGACTGCTTCGACGATACATTTGGTTTGTGGAAACTCTAACGCCATAAAGGCGCTGATTTCTTCTTTGGTTGCAGACATAACGCTTCCTTGAATTGAATTAAATTAAACTTTCCTTGTTATTTATTACTTCACTGAATACATTCCTTTAATGTATTACTGGCGTACCTTCTGTACTAAAGGCAAATCCTTTATTACTAAAATTCCCAACCATGACTGCCTCAATCACTGGTTTGACGGTCTCATCTGCCCCTTCAACTTCAATAATAAAGTTAGCACCCGACCCGCCTTTATCTTCTTCTTTTTCGACGATGTAGTTGAGCGTGGCCATCGCTGATAGCTCGATGGGTTTGCTTAGATACGACTTTACCAGTGCCCCATCCGTATCATAATAATCAATTTTATTAATATACAGTGATTTTTTCAGCGTGGTATTGCGCACACTCAGCGTCGCTGACAGTAGTACTTTGCGATTGTCTCTATCGGTATAGATATCAGAGTAAATCGGTACATAAAAGGTTTCTTTATAGCTGAACTGACTGCGATCTACATCGGAGGTCACCTCTAACGCTTCAATCGGATCTTGTTGATTCTCGGACAAGGTGACGTTTGGATCTTGCGCAGACGGATCACAGCCTGACAGCAACACGATAACAGCGAACAATAGAACGGATATACTACGCTTATTCATAAACTTCCTCTGTCTCTTTTCATGTCACTGCGATTGCACGCCGTTATTTGATTTTCACACCCACACTACGCAAAAACTGGTTGATGTGTTTGTTTGCGCCATAAATGACCAATACATCACGGTCTTGCAATATTTGTTCAGGCGTGGCCAGACCTTGCACGCTAGGTTTGGTCTGGGTACGACCAAAGCTGTCTTCATAATACTCATAGCGCAAGGTACTAAGCAATCGGATATTGAATTTTTGCTCCAATCGCAGCTCCTCAACCGTCTTGCCGATCAACACATTTGGAATCTTGATTTCTACCATACTAAAGTTATCGCTTAACTCAAACGAATCAACAAAATGGCTTAGTGACAGTCGTTTGGCCCAGCGATTGGCTGCTTCTTTTTCAGGGTAAATAATGTCATCGACACCAATGGCCTGCAAAACTTTTTTATGCAGCGGATTGATGCTACGGCTGATCAAACGTTTTGCTTTTAGGGTTTTAAACAGCGCCGTTGCCATCACGTTGGCGCCTTGATCCTCCCCAATAGCAACAATGACGGTATCGGTATCGACAATCGGCAATCCGCTCACGGTATACTCATCCGTGGCATCCATACAGAGCGTATGAGAGATGACCTCCTTATAGGCTTCTACTCGTTGCATGCTGCTGTCAATGGCAATCACTTCGTGACCTTGGCGGGTCAATGCTGCTCCCAGTGACGCACCAAAATTCCCCAACCCTACGATGATGTATTTCATAACCTTAATGACCTTTTTTAGTGTCTTTTACTCTATGTTTCCCTGTTTTTGCACATAAAACTGTCTGTTTATCACAAATTAGTTAATCGTGATTTCCTCAGTCGGATAGCGATAATTGCGTTGGCGCATGTTTTTGAGTAGCGCAATAAATATCGTCAGCATACTGACCCGTCCAACAAACATGATGACCGAAACCACGACTTTACTAAAATCCGATAAGTCTGCTGTCAGGTTTAAACTTAGCCCAACCGTGCTATAAGCTGAGAAACATTCAAATACCACTTTGATCAAATCAAGCTCTGGCTGATCATAACTAATCAGCGTCACACCCGTACCGATGACCAATAATGACAACCACATAATAGAGAACGCGCGGCGGACTGAAATATCCGCAATCTGACGCTTGAAGACTTCTATCTTTGTTTGTCCGCGTGCTAGACTCAGTGTATTTAATAGCGCAATCGCAAAGGTACTGGTCTTGATACCACCACCTGTTGAGTTGGGCGACGCCCCAATCCACATCAAAAATATCGTCAGCATGACCGTTGGAAAAGTCAGCTCACCCATATCAATGACATTGAATCCTGCGGTTCGCGGCGTGGCAGCCGTAAAAAACCCTGTGATAAGCTTGTCAAAAAAGCTGGTATGGTCGGCGAGTACATTGTTGTATTCAAATACCATCACCCCAACCAGACCAGTCAACAATAACGCCCCAGTCGTAATCAAGGTAATACGGCTGTTGATATTCAGCAACCAAGGCTGATAAATATGGTGCCGGTCATTGCGATATATCAGTCGCTCAGCGCGATGACGCAAATACCGCAGCACATTGACCACAATGGTGAAGCCCATACCGCCAAAGATAAAGGTCATCGCAATGATAAGCTGCAATGGATAATTAAAACGTAGCGAATCGTCATACATGCCAGCACTAAAGGTAGAAAACCCAGCATTACAAAAAGCGGATATCGCATGAAAGACCGAAAAAAACAATTGCTCAGACCAGTTCATATCAGGCATATCATAAATGCTGATATAAATGAGTGCCGCCGCCACCGCCTCAACGGCGAATGTCACATATAAAATAGACTTAAGTGTCGACACCACATTACCCATGCCGCGCATATAAGACATCTCGCTAATACTCGCTTGCGTCTCGTAGCTGACGCCGCCCTTAAAGAAGTAACTAAAATAGGTCACGAACGTCAAAATACCTAGGCCGCCGATTTGTATCAGTCCCATAATAATGACTTGGCCAAACGTCGTAAAATAGGTTGCCGTATCCACCACAATAAGCCCAGTCACACAAACGGCACTAGTCGCGGTAAAGAGCGCATCAATAAAGGACAGCGGCTGCGTTGTCGCATTGGGCATCATTAGGAGCAAAGCACCAACCAGCACAACGGCTAAGAAACTTAAAATAAAAAACTGTGCAGGATGCAAAAAGGTGCGATTGAGATTGAAATTATGATCAGAGAGTTCACGGATAAAGGTGACAAACACGGCGATTTTTATCGCGACAAAACCATCAACGGCGGCGTCCAATCCAGAACGCACCAAATCAGTGAAATGCGCGGTAAGTAAAATGACAATCGCGATACTGGTAAAAGCATCAAAAATAGCAACTTTATTGAGCGTTCGCGGTTTGTTTGTGTAGAGATAACGGCCAACCGTCACCACAAAGCTGAGCAAAATAACGACCAAGTAAAAAATATGAAACACTTGTTGGAGCCAAATGGGCAACGTAAAGCCACTATCCAACAAGGCAATAGCTACCCCGATGACACTAATCAGAATCGTAACATTATTCAATAATCGATAACGTGCGGCTGCATTCATAGCTTGAACCCATGACAACGATAACCACGATACTTATACTCCTTTTTTGCCCTATTCACAAAAACTGATTTGAGAGAATCGTAACCAATTATTGAATCAATATAGATCCTAAGAGTCATTCAGATGAGATATCAAATACTTGCAATATCATACAATACTGACTGACGTACTGACTCCTTTTTCCCACTTGCTAAGCCCCCACTTGCTAAGCTGTCTCTCATTCTTCTTTTGTTATTATGGTCGCCATTTTTACACCGCCCCATGTCACCAGTATCACACCAACAGCTATCAAAGATGCTCCCAAAAATAAACCCTCAGGTGGACGCTCTCCCTGCAAAAATATCGCAATCGGTACACCAACGACAGCCCCAACCGCCCCTAGTAAACTGAGCAATACAGGCCCACCTGTTTTTTGCAAAAGAAATAATAAGAAAAACTGACCAGCAAACACCCACGCTTGTACGGCTATCAATCCTAGCGGCAACCAAGCATCCAAAGGTATCGCGACAGAAAAATCAGAGAGCGCACTAAACAAACCTAGCAGCAATGCTGCCGCCACCAACATACCGGGTGCAAGCGCACTAGAGGAGGCATTATCAGGCCAGCGTAACGTCCGATAGATATTGCCAATGGCGAGTAGCACTGGGCCACACAGTGCGACTAAGATCCAGAAGACACTAGACTCTGGTGCAGAAAGCTTATGAATAGCCAACACCCCTGCGCCAAGAAGCGCCGCCACTACGCCAAGCGCACGAATGAGATAAAAACGCTCCATACGTAGCATCAGTGCGCCAAGATACGTTAGCAGTGGGGGTAAAGATATAATTAGAGCAACAAACCCTGCCCCAACATGAGGAATGGCCGAAAAGAGCAGTAAATTGGCAGCCGCCACGCTAACAAAGGCGGCGACAAAATAATACTCGATACTACGAGCACTAATAGGCGGTATCTCTTGTTTGATAAGAGCAACGATTAGTAAAATAATGGCCGCGCCAGTGATCGACCAAAACAAAAACGCGAGTGGTGTTAGACCGATATTGACAGCATATTTTGCCAAGTTGGTCGAGATACCAGTAAGCGCACCCCCTGCTAATAGGCAAGCAACAGGCACTAGCCACGTGTTTTTGTGAGTATTTTTATTGAGTAAGTCATTCATCCATTATCCTATTGGACAAGGTCGATCATTCAGTCACCAGTTTCGCAAGCAGCTCATCTATCTCAACCTTAAATTCTTTGTCTTCGATTTTGTTGGCTGCAACTTTGGCATTTTGTAGATGTTGGATAGCCGCTTCATTCTGACCCGTCTCAAGCTGTAGCACCGCCATAGAAAAAGCGATTGAGGCCATGTGATCTTTTGAGTTGATCGCTGTGGCTTTGACCAGTGCCTTATCATAGATCACCAAAGCCTCATCCAAATCTTCTGTGAAATCAGCAAGTGTCTCCCACTGCTCGGGATGGTCTTTATCGGTGTTTTCATTGTCGGTACAAATGGCGTTTAATTCTGCATAAAGCGCATCAAATTTTGCTTGGTCGCCGCGACGGTCAGCCTCTAGCAGCTCTTCGGCTAAGGTTTAAATGGCTTTATATATTTTAGTATTGATCATTTTTTTCTCTATTTTTCGTGAGATAACAAAAAAATTGTGTCTCAATTTATGATTTGGCAGTTAAATTTTTAGTACAGGCAAGCTTAGCACGGTTAGCGATAACGTTGAGCGTTTTCAGACGGTGGCAAAGAGATGTTTTGACTTTATATTGCTGTCCAATCATTGCTCTTGCCAGTGCAACCATAAACGCATATCTAATTCGAGCTGATGATACTCAGGTTCCATATGACAACACAGTTGATAAAACGCCTTGTTATGATCATGTTCTTTAAAATGCGCCAGCTCATGTACCACTATCATCCGTAAAAACTCTGGCGGTGCGTCTTTGAATAGACTGGCAACCGTGATACTGTTATGGGATTTAAGCTTGCTGCCTTGCACGCGAGACTGGGTAGTATGGATACCTAGCGCATGCTTTAGTACCTTTAACTTACTGCTATAGCTGACGCTTGATAGCGGGCCAATCTTGCGCATGTATTGGTTTTTTATCTCATTGACATAGTGATAAAGGGCCTTATCACTTTGCACTTGGTGCTGGGTGGGATATTTTTTATCCAAATACTCACCCATCCGACCGTCACTTATCATTTGCGCCGCTTGCGTTTGAATCTGCTCTGAGTAATGCGCTATGTATTTTAATCTGCTCACAACGATATCCTTTGTCTATGTGTTAAAAGCTGTCCGCTTGTTTGATGGATTTTACCTTATATTGGCTATATGTTATCTCTAGCTTGTTCGACTTCCCATTTACCTTATTTGCCACAAAAAAACCCCATAAGCGGCAGTCAACTTATGGGGTCATTGCTTATAAAAGTTTCTTATAAAGACGGCCACTTATCGGCTATCGTACATATAGATTGATAGCGCGATATAGCGCGATAGTCTAGGCCATTAACGCTCTAGATGCAGATACTGCAAATGACGCTCGTACTGATTTAAGATATCGACCAATACCTGCTCTTTGGTATAACCGACCAAGTCATACTCTTGCGAGCCTTCACTTAAGAACACCTCAGCACGATAATAATGCTCTGCCTGCTTGTTTGATGTATTCAATGTAAAGTTAGGACGTTCAGCTTTGATCAAGTTAACTTCATAAACAAAGTCATCTTCATCACCATGACCGACGCGCAGTTTTAGACCGTCGACCTGACCACTGTCTTGGCCCATGCCTGCATCGATATCTTCACCGATACTGGCAAGATTATGCGCATCTAAAGAGGTTTTGAGACCGCCTGCTTTGAACTCTTTTTCGACCTCAGTCATCGCTGGCATCACCACCGTTTTTAAGAACTTTTCGACCTGCGCATGTCCTGGGAAGCTCACAATACGCTGCAAACGTGCTCTCCAGCCTTTACCGCTGTCGAGCACATTGGCGGTACCAATCGTGCTGGCTTTGCGCTTATTGCCTTCTTCTTTCAGTGACTTCCACATGGACATCATGTAGAGCACCAGAATCAGAGAGAATGGCAAACCTGCAATCACAGAGACCGATTGTAATGAGGCAAAACCGCCCGCAAACAATAATCCTAGTGTGATAAGACCCGTTGCCGCTGCCCAAAACAAACGCAACCAAACGGGTGCATCCGTATCATTTGTCATGCCTTTTGAGCTCAGATTGGCAAGTACCAACGCGCCTGAGTCAGCAGAAGTCACAAAGAATACCAGACCGATGATTACACCTGCAAATGACAGCACTTCGCTATAAGGGAAGTATTCAAATAGCGCAAACATGCCCATGGCGGCATCATTGACAGCAGTCTCACCAAGCGCCGTTGCGCCATTGGCGACCAGATCTATCGCAGTGTTACCAAAGATAGAGAACCATGCAAAAATAAAGCCCAATGGAATGAACATCACGCCAAAGACAAACTCACGTAGCGTGCGGCCACGGCTGATACGCGCGATAAACAGACCAACAAACGGTGCCCAAGCGACCCACCATGCCCAGAAAAATATCGTCCAACCTGATTTCCAGTCGGCACCAGCCGTACCATCATAAGCATAAACATCAAAGGTTTTATAAATAATGGTTTGGAAATATTGACCAATATTTTGGGTAAAGGTGTTTAATAAATAGACCGTATTACCCATCACGAGGATGGCAAGCAATAGCAATATTGACGACAGCATATTGAATTCAGACAGACGACGTACGCCTTTTTCGACACCTGTCATCGCAGAGACAGCGGCGGCGGCGACCACACCAACAATGATCAGCGCCTGCACCATCTTGCTAGATTCAATACCAAACACATGGGTCAAGCCAGCATTGGCTTGTAGCACCCCAATACCCAAACTGGTCGCAATACCCATCAACGTACACACGACACCAAAGGTATCAATCCCATCACCTAGCCAGCCTTTGATCAAGCGTTCACCAAATATCGGTGTGAGCGGTGAGCGTAGCGCAAGTGGCATGTTTTTGCGGTAAGCGAAGTAAGCCAGTGCCATACCAATCAGCGCATAAATACCCCAGCCATGTAGACCCCAATGTAAAAAAGTCTGAGCAAGTGCTTGACGCATGGCCTCAGCACTTGCAGGCTCTAGGCCAGTATGCGGCGTTAAATAATGCATCAATGGCTCTGATGCCCCAAAAAATAGCAGATCAATACCGATACCCGCTGAAAACAGCATGGCCGCCCACGCTAAAAACGGAAACTGCGCTTTTTCGTGGTCTTGACCCAGCTTAATATCGCCATATTTAGAAAAACCGACAAACAAAGCAAAAATACTATAAGCGGCAACCACTAGCATGTAATACCAGCCAAACTTGTCTGATACCCACGCCATACTTGCACCAAGTAAGGTCTCACTATAATCTGGAAAAACAATCGTCCAGATGATCAATAAAATAGAAATAATGGCTGAACCTAAAAACACAGTTTTGTTTAGGCTCAACGGTTTCGTCACATCTTTTGATGGCGAACTGTACATAAAAGACCTCAAATAGGTAAATTAAACAGTGTCCGATATTGCTTTGTCCGGCATAGTATTATGACTTTTGACCGCATAACGTATACTTAACCGCATGACGCACAAAGCAGTACCAATGAATAAAAGCGAATAAAATGATAAATAGCGTCAATATATGACATACATTGCGCTCATATATTGACGCTGATAAAAAAGGCCTTTACGTTGAAAGGCCATTATTTTGGAGTTATCTGATATCGTTCTTTGTTTAGCAGCATATTTTATGCTGACTTGTCATTTACACCGTTGAGAGATAATCGCGCATTGGCTCAGCGCGTAGCGGCGCTCCATTGGCCACATAATAATCTGCCGTAGAGCGCGGCAATTGTACGCCTTTCATTTTATCAACGATTTTTTCGGCCAGCATGATGGTGGTGGCGTTGAGATTACCACTAATGATATTTGGCATGATAGAGGCATCGACGACTCGCAAGCCATCAATACCATGTACCAGCCCTTGACCATTGACGACCGAATCATTATCTTCGCCCATCGCACAGGTACATGAGGGATGGTAAGCCGTCTCGCCATGCTCGCGCACATAGTCATCTAGCTGCTGATCGGTCACCAAGTCTTCGGTGGGTGAGATGGCAGCACCGCGATAAGGGTCCAGCGCAGGTTGATGCATAATCTCGCGCGTGATACGCATCGCCGCGCGGAACTCCTGCCAATCTTGCTCATGTGACATATAGTTAAATAAAATACTTGGATGCGCACTGGGGTCTTTTGAGGTCAGCTTGACGCGACCACGACTTGGCGAACGCAATGAACCGACATGGGCTTGAAAACTGTGCGAATCACTGGCACTACGACCATCGTAACGCACGGCAAGCGGTAAGAAATGATACTGGATATTTGGGTGAGTGAATGCCTCATCCGTGCGGATAAAGCCGCCCCCTTCAAACTGATTAGAAGCCCCAAGGCCTGTACCATTGAACAACCACTCCGCACCAATGGCAGGTTTATTCCACCACTTATTGGCAGGCGCAATCGACACTGGCAGCTTACATTCGTACTGCATATACAGCTCTAAATGATCCTGCAAGTTATTGCCCACACCCGGTAAATCTAGTATTTCTTTCACGCCAGCGTCTTTTAGCCACTGACCAGGGCCGATACCTGAGCGCTGCAACAGCTGCGGTGAGGCAATCGCGCCAGACGACACTACCACTTCACGAGATGCGTAAAACTTTTTGGTCTGGCCCTCGTGCTCGACCTTGACCCCGACGGCACGCTTGCCATCAAATAAGATCACATCGGTGAGCGCCCCTGTCAAAATCGTGATATTATCACGCGGCTTGGCGCGATCTAGATAGCCTCGAGCCGTAGATGCGCGGCGACCATTAGGCGTCACAAAACGATCCATCGGACCAAAACCTTCTTGCTGATAGCCGTTCAAATCTTCAGTACGCGGATAGCCTGCTTGTACCCCAGCTTCAATCATGGCTTGGAACAGTGGATTCACCCCTGGTTTTGAGGTGGTCATCTCGACAGGACCGCCAGCGCCGTGATAGTCATTTTCGCCAACATCGCGGTTTTCTGACTTTTTGAAATACGGCAAGCAATCCAAATACGTCCAGTCTTCCAAACCTTTTATCTTTGCCCAATCATCATAATCGAGCGCATTGCCACGTATATAGCACATACCGTTGATAAGCGATGAGCCACCAAGCCCTTTACCGCGACCACAGTCCATGACGCGGTTATTCATATATGGCTCAGGATCGGTTTTGTAGCCCCAGTTATAGGTCGTCCCTTGCAGCGGCATTGCAAGCGCCGCTGGCATTTGGGTACGAAAATCCAATCGATAATCAGGTCGACCTGCCTCTAGTAATAACACGTTGATATCGGCATCTTCGGTCAGACGCGTGGCCAGCACATTACCTGCTGACCCTGCACCAACAATAATATAATCGTACTCAGGGGTGGTTGATGTCATAACATGCTCCATAATATGGAAAAATATAAATCACTTGGTAGCAGCAAGGTCAAATGCATAGCGTCATCAGGCCCAAACTGCGCTCACTTTCTCAATACCACTCGTTAAAAGACCGATTCAAACGCACCCAACTCTACTTGGATAGATTTGGTCTGAGTATAATGCTCAAGCGCCTCGATACCATTTTCACGGCCAACGCCTGAGTGCTTGTAGCCACCCACTGGCATCTGTGCCGCTGACTCACCCCACGTGTTCAACCAGCAAATACCCGCTTCGATCTGAGCAATGACGCGATGCGCACGCTTTAAATCAGTCGTCACCACTCCAGCTGCTAAGCCATAATCGGTGTCATTGGCGCGGCGGATGACTTCTTCTTCGCTCTCATAAGTCAATATTGACATGACTGGACCAAAGATTTCCTCACGGACGATGGTCATATCATCGCTACAATCTGTAAATACGGTCGGCTCAACAAAAGCACCATTAGCCAATGCGTCTGTTGTGACGCGTGCGCCGCCCGTTAGCAGACGCGCGCCGCTCTCTTTCCCTTGCTCGATATAGCCAAGTACGCGCTCCATATGCGGGAAGCTGACCAATGGACCCATGTTGATGTTCTCGTCCATTGGATCACCCAGTTTGATACGATTAACACGCGTTAAGATGGCTTGCTCAAACTTGGCTTGTAGCGCTTTTGGGACAAATACTCTCGTGCCGTTGGTACATACCTGACCGGTACTATAAAAATTCGCCATCATAGCGATATCAGCCGCGGTATCGATATCAGCATCATCAAATATGATCAATGGTGACTTACCGCCAAGCTCTAAGGTCACATCTTTTAGCGATGAGCTTGCCGCGCTCGACATGACCTTTTTACCCGTCGGCACACCACCAGTGAATGATACCTTGGCGATATCTGGATGATTGGTCAGTGCTTGGCCTACTTCGTAGTTGCCTTGCACGACATTGAACACACCATCTGGTAGTCCCGCTTCTGTCAGGATTTCTGCCAGTTTTAAGGCAGTCAACGGCGTGACTTCTGATGGTTTAAAGATCATTGCATTACCAGCAGCCAATGCAGGCGCGGCTTTCCACATCGCAATCTGAATCGGATAGTTCCATGCGCCAATACCTGCGACCACACCCAGCGGCTCGCGGCGAGTATAGACAAAGCTCGTGTCACGCAGTGGAATCTGACGACCTTCAATCATGGGCGCAAGTCCTGCATAGTACTCAACCACATCAGCACCCGTGACGATATCGACATACTTTGTCTCAGAGTAGGCTTTGCCCGTGTCTTTGGTCTCAAGTAATGCGAGCACATCGTTGCGCGCGCGTAATATCTCAACAGCTTTTGAGAGAATACGACCACGCTCAACGGTGGTCATCGCCGCCCAGATTTTCTGACCTTTATGAGCCGCTTTGACCGCGTCATCAATCTGCTCATTGCTCGTTTGCTGAATGGTTGCCAGCACTTCACCTGTCGCTGGATTGATGTCTTCAAAAGTGGCGAGCGTGTCATCGACCGCTAAGTAGCGACCATTAATATAGGCAGTTTGCACTTGTTCTAAATCGATAATGTCTGTCAAATTGTTGATATCTGTCATAAATACTCCTTGGGAGGATTGATAAAAGTGGCAATAAAACGCCGTTTTACCAAATCATGTCGTCATTGTTAAAATTCTAAAGTTGGATGGTTAGCAATCCGGATATTTATTGACCCGAACGATTGTCAAAGTCAGGTTGCGTCATTTTTATCAATCGATCATGTAGCGATTTTTTATCTGATATGTTGATACCTGAAAAGTCGGAGAGCCAAATTCCATCAGCGACTAGACGAGCCATACATAGGGTTTCAGTATCGTCAGTGGCGGCATGTTTTTCTAACTGCGTGTTAGCCCATTTGGCCCACAGCTCACGTAGCTCACTATCACCTAGCATCAATACATATAAGGTGGCTTGGTTGTCGTATTCTTCTTGCGCTTTTTCGCCCAGACTGATGGTGGCATCGATATAAGCACGGGTAAAAGCGCCATGACTCACAGGATCTTTTGCCATAGCGGCCTCGACTTCTGCCTCAAATTTCGCCATTGCATCATCGAACACTTCAAGCACAAGGGCATTTTTTGTTGCAAAATGATGCATCACACCGCCCTTTGTCACGCCTGCCGCATCAGCGACTGCCTGAAACGTCACTTTAGATAGCCCTTGCTCAAGCGTGATACGTGCTGCTTGATCGAGCAGAGCACGGCGAACCACTTCTGGCTGTTTTTTACGCTTATAAGGATTTTCTATTTCTACACTCATATCAATGCACCACAGAATTAGACAATAAATTCATTACAACGACACCGCCAACGATCATGGCGATGCCAACCACTGCTGCCGTATCAAGGGTTTGCTTAAATAGCACCAAGCCTGCAAGCGATGTGAGCACAATGCCCAACCCGCCCCATAACGCATAAGCAATGCCTAGCGGTATCACCTTGAGTGTCTGTGCCAATAAATAAAATGAGAGCGCATACAGCGCCCCCATCATCAGCGTCGGCCCTAAACGGGTAAACTGCTCTGATTTCACCAAAAATGTCGTCCCTACCACCTCACATATAATGGCAATGGTTAGGTAACCGTAGGCAATCGTAGTAGAACTCATCTTTTGCGCACCGCCTTTATTTAAGCAACTGCTAATAAAACATAGCAAAGAAACCACATGGTCGGTATTTTATAGATTTCTGTTACCAATGTGAAGGGCTGTCTTGCAACTTTATTGTGTCAAAGCATGTCGTAATGGCTTTTATTTCAAGATAGAACTGTTTTTATTACCTGCTTTGCCTTACGATCTAAATACTCGCGTGCGCTTTTTGCGCATTCTTCTACGTAACGTCTTTTATTTTTATAAGCGTACGTATCATTGTGAGCAAATCGGCCTATTTACGCCCCTATTGAACGAGCAGAGGCGCTGAAACGTCCTATCTGATAAGGGATAAACGCCTATTTATAATAATTGCGATAATATTTATAATTTATCTCAGAATAAGGTTGACAGCCTTTAACGACTTGGCTAAAATGTGCCCCACATAACGCGAACAAGCCAAGTAATGACTGTTTTATAAAGCTTGAAACACTTGCAGTTATGACAGCTTATTCTCCAATAGCTCAGTTGGTAGAGCAACGGACTGTTAATCCGTGTGTCCCTGGTTCGAGCCCAGGTTGGAGAGCCATATACTAAAAACCTTCATCACTATTTGATGAAGGTTTTTTTATTGTTGCCGTTTTCATATTGACTGATCATAATATTCGCATGGCAGCGGTGTTCTTTTTGGCATTTTTGTTGTATGGTAAGATTAGTTTTGATTGGGTTCGTTTTTGTTTGAGTGTTTTACCCCTACTCACTAAAAATAATGGTTTATTATGATACCTGCACGTGTAAAAAATAAGTTCTCTGATCATCCGCAAAAAATCATGCGCCCGATCAGTATTCGGTTGTCTGAAGAAATGATTGCCCTATTAGAAACAACCAGCTCAGAATTGGGTTTTAAGCGCATTCAAGGGCTTATCCGTCTTTATATTCGTCAAGGACTCGATCGTGACCATCAAGATTATACGCTCGCTCATGACGAAGTATTTATTGAGACGTTACGTAAGCGCGGTGTGAGCCAGCGCATCATCGATGAGGCAATCGTTGTGACCCATAACAACAATATCTCTCACTCTTTATCTGAATTGCAAGACAGCGATCAATAATATCCTTCATCAGTCGTATTAATCATAACGATCTGGCTGAGATTGACTGAGACTCTAAAACGTTGTCACTATTTTTATCAAAAAGACCAAGTCTGCTCACGCAAGCTTGGTCTTTTTTGTGGCTATTATAAAGGTGAGATTGCAATTTATAGATTAACCTTGCTCTCTGAACTCTTTTTTGCCTCATACCGACACGCATTTACTCTTTGACCTTATCGTACGTTTGCGATTGTGGTTAGCGATAACTAAACAAAACCTGTTCCCAAACACGGTATATTAAGAAAATAGTCGCAATGATTGGGGTGCATCCTCAATTTCAATATGAGGATAAAAATGTATAAGGAGAGGTACGATGATGGGGTTACAGCAGCATTTTTATAAAACGTTGTGTCTGACTATGGCAGTCGCCATGCTAGCGATAGCACCGGGTTGCTCGTCGCCGCAAACGGATCCAGACCAAAAAACCATACCGACTGACTCTGATCAATGGCAAAAAAAACTGGGACAGACTTTTGAGCAATTACCTGCCGACGATCAGCAGCTACTCAGTCGATATATGCTACGCATGAAGCTTAGCGATGCGTATGAATCGGGCGCCATGCCGCGCACCACTATCAAGCAGGCTCTCATACAACAGCGTGAGTACGAGCGGCGGCATCCTAATAATCCAACAGGCAAGAAAAGTCCTATTGTGACAGGTCAAACAGCAAATGCGACGGCACAGACGTATCCTGTCGCTCTCCTACCGATTAAGACCAGTGATAGCGATAGCTTAAACCAAGTCAAAATGCAGTTTATGCTATCCAACCATGGAGACGTTGCAATACAAAGTTTTCAAGGCACACTAACCATGAAAGACGCCAACCTGAAACAAGGCAAAGACTTCAATGTTCCTCTCATACAATTTGATCCAGCCATCGAGCCAGAACAATCTGGCAAGATCATCATCGAGAGTAGTATTGAAGACATCAATGTCATGCGCGCCATTAAAAACACGAAGGATATGACGATCGAGATTAAAGAAGGCACACTTGTATTGACAGATGATCAAAGCATTGAGTTTGGCAATTCATTAGCTAAATAGTGGGACTGCGCATCATTTGATCTTTTATGAGGTTTATAGAGCCTGTCGTCCAGTATTTATAAAATACACCATAAAAAAAAGCCCCAATCAGTAATGATTGGGGCTTTTTAGCATTTGGCGGAGACGGAGAGATTCGAACTCTCGAAGGGCTATGAACCCTTGCCGGTTTTCAAGACCGGTGCATTCAACCGCTCTGCCACGTCTCCATTGGTGCATCATTATATAGATATCCTTTTATAATGCAAGCCCCTAATCTAAAAAAATTCAATTAATTTGCAAATACCTTTGAATCACTGGTTTATCGCTTGCTTGAGGCCAGATGCAGGCACATATCGAGCAGTCTGTTGGCATAACCCCATTCATTATCGTACCACGCAAAAACCTTGTACTGCTCGCCTACTTGCATGAGCTGCTGACCATCTATGATAAGCGACTCAGTTTGATGAATAAAATCACTAGAGACCAACGGCTCATCCGTATAAGCCATGATGTCACATAAATGCGTCTGACTGGCAGATTGAAGGGCGTCACGGATAGCATCAACGCTGACCTCTGGCGTATCAAATACAAAGGTCACATCAATCGCTGCCACATCGATGGTGGGCACCCGTATTGAATGTCCATTTATTTTGCCCGCCATCGCTGGCAATACCCGCTCCGTCGCAGCAATACTACTCGAGGTCGTTGGGATAATATTGTAGCCAGAAGCACGCGCCCGTCTGGGATCTCGATGCGCTTGATCGAGCACCGTCTGATCGGCGGTAACCGCATGAATCTCTGTCATCATAGCGGACTTGACGCCGAACGCTTTATCCAATGTGTCAATCAGCGGCACCAGTGCCTGCGTGGTACAAGAAACGCTGGAGATAATCGGTAAATCAAGCATGAGCGCATCTGTATTGACCCCCATAACGATACAAGCATCCACATCATCGAATGGCGCTGCACCGATGATCACCTGCTGTGCGCCTGCATGGATGTGCAGCATCGCTTGCTCATACGAGCGAAAGTGACCGGTGCACTCTAGTACCACATCGACCCCTAGCGACTGCCAAGGTAGGTTTTGTGGATTGGGTTCTGAGAGCATATTGATGCAATAGGTCAGAGTGTTTTTGGTGAGACAGAGCTGAGTTTTATGCTCATTATCAGCCCCGCTCTCGATAATATCAGCACTGACACCCAAGCGGCTTAAGCGACCATGCGTGCTATCAAATTTTAATAAATGCAACAAAATATCTGCTGGTGCCAAGTCATTAATCGCGACTACATGGATTGCACGTCCTAATACTTCAAAGCGCTCTAGCAAGGCGCGCAGTACATTGCGCCCGATACGACCAAAACCATTGATAGCCACTCTCAATGGCTGTGAGTGCTCACCAGTGGTACGATACGTCGCCGCTATCGGGTCAGAGGTCAATTGATAAGTGGCGCTAGAAAAATCAGGCATAAAAGATATCGCTATAAAGGGATATAAAGAATGGGCGTCGTCGCTTTAGACACGCTCTAACAGTTGGTTCAATATTAGTTGTTCAAAAAACCGACAGTATCGTAAAAATCTATCTTGTCATAAAAAATTACGGCGTGATAAAAATCAATGCCAAACGAATGGTATTGTAATCGATGCTTTGTTTAAGATGATCGAATATCGGACGCAGTTTGATACTGCCATCATCATTGAAGTCGTTTGGATTGTTGGCGACTTTGATGGCGACATAAGCGTTGCCAACCGCTGTCATGACCTCATCCTCTGGACGTAGATGATCGCAGGCAAGGCTTGGATCTTGTGATTTTAGCTCGCCGATGTGGCGCATGATGGTGGACTGTGATAGTTGACGCGCTTGTGAGATTTCCGCAATAGTCAAGCTCTCTTCTAATAGCACTCTGGTTGCAAGCAAAGTGCTCTCTGATTTGTCAGAGACTTGATTGCCTAATTTCTGTTTTTTATCGATTTGCGCTTGTTGCTGTTCGCGGCGCTTTTTTTGCAGCGCGGCATAGGCGTCAATCACGGATTGACTGAGCGTACCACCTGACTTTAAAACAAACTTCTCATGCGCCTGCTGCATACTTTCTTCATCCAGCATCGCATAGTTGGCATCAGCCTCTTCAGACAGGACCAAAAACCGCTTGTCTGCGCCGCGTGCCAGTGGATCAAGTTGCAAGCTCATGTCATTCATACCCAGTAGCTGCAATCCTGCCAGCGATTTGAGACGTGATAAGGCCACATAACCTTGTCCCAACTCAAAGGTACGCGATAAATCAATCTCAGCGGCATCGAGGGTCATGCCTTGCGACTTATGAATGGTGATCGCCCATGCCAGACACAGTGGTACTTGTAAGTAACTTGCTAGCACCTCACCCGTCTCATCTTCGATGATCCACTCCTCAGGCTCAGCGATGACTTCTCGTCCTGAATTAAGCCGCACGACAGGCATTTTCTGGGTCGTTGGTTTCTTCGACTTTGGCTTTTCTTTGTCTTTTTTAGCAGCGGACTTCTTAGCTTTTGCCGTTTTTTTGCCAGCAGCTTCCTCATCAATGTCATCGCTGCTATCGTCTTCGATTAACGCGTCACTACTTTCCTTATCCTCTATTTTGACCGCAGCAAAACCAATCAGCTCACCCATCGTCCCGTTGGACACCCCAAGCTCGGCATTGTTTTTGATAAACATGACCTTGGCGCCCACCTTGAGAACCAACTCGTCTTGAGTACGTACGGTCTTTTTTAAGGTTTCAACCAGCTTACTATCGCCCGTGGTTGTGGCTTCAAAACGCATCATCTCGCCGTCTAACAGTGCCAGCTCCTTGTCATTAATCTTATTGACATTGAGATTGTGCGTGTACAGGCGAGTACGCTTGATATCGACGCTTTGATCGTAAGTATTCTCTAAAGCGGCAATCGCCTCAAAGGTCACTTCCTGACGACGGATTTGGTTGAGAATATCATCTAAGTCTAAACCGCCATTTGCCGCTTCGCTAACCTGTCGATGCTGCTCTGACAGATAGCAAATATGAAATTTGGCATCGAGCCACGCCTCAGACATAAAGGCGAACTTTTCACGATTGCTCTCGCCCTTGCTACCGATGGGCGGCAGCTGAAAAAAGTCCCCTGCGACAACGACTTGTATACCACCAAAAGCTTTGTTATTTTTGCGGACATGCTTGAGGACTTGGCTGACCAAATTGAGCTGCTTGGCATGTAGCATTGATATCTCATCGATAACCAATACCGCTGTATCTTTCAACCTGTCTGCTAAGAACTGCTTGCGTGATAAATTTGTCAAATCTCGATCAGACAGCTCATCCTTGATACCGATGCCTGACCAGCTATGTATCGTCGTGCCGTTCATGTGCGTTGCGGCAATACCGGTACTGGCCGTCACCGCAACAGGTACCCGGCGAGCGCGTAGATAATCGATGTATTGATTGAGCGTATAGGTCTTACCTGAGCCTGCTGAGCCCGTTAAAAAGACATTTTGACCTGTTTTTAAGATATCAAGAGCAGAAGATTGACGCATAGATTCAAACCAGCCAGTAATGTGAAAAAAGAGAATAATAAAACCATCATCATAATGGAAAAAAACGCAACATTTGCCTAAAACCACCTAAAATTTGCGGGCTGTGCAACCTTGAGGTATCGACAATAAAATAAACAATTGTCAATATAATATAGATAAAAAATGCTTTATTTTTTATAAATGCAAAAAATCAATAGCTTATCTTTTAATTTTGTCCGTAAAGTATCTGCTTTGATCATAAATACCAAGCCTATGCATTCTAGGCTTTACAGCAATAAAATCATGGCCATTAAAGCAAACTTCCTGTTATGTGTTAACTCATCAGTCATTATAAAATTTTAGTATGATTATCAGCAGAAGCCGAGTAGTATGGAACGTGTACAGAGAGCAATTGATGTTAATCAATCACAACATCAACTGATATTGTTTTGCGATAACAGATATTAGGATAGATAAAATTGCGCTTGTATTATCCGATAAAACAAACAACACAACAAGGAGTGTTTCATGCTGTATGCAAATCCCAATACGGAAGGTAGCCCTGTTCAGTTCCGCGAAAAATACGATAACTTTATTAATGGTGAGTGGACCGCTCCTATCGATGGAGAGTATTTTGATAACACAAGCCCCATCGATGGTAAAACTATTTGCCAAGTCGCCCGCTCAAAACCTGCCGATATTGAAAAAGCACTAGATGCCGCACATGCTGCCAAAGATGCTTGGGGTAAGACCAGTGTTACTGAACGTGCCAACTTGTTACTCAAAATAGCTGACAGCATGGAAGCCAACCTAGAAGCGATTGCGATTGCCGAATGTTACGAAAACGGCAAGCCTGTTCGTGAGACACTCGCAGCCGACATCCCTCTAGCCATTGATCACTTCCGTTATTTTGCCAGCGCCATTCGCGCACAAGAAGGCGGTATCAGTCAGATTGACGAAGACACTGTGGCTTATCATTTTCATGAGCCACTTGGTGTCGTCGGTCAAATCATTCCTTGGAACTTTCCTATCCTAATGGCCGTATGGAAGCTAGCACCTGCCCTTGCTGCTGGTAACTGTGTCGTTCTAAAGCCAGCCGAACAAACGCCAGTTTCTATTCTGTTCATGTTAGAGACCATCGGCATCGCTGATATCTTGCCAAAAGGCGTGCTAAACGTCGTCAATGGCTTTGGTGTCGAAGCGGGTAAACCACTTGCGTCAAACCCTCGTATCAATAAAGTTGCCTTTACAGGTGAGACCACGACTGGCCGCCTCATTATGCAGTACGCGAGCGAAAACATCATTCCAGTGACGTTAGAGCTTGGTGGCAAAAGCCCTAACATCTTCTTTGCCGATGTTATGGATGAGGACGATGACTTCTTGGACAAAGCGGTCGAAGGTCTAGTCATGTTCGCGCTGAACCAAGGTGAAATCTGCACCTGTCCATCGCGGGCACTCGTTCATGAGAGCATCTATGATGAGTTCATCAAACGCTGTATCGCCCGTGTCGAAGCCATCAAAATGGGTAACCCATTAGATACCGACACCATGATTGGCGCGCAAGCCAGCTCAGATCAATTAGAGAAAATTCTATCTTATCTTGATATCGGTAAAAAAGAAGGCGCAAAAGTGCTCGTCGGCGGAGAGCAAGCTAAGCACGATGGCGACTTGACAGACGGTTACTACGTCAAACCAACTATCTTTGAGGGCACCAACGACATGCGCGTGTTCCAAGAAGAAATCTTTGGACCTGTCCTTGCCGTGACTACTTTTAAAGACGATGACGAAGCCATGCAGATTGCCAATGACACCTTGTATGGTTTAGGCGCGGGCGTATGGACACGTAGTGTACACAAGGCATATCGCTTCGGACGTGGTATCCAAGCAGGCCGCGTATGGACCAACTGCTATCATATTTATCCATCACATTCGGCGTTCGGTGGTTACAAACAATCTGGTATCGGACGTGAAAACCATTTAATGATGCTCGACCACTATCAGCAAACCAAAAACATGCTGGTGTCGTACAGCCCTAAAAAAATGGGCTTCTTCTAAACCATCATTTCTAATCATGGAGCGGGTTATCACAAGTGTTACATAGCCCGCTCGCTACAACGATCTAAATAAAAAACTGAGACGAATTTTTATATCCTCTCATGCGCTTAGGCGCGCAGCAGGAAAAATTTGTAGCAGTCTTGCGTTCAAAATACGGTGTTTGCATATTTTGAATGCAATATCGCAACAACTTTTTATATCAACATTTATCAATCACCCATAAAAGAGAGCTTATTATGACTAACAAAATGAAAGCCGCTGTATTACATGAGTTCGGTCAAGACTTAAAAATCGAAGAAGTCGACATTCCAACTGCAGGTGCTGGGCAAATAGTTGTCAAAATGCACGCCTCAGGCGTCTGTCATACTGATTTACATGCGGTTGAGGGGGACTGGCCTGTTAAGCCAAGCCCACCATTTATCCCAGGCCATGAAGGTGTTGGCGTGATCACGGCGGTCGGTGACGGCGTAACTCATCTCAAAGCAGGTGACCGCGTTGGTGTGCCATGGCTATACTCTGCTTGTGGTCACTGTACGCATTGCTTGGGTGGCTGGGAAACCTTATGTAAAAAGCAAGAAAACTCTGGTTACTCAGTGAACGGTAGCTTTGCAGAATACGTCCTTGCAGATGCCGACTATGTTGGCATTATTCCTGAGAGTGTCGACTCCATTGAGATTGCCCCTGTTTTATGTGCGGGCGTCACGGTATATAAAGGACTTAAAATGACCGACACCAAGCCAGGCGACTGGGTTGTTATTTCAGGTATCGGCGGCCTTGGTCACATGGCTGTACAATATGCCATTGCCATGGGGCTCAATGTTGCTGCTGTTGATATTGATGACGAAAAACTTGAATTCGCCAAAAAGCTGGGGGCAACAGTGACGGTAAATGCCAAAAATACAGACCCAGGCGAGTTGCTACAAGAAAAAATCGGTGGCGCTCATGGCGTGTTAGTCACTGCAGTATCATCAAAAGCTTTTGATCAAGCCTTAACCATGTTACGTCGCGGTGGTACTTTAGTATGTAACGGGCTCCCCACTGGCGACTTCCCGGTGTCAATCTTTGATACTGTACTCAATGGTATCACTATACGCGGCTCTATCGTTGGCACACGTCTTGACTTACAAGAGTCGCTAGATATGGCAGCGGCTGGCAAAGTCAAAGCGACCGTCAAAGCTGAGCCGTTAGAGAACATCAATGATATTTTTGAGCGGATGCGTAATGGCAAAATCGAAGGTCGTATCGTCATCGACTATAATCAATAACGGATAGTAAAATGACAGTGTTATAAGCTTATTACATAGTTATTCCAACTGTCAATTATCAGCCGAAGGTCGTATCTTTTTAGTCATATGCCAGTTGTGATGTGTCTGAAGATGATGCGACCTTTTTGATTTGACTGTGGCATACTGATACTAGAGAGCAATTATATAAACCATGGATGGGCCATAAGAAGGAGTACGATATGAAACTGGCAGCAACAGAGTCGTGTAAGGCGTTGATTGAGCTACTAAAGTCCAAGCATGGAAAGCTGATGTTTCATCAGTCAGGTGGCTGCTGTGATGGTAGCTCGCCGATGTGCTATCCATTAGGAGAGTTTAAAGTAGGCGATCAGGATGTGCTGGTTGGTGAGCTTGTTGGCTGTCCATTTTATATGGGACGCGCACAATACAATCTATGGCAGCATACCGATTTGACCATTGATGTCGTCAATGGTCGCGGTGCGAGTTTTTCGTTAGAAATCCCTGAAGGCAAACGCTTTATCGTACGCTCAGAAATCTGCACGATATAAGCACGTTTGACGCAAAACTAGGTAGCATTTATCTTAAATAATGTACCCCATATGACAGTCTTAGCTTGTCCTATGATATTGGGGAAAACTGGATGATTTAATAAAAACAAATCATAGCAGCACCTAATAACCACAGCATCTAATAGCTACCGCACCAAATAGTCAGCAGCTGCTCAATAATCCACTGATTTTTACAAATCATTGTCATTTATACGTTTGTCTATCATCACATCAATAAAAATATTTGTATCCGAAAAGTAACTAATTTATTAATACACATGTATATTAATAACTTTTTATTATGAATTTTACTGTCGAAATTCGTAAAAGTTACCTTTTTTGGGTGTATTAGCTCTCTAAAATAATAGAAATCGTCTTTTTTATTAAATTATTTCAAAGATTTCTTGCATTATCGCTATTTATGAGAGTATATTCAAACGACTTATTTATAACGATATGTTCTACATTATATAAATTAAATCTTTCTCAACTTTATATATGTATCTTTTTGTAAAGAATATATCTTCAAAATAAATATACCAAAAGCAGTTGAAAGTTTGCTAATTCCTCAGACAGGCATAGCAATTTATAAGCAACTACCTATCATTACATGGGACGTAATAATGCAAAAATCATTCTTTAAACTGACGCTGTTGGCCACGCTTATCTTGGGTGTAAGCGCCTGTAGCGGCGACAACAAAACCACTGATGAATCTGCTGTCAGCTCAGACGCCAAAGCCGCCAAGACCTTGCTTTATTGTTCAGAAGGCAGCCCAGCTGGTTTCGATCCCGCACAGTACACCGCCGGCACCGATTTTGATGCGAGTGCTTATCCTATCTATAACGGTTTGGTACAGTTTAAAAGAGATGGGACTGAAATTCAGCCAGGACTCGCTGAAAGCTGGGATATTAGCGAAGATGGTAAGACCTATACCTTTAATCTTCGAAAAGGCGTCAAGTTCGGTAAAACCGATTATTTCACACCAAGTCGCGATTTCAACGCAGACGATCTGATTTTTACATTAAAACGTCTCACCAACCCAGACTTTGAATTTAACAAAGCTTACCCTGCAGAATTCCCCTATTCAGTTGGCATGGGATTACCTGATATTATTTCTAACATTGAAAAAGTTGACGATTACACGGTAAAAGTCACGCTTAACGAAGTCAATGCCCCATTTTTACAAAACCTAGCGATGCCATTTGCTTATATCAATTCTGCTGAATATGCAGATCAGTTGATGGCCTCTGGTAATGAGCCTGATATCAATAACAAACCTGTTGGTACTGGGCCTTTCGTCTTTACGTCCTATCAAAAAGACGCGCAAATCCGTTATACCAAAAACCCAGACTATTGGGACAAAGACAACATCTACATCGACAACCTTGTGTTTGTTATTACTAAAGACTCAGCCGTTCGCGCCCAAAAGGTACAAGCGGGTGAATGTCATGTGTCCGCTTATCCAAAGCCTGCCGAAATTGAATCGGTCAAAAAATCTGGTAAAGCCACCGTTCTTGATCAACCAGGTTTTAACGTCGGTTATGTGGGCTACAACGTTGAAAAGCCGAAGCTAAGTGATCTTAAAGTACGTCAAGCATTGGATATGGCGATCAATAAAGACGCGATCATCAATGCTGTCTATCAAAGCGAAGGTCTCAAGGCAACCAACCCAATGCCGCCTACGCAGTGGGGCTACGACGACTCTTTAAAAGATGCACCTTATGATGTTGAAAAAGCCAAAGCGCTGATTAAAGAAGCTGGCGCGGACAATATGAACATCGACTTATGGTACATGCCTGTTCAACGTCCATATAACCCTAATGCCAAACTCATGGCTGAAATGCTCCAAGCAGATTGGGCGAAGATTGGCGTCAATGCCAAACTGGTTACTTATGAGTGGGGCGAATACCTAAAACGCGCGGCAAAAGGCGAGCCTGATGTGATCTTGGCAGGTTGGACGGGTGATAATGGTGATCCAGATAACTGGTTGGGCTCATTACTGTCTTGTGACGCGGTCGGTGGTAATAACTACTCACGTTGGTGTAATAAAGACTTTGATAATTTGGTCATGAAAGGACGTCAGGTCACTAATCAAGATGAGCGTGTGGATGACTATGTACAAGCTCAGCAGATCTTCAAAGAGCAGCTTCCTTGGACGACTATGGCGCATTCGGTAGTCACCGTATTCACTGCACCAAACGTTGTGGATTTCAAAATCAGTCCACTTGGTGCTGTACGCTTCGATGGCGTGAAAGTTGAATAGCCTTAGCTAATTACGTCCGGTACGACATGCACTATTATTTGATTTGTATTCGGCTGGCTCAGAATCTCTGTTCCAGCCGTATTTATATGAGTTGATTGCTTTTTGACTCACATACTTTTCATTTGAGCACCTTTCACTTGAGTACTTTTGATTTAAGTGCTTTTGATTTAAGTGCTTGGTCATTTAAGGGCATGGTCACGGACGACCTCATTCATTGCTACTACTCCACCCATTGAATCACAACTATTGAGCAGCCCATGCTACTTTATATTCTGCGCCGTATCGCCATTCTTATTCCTGTCTATCTTGGCCTCACGCTATCGACTTTTACTCTGATCCGTCTCGTACCAGGCGATGCAGTCGAGATCATGATGGGTGAGCGTATGGTGGATCCAGAGCTACATGCTCGCGCCCTAGAAAGACTGGGATTAGACAAACCCCTTATCGTTCAATACTGGGATTACTTGACGGGTATATTGACGGGTGACTTTGGTCAATCCTTTCGTACTCGCTCTCCTGTGTTACAAGACTTTTTTGCGCACTTCGTTCCAACCTTAGAGTTGGCGCTATGTGCGATTGTCATTGCTAGTGTGATTGGTGTGAGCTTGGGTATCTTTGCCGCACTACGCCGTGGTACTTGGATTGACTATACTCTGATGTCAGGGGCGCTAGCAGGATACTCGATGCCGATCTACTTACTAGGCCCTATTCTGACAGGTATATTCGCTCACTATCTTGGCCTTTTACCCGTTGCTGGTGTGATCTCTGTCGCACAGTTCTTGGATGTCCATCCCTTGTACGGCTCATGGTTGCTTGGCTCTCTCACCTCAGGGGAACCGGGCGCTTTTTGGAATGTGGTCAAACACTTTATCTTGCCATCGATTGCCTTATCGACCATTCCACTCGCGATGATCGCGCGGATGACACGCTCTGCGATGCTGGAAGTGTTGGATGAAGACTATGTGCGTACGGCTCGCGCCAAGGGCTTATCGCCACGCCGCGTGATCATGGTACACGTGATGCGTAACGCGCTAATCACTGTCGTCACTGTGGTTGGCTTACAAATGGCAACCTTGCTTGCAGGCGCGATTATTACCGAGACTATCTTTAGCTGGCCGGGTGTTGGTAATTGGCTTCTCGATGGTTTTTTTACTCGTGATTACCCCATTGTGCAAAACGGTATTTTGTTGGTCGCCACTGCCTTGATTTTGGTAAGTTTATTTATTGATATTTTGTATGGTCTGATCAATCCGCGTATTCGACATACCTCTTAATGTTGCAATGTTGCAATGTCACATTGATAAATACTTATATTATAAATAGTGATGATTGGCGCTGAAGTGATGTTTTAGCAATGCTTAGTACTTTTTTAGGAACAAAATTCTAAAAAATATCACTGCGCTAGCCACTATAGGAACTGCTCATGAAGCCTTCTGTTCTCCCCTCTGATGTCAATCTGATGGCTGCTACTCCGCCATCGTCTTGGCAACTATTTTTATCGACCTTTTGCCGAAACAAGGGCGCGGTGTTGGGTTTTATTATTCTCATGCTAATGGTTATTGTTGCCATACTCGCGCCCGCAATTGCCCCCCATGACCCTTACGAGTTGTTTACGGGTCAAGAGCAGCTGCCGCCAGCCTTTTTAAGTGGTGGTGATGCGATGTTTTGGCTAGGCACGGATGATGCTGGACGAGATACCTTGTCTCGGGTGATGTATGGCGCGCGTTACTCTCTGTTTATCGGTCTGAGCGCGACGACCCTTGCGATGCTAGTCGGTATTTCACTAGGACTTAGTGCCGCATTTTGGCCCAAAGTTTGGGGCAAAGCGGTCATGCTGGTCAATGATATTTTGATGTCATACCCCAGCTTACTACTAGCGATTATCATTGCCGCTATCTTAGGGCCCTCTATGACCAATACGATTATTACGATTGCACTGGTCTGTACGCCGCCTTTTATTCGTCTGACTCGCGCCACCGCGATGGTGGAGTTGCAACGTGAGTACTTTATCGCCTCGCAAGTGATGGGTGCTGGTGTGCTGCGTTTATTATTTATCACGATTCTACCCAACTGCATGGCACCGCTCATCGTACAAGCAACGATGATTTTTTCCTCTGCTATTTTAGAAGCGGGTGCGATTGGTTTCTTAGGCTTTGGGGTACAGCCACCTGATGCTGAATGGGGCGCGATGCTCGGTACGGCTCGTCAATACATTCAAAGTAACGTTTGGCTCGCTATTTGGCCAGGTGTCGCTATCTTCTTGGCTGCATTGTCGATTAACTTGACGGGTGATGGCCTGCGTGACGCGCTCGATCCCAAATTAAAGCAGGTGACCTAAGATGACTGAACCTTTAATTAAAACGCCTACCGCTCATACTTCTATGAATGGTGCATCAACAACAGACGCGCCGCTGTTATTGGACATCGAAAATCTGTCGGTCACTTTTGGTCAAGGAAAGCGTGCCTTTCGCGCTGTCGATGATGTGTCATTAAAAATCACACAAGGTGAAGTCATCGCTGTCGTTGGTGAATCCGGCTCAGGTAAGTCAGTCACGATGATGGCGCTAATGGGGCTACTGCCGCCGTCTGCCACCGTCCGCGCCAAGCGAGTGATGTTTGATAATAAAGATATGCTTAGTATGCCTGCCAAAGAAAAACGCGGCATTATTGGCAAAGACATCTCCATGATCTTTCAAAATGCGATGTCTTGTCTCAATCCAAGCTTTACCGTTGAGATGCAGTTGGGTGAAGTACTGCGTAAGCATCTTGGTTTGCGCGGTGCAGCAGTACAGGCACGCATATTAGAGCTGTTAGAGTTGGTCGAAATGCCTGACGCCAAAAACCGACTCAAAGTGTATCCACATCAACTCTCAGGCGGTATGAGCCAGCGCGTTATGATTGCGATGGCGCTTGCGTGTGAACCAAAACTGCTCATCGCAGACGAGCCAACGACCGCACTTGATGTCACCGTACAAGCGCAGATTATGGATTTGCTGGGTCGTCTACAACGTGAAAAACAAATGGCGATGGTACTGATCACCCATGATTTGGGCCTTGTTGCACAAAACTCGCGTGATGTCGCGGTCATGTATGCTGGACAAGTGGTTGAAACCAGTACCGTGCCAGAGGTTTTTCAACATCCTGCACATCCTTACACAGAGGCGCTATTACAAGCCATTCCTGAGCTGGCTATCGGACAAGATCGATTGAACAGCTTGCCTGGGGTCGTACCAAGTCAATATGATCGCCCAAGCGGGTGCTTATTATCTCCTCGCTGCCCATATAAAGAGCCTGCTTGTGACGTGCCGCCGCCTATTTTGGACACACCAAATGGCAAGGTGCGCTGCATTTATGCCGATCCTACTGCTCGCACCCCCATCTCTCACGCTGCTATTTTGGAGTCACAAGTATGAGTAATAAAGTGGTTTTAAAAGCAGACAATCTACATAAGCACTATCCGGTATCACAAGGATTGGGCAAACCAAAAGCGCACGTCAAAGCGCTGAACGGTATCTCTTTTGAGCTTGAGGCTGGCAAGACATTGGCAGTCGTTGGTGAATCAGGCTGCGGCAAATCTACCCTTGCCCGCCAGCTGACACTCATCGAGCAGCCGACGCAGGGCGAGCTTTTTATCAACGACGAAGCCACCACTGGCTATAGTAGAAAGGCGCTCAAAGACTTACGTACCGAAATTCAAATGGTCTTCCAAAACCCTTATGGTAGCTTGAATCCGCGTCATACTATCGCCTATCAATTGACAGAGCCGTTGAATATTCATACCAACCTGTCGAAAGAAGAAAAGCGTGACAAAATCAACGAGATGATGAGAAACGTGGGTCTACGTCCTGAACATGCTGGGCGTTTTCCACATATGTTTTCGGGTGGTCAGCGCCAGCGGATTGCCCTCGCCCGCGCGATGATGCTCAATCCTAAAATCGTCGTCGCTGATGAGCCGACCTCTGCACTTGATGTGTCGATTCAAGCGCAAGTCTTAAATCTGTTTATGGATTTGCAGGATGAGTATCGTACTGCCTACGTCTTTATCTCGCACAACTTGTCAGTCGTACGTCATGTCGCTGATGATGTGATGGTCATGTACTTAGGTCAAGCGGTCGAGCACGGGCCCAAAGAAGCCATTTATAATGCGCCAAAGCATCCTTATACCATCGCATTACTGGCGGCTGCACCCACAGTAAATGGCCAAAAGAAAGATTTGACGCTACAAGGTGAGCTACCAAGCCCGCTTAATCCGCCAAGCGGGTGCGCTCTACATAAACGCTGTCCATATGCGACCTCGCAGTGCAGCGAAATCGAGCCACAACTGCGCGAATGGGATGGTCGATTGGTGGCTTGCCTGCGTTTGGAAGAGATATATGGTTAAGATGACTAACGGCTAAGTAATACTCACTACGCCGCGACATTTAGGAAACTGCGCGCACCCATAAAAGGACTGTCCTTGGCGTGCGCCATTTTTTGCCACACGTTTGACCATCTCGCCGTTGCATCTTGGGCAGGTTGGCGCTTGATCGATATTAGCGTCATGGTCTGTCGCTTTAAGTATCTCAGGTTCTTCCACCTGTGGCTCAGATTCTACAATCTCAAACGGCGTCATAAACAGTTTATTAGCCATATCATGCGGTTTGATTATTTGCTGAGTATTTAGACTATCAATTGGTAATGCGGTAGATTCAACCTCAGTTTGACCAGACCATCCATGTACTTCCCTACTTTTTAGAGGAGTTCTTCTTACAGTTTCTTTAACTATTGGTTCAAGTGTAGGATTCTCAGTATTCTTACTTGGGTTGCTATGCTTATCTTTTAGATAAGCTTTATGCTGCCGATTGGTGCGCCAAGACTTACTAAATCTATTGCTATTAATTTGCTCAACGATAGATGAAACCTCGTCTTCAGTGAGTAGCTTATCTTGTTTTTTCTTTACATACGAGACCATACCACTCGTCAATACATGCTCGGGCAACTCATCGCGGGTTTTTAACTCGCACTCACCGATAAAAGCAATCATCGAATGGAAGTAGCTCAGCTCCAAGCCTAATAAATCTGCGAGCGTCTTAATATGTAAGTAGTTTTGACGTAGCGGATTTTGGAATTTGAATTTATTTCCATTTTGGAAAACTTGTGTCCACTGCTTTTGCTTCTCGCTACCGTATATCCAACCTTTGTAGTTTTTGGTTTCAATGACAAAGATGCCGTATACAGAGACGATGACGTGATCGATTTGCGTACTACCACCATTGGTTAATGGCAAAGTGACATTGTTTAGCCGGTGATAGATGTCTTTTTCAAGCTTTAGCCACATGGCGACATTGATGACAGTTTCACCTAGGAAGCCTTTGAAGGAGGATTTTAGGGACATGGTTTTTCTTTCGATACGTAGATAGAAGTCGTAGGGAGTATATATGCAATGAATAGAATAAATAAAAAAAAATTACATTCAATTTTTGTAGCGCAAACTGAATCATTCGCAGATTAAAAATTAGGTATATTCTGGTATACATTTTTTTATATTACTATAAAAACTATCATAAATATTTTCAAAATCTTCTTGTTTTTTTTCAAGTCTGTCTAGATTTTTTTCATTAGAATTCATCTCATAAAGTCTCTGAGCGACACATAAATCCAATCCTATTTGTAGAAAAACCTTACACTCATCTTCAAGTTCAGAAAAATATAGTATTGTTAATATCTCAATTTTTCCACCTTCTTTGGAAAAATTACTAAGATCGAAGCTTTTACTATCTTTACCCTGAAAACGCTTAGCTTCGTTCTCTTTTACAAGCGTAGCAAAATCTGCAAGCCTGAAACATAGTTCCTCAAACTTCTCTCTGAGGAAAGCTCTACGCTCTTTTTTTCGGTCAAAGTATTGAGTAATAAAAATACCGCACAAGCCCAAGAATCCAATAATAAAGGCTGCTATCACTCCTTCACTTAGACCTATTTGTTGCAACCATGTTGTATGTGTTGTTATCTCGTTCTTTTCCATATGTCTCATCCAAATTTCAGCATCATAAAATCAGAAACTACAATCCTTGATAATTGCTATACTTTAAAACCAAATAAAAGTTTATTTAAACCAAAAAAATAAATGGTGCCGTATTTTATTGAAGCTATTATACTAGTAAGCAAGTATTGAAAATAACTACTAAAAACAACTATATACAAAAAAAGCCACTAGATTTCTCTAGTAGCTCTTTTTTTAAATACTAACTCAGTTAGGTCTATTACACCAAACTATTTACCGCTTCAACCACAGCATCAGTCGTGATACCAAACTCTTTATACAAGTCGCTAGCTGGAGCAGATTCGCCATAAGTGGTCATACCGATGACTTTGCCATCTAGACCAACGAACTTATACCAGTAGTCCACATGCGCGGCTTCTACTGCGACGCGAGCACGGATATTGGCGGGCAATACCGCTTCGCGATAGCTCGCCTCTTGCTCAACGAAGACTTCAGCACATGGCATAGACACCACACGGACGCCAATACCATTTGCGCTCAACGCCTCATACGCTTCCATCGCTAGGCCAACTTCTGAACCGGTTGCGATAATGATGGCTTGTAGCTCGCCTTGTTCTTTTGCCAGTACATAACCACCTCTGGTGATGTTCGCGACTTGCTCGCTGTCACGTGCTTGATGTGGCAAGCTTTGACGGCTAAAGATCAATGCTGATGGGTTATTTTCTGATTTGATTGCTTCTACCCAAGCGCTTGCAGATTCGGTAGCATCACAAGGACGCCATGTACGTAGGTTTGGCGTGGTACGTAGGCTGGTCAATTGCTCAACTGGCTGATGCGTCGGGCCATCTTCACCCAGACCGATAGAGTCATGGGTATAGACATGGATGACGCGCTGCTTCATCAGTGCGCCCATGCGTACCGCGTTACGTGCGTATTCCATAAACATCAGGAACGTCGCTACGTAAGGGATAAAGCCGCCGTGCAATGCAATGCCATTGGCAATCGCGGTCATACCGAACTCACGTACGCCATAATAGATGTAGTTGCCGTCAGCGTCTTTCTCGATGCCTTTAGCGCCTTTGAATAACGTGAGGTTTGAGCCCGCTAAATCTGCTGAGCCGCCTAGTAGTTCTGGCAGTAATGGCTGCAAGCTGTTGATCGCATTTTGGCTGGCTTTACGACTAGCAACATCACCGCCCGCTTCTTGCGTTTGCTGAATGTACGCTTTCGCTTGGCTAGCAAAGTCAGCAGGCAACTCGCCATTTAGACGACGTGATAGTTCTGCTGCAAGCTCTGGATAGGCTTTTTTATATGCTTCAAAGTCAGCATCCCAGTTCTTTTGCTGCACGTCGCCTTTGACTTTGGCATCCCACGCTTCATAGATTTCATCATCTAATTCAAATGGGGCATGTTTCCAAGACAGCGCATCACGCGTTAAGGCAATTTCATCATCACCAAGTGGCGCACCATGACTGGCCGCAAGGCCTTGTTTGTTTGGGCTACCAGCACCGATAGTCGTTTTGCAAATAATTAGGCTTGGCTTAGCAGTTTCTGCAATTGCTTGCTCAGTTGCTTGCGTGATCGCATCAGTATCATGACCATCGACTTTGATCACTTGCCAGCCGTACGACTCAAAGCGAGCTTCGGTATCATCAGTGAACCAACCTTCAACATTACCATCGATTGAGATGCCATTGTCATCATAGAAGAATACCAATTTGCCAAGACCTAATGTGCCAGCGAGCGAGCACACTTCATGACTGATACCTTCCATCAAGCAGCCATCGCCTAAGAACGCATAGGTATGATGATCAACGATATTATGACCGTCGCGGTTGAACTGCGCTGCGAGTGTCTTCTCTGCAATCGCAAAACCAACAGCATTGGCAATACCTTGTCCTAGCGGACCAGTCGTCGTCTCGACACCAGGGGTGTAACCAAGTTCAGGGTGCCCTGGGGTTTTTGAATGTAGTTGGCGAAAGCCTTTTAGGTCATCAACGCTGACATCATAGCCCGATAAATGTAGCAATGAATAAATAAGCATCGAGCCATGACCGTTTGACAGTACAAAGCGGTCACGGTTGTGCCAATTAGGATCAGCTGGATTGTGCTTCAAAAATTTGCGCCACAAAACTTCGGCAATATCAGCCATACCCATTGGCGCACCCGGATGTCCAGAGTTGGCTTTTTGAACCGCGTCAAACGACAGTACACGGATGGCATTGGCTAGTTTACGTTCGCTAATTGGAGCTGGCATAGAGTGTCCTAATATTCGAATGAGTCGTATAAAGATAAGAGGAGAGTTTACTCAGAGGATGATCCACCAAAAACGCGGCGTGCGTCCTCAGTGGATAGGCTATAAAATAAAAATGCAATATTAACATATTTGCTATGAGCCTAGCCAAAAATGCGGTGACAATACCGTTTCTATTTAGCAATGACTCACATCAGTTTTGTTAAACGATAGACAGTTATAGATTTTAATTTAAGCTATCAGTAACAAGCTGCAAGTGATCTAAGTGACAAGCAGCTCATTACTTATAGTCCATTTATTAAACTGAAATAGTCTCAGCACCGCCCATAAATGGACGCAATACTTCTGGAATCGTAATGCTACCATCAGCGTTTTGATGATTTTCCATCACTGCTAGTAGCGTACGACCAACCGCCAATCCTGAACCGTTCAAAGTATGAGCTAAGCTGGTTTGCTTGCCATCTTTGACACGCGTACCCATACGGCGCGCTTGGAAATCGCCACAGTTAGAGCAGCTAGAGATTTCGCGGTAGGTATCTTGGCTTGGTAGCCATACTTCGATGTCATAGGTCTTTTGTGCGGCAAAACCCATATCACCCGTACATAGCTGTACCGTGCGGTATGGCAACTCAAGCTGCTGCAAGATATATTCGGCCTGCCCTGTCATTGCCTCTAGCAAGTCATCAGACTGATCACTGGTGCCAACATTGACCATTTCCACTTTTTCAAACTGATGCTGGCGGATCAGTCCACGTGTATCACGACCGTGCGAGCCCGCTTCACTACGGAAACATGGCGTATGCGCGGTGAATTTTAGCGGTAGCTCTTTGATATCCAAACGCTCTCCGCGTACCAAGTTGGTCATTGGCACTTCTGCTGTTGGAATCAGATAAAAATCCATCTCATCGTTATTCGTGTGATTGCTTAGCTTAAACAAATCCTCTTCAAACTTAGGCAACTGACCCGTCCCTTTTAGACTATCGCTATTGACAATATAAGGCACATAGGTCTCAAGATAGCCGTATTTCATGGTATGGGTGTTGAGCATAAACTGGATCAGTGCACGATGCAGCTGCGCCAATTGGCCTTTTAGCACGTTAAAACGGCTGCCTGTCAGTTTGGTTGCGGCCTCAAAGTCGAGCATGCCAAGCGTCTCACCGATATGCGTGTGATCTTGAATCTCAAAATCAAACGTACGCGGCGTGCCCCACTTACGCACTTCTACGTTATCGTTTTCTGACGTACCGACTGGTACATCTGCCGCTGGAATATTTGGGATCTGTAGCGCCGCTTGAGTGATGCGCTCTTGCAGAGTACGTAGCTCGTCTTCAGCAGCTTTGATCTCACCGCTAACGCTTTGCATCTCAGCCAATAGCTCACTGGCATCTTCGCCTGATTTTTTGAGAGCGCCGACTTGCTTAGCACCAGCGTTACGGCGCGATTGCAACTCTTCTGTTTTGACTTGCAATGACTTACGCTCGGATTCAATCGACTGCCAAAACTCCATATCAAGCGTGTAGCCGCGAGTGGCCAGTTGTTGCTGTAAATCGCTCAAATCGCCGCGTAAGAGTTTTGGATCAATCATAATCGTTGCCTGTAACACTAAGAGTGAATAAGAAGTTAAAACATTATTAATATAATTATTGGTCAGCTTATACTTATTGCAAAGCTTCATAACTCAATAACTACCTTGCCATGCTGCCATATTTTTTATCAAACTATATGGGTGCCGCTATCATACCAAGACCCAGCAGATTTGACCATGCTTTGAGCTTTTTTGAGCGCTTTTAGCGTGATTTTGGGCTACTACTTTCATTATTCATAGCCAGTCATACTTACCCGAAATGCATATCCTATATGTTCAACTTACTTTAATAAGGATCATCTACCTTTATTAAAGCCATTAATATCGCCGCTATCAGTGAACAGATCCGCTTATATGTTTCATTTAAGAGTACTTTTCGGTAAGATAAGCGCATACCTTTATTTACCTACAGCCAAGTAGTACATCATGACTTGGCTTTGGCGATGTAAACCCAACACTTTTAATATAAGCATCTGAGAAACCTTTATGGCCCTGTATCCTTACACGCTCCAACCTGTCGCCTTAAACCTAACTGAAGCTGAATTCCTTCAAGCCCAATATGAACTGTTTGCCAGTGCCAGCCCCTCTTTTGGTCTGTCAAGCTTTAAGACCAAAGAATGGATCATTATGGCTGTGGTTGTGGTACTCGCTATTGCAGGACTGATCTTTGTAACAGGCTACTCAACCATCATTTTTTGGTTGATGCTCGTTGGTGTGGTGATTTATCTATTGGCGCGTACTTTAGGCTTTAGATGGTATGTAAAAAGAGAGTTTGAAAAACAAATTGCTGATCAAGAGATGCCAGATGAAATGCGTCAAATGAAGCTTGGTGTACAAAAACATGGTCTGGTCATGGCAATGCCAAGCAACCAGCCTGAGATGATGAAAAACTCGCAAATGCGCGGTATGCAAATGCGTGCAGGTGCGACCCAGCAAGCGGTTATTCCGTGGACTGCTATCAAGAGCTGGGACGAGACTGACGACTATATCTTTATGATGTTTGAGATGAAAGGCCAGCAAGGTAGCCAAATTCTTCCGAAACGTTTGCAAGCGCAAAAATTCCCTATCGATACGGTACGTCAACATCTACAAGAAGTGGTTCCGGTTAAAGGCTTAAATCCTGAAAACTTGCAGCCGCCAGCATAATGGCTATTAGCTCTCTCTATCGTTTAGAAAAACGATAGAGAGACTCAATTATAGTTTTATAAAACCAATCGTAAAAGTGAATTTATTATATTTAACTTACTAATGATAGTTTGCTATTATTATAAGCATCAAAGGAAGAGCTAGAGCTTATATAGATATTAATAAAAGTTAAGATATTTTTATTTTTATGCTAATTAACTACTACTCGTCTTTCTTCAATTTTATATAACAACACTCACACTATAAGGACAATATTATGAGTAATACTAATAACGCTACTAACCAGATCGGTTTAGAAAAAGCTGACATGAGCGAAGTCATTGCTCAATTAAACAATCTGCTATCAACGTACCATGTGTTTTACTTAAATGTACGTGGCTATCATTGGAATGTAAAAGGTGAGCACTTCTTTACTTTGCATCCAAAGTTTGAAGAATTATACACATCGCTACAGTTACAGATTGATGAGATCGCTGAGCGTATCTTGACTCTGGGTGGTACACCGCTACATGCTTACAGCGATTTTGCACAACACACGAGCATCAGCGAAGACAAAAACGTCAAAGATGGTACATCTTGCGTTAAAGGCGTAGTAACTGGTTTACAAGCCTTAATTGCCGAGCAGCGTCAAGTATCGTCATTAGCAGCAGAAAGCGACGATCAAGGTACCGCTGATCTGGTTGATGAATACGTACAAGAGCAAGAAAAGCTGGTATGGATGTACAATGCCTTTTTGGGTTAATACTTTACTAAGCTGATCACACTTAGCTTAAATAAATCCAAATAACAGTAAAACTTAGAACCATAAAAAAGCACCCAGTTGGGTGCTTTTTTATGGACAGCGATCTGTAACAGATTGATTTACTGTTGAATCCATTGACGCATCTTTTCACGCTCAGCAGGTGTTGCTTGTAGCCAAATCTGCATAAATGAATCTAAGGTATTGGTAGAGGTATTCACACTCGTGGTTTGCTTGATATTGGTCGTACCAACATTAGTATTGTTTGGCATTGCTGCTGGTTGATCTAATGCTGCTATCGCACGTTGGTTTTGTAATTCTGCATCGCCCGCCCCACCAAACACACCACCTAGCGCCTTACCAAGTCCTGAAAGCAGTCCACCTTGATTACCAGCCATACCCTGTTGACTTGCGATAACTGTATTGTTCTGCTGAATAGCGAGTGTTGGCTGCTTAGCATAATCTTTAGCGGCTTTGTAATCTTCTGGCTGGTTCGGCATCGTCAAACGATACGTTTGGTTATCTGCCAATTCCGCCGTCACGCTGACGTTACCTGAACGCAGGTAATCATGCTCATCACGCTGCAAGTTATATAAGCGGTCATACTTAGCAGTGATAGCGTGTTGACCTGGCTCAAGGGTAAACTCTTTAGTTAGTGGTTGAAATAGACTTTGCTGAACTTCTTGTCCATTGATGGCAGTCACTTTGATATGGTCATCAACCAATAGCGTCACAGCGGCTTGTGACATCATAGAGACTGAGGTCGCACCCACAAACAACAGTCCAATAGTTAATTTTTTTAGCAAAGAAGCATTCGATTTCATAGGTTATTCCATTAATAGTGAAAGCAGGTTGGATAAAAAGTTCGTATTCTTACTGTTATTTGTATTTTTGCTGCTAAAAGTCTTACAATTAAAAGTTTTACGACTAGAAATCAAGTGGCATCGTATGTTGGTCTTGATCTGTCGTCTCATTGTCTACTTGCGTCTCTTGAGCTATATCAGCCAGCTCTGCTGCAAGCGTTTGCTCATCAATGGTACGCAGCGCGTCACTGATCACCGCTTTTGATATATTACTGCGGCCAAGGTTAGAAAACATTGGCTGTATATAATTGAGCACTTCCATCATTGCACCGATACGATGTGGCCCTTCAGTCAATAAATGATTAATAATTCGATCATCAAACTGCCAGCCGCGCCGACGCAAAATGGACTGAAGCAGTGCTTGACGGTCTGCTAAATCATGACCAGTAGGCACCTTAAAAGCTGGTGCTTGTGCCAAACGCGTCAATAAATCTCTGAGTTGAAACGGTAGGTCACCTGCTGGTTTATTGGCCGCAAATAAAAGCTGGCGCTGACCTTCGCGGCTACGGTTGATCAGATGAAACAGCGCTTCTTGCCACTGACTACTTTGCTCAAGCACTTCTAAATCATCGATAGCAATCAGATCAAAGTTTTCTAAAGAAGATAATACATGGACGTCGGTATGGATCAATTCATTGAGTGACAGGCAAATAGCTGATTTTTCCATTTCAATAAATGACTCACAAATAGCGGAGAGCAAGTGAGACTTACCCGTCGCAGGGCTACCAAACAGGTATAACTGACCGATCAGGCCGACATGTAATTGCCGCACTGCATCAATAATAGACATCCAACCGGGACCGGCAAAGTCGCTGAGACTTGCATCATGCTTAATGTCCAGATTGAGACTTAGCTGTGCTTCTGCCATGAATCATCAACTCGTGTTGCGTAGTGCAATATAAAAGTGCAGTAGAAAAAGGAATAAATTGCTATTCAGTACTATCCATACTACCTGATAAAAATATGTGCAGTGGATATATAGCTTTTTTATGATGGATGAATTGCCCTAATTAGGCTAATCTTGATAAAAAATATAGCAACGGCTGATATGATCAACACTGCGACTATATATAACATATTTGCAAAATGACTGACAAGTCTTTTACCTACTAAGCCTGATCAACCATTTGCTTTTTTCTTCCCATTTGTACGCTATCCGCTCACTATATTCAATAATAAAATATTTACTTCTTCTCAAACAGTAGCAATTGCTTACGACCTTTATAAAAATCTGTCGTGCGATAATACGCATATAGGTGGCGGAATAATACATTTAAGACAGCAGAAACTGGTAGCGCAATTAACATACCCACAAAACCCAATAGACTGGCGCCTGCTAATACCGCAAAGATAACCCATAATGGTGATAAACCAATTTTATCACCTAATAGTAGCGGCTGCAGAATATAACCTTCTGCAGCTTGCCCGACCAAAAACGCCCCAACGACCAATAACAAATAGGTCCAATCCAACCCAAACTGAAACAAGCAAGCGATGATAGCGGCCACAAATCCAATGCCAAAACCCAAGTAAGGTACAAAGCTTGCAATACCCGCTACCATACCGATGATAAGTCCAAGCTCTAGACCAATAAGCTGCAGCTGTATTGCATAAATAGCACCCAGTAGCACCATCACCAGCAGCTGGCCTTTAATAAACGCCATTAAAGCCTGATCGCACTCTTTGGCGATGCCAATGACTTGTTTGCAGTATGCTCCTGGTATCGCCATTTTCCACGTCTGTAAACGCTGATCCCAATTGAACAAAAAATAAAACGTTAAAATTGGCACCAACACGATCAGTCCTGCACTGTTAATAAAGTTCATACTTGAAGTCAGTACTTGGCTCATCATGGTACTGGCATCAGCAAACTTATAATTCGTTTGCATATACTCGACCAGCGTCTCAGAAAAATCCTTAGACTCTAAGACAGGCAATTGAAAACGAGTATTACTGTTGAACCACTCTCGTACCACTTGATTATACCAGCTAGATATTTTAGGTAGATACTCCCAAGCGGCTTGCAGCTGATGCCACAATGTCGGTACCAACCACCAGAGCAACAGCGCCATCCCTACAGTGATGGTAGAGTACACAATAATAATTGCGATCCAACGTCTGAGATGTTTTGACAATCGCTTTACCAAAGGATTGAACAAGTAAGCCAGCATAAAAGCAAATATAAACGGCACAATGACTGGTATCATCAGGTAGAGAAGGAATAGTGCCACAACCAAAACGACGACGATAAATAAACGTCTGAAAAAAGGGTCGATTGGTTGGTTCATCATGATAATTAATCCTATACGTGGGCTGATTTGAGATAGTGACAAAAATTGCGGTACTTGAGCCGTCAGGAGTCGTAAATCTAGTGTTTTATTATCGCAGAGTACAACAAAAAATCAGTCATTTTTTGTTTCTTAATCGCTTATTTACAGCTTAATGCAAATCTTAGCTAAATATCGGTAAGTTGCTTTGCGAGTGTGGTCAGTTTTTGGGTATAATGCGCGCACTATCTTTAAACTTTATCTCGCTGATTGTAGCGTGATTGACTCCCTTACTTTTTAATTCCAATTATCTATCCCCAACTGTGAGATGACTATGAGTGACAAGCCTTCTTTAAGCTACAAAGACGCCGGCGTTGATATCGATGCAGGCGATGCTTTGGTTCAGCGAATCAAGTCCGTTGCAAAAGCCACTACTCGTCCTGAAGTCGTGGGTGGACTTGGCGGTTTTGGTGCGTTATGCCGTATCCCAACAGGCTACACTTCTCCGTTATTGGTGTCTGGTACTGATGGTGTGGGCACCAAACTAAAATTGGCATTACAGCTCAATCGTCACGATACCATCGGTATTGATTTGGTCGCGATGTGTGTCAATGATTTGTTGGTTTGCGGTGCAGAGCCACTATTTTTCTTAGATTATTACGCAACAGGCAAGCTTGATGTTGATGTAGCTGCGACTGTGGTCACTGGTATCGGCGATGGTTGTAAACTTGCCAACTGCGCGCTTATCGGCGGTGAAACGGCTGAAATGCCAGGTATGTATCAAGACGACGATTATGACCTCGCTGGATTCTGCGTGGGCGTGGTTGAAGAAAGCGAGGTCGTGACTGGCGACAATGTTGCCGAAGGCGATGTTCTGATTGCCCTAGCTTCGAGTGGCGCGCACTCAAACGGCTACTCACTAGTGCGTAAAGTCATCGAAGTTAGCGGTGTTGACGTGGCTACTAGCGATGAGCAACTAGATGGTCAACCTATTCAAGATGCCTTGATGGCCCCTACTCGTATCTATGTCAAAGCAATCAAGGCATTGCAGGATACCCTTGGTAGCTCAGCGCTTCATGCCATGTCACACATCACAGGTGGCGGTCTCACTGACAACTTGCCACGAGTGCTCCCTGATGACCTAGCGGCTAGCATCGATACCAGCAGCTGGCAGTTCTCAGAGTTATTCACTTGGTTACAGACCCAAGGCAATATTGAGCAAAGTGAGATGTACCGCACCTTTAACTGCGGCGTTGGCTTTGTCATCGTCGTTCCTAAAGACAAAGCTGAAGCAACGATCAAAACGTTGACTGACGCTGGTGAAAACGCTTGGCAACTTGGCGAAATGGTCAAACGTGAAGCCGATGCCGTGGTATACCGTTAATGTCAATTGATCAGACAAGCCAATCTATCAAGCCATTACGCATTGCCGTTTTGGTATCCGGAAGTGGCAGTAACCTACAAGTGCTCATAGATGCCATGCAAGCAGGTGCGCTACCGATTGAGATCGTTGGCGTTATTAGCAACCGTGAAGACGCCTATGCCATCACCCGCGCCAAAGACGCGGGCATTGAGGTCGCCGTACTCTCGCACGTAGAGAGCGGCAAACGCATGGGCATCAAAACCTTTGAAAAGCACGCCACCGCACAGCTTGAAGCGTGGCAGCCTGACTTGGTCGTTTTGGCAGGTTTTATGCGCGTATTGAGTGCAGACTTTATTGATAACGCGCCTGCCCCGATGATTAACCTGCACCCATCGCTACTTCCCGCTTATAAAGGGCTAGACACGCATACCCGTGTACTCTGCTCAGGTGAGCGTGAGCACGGCTGTAGTATCCATGTGGTCACCGCCGAGCTGGATGCAGGACAAGTGTTAAGCCAAGCGGTCTTGCCTATTCGTCATACCGATACGCCTGATAGTTTGCAAAAGCGCGTACAAGTGCTGGAGCATCACTTATTGCCGTGGACGATATTGCAAATCGCTATTGGCGGCGTGTCATTAACGCCAAGTGAGCAAGCCTCTAGCATCTTGCCTGCCCTGCCCTTACGTCTATTGATTGACGCTTAGTTGTTTTAAAATATTATTTTCACCCACACAAAAAAACCCAGCTATTAAGTAGCTGAGTTTTTCTTTTTAGTCTTTAACAGTTTTACGTGTTATTCACTGTTATTTTCCAAATACGTGTATTGCTTTAATGTTTACAAACTCTTTAATACCAAAGCCGCCATGCTCGCGACCATAGCCTGAGTTCTTCACACCACCAAACGGTAGCGCTGGATTGGCAAGACCGTAACCATTGATATATACCATACCAGTATCGAATTGCTCACTGGCTAAGCGAATCGCTTTTTCTTCATCTTTTGAGAAGATAGCGCCGCCTAGGCCGTAACGACTGTCATTTGCAATGCGTATTGCATCGTCGTCATCTTTGGCGCGAATCAATGACGCCACTGGGCCAAACAATTCGTCGTCGTAGGCAGGTTGACCTTTCTCGACATTTTCTAAGATAGTTGCTGGATAGAAACTGCCTTTACCTTCTGGTACTTTACCGCCAACAGCAATCGTTGCACCTTTTGCTACGCTTTGTTCTACTTGCTCATGCAACTGATCTCGCAAGTCTGCACGCGCTAATGGACCGATATCTGAGTTGTCATCCATTGGGTCACCAGATTTTGTACCTTCAAATTTTTCTACGATACGCTTGCGGAATTCGTCATACACGCTATCGACCACGATAAAGCGTTTTGCGGCCACACAGGTTTCACCGTTATTGACCAAACGGGCTTGGGTACAGGTCTCTACAGCGGTTTCTATATCGGCGTCTTCTAGTACGATAAAGGCATCATTTGAACCGAGCTCTAGTACTGATTTTTTGATTGCTTTGGCCGCTTGTTGACCAACGATACGACCAGCAGCATCACTACCTGTGAGCGTTACGCCACGTACTTTGTCATTTTCAATCAATTTTTCTGATTGGTCATGATCAATCAAAATCGTACGGAACAAATCATTTGGCAGTTCAGACTCATGGAATATTTTTTCGATCAATAAGCCAGAACCTGTGACGTTTGCTGCATGTTTAAGCAGAACACTGTTACCTGCCATCAAGTTAGCAATGGCATAACGGAATACTTGATACGCTGGGAAGTTCCAAGGTTGCATACCATAGATCACGCCGATTGGTTGATAAGTCACGATACCTTTTTTCATGCTTTCGATATCTCGCTCATCATCTGCAAGCGCAGCAACACCATTTTCAGCAGTGTAATCACAAATTGCTTTACAGAGATCTACTTCTTGCTGACTTTGACCATAGAGCTTACCGCGCTCTTCGGTCATAAGCTTAGATAGCTCCTCCTTATACTCCATCAGTTTGTCGCCGATGGACTTAATGACACGTCCACGTTCTTCATGGCTCACAGTACGCCATTCTAAGAATGCATTATGTGACGCGTCGACAATCTTGTTAACTTCGTCGTTGCTCATGTAATCATAATTTTTAATGTCTTCGCCCGTTGCTGGGTTAACAGTAGTAATATCTGACATGTGGATGTCCTTATTATTTGATTTTATGTGTTTAGTATTATTGTCACTTTTAACTGTTTGGTACTTTTGATTATTTGGTGCTACGTCGATAGGATAAATCAATAAATGAATCGATAAGTTTGTTTCTATCTGTGCTTATCATAACAAGGTATTTGGCGAAGAGTTTTACAATATATTGTGAAGTGTGTTGAAGATGTTAACAGTGTAGCCGGCTTATTAAGAATAGCTAAATATTGAATAAGACTACATAGCAACACTAAACAAAAAAAACCAGCCTAGTGGCTGGTTTGGTTCGTTGAATATACCAAATATAGGCTAAACAATAATATTCAAAGTGAGTTGATTACTTACTATAAGATACTTACTACTTTGTAAAAACTCTCATTAAAACAAGTGATTAATGACAGGTATTTCTTGTGGTGGATTTTCTTCCTCAGCCACTACTTGCCGTGCCACATGCATGATTAATTGACGCAACCAACGGTGAGCAGGATGGTGCTGTAGCAATGGTGACCATGCCATGGTCAGCTCAAACTCAGGAATAAAAAACGGCGGTTCTTCCATCATAATACTGTCGTTATTAGCCTGCATACGAGCCACACGGGTTGGCAATGTCGCTATCAAGTCTTTATTTGCGGCAAGCATGGCTGGCATCTGATAATGACGAGTGAAGACACTAATTTGGCGTTTTTGGCCCAAACGTTGCAATGCCTGATCAATAGATCCTAGGCCACCTGATTTTTCTGGATTAACCCCAAATCCCACGCCCATCCCTGTTTTAGATACCCAAACATGTTGCGCTTTAAGGTAGTTTTTCAGATTAAAGCGGTTGGCATAAGGACTTTCAGACGATAGCAAGCAACTAAACGTATCACGCCATACCAATACCTGATGAAAGCTCTGTGGTATCTCATTAAAACGATTAATCGCCAAATCAACACGCCCCTGCTCCATATCGCGATAAGAGACATCTGAGGGTGTCAAAAAATCCAAAATGACGTTGGGTGCTTCCGAACGTAGTGCCTTCACTAGCCTCGGTACCAAAGTCGCTTCGGCATAATCTGATGTCATGATTCGAAAAACGCGTGACGTACTATAAGGACGGAATTCGGTACGCGGCTCTAGTACTTGAGTCAAATCTGCAAGTATCTCACGGATGCGTGGCTGCAACTCAAGAGCGCGCTCAGTCGGTGTCATCCCTTCAGAGGAGCGCACCAGCAATGGATCATTAAATAACTTACGCAGACGGCGCAAGATATTGCTCATGGCAGGCTGGGTGATACCAAGCTGCTCAGCTGCGCGAGTGACGTTTTTTTCTCGTAGCAACACATCTAGATGGACTAATAAATTTAAATCAACCCGCTGCAAATTCATATGTATTTCTCTTAGCTTTTAAAAGATAAGCACCACGGCATGCTTGGTGTTATCAGTACTGAAATGGTAATTTTCGATCTAGGACCGCATAATTTTGCGAATTTTTATTGGTTTTACCGCAAAAGATACTCAGCATAACTCAATTTCGTCACCATAAGATACTGTTATAACTACATTATAACCTATAAAAATACTAAAGATAAGTATCATAAATTAGATAAATCTTGGTAAGGCAGTTATAGTGAGTTCCATAAAGGATTTGCGGTACAGACCACAAACCTGAGTTTTACGAACGGGTTATCGTCCAAAAAACAACATAGTTAAATAGCATAGTAACGGTTTATCTCGACAGTGAAACACTACCAAGTGTCAGTATAATTGTAACATCTCTTGTTGCTAATTATGACAACGCTGTTTATTAAATGCTCAAACACCTTTGATAGACATGGACAAGCTGAATCAACACTATACATCAGCAATTATTTTCAACTGTTGAGTTCAGCAAATTTCTTGTAATAGCCTAGCGGTTTGTTTAGGGTAAATAGAGCTTCAATAGATAAATGATAGACCAAATTTTGAATATTACTTTTTAGTACAAAGATTTTAGTAAAGCGACAGACCCATTATTTTAACAATTAACTTATTTGTTTTTACACCCCACCAAGGAGACTATAGATGTCAACTGCATATAAATCAGCGATCGACTTAGTACGTGAATTAAAGCAAAAGCACGGCAACTGGCAGAACATTAGCGAGACTGATGCCGCACGTATGATGTCACAAAACCGCTTTAAAACGGGCTTGGATATCGCAAAGTATACTGCAAAAATCATGCGTCAAGACATGGAAGATTATGACAATGATACGTCTCAGTACACACAGTCTCTAGGTGCATGGCATGGTTTTGTGGCACAGCAAACCATGTATGCCAAGAAAAAATACTTCGGTACAACTTCTAAAACTTATATCTATCTTTCAGGTTGGATGGTAGCTGCCCTACGCTCTGAGTTTGGTCCATTACCTGACCAATCTATGCACGAAAAAACATCAGTACCTAAGCTAATCGAGGAAATCTACACGTTCTTGCGTCAAGCTGACGCTAAAGTATTGAACGACTACTTCCGTGAGCTAAATGCTGCTGAAGAAGCGGGTCAAGACACCTCAGCTATCCTAGAAAAAATCGAAAACTTTGATTCACATGTTGTGCCAATCATCGCTGATATCGATGCAGGTTTCGGTAACGAAGAAGCGACTTACCTATTGACTAAGCAAATGATCGAAGCTGGTGCTTGTGCCATTCAGGTTGAAAACCAAGTATCTGACGCTAAGCAATGTGGTCACCAGGCTGGTAAAGTCACCGTACCGCACGAAGACTTCATCTCTAAGCTAAACGCTATTCGTTATGCATTCTTAGAGCTTGGTGTTGAAGACGGTGTTATCGTTGCACGTACTGACTCTGAGGGCGCATCACTCACGCAAAAAATCCCAGTATCAAATGAGCCGGGCGACCTTGCTTCTAAATACATCGATTTCATCGAAATGGAAGAAGTATCTCTTGAAGATGCCAAAGAAAACGATAGCTTACTTAAGCACAACGGCAAACTAGTACGTCCAGTTCGTCTACCTAACGGCCTATATCAGTTCCGTGAAGAGACTAACATTGACCGCGTTGTACTTGACTGTGTAACTGCTCTAGAAAATGGTGCTGACCTACTATGGATCGAAACGCCAACGCCAGACGTTGCCCACATCAAATCAATGGTTGACCGTATTAAAGAGCAACAGCCTAAAGCGAAGCTTGTATACAACAACAGCCCATCATTCAACTGGACGCTTAACTTCCGTAAGCAAGTGATCGCACAGTGGGAAGCTGAAGGCAAAGACATCTCTGCATACAATAAAGATGACTTGATGAGTGCTGATTATGACGGTACTGAGCTTGATGCTGCAGCTGACGTAGCTGCTAAGAACTTCCAACGTGATGCGTCACGTGAAGCTGGTGTATTCCATCACTTAATCACGCTACCAACTTACCACACCACTGCTCTTAGCGTTCATGAACTTGCTAAAGGCTACTTCGGTGAAGAAGGCATGCTTGCTTATGCAGCTGGCGTACAACGTAAAGAAATCCGCGAAGGCATCTCTTGTGTTAAGCACCAAGCAATGGCTGGTTCTGACCTTGGCGATGACCACAAAGAAATCTTCTCTGGTGATAACGCTTTGAAAGCTGGCGGTGGCAAGAACACGATGAACCAGTTCTAATAAACCCTAGACTAGCAGTACGTACTTAAAAAACCGCCCTATATCATGTAGGGCGGTTTTTTATTGCGGTTTAAATAATCAGAGAATGGTAGACTAATAATGGTTTATCACCACCACCGATCTGAGCTGTCAGTCAGAATTATTAGGAGCCAATATGCAAGAGATAGAGCTGAAATTTTTGGTACCAGAGTCACATCTAAAAGGTTTAATGCGTCAAGTAAAAGTTAAATCCTCACAAGTGACACTACTGGCTGCACACTATTACGATACTCCTGACCAGCAGCTTGCACAGGCAGGCATCGGTCTGCGTATTCGCAAAGAAGGCGATACTTGGGTACAAACCATCAAAGCTGGTGGCGATGGCATTGCCGCTCGTTTGGAGCACAACGCTGTGTTAGATGACAAGCAAGTGCAGGAAATGCTTCATAATAATGGACTGATACCTGATTTGACGATATATGCAGAAACTCCTGTCGCCTCTGCGCTGACTAATTTTAAACTCAAAAAGTTAGCAAAAAACCTAACACGACTGTATGTCACCAACGTCGAGCGCACCACGCGCTTACTGATAGAAGATAATAGTGACGAAACTGATAGTTGTATCGAGATGGCTTACGATCATGGAGAAATTGTCCATGGTACTGATGACTCTCAGCGAAAAACCATTCAGGAGATAGAGTTCGAGTTGGTGTCAGGAGATTTAGATTTTTTGTTTACGACAGCCAAAACATGGTGCAAACGTTACAAGCTGTGTCTATCTACCGTGACCAAAGCTGAGAACGGTGGCTTGCTCATTAACGGACAGAACCACAGTCCAGCAGTTGGCGCTGACCTAAGCCAACTAGATTTGAACAAAGACAGTAGCATGCCCGCCTTTATACGAGCAGCCGTACATAACTGTCTGTTACAGATACTGCCAAATAGCAGTGCTATCGTCGCTGGAAGCATTGATGACGAGCATGTTTTGCAGGTAAGCATTGGTCTTGAGCGCTTGCAGGCTGCGTTAACAGCATTTGATAGCTTTTCTGACGAGATCAATCCTGACTGGCTACCGATACTAAAACAAACAGCCAACCTACTTGGCAATTATTACCAACTCACTCATATCAATACCTATATCGAGCCTGAGCTACAGGCACTCGGAGCCCCTGCTGTTGATTGGACGACAGATATCGAGAACATAAAAATCACACCGATCAATACACTGCAAGCCAATGACTTTCAGCTCACCTTGCTAGAGCTGATTGCCTTTACCATGAGTGACCCTAGTATTGAGCCTCAAACGGATAAACTTGCTCTCGACAAGCTAGCAAAAATTCTATCGAAACAATATAACAAGTGCCTCAAAGCAGATAAAGAAACTGATGAAGTAAGCAGTACCGAGATTGTAAGCGATGATGTAAATGTTGATACGGATATCTCTGAGGATAATCAAGACGAAGCGCTACTATGCGATCACCTAAAAGCGTTACGCTACATAAGTGAGTTCTCTGCGCCTTTGTTAAGTAAGAAAAAAGCCAAGAAGAAAACCAAGCGTTGGTTAAAGCGTCTGATAAAAGCGCACATAGCGCTAGAGCAACGCAATGATGACAATCAATATCAACAGTTCTATGCCCTAAAATCAGCGAAAGATACCAATGCCCTATATGGTGCAGGTTGGTTTGCTGCCATGCTCACCGATGACCCAATTTATATCGAAACGCGTTTGGCTAAATTTAAAGACAGCTCAACATTTTGGTAAAACGTATTACTCGGTAAAGATACCTCGATAAAGATACATTGCTTAGTAAAAAGGACAGCTTTTATCAATGAAGCTGTCCTTTTTTATAGATAAACCATTTTATTTTTCGCTTCGATCTTATCGTTCAATATTTATACCTTTCACTACCATCCTTAGCCGTCATCGGATTTTTTGGCTCAAATACCGATAAATAAATATGCTATAGAAATATAGAAATAATGAGTACAATTAATCTTCGTTAATCTGCAACGATCATTACCGGCATACCCTCTTCGACTTGCTCAAATAATTCCACGATATCTGTATTACGCATACGTATACAGCCATGTGAAAGCGGTATACCCATCGGCTCAGTATCTGGTGTGCCGTGGATATAGATGTAGCGCTCATAAGTATCACAGCCGCCTTGACTGTTGCTACCTTTATTCGAGCCTTCTTCCAAACCGCTCAACCAAAGAATACGGCTCAGTATCCAATCACGCTTGGGATGTAACGTGCCAAGAGCGGCATCATACATCTCGCCAGTCGGCACACGGCCCACAAACACAGCATTCATAGGCTCACTGCCGCCTATTTTTTTTGCAATGATATGCTGACCAAGTGGCGTGCAACCACTATCTTGCTGACTACCGATGCCATTTTTTGCCGTAGAGACGGTATATTCAGTGACCTCAGCTTGCTGCTTATGCATTGTTAATGTCTGCTTAGCAATATTAATCACTAGATGTTTATTAAAAGTTTCATTATTCGTCATAAATGCTTCCCGCTATCAATCATCCATAAGATAACTGTTAAGGTAATTAGTAAAACCGATTCAAAATTTCTATTATCAAGGGATTGTGTCAATGCTTTTGGCACCGTAATATAGAGGCACACTTTTTGATGCTAGCAGATTATGACGACTATTTCACCGACACGTGTGTCGATGTATGATTTTTTATATCATGATACCAAGCCTATGCTGCCACTTTTGGCTGATGCCGCACAGCTCTCATTGCCACAAGCGAGGCTTGCGATGGATGCCAGTTTACAAGCTATTGTGAGCGCGCTTCTTGCCTATCAGCAGCAACATCAAGAACAAGCACTCAGCAAAAGACTATTTGGACGTGCTGCTGTCAAAGAGTTACGACAATATAACTCCATGAATTTTGCGACTCTTAAGGCGACGTTATATCACCGAAACGATGCAGCAGATGCCGTTTTTAATAACAGCGCCCGTGTGATAAAAATCAGTGATCATATTGCTGAAGATATTCAAGCAAAAACGCAGCAAGTTCAAATCTTACTCACCTCTTTATGCGTAATTGTCCTTCGAGAACTGGCCATCTTGGCAGAATACAGTCAACTCGATAGTGACGAGATGAATAAATGGTTTGCCCTACAGCCACAGTTTTTGTCCGCAGCACGCTTTAACAATGTACAAACGCAAGCATCGCCTACTCTTGAGTCAGAGCGTGCTAACAGCGAGCCGGCCACACTGACAGAGTCTGTAGAAGACAAAGAGTCTTTGGAAAATCATGCGCAGAGTGCAGAGCTCAAGCTATTACATGCTGAGCAGCTATCAAGCACCCCGCCACCTTTTGATAGCCACTGGTACGAGTTGACAGGGTTTGAGCCTAAAAACCATGAGCCTGTACAAGACATGCAATTGGCAACGGGTAATTACCTAAAAGCTATTGGACGCTCACCGGAGAACTTGCCGCAGGGTCGTCACAACGACATGCTGGTATTTGAAGAGATGCATGCTATTGCTTTGCCACATCAGCGCTGGTTATTACAGCTGGCGACAATCTCTGATATTTATCTTATTCGAAATCGACTGCGCATCAACTCTGAACCCGCCAATCCACCAAAGCCGCCTTTAGTAAGCTTAGGATTGATCGGTGGCAATAATGACAACACGCCAGCGACAACGAGCGAAAAGCCGATAGAATATGACGCTTCCACACCGCTTTGGAAAAACCCTGTCATTCTTATTATTATACTTGTCATCGGTGTACTGGGGGCGCTCGCTACGCTCAAATATCAATCGCAAAAGTCTGATGGCGTCGTGCTCGCCACCGAAGAAATATTAGCACAAGATATCACTGATGAGCGGCAGCAACAAGATGTCGCTATTGTGAGAGTGGACGATGAAGAGTCTGATACGGCAGAGACAGCACAAGCTCAATAAAGACATCTGCTTTCAATAAACTAATGTTCAAAACAGAGTCTTGATAGAAACGCATCAGCCATAAAAAAAGAGGCGCTATTTATATAGGCCTCTTTTTTATGGCTGTTGAGCTAAATACTTAATTAACTATGTATAATCGAAACGCTTATTTAGACAAATCGCGACCACGGCTAGCTTCGATAGCCAAACGCAGACCATTTAGACGGATAAAACCTTCTGCGTCTTTTTGATCGTAAGCACCTGCATCATCTTCGAAAGTTGCAATTTTTTCGTCAAATAACGAATCATCTGACTTGCGACCGACGACGCTCACAGCACCTTTGTATAATTTTACACGTACCGTACCGTTGACGTATTCTTGTGATTTGTCAATCAATGCCTGTAGCATCATACGCTCAGGGCTGAACCAATAGCCATTGTAGATGATTTTTGCATAGCGTGGCATGAGCTCATCTTTTAGGTGGGCAGCTTCACGATCAAGCGTTAGTGACTCGATACCGCGATGGGCTTTTAGCATAATTGTGCCAGCTGGCGTCTCGTAGCAACCACGTGACTTCATGCCAACATAACGGTTTTCAACGATATCTAAACGGCCGATACCATGTTTACCGCCGATTTCATTCAGCTTAATCATGACTTCATAAGGCTTTAGGGCTTCGCCATCGATAGCAACGATATCGCCTTTCTTGTATTCTAGTTCTAGATATTGCGCTTCATCAGGCGCGTCTTCTGGGCTGACAGACCAGCGCCACATGTCTTCTTCTGCTTCAGTATACGGCTCTTCTAGAACGCCACCTTCATAAGAGATATGTAGCAAGTTGGCATCCATTGAATAAGGAGATTTTTTCTTATTGCCTGCATAATCAATAGCGATGTCATGCTCTTTAGCATATTGCATTAAGCTTTCACGGCTTGATAAATCCCACTCACGCCAAGGAGCAATCGTTACCACGTCTGGTGACAAAGCGACAGCACCTAGCTCAAAACGAACTTGGTCATTCCCTTTACCAGTTGCGCCATGACTGATGGCATCGGCATTGTGTTCTTTAGCAATCTCAACCAAACGCTTTGCGATTAGTGGACGAGCGATAGACGTACCGAGTAAATACTCACCTTCATAGATAGCATTGGCACGGAACATCGGGAATACGTAATCACGGGCAAACTCTTCGCGCAAATCTTCGATATGGATGTGCTTGATACCCATTGCTTGAGCTTTGGCTCTTGCTGGCTCAACTTCTTCGCCTTGACCGATATCAGCGGTAAAGGTGATCACTTCCGCATCATAGGTTTCTTGCAGCCATTTAGCGATGATTGAGGTATCAAGACCACCTGAGTATGCCAATACGATTTTATTAATATTTTTTGGATCAAGTTGAGCCATGAAAAACTCCTGTTATGAGAATTTAGTTTTAGTAAACGCGCTAAGATCAAATCGTAAGCAAGTTAAAAAGAAATTACCTGCTCAGTGTACATCATATTTACTATAGGCAAAAGTCTAACTGCCATAAGGCGTGTGCTTTTGGCTTAAATCTTAAAAAGGGTTAAATAGTACTCAATGAATTATGTACAGATATTTCGCCTTATATTTAGTCAACTGGGCAAATCTGTTATGATAGTCGCACAGTATTATCCTCTTTTTTTCCTTTATTTGACGATATAGAGCGCTTTGACACTATGACTGATTCGATTAGAGAATTAACCATCCTTCAGCCAGATGATTGGCATATTCACTTGCGCGACGATCAGGCTTTGAGCACCACTGTGCCGCACGCAGCAGGTAGCTTTAACCGTGTGATCTGTATGCCAAATCTGGTGCCGCCAGTCAAAAATGCACATGATGCGCAGGCCTATCGCGCGCGTATCATGGAAACTTTGGCAGCAAGCGATTTAAGTCTTGAGCGAAAATCAGCCTTTGATCCACGTATGACTCTGTACTTAACGGACAATACCACTGCTCAAGATATCGAATTGGCCGCACAGTCAGGCATCGTACAAGCGGTCAAACTTTATCCTGCTGGAGCGACCACCAACTCTGCCGATGGTGTTACCAATATCAATGCCTGTGTCGATGTATTTGAAGCACTAGAAAAGCACAATTTACCACTATTGATACATGGTGAAGTGACGCAAGACCATATAGATATCTTTGATCGCGAAAAACGCTTTTTAGATGAAGTGCTGGCGCAAATCATCGTCAAATTTCCAACATTAAAAATCGTGGTAGAGCATATAACGACCAGCGATGCAGCAGATTTTGTATTGGCTCAAGGCAACCATGTTGCTGCTACTATTACGCCGCAGCATTTAATGTTTAATCGCAACCATCTATTAGTTGGTGGTATCAAACCGCACTTTTATTGCTTACCTATCTTGAAGCGTGAAAGCCATCAAAAAGTCCTGTTGGATGTGGCCACGAGTGGTAATCCAAAATTCTTCTTGGGTACCGACTCTGCGCCACATGCTACCGACAAGAAAGAAGCCGCTTGCGGCTGTGCTGGTTGCTATAGTTCAGCAACTGCCCTGCCGTTATATGCCACTGCGTTTGATAGCGTTGGCAAAATAGATAAGCTAGAAGGATTTGCCAGTCGCTTTGGCGCGCAGTTCTACGGTCTACCTCTAAACGAGAGTACCATTACGCTTGTCAACACGCCTATGCAAGTACCAAACGACTACCCTTACTTTGATGGTGCATCATTAACGCCGCTCATGGCAGGTGAAACATTACCTTGGTCGCTTAAGATTTAGTAGCCACACAGCCTAGCACTAACAAAGCAACCTATTATTTTTTCTATAATGCCAATGATACCTTTGTACTAAACCTCATTAGTGCAAAGGCGTTATCGATATTATGAAATAATGATGTGCAATTCCATATACCAGCACGACTGATAAAAGTGATTGAACTTGATATGACCAATCAAAATACAGCAACCTTGCCTGACGCAGAAGTCTCAAATTCCACGGATGACGACCTGAACGTAATTCCAAGTGCTGCTACTGAAGACAAGGGCGACGATGAGAAAACACCCTTGAGTCTAAAAGACCGATTTCGTAAGTTTTTGCCTGTCGTCGTCGATGTCGAGACAGCGGGTTTTAACTCTCAGACTGATGCGCTATTAGAAATCGCCTGTATCCCTGTACTACTTGATGAGCATGGCGTATTTTACCCAGGTGAGGCGCTCAATGCGCATATTGAACCGTTTGAGGGGGCAAATTTAGAGCCCAGTGCCCTTGCCTTTACTGGTATAGACCCTAACAACCCAATGCGCAAAGCCATTGCTGAAGATGAAAAAACGGCCCTTCGCCGTATCTTCAAAGGCTTAAAAGAAGTACGCCGCGAAGAAGAGTGCCGTCAATGTGTTCTGATTGGACACAACGCGCATTTCGATTTGGCCTTTCTCAATGCAGCTGTGCTACGTACCAATAGTAAGAATCACAATCCTTTTCACAATTTTTCAGTGTTTGATACCGTGACTTTGTCTGCACTGGCATTTGGACAAACTGTATTGGCGCGCGCTTGCAAGGCAGCAGGACTCGAGTTTGATGGTAAAAATGCTCACTCAGCACTGTATGACACTCAAAAGACAGCCGAGCTGTTCTGTCACATACTCAATAATTATCCTATGCTCGCTAATGCGATGCACAATGAAGAAGCTACAGAAGCATCAGCTGATAACGATAGTGAATAAGTCACATATCATATATTGCCAATCATACATAATAGTGCTATTTGTAATATTTGATGACTTTGACATCTTGATTTGATAATCAATAGGGATATGATTGATATCACGATAAGCAGATGGAATTATTTTGTATAATAATAAATGTCATATTTTTGGACGACTAATATGACTACTTATGATGAATGTCGCGCTTAAGCGATGCAGTTATATCCTATAGATAGTTCAAGTTGCTCACTCTGCCTTGTTAGCGAATACTATCGAGGCCTAATAGGAGGGACTTTATTATGGATCCACAACTTAAGTTATGGGGAACCATCCTAGGCTATATGTTGCTCGCTTTAACTATTAGTGTTTGTACTTCCCTATGGATTCGGTATCATTTAAAGCGCAATGATCTCCATCCTCGCCGTGCAATTAAAAAAAGATATTTAATTTTAAAAAGACGTAGAAAAAGGCTTGACAGGAAACGCAGACGCTACTAAAATACGCACCACTTCAGCATAAATGGTGAAAGCAGTTGAAGTATTGTTACTAGTCCCCATCGTCTAGAGGCCTAGGACACCGCCCTTTCACGGCGGTAACGGGGGTTCGAATCCCCCTGGGGACGCCACTATTTGGCGTCACTTGTTAGCACTCAATAAGACTAACAATGGTACCACCGAAACCCCCACTCATAATATGTTATGAGTGGGGGTTTTTTATGTCTGCTCTTAATATCCAAGCTAGTTGTTTAAATAGAAAAAGCCAGCATTGATTCAATGCTGGCTTTTTCTTGTTTGTCTGCTCAACTAGATATAATTAGTATTTAGCTCGATGAGCAATCGTATGAACATACTTAAAATCATAAGAGAATTAACGCCTATAACTATATTATTTATCGATTACAGCATTAGCCATAACAATGTGGCAGCTATCATCAAGCCGAGTACCGTCTGAATTAAAAAGAATGCTTGGTGTTGACCAACGACCTTACTCAATGTCACCCCTAGCGTACTGTATTTGATAGGAGGCGTATCAACATTACCTATTCTCGTTTGCTCTTCATAGTAGCCCTGCAATATGTCTAAGAACTTCTGCCACTCATTAGAATCCCACTCATACGGCTTAAATGGCATTAACTTTTTAAGCTCAGGCTCTTTAGTCATCCAACGCTCAAGGGTAATTGAACGTAATGACCAACTGGCAAAACGACGTTTGGTAATCTCAGAAAAATCTAAAACCTTCAATTCTTTATGTCGATCATCTATCAACAAACGATTTTTTAGATTGGTTAGTGCCTGCTCTGAGCCTTCGACACACTGCAAAAAGTAGCCATTGCCATAGCAAAGAATACCCGTGATATTATCTATTTGATTGCGTTCGACCGCGGTCTCTGAGATATCATTAAGCGTGCTAGGACTTGAAAGACCAGTAGAGGTAATCCGGCTTATATATACAAGCTGGCAGAGATCTGTCGTTACTGGGTTTGTTGAATCGTTGATTGTTGACAATCAGCTTCTCCCTATTATCAGGTAAATGTCGCTAAAACAATCATACTAACTTCAGAAAATATAGAGACAACATGATTAAGCGTAATGAATCGGTCTGATATATTATTGATTTTATAAGTTTTTATATTAATTGTATTAAGTTAGTTACATCATAGGTTAGATTGGTCATCAAAGCAACCTTTTATTAATTAATAGTCTTGCTTATATACAAAAAACATGTTTTAAATATATATTATATATTAAATTAATATATCTTAACTTTTATTGAATCTAAACTTGCCGTGAAATTGATGCGATATTGACAGTCATTACCTTGAGCTATCTGATATAAATACGAAGCAAATCTATAAATTTGATTAATGTGAGAATTGGATATCAAGAATTGCTGCCAGTAATATGGCATCATCAGGATACGTAAGCTTGATGTTTTGTCGACTACCCGGCACCAAACGTATAGGTAGCGCTAAGTGCTCAAAAGCACTGGCTTCGTCTGTGATGCTAAGCTGATGTTCAGACACATAGCGTAGGACGCGTTTTAGCTGACCTAAACGAAAAACTTGCGGGGTTTTTGCTTGCCATATGTTGCTACGGTCAATAGTGCATTTCGCATAAGGAATGAGTCTATCTTCCTCAGTAGGTGTGATTTTCTGATAGGAGCTCTTCAACGTATCGGCCGCCGGTGTCGCTAAGATAGCACCATAAGGCTCCCTCATCGCCGCTTTAATAACTCGATCGATATCCACACTCGGTACAGCGGGACGTGCCGCATCATGAATGAGTACTAAATCCGAATCATCTCCGCCTGACTCACTGATGGCCTCTACCCCTGCCTGCACTGATTGCCAACGCTCGGCCCCACCCACTGCGTAATATATAGGAAGCTCAAACTCTAGCTCCTGCGCTGTGCTGTCGTCTGCTGCTACGACCAATAGGCATTTATTAATATAATCGCTATGACCAAGCCTAGCCACGCTGTGCTGCAACAACGTCTGCTCTTTTAGCATTGTGTACTGTTTGGCAATGGATGCACCAAAACGGCTGCCGCGACCAGCTGCGACGATCATGGCGTGTATAATAGGAGTTTTATTCATAGTGTGATACTGATGGTTGAACCCATGACGATATATTTAAAGAGAGATAGTGAAAATGATAAGAATGACGGATGGCTTTATAATAAATGATGGGGCTTGATATCACATCATACAGATCGATAGCTATAGCTTAATAGCTACTATGCGTCGTTGGTGCAGTTGATACTTGGACAAAAGTTTCATTTGGTTTGATTAAGCCCAAATCTAAGCGAGCGTGCTCTTCTACCGCCTCAAGTCCAGTTTTTAGATCTTGCACATCGGTACGTAATAGATTGTTTGCTGCCACTTGGTTATCATTTAAGCGTTGTTGCTCTTCAATTTGAGCCGTCAACTTGTTATGTTCAAAATGGCCATTTTCCCCCAGCCAATACTGATATTGCAATCCCAAAAGCACTGCAACGGCTAGAGCAAGTAGTATAAATTGGCTAAAATATTTCATAAGAGGACAACGCCAAACAACATAGAAAGAATGATATAAGAGTTTTAAGATGATTAGGCGATACACAAATGATTATATATCGCCTAGATTCAATGATAAGTTCGGCTTTTGAGCTTAGACTTTTTGACGCATATTACGCGTTAAAAAGCCAAGTCAGTCTGTTAACCACGTAGACCGATAAACTCTTCACGGCCACGGTAGCTTGCACGTACTTGCTGCTCGATGCGTAGCAATTGGTTGTACTTAGCAACACGGTCTGAGCGGCATAGTGAGCCTGTTTTGATCTGACCGGCAGCGGTACCAACTGCTAAATCTGCAATGGTGCTGTCTTCGGTTTCGCCTGAACGATGCGAGATGATGGTTGCATAGCCATTTTTCTTCGCCATATAAATCGCATCTAGCGTCTCTGACAATGTACCGATTTGGTTGAACTTAATCAAAATGGCATTGGCAATATGCTTATCGATACCTTCTTGCAAGATTGTAGGATTGGTCACAAATAGATCATCACCGACCAACTGGACTTTATCACCAATCTGCTCGGTCAGATACTTCCAACCATCCCAATCTGACTCATCAAGACCGTCTTCGATAGAGATAATAGGATACTGACGCGTGAGCCCAACGAGATAGTCTGAGAACCCTTGGCTATCGAAAGCTTTGTTGCCTTCGCCTGCCAATACGTATTGACCGTTCTTGTAAAATTCACTAGCCGCACAGTCTAGCGCAAGATGAATGTCTTCACCCGCTTTGTAGCCGACTTGTTCGATCGCCTGCATAATAACCGTGATGGCTTCTTCGTTGCTACGTAGATTTGGTGCAAAACCACCTTCATCACCAACAGCGGTATTTAAGCCTTGTGATTTCAATACAGACTTTAAGCTGTGGAAAATCTCTGTACCAGCACGCAGCGCTTCTGAAAAGCTGGTAAAGCCCACTGGCTCAATCATAAACTCTTGAATATCAACGGTATTGTCCGCGTGCTCGCCACCATTTAAGATGTTCATCATTGGTACAGGCATGGTCAATGACGTCTGATTACGCAAGTTAGCAATATACTGATGCAATGGCAGATTCTGTGACTTGGCAGCCGCTTCGGCCGTCGCAAGTGACACAGCTAGCATGGCATTAGCACCCAAGCTCTCTTTGTTTTCTGTGCCGTCTAGCGCAATCATGGCATCATCAATATCCTGCTGTTCAGTCACATCTTTATCAATCAAAGCACTGCGAATCTGACTATTGACGTTAGAAACGGCTTTTTTGACGCCTTTACCCATATAGCGAGATTTGTCGCCATCACGTAACTCAAGCGCTTCACGTGAGCCTGTGGATGCGCCACTTGGCGCCGCAGCACGGCCGACAGTGCCATCAGCTAAGATCACATCAGCTTCGATAGTTGGATTACCGCGCGAGTCTAAAATTTCACGAGCGCGAATGTCTTTAATTGCGGTGACGTTGTTGGTTTCTTCAGCGTACATAATGTCTGTTAATTCCTTTGGTCATGCCAAGTTTGTGAGATAAATAACGGCAGCTAGCATACAAAAAAGATAAAGCAAAATATCGTATAGCTCATATACCTAAAACCCCTTCAATCCTTACTGCCATGTGGCTATGCTTGCACACGATAGACGGTTTATTAATTGGGTTAATGCTTGGCTATAGTGCTTGGCATCATAGCATATATTTTACCAAACTTCCTTTATCTTACACTCACTTGCACTCATAAATATAATCAGGGTTAGCGGCGTCTAGTGCAACTCGATTGTCTGTGTCTATGACATATCAGAGCGACTATTTCAGTGATAATTTTACCAAACTGCTTTTCTTATCCATAGTAGATACCGTATTCTCAAGCGCAACCTCTGTCTTAAATCGTGTCAAGCGTAATGCATTCATCAAAACTGAGATGGAGCTGAGTGCCATCGCTGCTGCTGCAATCATCGGATTTAAGAACCCCAAAGCGGCAAGCGGGATACCAAGGCAGTTATAAATGAAAGCAAAAAACAAATTTTGTTTAATATTGCGTAGCGTTGCTTGCGCGATTTTTTGCGCGGCATCGATATGCATGAGTGACTCACCCATTAAACGGGCAGAAGCGCTGTGCTGCGCGACATCTGTTCCTTCAAACATTGCAAAACTGGCATCAGCGGTGGCCATTGCTGGCGCATCATTGACCCCGTCTCCTGCCATCGCCACCTTATGACCAGCCGCCTGCAATAACGCAATTTGGCTGGCCTTATCACGCGGGCTCATTTTGCCATAAGCTTTTTCAATACCCAGCTGCCCTGCCACATGATCGACGACCGACTGCTTATCACCACTCATCAAGATCACATTAATACCCGCATTTTGTAGCGCAGTGATTGCTTGCGGGGTATCCGCTTTCAAGTCATCTGCTAAGGCAAATGCGCCTAGTGGCTCATCATTGATACTAATGGCAACGGTACTGGCAATTTGCCATACTTTTGGCATCAGCTTAGGTAACGTCATATTAGCAAATTCAGCCGTCCCGACGTTTACTCGTCCAAGTCCTTCGATGTTTGCCTGTATACCAGATCCTTTTATCACACTGATATCAGTCACATCGAACAAAGACAGCTGACGCTCTTTAGCCGCGTTGGTCAAAGCAGTTGCCAATGGATGACTGGCATGTGCTTCGATACTGGCTGCAATTTGCAATACATCATTAACAGCGATCGACTTATCCACCATGACATGATCGACGATAGTGGGTCTGCCAATGGTCAGCGTGCCTGTTTTATCGAGCACCACCGTGTCAATATTCCCTGCCGCCTCGAGACTTTGCGCGTCTTTGAACCACACGCCATGACGCGCAGCAACCCCCATACCTGCCATGATAGCTGCTGGCGTGGCCAAACCAAGCGCACAAGGACAAGCAATGACCAATACTGAGACGGCGTGCATCAAGGCAGTATCGACCATACCAGTCAGCCACCATGTTAGGCCAAAAGTAACCAAAGCGATGGTCACTACAATTGGCACAAACACGGCGGTCACTCTATCAGCCAGCCTCGCCAAGTTAGCTTTTGAGCCTTGCGCATCACTCAAGGCTTGTACCATATCGCCCAGCTTGGTGTCACTACCCTTGGCACTCACACGATAGAGCAAACTGCCATTCTCCACCAAAGCACCTGCCAGCAATCCATCGCCCGCTTCTTTTTTGAGCGCTATTGACTCACCTGTTAAGTGACTCTCCACGCACCAGCCGCTACCATCTGTGACGATGCCATCGGTCGCGATACGGCTGCCTTGCTTGGCCCGCAAAATATCACCTATTTGTACATCAGACAATGCAATAGAGTGAAAATCGCCATTTGGCTGCTGCTGCTCGACTTCATCTGGCGTCAATGACAACAGTAAATCGATACTGTTTAAACTGTGTTTTTTGGTACGTTCCTCCAAGTATTTACCTGTCCGCACAAACGCAATAACCATCACCCCTGCTTCAAAATATACCGCAGGGCCATTACTGGCGATGTGTCCGCCCGCGTGTCCACTTTGCAAGAGACTACTCAAAGTGCCATCGCCATGAGTGAGCCACAGATAAGTCGAATAGGCCCATATCGTCACCGTACCAATCACCACCAGCACATCCATATTGGCAAGACCACCTTTGATGGATGCCCATGCGCTCTTATAAAATGGTAACGCAAAACCAAACTGTACAATCGTCGCTAAAATAAACTGAATCCAAATGGGCGGCATCCACGCCATCCCAGCACCCACCAACATACCTGCCATGCCCACCAAAAATGGCGCCAAGCATAGCCATAGTCCAATCAATCGCCACGGATACTGAGTCGCTGTCTCTTCATCTGTTTTTGCAAATAAACTGTCGCTGGCCTGTAGATTGGCAACAAAACCCGTCTTGTTTACCCATTCCGTGACCTGTTCTGGCGTCGTTTGCGTCGGATCATAATCTACATTTGCCGTCTCACCAGCAAAATTCACACTCACGTCATACACTGAAGGCTTTTTATTCAGCACCTTTTCGATTCGTGAAGCACAGGCCTGACACGTCATGCCATCAATCGCCAATTGCAGATGCGCACGTTGCGGTGCAAGTGGCGTATTTGATTGAATGTCAGTCTCGACATCGTAGGATTCATCACTAGTGGTACGGGTAGTATCATTCATAAAAATAACTCTTTATAGCGTCTATATACTCATAGAAGCCATAATAAAATATCAGTGGATTGACAAAAAAATCAAATAAAACAAGTAAAACACGATGACAATCAGTATGAATACGCTGTTTAGGCTATCCAATTATTATAGACAGACATATTGCAATATATTCAAGTAGCACCTATTAGATGGTCACAACCATCATCTATTCAAGTAAGCCTAAATCATTTAGTAAATAGCAGCAAACTAGGACAGCCATGGACGTAATCTATAATCAGAATTTTTAACCATTAAAAAACCAGCTAACATGCCAGTAATCATGGTAGCTGGTTTTGTAGATAGATGACGACATTTATGAATTAGCGACAGTCGCCTCAAATCCAGCCTCATCAATGATCGAAGCAATCGCTTCTGCACTGGTTTTGCTATCATCAAAGGTGATCGTTGCTAAATTATCAGCTAAATCCACGGTGATCGTATCTAAACCGTCAATATCGGCAGTAGCAGTATGGACACTTGCCACACAGCCGCTGCAAGTCATACCTTCAATTTGAATAATACGTGTTTGGCTTGCCATGGTTGGCTCCTTATTTTTATTAGTGAAAAGTAGCCTTGATAGCTGTTCTTCAATATTTACTTCTCAAAACCTATCAAAGCACCACTAAACAAGCATAAGCCCTATCATCAGCGACAGCAAGACACTTTGGTTGTTACTTTATTAACGAGATGCTATTAACAAGACAGGAACTTCTTAATAAAAACCTGAACGCTACTCATTGCTTATGTAGCATTCAGATCGTCCATATATCTTAGTCTTTATGATGCGGATTTTGCGGCGCATCCATAGGAAATGGCTGAGTCACATAATCAACCATACTAATCGCCGCTGTCAAAGCATGAATACTCGTATCCGTATCATCATAACTGACCGTTGCAATATCATGCACAGGATCTAGATCGATAGCAGTCACGCCTGAGATATTTTTAAGAGCGGTCATTACACTATCTAGACCAGCTTCATCGTCGATATTTTCTATACTGACTTGTGCGGTTTGAATCGCCATTGCATCACCCTCTTATCATTTATAATATCAATGAGTATCTAATGTCTCAAAGCCTTTGACCAGATCATCAATCTGCTTAAGCTGACGCAAAAACGGCTCTAGCTGGCTCATGCGCAGCGCACATGGCCCATCACATTTCGCCGTTTCTGGATTTGGGTGCGCCTCTAAGAAAAGCCCTGCCAACCCTGTCGCCATACCAGCACGTGCCAGTGTCGTAATCTGCTCACGGCGCCCACCTGCACTGTCACTACGCGCGCCTGGCTGCTGCAAGCTATGTGTCACGTCAAAGAATACGGGGATATCCATCTGCTTCATGGTATCAAATCCGAGCATATCAACGACTAAGTTGTTATAACCAAAGGCACTACCACGCTCACAAAGTATCAGCTTATCATTACCGCCTTCTAGACACTTATTGACGATATGACGCATCTCATGCGGCGCCAAAAACTGTGCCTTTTTGATATTGATAATCGCGTCCGTCTTTGCCATCGCATGAACCAAGTCCGTCTGACGTGACAAAAAAGCTGGCAACTGGATAATATCAGCAACTTCAGCGACTGGTGCTGCTTGATGAGGCTCATGTACATCAGTGATAATCGGTACTTGGAATTTTTCTTTGATTTGCCCAAGCCAATCGATACCTTGCGCGAGTCCTGGCCCTCGGTATGAATGCAGGCTTGAGCGGTTGGCTTTATCAAAACTCGCTTTAAACACATAGCCGATACCCAAGCGCTCACATATCTCAACGTATTGCTCAGCAATCTCAAACGCCAACTCTTTAGATTCTAAGACGTTCATCCCACCAAATAATACAAAGGGTTGATCATTACCAATGTTGATCGTCTTATTATTAGGCGTGTTAAGTGCAATGTGTGATTGTGCCGTTAATAGGTTTTCCATTTAGCCACTACCTCTTATTTTGTTATTAATATCTCCATCCCATATTGTAACCGATAGCCTGATTAAAAAAAGTATGCAAGCGTAATTACCGACTATCAATATCAATAACTACCAAATAATATGTCTAGTTGCTCAATATTAAGCCAAAAAAAAGACCAATCCGAAGATCAGTCTTTTTAGCAAACATCATGCTCTCACATAACAACAAATGCTTTAGTGATTACTATGTTTCGCTATGATTTTTTGCCGCTTTTACAAAGCTGTTGAACAGCGGATGACCACCGCGTGGTGAGCTAGTAAATTCAGGATGGAACTGTACAGCAACAAACCATGGATGCTCAGAGATCTCTACCGACTCTACCAAATGCTGCTTGGCAGAATAACCAGATATAGTCATACCCGCTTGCTCTAATGGCTCAATATAACGGTTATTCATCTCATAACGATGGCGATGGCGCTCAGTGATATTGTTAGCACCATAAATCTGAGCAAGCTTGCTACCAGAAACCAGCTCTGCTTGCTGCGCGCCTAGGCGCATGGTACCGCCGAGGTCTGAGTCATCGCTACGAATCTGTAGCTCGCCGCGCTCATCTAACCACTCAGTGATAAGCCCAATGATAGGCTCAGCTGTCTTACGATCAAACTCAGAAGAGTTGGCATTGATATTCAGTACATTGCGCGCATACTCTATCACGGCCAGCTGCATACCAAGGCAAATACCTAGATACGGCACATTATTTTCACGAGCATAGGTGATGGCTTTTATTTTACCCATCGTACCACGCTCACCAAAACCGCCTGGTACTAAGATAGCATTGGCTTCTTTTAGCTGCGCTAGTAGAGTGTCGTCATCTTCTAAACGCTCAGCATCGATGTAGTCGATTTTGACATCGACTTTATGCGTGATACCTGCGTGTAGCAATGCTTCGTTGATCGATTTATAAGCATCTGGTAGCTCAACGTATTTGCCAACCATCGCAACTGTCACTGTTCCTTCAGGATTTAGCTGGGCTTCAACTACTTTATCCCAATCGCTCAAATCCGCTTCGGGCACATCAAGACCGAAACGCTCACAGATGAGATCATCAAGGTCTTGCTCATGTAGCGTACGCGGTATTTGATAGATGCTTTGCGCATCTTCACACATAATGACCGCACGCTCTTCAACATTGGTAAACAGTGCAATCTTACGACGGTTGTCTTGTGAGATATGATGATCAGAGCGGCAGATTAAAATATCAGGCTGTAGACCGATAGAACGCAGCTCTTTTACAGAGTGCTGTGTCGGCTTGGTTTTGGTCTCACCGGCACTGGCAATATAAGGTACTAAAGTAAGATGCATCAGCATGGCACGATTGCGCCCCAGCTCTACTTGCATCTGACGTACGGCTTCCATAAATGGAAGTGATTCGATGTCACCAACCGTACCGCCAATCTCGATAATCGCGATGTCATAGCCTTCGCCACTGGCAAGGATTTTGTTTTTGATTTCATCGGTAATATGCGGAATAACCTGTACCGTACCGCCTAGATATTCACCGCGACGTTCTTTATTCAAAACGTTCTGATAAATACGGCCACTGGTGAAGTTATTACTTTTACTCATTTTTGAGTGACGTAAAAAACGCTCATAATAACCCAAATCCAAATCTGTCTCTGCACCATCTTCGGTGACGAACACCTCACCATGCTGAAACGGACTCATCGTACCTGGATCGACGTTAATATACGGATCCATTTTGGTCATCGTGACAGTCACGCCACGTGCTTCTAAGACCGCTGCAAGAGAGGCTGCGGTGATACCTTTTCCTAGTGAGGACACTACCCCACCGGTCACAAATATAAACTTGGTCATAGTACTCTGTCGGTAATTAGTAAAGAAGGATTTTACTAAAAATACGCTACAAAATATAGGGCAAAAGCACAAACTCTTTAAAACACTCAGTTTTTAACGCTTAATTGTCATAAGTGCGTAATCATCGTAAATACGTAGCTATTATAACCCACTGCGGCTTTAAAAAGGTCACAACAAAAAAACTCACCCCGAAGGATGAGTTTTTTATAATACGTTTTCTAATGTTTAGATTAGAATTTGTATTCTAGACCAGCACCGACCACGAAGACGCTAGCATCACCACGCGCTCTGACAAGAATATCTTTATCACCGTCATCTTGACCAGCAATGAAAAGATCATTTTTTAAGTCTGCAGTGTTATTACCGACATAAGCATGTGCAATTATATTCTTTCTAAAGCTATATTTACCGCCTACGACGATTTGATCTGAATTATTTTCATTAATGCCTCTTAAGTTATCCGTTTTATTGTACTGTGCATATATTGAGGCTGGACGAGCGAGGTTACTTAGACCCATCTCAGCACTTAATATCAATCCTTTTTCAGTTTCATTAGTATCATCAAAATCAGCTTGTTGGTATAGAGCGCCCACTTTTACTGGATAAGCAACATAATTACTTAGATCGACAGTAGCCGTCCCACGGATCATATCGCCGCCCGTATTAGTACTACTGGGATTTTTAGTAGCCAGATCACTCTGATAAGCAACACCAGCCGTAAAGCCATTGCCTGGATTAAATAGTAATGAGGCACCATAGCCGCTGTCACGACTATTATCGTCAGATATAAAGTCTTCATCAGCACCATACTGCAACGCAAGCTCTAATGGTAACTCATTGTATTTAGGCGCTTTCCAGACGATAGAGTTATTAACTCGGTAACCATCAGCTAAGGTTAAAGCATTGGCTAGTGTATTTTTGCTTAAACTACTAGCACCCACATTGTCCCAGTAACCTTCATTGACCGTGACATTATCGATATAATCAACGACTGAGTAGTTACGACCAAAGCGGAATTCGCCAAGGTCTTTATTCTTTAGACCCAGATAAGTATCACGGCTTTTAAAACCGATGTTACTGCTGCCACTATCATCAACCTTGATTCCATACTCTAATTGGTAGATCACATCAGTATTGGCAGTCATGGCTTCAGAACCTTTGAAACCAATACGTGAAGATTTTGATGCGATTTCTACTGAACTGTTTTCTTCATTAATGCTTATACTACTATCGTCCATAGCTTCTCGTTCGAATGAAGCATTGACATAGTTGGCGGTAACAAATGCTTTGCCATAAACAGTCGGTGCCGCTTGAGCTGTAGATACTAATAGCATTGCGACTGATGAGGCTAAAAATAGTTTTTTCAAAAGACATCTCCACTTTACAATTTTTTTGATAAATTGGCTAAGATTGGCCGATATATATAATGGCAGGGTGACTACCCTATAGAACATTTATATATATGAGCTAGAAGCATTACTTAGACACAACTTTACCAACCAAATATTACAGTAAGGTGAAAAAACCAAAATTTACACAAATGTTATTATTAATTTTACGGATTCTGTTATTTAAGACACGCTGTTGTTCAAGACACAGTATTGATTACAAAACAAAAAAACCCACCCCGAAGGATGAGTTTTTTATAATACGTTTCTAATGTTTAGATTAGAATAAGTATTCTAGACCGCCACCGATAGCGAGTACATCAATATCACCACGTAAGTCGATTTCATTAACATTGCCGTCTTCGTCTCTCGAACCAAAACGACCATTGTTTAATTCCGCTGAATTTAGACCAGCATAGGCATGAGCGATCATATTATTTTTAAACGCATATTTGCCACCTACAACGACTTGATTTGAGTCATTATTCTCAAGACCACTGATATTGTCGGTTTTGTCATACTGAATATAAACAGAGGCTGGACGGGCAAAATTCGAAAGACCCATTTCAGCACTCACCACTAAACCGTCCTCTGTTGCAGTAGTAGTACCGGCATAGTCAGCTTCTTGATATAGAACGCCTAACTTTACAGGAGCTGCGATATATTTACCTAAATCGACGCTAGCACTGCCACGGATAATATCACCACTAACACTCATGTCTTGCTCATAAGCAATACCAGCGGTAATGCCTGTACCTGGATCAAACATCAATGAGGCACCATAGCCTGCGTCACGACCACTCTCAGATATAAAGTCTTCATCAGCACCATACATCAGCGCAAGCGCTAATGGTAGGTCATTGTATTTAGGCGCTTTCCAAACGATTGAATTATTGATACGGTTACCAACGGTCGGGGTCAAAATATTAGCAAAGCTGTCGTTGTTGTTCAGAGTACTAGAGCCAAGATTATCCCAATAACCTTCATTAACTGATACGTTATTGATATAGTCAATGACTGTGTAGTTACGACCAAAGCGGAATTCACCGAAGTCTTTGTTGACTAGACCAAGATAAGTGTCACGGCTTTTGAAGCCAATGTTATCGCTACCACTATCATCAACTTTAACGCCGTACTCTAATTGGTAAATTACGTCAGTGTTGGCCGTTATCGCTTCAGAGCCTCTGAAGCCTAAACGTGAAATATTAGAATTAACTTGTAATGAACCGTTGTCTTCATTAATTCTGTTATTATTATCCATATTCTGACCATCAATTTCAGCATTAACGTAATCAGTAGTAACGAATACTTTACCATAAACGGTTGGTGCTGCATTGGCTGCTGATACAGATAGGGCTGCGATTGCTGTAGCTAAAAGTAGTTTTTTCATGGGGTATCTCCACTTTACAATTGTAGTAATGAGCAAGCTGTTATTAGCTGGCGCCCATAATGGTATCGTCACAAATCCTCAAAGATATAATGTGTAACTGGCTACCGAGATTAGTCAGAAACAAGTGTGGCGAAGTTCTATTACAGTAAGATGAAAAGAACAATAATTTACATGACTGGGATTAAGAGCGTAACTGCCGTGTAACCTGTTGTCTTTATCACTCCATTGCGTAACATCCGTTACCAAACTCATACTTCGAGTACAAGCATAACAACTTTGACATAATTTGCAACATATTTTTTCGCTTTTTCGATACCCCCAGTATCAAATGACAAGTCACCTATAAAATCCAAATAGCTACAAAAAAAAGCGCTATCTACTCAAGCAGATAGCGCTTTTATTGATTAATATCATTACTTATAGTATTAAAATACTTTAATAAAAACAAAATAATTGCCCAAGAAATAGCGCTATCCATTGATAAATAAATAGCGCTTATGAAGAATCGACCAACGTATTTATGACATATTTAGCGTTACAAACGAGCAAGATTAGATACTACACCTTAGACTTCAGCATACGCTAAAATACCCATTGCTAAGCCGGCCTCTCTAAGCATTGGCTTTTAAATCAAGGCGCGCTTGATGCAACAATGGTTCAGTATAGCCGCTAGGCTGCGCGCGTCCCTTGAAGACCAAATCACAGGCTGCTTTAAATGCATAAGAGTTATCAAAGTTATCTGCCATTGGCTGGTAATCACTATCGCCTGCATTTTGCTCGTCGACGACTTTTGCCATACGTTTCATTGTGTCCATCACTTGCTGCTCGCTTACCACATCATGATGTAACCAGTTAGCAATATGCTGGCTAGAGATACGTAAGGTAGCACGATCTTCCATCAAACCAACATCATTAATATCAGGAACTTTGGAGCAGCCAACCCCTTGATTCACCCAGCGTACCACGTACCCTAAAATACCTTGAGCGTTGTTCTCAAGCTCTTGCTGCTTCTCTTCTTCTGTCCAATTGGTATTTTTTGCCAATGGAATGGTCAAAATATCATCTAAGCTCGCACGCTCACGTGATTTTAGCGTATCTTGTACATCGGCCACGCTAACTTGATGATAGTGTATGCTGTGCAAGGTAGCGCCCGTTGGTGAGGGTACCCAAGCCGTACTGGCACCAGATTTAGGATGAGCCGCTTTGGTGTCCATCATCTCTTTCATCTCATCAGGTTTGGCCCACATACCTTTACCAATTTGAGCATGACCTTGCAGACCTGTCTCTAAGCCGATATCAACGTTCCACTGCTCATACGCAGGTAGCCATGCTTGCGACTTCATGTCGCCTTTTGGCACGAACGGACCGGCATTCATGCTGGTATGCATCTCATCACCCGTACGATCTAAGAAACCTGTATTAATAAAGATAACACGCTCTTTTGCTTGGCGAATCGCTTCTTTCAGATTGACTGTGGTACGGCGCTCTTCGTCCATGATACCGATTTTGAGCGTATTACGCTCTAGACCCAATAAGTCCTCTGATGCATTGAATAAATCATTGGCCATTTTAACTTCTTCAGGGCCATGCATTTTTGGCTTCACAATATACATTGAGCCTTGGCGGGAGTTTGATAGCTCGTTTTTGCCTTTGATATCATTGAGTGATAATAATGGTGTGATTAAACCATCCATTAAGCCTTCAAATATTTGCTCTTGGCCATTGCCTAAATCAACCAAAATTGCGGGGTTCTGCATGAGATGACCCACGTTACGAATCAAGAGTAGCGAACGACCTGGCAAAATCAGCTTACCGCCATCAGGTGTATTATATTCACGATCTGGGTTTTGTTTGCGAGTACGGGTTTTGCCACCTTTTTCAAAGGTCTCTTGTAGATCGCTGTTCATCAAGCCAAGCCAATTGCGATAGACTTCCACTTTTTCTTCTGCATCTACAGCAGCGACCGAATCTTCACAATCTTGAATCGCAGTCATGGCTGACTCAAGTAGCACGTCTTTGATATTTGCTGGGTCATCTTTGCCAACTGGATGATTACTATCGATCTGAATCTCAGCATGCAAGCCGTTGTTCTTTAACAGTACACCTGTAGGAGCTTCAGCGTCACCGACGAAACCGACAAATTTGCTAGTATCTTTTAACTCGGTACTGCCATCACCCTGTACGACTTCAAGCTTGCCATCGATCACTTTAAAACCAGTCACATCATTGTAAGAGCCTGATGCTAGTGTGAAGTGCTCATCTAGGAACGCTTTGGCATAAGCGACAACAGCAGCACCGCGAGTAGGATTATAGCTACCACCCGCTTCTTGACCATTGTCACTACTGATAACATCGGTGCCATACAACGCATCATATAGGCTACCCCAACGTGCGTTGGTCGCGTTAAGCGCATAACGAGCGTTACGTACTGGTACGACCAGCTGCGGCCCTGCGATATGCGCGATTTCGTCATCGACATTTTCTGTACTGACCGTAAAGTCATCACCTTCTGGCAGTAGATAACCAATCTCTTGCAAGAATGTCTTATAAGCCGGATAATCGATTTCGCCATCTTTTGCAGGGTGTTGTAGGTGCCACTGGTCAATCTGTGCTTGAATCTTGTCTCGAGTTTCTAGCAACGCTTTATTACGTGGCGTAAATTCCTTGATAACCTTCTCAAAACCTGACCAATAACTGTCTGAATCAACACCAACTTTTGGCAGCACTTCGTTTTCAATAAAGTCATACAACTGTTGGTCGATGGCAAGAATGCCTTTTTGAATGCGATTGGCGTTAGAAGACTGGCCCATGTCGTTATCCTTATCTATTGGTGAGTATTGGTAATACTAAATTGCTACAGCGACTATTTAAGACTCGTTATTTTTATCAACAATTATTCATACAATAAAAGATATCATTGCTACTTACGACAACCTATGGTATTTAATGCTGATAAATAATTATCCATTAAAGAGTTTTTCATCAGTCCTAAAATAGACTGTATAAATCTTCTGTTTTCATACGAGAATTGTCATTGGTATAATGCTTGCCATTCTCTACTAAGTGCCTACTAAGTGCTATTGATAGCAAGACACTGTGGCTAAAGAGCAAAATCTCATCCTACTATCAAATAATGAAATAAACAAGCAAACGCCATTTAGAAAATAAATATTGGGGTTGTATAATAATGATATCGTATAAGACATAAGCCTCACAGACCATGAATACTATCTAGAAATTAATGAATGCTCAGTTGAGACTAAACTGTAAGTAATCATTACCATCTATAGTTATACTTAAATACTGTCCATTATCCAGACAACTTACTTAGCCGTAGTAACTGTAGCCCATTATTTTGAAAACATCTACAAATTAGCTGCTTTAAACTCTCATTTATAAAAAAGCCCTTTTAGATTATGACTATAAATCAGCCCGACCTCTCGTCCTTACAATCATCAGCGCATGGTACTGATCACTACGATATTCATAAGGATAACCTCGAAAAAGAAGCGCCCCTTTCACCAGTAAATGTCGTTGACGAAAGCAGTATGGACGTAGGGGAAGACAGCGTCGATATCACTCACCTGCGCACACCTATAAAGGTAGACCTATCCCCTATTTATAATTTTTTGGGGGCGCGCACGACGCAGGCGTGGGTAGATGCCGCTATCGAGAATTTACCACTTATCATTCAGGATCATGCCAATTGCGAAAAAAAAGCCGCTGGCACTGCGATGAATTTGATGTTTCGGTATGAGTTCTCTTATGATTTGCAACGTAAATTGGCACAGCTCATACGTGAGGAGATGCTACATTACGAACAAGTACTTGGCATCATGAATGAGCGCGGCCAGGACTGGAAGTATTTGAGTGCAGGTCGCTATGCCAAGGGCATGTTGAAACATAAACGTACTTATGAGCCAGCAGCGATGGTCGATGTACTGATCATTGGGGCGTTCATTGAAGCGCGCTCTTGTGAGCGTTTTGCAGCGTTGGCGGAAGTCATTGATGATGCGCGTTTAGCAAAATACTATCGCTATCTACTAAAGTCAGAGAGCCGTCATTTTGAGGATTACCTTGCGCTTGCCCAGTCATTATCAGATGATAATATTGATGAGCGCGTTGCGTTTTTTAAAGAAGTAGAAGCAGAATTAATAGATAGTCCAGACGCGGAGCTACGCTTTCATAGTGGTACGCCTGCTTAACTATTTATTGTCTTCCATCAGAGGGCTATCGTACTGTTTATGGTCTTTGGCGACGTGATGCGGGTCGTGATCATCTGTGACACGCTCTGCAGCCGCAGGATTGGCTTTTTGCAGCGCATCATCAGGCACGATACCATCATTGTCGTCAGCATCTTTTAGTTCATGCTGCTGGTGTTTTGGTGACTGCGCTGCCTCTGCTGGTTTTAATGAGTAATTATTGGGATTATTCATAGCATTTCCTTATGATAGAAAGATCAAAGTAAATAAAGTGAATGAAGGATGTGCCCTAGATCATAAAAAAACTATCTGTCTTTTTTATGATCTTTTTCGTCAGGGTTTAGCACCCGTGTCTGGGCATTATCGACAGTGGCATAGCGATTCATGTTGTTAATTTTTTGGCTATCAGGCCCTTCGCTTGCAACGGTGCTTTCATTGATATTATCATCAAAGCCATTACCTGGTTGATCGCGGCGGTCGGGCTGGCGCGCTGGGTTGTCACCATCATTGACGTGCTCAGACTCTACTATACCCTCTTCAAAAGTGTCGGTACCTTTATTTTCATTGACGTTTTCTTCGAGCTCCTCATGGTTTTTCACCGTTTGAGCACTGTCTAAAGTTTCATGCGTGTCCGTTTCTGCGATTCGAGTTTTACTTAAAGCAGGATCTCTGGTTTCCATTGTTTTGTCCTTATTATAATTATTGTTCGTATCGATAACATATTGTGCTTATCATTTGTTAGTCGTCTCGACTCAGATCATAAGCATTTAGGTCCGATACGTTTTTGCCACCCGCAGGCAGATTTTCTTCTTTGCGCGGGTCGACATAGACCTCGTCTGTCTCCTGTGAGGCTTGTTCCGGCCCGTCTATATTTGGCTGGTACTTTCGGCCTTCGTAGCTGTCTTGAGGATTTTCTTGCGTCGTAACGGCTGGATCCTCTACTAGGAATTTTTCTTCAGTATTGTTTTTTTCTGGCATGGTCATGGCGTCTCCCTCGCATTATTTATTATCGTTATCTGATTAGTGCTTTGGACTTATGCTGCAAACACACTCTTATTTGTCAGTGCGTAGGTCATCCTCAATGAACGCTGTTTGCTCTTCTTCACTTAGTGATTCAGGCGCATCGACTTTTTTGTTGTCTTCTAGATTTTTCTCAATCTCTTGACCGTTTGCTTGCTCTGCAGCTTTTTTGATGTCTGAGGTATCATTGTTCGTCGTACTCATGATTTATTTCCTATTTTTATTGTTGACTGAATTTAGAGTTTCTCCGGTGCGGCATCATTATGTACTCAGCCATTTTTAGACAGTTGCTTTTGTTCAGTTACTTTTAGATAGATGAATGATGAGGTTTTTGATAAAAATAATAAACTGCACCAGAACTGATATTAATTATAGGTAGGGTATTGTGAGCTGCACCAGTGTACTGCCGTATCAATATGTGAATAAATGTGAGGTTACAAGACAGTTTGTAACTTTGATGCGTTGTTAATACAAAAAAAACCAAGCACTGAGGCGTATCAGCGCTTGGTTAACTCATGACCATAATGATCGACGATATAAGGTACGGTGTTAGCAACCATTGTTTAACAACATCTTGTTTAAACGAGATGACGTTGAGCTTTGTCCAAATCAGTTGGACTCGTCGACACCATTAATCACTTTTAATAAGTGCTCTTGAGCGACGTGTGGCACCTCCCCTGCTGCTGGCTGAAGCTGCTGCCATACGCCTGTGCCACTCAGTGTCCACGCTTGCGTGTTGTCTTGTAAGTAATTGATCAAACCATCTTGGTATATCTGCTTAAAAAGCTTCTTGTTTTCGATTGGAAAGGCCACCTCAACGCGGTGGAACAGGTTACGATCCATCCAGTCTGCGCTGCCGCAATATAAACGCTCATCACCGTCATTATAGAAGTAATAAATACGGGTATGCTCCAAAAATCGGCCAATAATAGAGCGTACGGTGATGTTTTCAGACAGTCCTTTTACTTGCGGACGCAAGCAACACATAGAGCGCAATATCAGCTCAATTTTGACGCCTGCCTGCGACGCATCATACAATTTGTCAATCAGGCGACGCTCGGTCAAGGCATTGGCTTTGATAATGATATGAGCGCGCTTGCCTGCTTTGGCATGGGCAATTTCGTCATCAATAAAGCTCATTAGTTTTTCGTGCAAGGTAAATGGTGCATGTAACAGTTTTTTGAGATTGGCAGGTTTGCCCATACCAGTGAGCTCTTGAAATATCTTATGCACATCTTCTGAGATATCAGGATCGGCACTGAATAAGCCATAATCTGTATAGACCTTGGCATTGGCCGCATGATAGTTGCCTGTGCCTAGGTGGACATAGCGGCGGATTCGATCTTCTTCACGGCGCACGATGAGCATGAGCTTGGCATGGGTCTTGTAGCCGACGATGCCATAAACCACAACCGCACCTGCTTCTTGTAAATAGTTGGCGACAGCAATATTGGAGGCTTCATCGAAACGCGCACGCAACTCAATGACGGCAGTGACTTCTTTGCCGTTACGAGCGGCAGCGGCAAGCGCTTTGACGATCTCTGAGTTGGTACCTGAGCGGTATAATGTCTGCTTGATCGCCAACACTTTGGGATCGCTAGCTGCCTGCCAAAGCAGATTAATAATGGGTGAAAATGCATGAAACGGATGATGCACGAGCACATCGCTTTTACGCATAGCGGCAAACATACTGGATGATTTATCTGATTTATCCATCTCTCGGCGAAATGCTTTTGGCACGGCATGAGTAAATGGCTGATAACGCAGTCCCGGGATATTAAAATCAAACAGCAAGCGCGTCAGATTGACGGGGCCATTGACGCGGTACAGCTGATTGTCATGCAACTCAAACTCATTGAGCAGATACTCACTGATGTGCGCTGGACAGTCGGTTGTGACCTCAAGACGGACTTTGTCACCGAAGCGGCGGTTTTCAAGCTCGCCCTCAAGCGCTTTGGCGATATCTTCTACATCATCCGCCAGATCCAAATCTGCATTACGCGTGAGCCTGAATTGGTGACAACCCGTCACATTCATACCAGGGAACAGCTCACCGATATGCTCATGAATGATGGCGGACAGCATCACATGATGCTCTTTACCACCCGTTAGCTCATCTGGCAGACGAATCACACGCGGCAGACTGCGCGGCGCTGGAACAATCGCCAAATTAATGTCGCGGCCAAAAGCATCTTTGCCTTCTAAAGTGGCAATAAAGTTTAAGCTTTTATTGACCAAACGCGGGAATGGATGCGCAGGATCAATGCTAATCGGTGTCAATACTGGTACAACTTGCTCGGTAAAATAACGCTTCATCCATGCAGACTGCTCAGCGTTGAGCTCATCACGTTTTAGGTAGCGGATATCCTCGAGCGCAAGAGCGGGCAAAATATCTTCGTTGAGAATACGGTATTGCTCATTGATAGCGTCGTGAGTGATCGCAGAGATCTCGTTTAACACCTCGCTTGGGCGCATACCGTGAGCACTGGTCGATACGTCACCGATATTGAGTTTTTGCATGATGCCAGCGACACGTATTTCAAAGAATTCATCGAGATTCGATGAAAAAATAATGAGAAAAAACAAGCGCTCAAGCAGTGGGTGACGAGGACTGGCTGCCTGCGCTAACACACGCAGATGAAACTGTAATAAAGACAGATCTCGGTTGATATAACTGCTGGGTGAATAACTGCCGTCTTCTGAGCGCTGCCACTCGACATCGACCAGTTCATCTCGGCTACTAAGGATAATGTCTTGCATACCCTTTTCGATGGCCGTTTCATTCACATGATTGACATCAATCATATCGTTAAGCTCACCACTACTCTGATTACTGTTATGCTCTACCACGTTACTACTCCTTTTGCGTTATCGATACGCCGTCGTCTTTATACTATCGTCTTAAAGGTTATTAACTAGGGCGTGTTGAACATTCGCAAATAGGCACTGCTGATCGCTAAAATTGTTCCAGACAAGGCACAAAGCGACGATAATGCAGATGCCTTAGCGAGATTTGTAACGCAGTATGGGGCAATTTTCGCATCAGACCTAACGATAAAAGCAGGGGACAGGACTCTTTTTTGCCGCTTCATCGTTAAAAATAAGCGCTTAGAGTGACTAAACTTATTATTTTTAACATCGAATCGCCTAAAAAATAGTCGCTGTCAGTACCATGGTCGAATGTTCAACACGCCCTATTATTCTTTCCCGTTATTCTTATTGTTAAGGCTTCTTTTAAAAGATTAAGACGCTTGTGGTAATACCGCATTTTTCATACGTTTTTTGATAATACGTTGCTTGTTACGCAAGCCTCTGTCACCTTGATTGTCTTCGTAATACTTCGGATTGGTAAGCATCCCAATGAGGAGCGCTGATTCGTCTCGGTTCAGATTGGCCGCAGATTTATCAAAATAATGATGCGCGGCGGCATCGATACCATAGATACCGTTACCAAACTCTGCCACATTGAGATAAGCGGTCAAGATACGCTGCTTGTTCCACAGCGTTTCTATCATGACAGTAATGACAGCCTCTTCTGCCTTACGCACATAAGAGCGATGCGAAGTCAGAAATAGGTTTTTTGCTAGCTGCTGCGTAATGGTTGAGCCACCAGCGGACATTTTGCCCGTTTCTTCATTTTTCTTTTGTGCCGCTTTGATACCTTTAATATCAAAGCCATTATGCTGGCTAAACGTGGAATCTTCACTCACGATCGCTGCTTGTTTGACAGACTTGGCGATGGCATCGTACTCAGCCCATGTCTGCGTGACCGTGCCACCCGTTAGGCGATGCGTCAACATAAACATGCTGTTGTTAATCGGCTGCGTTTTCCAGATTAGTAGTAGTCCGGTGACCAAAATATGGAATGCGACAACCAATAACATAATAGCCAATAACAGACGTTTGATGAACTTGCCAAAACTTGTCATGCGCGATATCCGAGTGATTAAAAAAGTAATAAGATAATATAGGTCATCTGCTAATAACTAAAAACAGCAACTATGAACCAATAGTCCTAAAATAGCTGTCATTGCCTTTTATTAACAGGCAGTCATTAGTAATGACCAGTAGCAGGTCATCTTACCTAATCTCACAATCGCTGTCATTATTTACACCACTTCTTTATCATGTAATGAGCTATAAACAGTATTCACTTTTTATTTAAGGGTTTAAGATAAGTACTTTATAACAAGCATAAAAATAAGAGAATAAATATGCATAATGGTAATAATATAAAAGCACTGCGCGCACGTATTATTGAAGCGAGCCCAAATCTTTGCAGCGCTGAAAGTTCTGATAAGTGGTGGCTACTCGGTACCTCTGGCTGCCATCTGTGTGAAATCGCTGAGCAACTTATGGTGCGCTTTCAAAGCGTACAACCTATTACCTACGAGAATGTCGATATTGCAGACTTTAATGAAGATCTGATGATGGAGTTTGCCACCACCATTCCCGTAATTCTGACGCCATCAAAACGATTAGACTATCCATTTTCAGTCATGGATTTACAGCAACTGTTAGCTCACAACTAACGGCACTTTGTTTTGATGTTATAGAGCTTTTAAATTTCTTATATTAGAATATCTACCGCTAATTTTAGCTAGTATGGTATTTCAATATTTGCTAGACTACTTTTATATTCTGTTTGGTAAATTGATTATACTAATGCTAATGATTTACTGATCAATAATCTCAACTCTCCAACCTTGCACTCTGTTAAATCATATACATACAATTCTCAGCGAAAGCACCTAAGAGCAACTATTAGGGCGTGTTTAACACGCCTTAATAAATATAGTTAGCTGAATGTAAAACTGTTATGGATTTAAACGCGCTACTGGTATAAATTTTACTTGCGTGCTGCGTTCCCAGAGGCTGCGCAAAATTCATCCCAGTAGCGCTATGACATTTTTAGAGTGTATCGACTATAGTAATAACTTAGTATGACTTTAAAACCAGTAAAAAATAAGCTGGTATACACAACAATAAGGACTGTTAATTATGTACACTTTCTTAGCCTTAGCGCCAATTCTCGTTGTATTCATACTACTCATAGTTATGCGCCTGCCAGCTAAGATATCTATGAGTATTGCCTATTTGGTGACAGCTCTGCTAGCCTTTTTCATTTGGCACGCTAGCGGTGCTCAGGTAGCGGCTGCTACTGTTAATGGGATTATTGTGGCACTTACTATTTTATTCATTGTATTCGCAGCTATTTTACTGCTGAATACGCTGAAAGAAAGCGGCGCTCTTGTCGCCATACGTAAGGGCTTTATGGATATTTCACCTGATAGGCGCGTCCAAGCGATCATTGTGGCATGGTTGTTCTGCTCTTTAGTAGAAGGTTCATCAGGATTCGGAACACCATCTGCAGTGGGTGCTCCGCTGTTGTTGGCTTTAGGCTTTCCAGCGATGGCATCGGTCATGGTTATTCTTATCATTCAATCTACACCCGTATCATTCGGTGCAGTTGGTACGCCTCTACTACTTGGCGTTTGGTCTGGTATTACTGATAAACAAGATTTAGCACAGTCCATTGCCCCTACTACTGCCGAAAATTATTTATTACAGATTACAGCTAACGTAGGCCTTGTACATGCGCTTATTGGGTTTTTGATACCTTTAATTTTAAGTGCTTTTTTGACAAGGTTCTTTGGTGAAAAACGCTCCTTCATAGAAGGGCTTAAAGTATGGCCATTTGCCATTTTTGCAGGTCTTTGCTTTACTATTCCTTATTTTTTGGTTGCTAAATTTCTAGGGCCTGAGTTCCCTTCACTCATTGGCGGTTTCATTGGGTTGTTAATTGTACTTCCCGCTGCTAAGCGTGGTTTTTTGATGCCTAAAGATACTTTTGATTTTGCCCCTCGCGCAAAATGGGACAAAGACTGGCTGGGTACTTTAGACGAGGTAAAATATGATGATTCAGCAACCCCAAAGTTCTCTTTAATTCGTGCATTTTCGCCCTATTTCATTGTGATTGCCTTATTGGTCATAACTCGAGTGATTGCACCACTCAAAGCTTTTCTGGTAGGGGATTTAACAACCATTAGCCTTACTAATCTTTTTGGTACAACAATCTCTAGTAAGATACAGCTCGCCTATTCTCCTGGTAGCATTCTAATTATTACTTCTTTATTATGTATTTTACTGTTCAAAATGAATAGCCAAGCGGTAAAGCGCAGTTGGAGTAACTCGGCAAAGACCATGGTTGCTGCCGCACCAGCTTTGCTATTCTCGGTGCCTATGGTACAAGTATTCATTAATTCAGGCTCAGCCGCTGAAGTCGCTACTGCGCTACCGGCTATGCCAATATTACTGGCTGAAAGTGCTGCCGATGCTTTTCAAAATGCGTGGCCGCTAGTGTCTCCATGGATTGGGGCAATGGGTGCTTTCATCGCCGGTTCAAATACTATTAGCAATATGATGTTTTCATATTTTCAATGGTCAACAGCCAATCAGATCGGACTCAATAGCGACCTTGCAGCACAAGTAATAGCCTTGCAAGCTGTGGGTGGTGCGGCTGGTAACATGATTTCGGTGCATAATGTGGTAGCTGCTTGCGCAGTAGTCGGCTTGGTGGATAAAGAAGGCTATGTGATTCGCAAAACACTGCTAGCGATGATTTATTATGTCGTGCAAGCAGGTTTGATCGGTATGGCTATCATCTTCGGTCAAATATGGTGGTGGGCTTTAGCCGTTCTCTGGCCCATAACATTCTTTGGACTGATGTCTTTTTGTGGCAAATTTTCCCGTAGAAAACTGAATGGACGATAATCAGGCAAGCTGACGCTATTAAACTAGATCTAGTAGCGTTAGGTTAAGGTTGCCTTCTAGTTAAAACATAACAGCAATAAGAGATAAACCTATGAAAGACTTAACTAAAATCACCGAAATCGAAGATCTGCGCCGCGTCGCTGAGCGCAAAGTACCACGTATGTTCTACGACTATGTGGATTCAGGCTCGTGGACTGAGACGACTTATCGCAATAACGAAACTGACTTTGATCGTATCAAGTTGCGCCAGCGAGTATTGGTCGATATGGATAACCGCAGTCTGGCAACGAGTATGATCGGTGAGCCAGTCAAGATGCCTGTAGCCATCGCCCCAACGGGGTTTACCGGCATGATGTGGGCAGATGGTGAGATACATGCCGCACGCGCCGCTGAAAAATTCGGCGTGCCCTTTTCACTATCGACCATGAGCATTTGCTCTATCGAAGATGTCGCCACTCATACTAGTAAGCCGTTTTGGTTTCAGCTCTATGTCATGCGCGATCAAGACTTTATGGCCAATCTGATTCGCCGTGCCAAAGAGGCCAATTGCTCAGCACTTATCTTGACCGCCGACTTACAAGTGCTTGGACAACGTCACAAAGACATCAAAAATGGTCTATCCGCACCGCCTAAGCCAACACTAAGCAATATGATCAACCTCATGACCAAGCCGCAATGGTGTATGAATATGCTGGGCACCAAACGTCGCACGTTTGGTAATATCGTCGGTCATGCACAAAATGTAGAGGATCTGTCATCACTCTCTGCTTGGACGGCAGAGCAATTTGACCCGCGTCTGAGCTGGGACGATGTGGCGCGTATCAAAGACATGTGGGGCGGTAAACTTATCATAAAAGGTATCATGGAGCCTGAAGATGCTATTATGGCGGCTCGCAGTGGCGCGGATGCCCTAGTCGTCTCAAACCATGGCGGTCGTCAATTGGATGGCGCGTTATCTTCTATCTCTGCCCTCGCAGACATCGTACAGGCAGTACAAGCTGAAAACAGCGATATCGAGGTATGGCTCGATAGCGGGATTCGCTCAGGTCAAGATGTACTAAAGGCTATCGCATTGGGCGCAAAAGGCACGATGATCGGTCGCGCTTTTCTCTACGGATTGGGAGCGTATGGTGAAGACGGGGTGCGCCGCGCGCTTGAAATCATCTATAAAGAGTGTGATATATCTATGGCATTCTGTGGTCATACCGATATCAATACTGTCACGGATAATATCTTGGTAAAAGGCACGTATGAAAACCTCAAAGTGGGTCGTTTTTAGAGCGGCTTAATGTCTAGCGATCGACGTTTAAAACTGGCTATACATAACATAATTTGCTCATACCCTTTATACTGTCTCTATAACTTTTTGATGACAGTTAGCCTTTATGACCATTCAACAATTATTAAAAACAGCGCCCGTCACTACCCTGCTATTAGCCAGCTTTATCGGGCTATTTGTCATGCAGCTAGTCACGGGCGTCGATGCCAATAACCCGTCAACTGAAGCGTTAGTTAAATGGGGTGCCAACGCCTTACCCTTAACGATGATGGATGACCCATGGCGCTTGGCCAGTAGTGCGTTTTTGCACATTGGTCTCATGCATCTCCTATTTAATGGCTTTGCCATGTATTTCTTTGGCCAGATTGCCGAGCCGATGTTTGGCTCAGCCAAGTTTTTGGCATTGTTTTTGTTGGCAGCCATCGGTGGCAACTTGCTCAATAACTATGTCACATGGCAAAGTATCATAGAAGGAACAGGACAGCCCGGCCTATCAGCGGGAGCTTCTGGTGGTATCATGGGTATCGGTGCGGCGTTACTGATCGCTGCCCTGTTTAAAATATCGGTCAATGGCATGATACTCAATCTCAAGAGCTTGATCATCATCATGGCGATCAACTTAGTCTATGGGTTTGCCGTACCGGGTATCGATAATGCTGGTCATATCGGCGGCGCGATCACAGGGCTTGTTATTGCCTTAGCTTTTGCGATTGGTTACCGTCAGCGTCTCGCGGTCGCTATGCAAAATGCCACTATTCAGCAAGCGAAAAGTCTCCACCCTTATCAAACCACCTATCACTACGGTGACCAAGGCAGCCATCAATATAATAGCCAGCACCATGAGACGCTTGATAACTCAGGCCATTATGGCAGCAGTCCTATTGATCAATCATTTTCCTTCAATACTAATTCGATCAAGCAAAATGCTGAATTGGATAACAATGACTCTAGACTGAATAACCGCGATATGAATACGCCAGATATGCACGGCAGTGATATGAAAAGAATTACTGCTGTAAATTTAGCTTTAAAGGACAATACAACTCACAGCACAGTCGAGTCTAAAGACCCTATTAAACCTTCGTTTATTTGGCAACTATTGCCATGGCTTGCGATGCTAATTATTAGTATTGGCTTTGTCTGGTGGTGGCAAGATATTCATCAGCAAATCCTACAAGTGCTAAAAGCCATTGAGTAAATGCGCGTATTTATCTATCATTACTAAATAACTACCAATAACAGCTTAATCATTTAGATTATTTATTCGCTTTTTGCTCGTTTTTTACCTGATCTTACTATTCCGTTATTTCTACTCACCCACGAGACCCAATTATGTCAAAACTTGCAGCGCAACCTCACTTCTCTACGCGAGCCATGCTGAGCACGTTAACCGCTACGGCATTACTCAGTGTGTCTAGCATGTCTAGTGCCATTCCTTTTCTCAATAAAAACCTACCGACTGACAAAGACGCCGAACTGAGCGTTGGGGTCAATGTCATGGCGGTCAAATCAGCCTACGATCTCGAAGACAGCACTGAAGTGCGTGTGCTACCGGGCATTTTTTATGACAATAATAGGATCTATGCGCGCGGTGCTCAAGCGGGTGCGTATTTGATCAATGATGGCGTCAATCAACTCTCTGCTTACGCGCAGCTCGCAGGGAATTCGTTTGATCCTGATGATGCTAATGGTGCCCTGCAAGGTCTCGATGAGCGCAAACTATCCGCAGAAGCAGGTATAAGCTACCAGCGTCGCACGCCTATCGGTGCGTTTCGTGGTCAGTTTGCGACCGATGTGTTGGACGAAAGTGGCGGTAATACGGGTCGCTTAACCTACCTTGCCAAGATCACGAGAAACAAGCTGACGGTCTATCCAAGCATCGGCTTTGAGTATCATGATGCGGCCTACAATGAATACTACTATGGCGTCAGTGAAGAAGAATCAGCGGAAACAGGCGTTGCCGCTTATAAATCTAACTCAAGCTTGAATCCGTATGTCAGCGTTAGTGCCAACTACGACTTTAACGATAAATGGGCAGGATTTGCCAATCAAAGCGTGAGCTATGTACCGAATGAGCAATATGATAGCCCAATGGTCGATTCACGTACGGAAGCGTCGACCACGCTTGGTTTGCTTTATAAGTTCTAATTAAGTTTAGTTCTTTGATAATAAAAAAGACCTTACCGCGTGATGTGGTAAGGTCTTTTCATCGATTATTAAAAAGGTAAATATGACCGTCATATCTTTAGCGTTCTTACAATATTATGACTTCTACTACCTTGTATAATCAGCTAACTGTATAAAATGTTAATATAAATACTAAAGTCTATCTAAATTTTTTAATGTATCATATGTAGGTAATATTTAGCTAAGAGCTTCCATTAAGGGAGGAACGTCTCATGAGCAATAAACATAATACTGAACGTAATAGGCAAGAGGAACCTAAGCCCTCAGATGTTATAACAGATGCTACTAGCAGCTATTTCGACATGCTTAATAATTCATTATCCAGATTTAACAAACATAAAAATTCGAACAAAAAGGAATTAGACCGTGGAGTCAGAACCACTACTCATAGAATCACTCTTTGACTTTTTTTACTTAGATAATAAGAAGATTAGCTCTTTTTACGCTCAGCTAAACGGCAATGGTTCAATTGAATCTTACAAAGAAACTCATGGTATTACAGACGGTAAAACTATGGAGGCAACCGTAGGTGTACCTACAGTGACGGGTGGAAGGTTAGGCTCTAGTGAACAAGCTCAAAGCGGTGGAGAACGTTTTTATAATGCTATCGACACCATGCCAAGAGAAATGATCAATAAGCTAGATGAGCTAGGTTTTGTGAGTAAAGTACTTTGTGAGTCCAACCTTGGAAGATTAGTTTTATTGAAGGGAAAACTTGGCATCGTAGATGTGAACATGTTAAGCGCTATTGTAGAACCCGCTTTAAATTTTTATTCAAGAGAACTTAGAGCTTCTGATAGACAAGAAGATAAAAAACAAGCTAAAAATCTTGAAAAAATAAAAAAAGATTTAATTGATTTTATAAGGAATGTTCCTTTTGCTATTCAAAGCCGCTTCATAGTAGAGTCAGACGAAAGTGTTGAAGAAGTTTGGATGACTTTGAATAGAGATGAATTATCTACACCAACACATGATATAAACTTTAAACATGGCGAGTTTATGGCGGGCGAATGGTATCTACTTGGAATATTAGATGCTTTACCTAATGATGATGTTGTTTATGAAGGTGAAAATGACTCTGAACTTCAAGATATGATTAAGATTTTTGTTAATGAACTCAAAAGTTTAGCTGGACGACCTAAAAGTTCGTTTGGGATTACACCGATTGCTGTTTTTAGAAATATTCAGCCTACTCTATAAATTTTAAATCATTCGCGAAAGAAATTTAAATTAACATCGTTTCCTTCTAAGAGACTTTATAGATCTAATGACCTTAAAAAAAAGACCTTGCCATACGACAAGGTCTTTTTACTATTCTAAAAAACTATTAGATAGCTTACTTAGGATGTACCATATCAGCAGGAATGACCCACTCATCAAACTGTGCTTCAGTTAATAGCTCTAGCTCAACCGCCACTTGCTTCAACGTTTTGTTTTCTTTATAAGCAGTTTTAGCGATTTTTGCTGCATTTTCATAACCAACATGACGGTTTAATGACGTCACTAGCATCAATGAGTTATGCAAGAAGTCATCGATTTTGTCTTTTACTGGCTCGATACCGACGGCACAGTTCTCGTTGAAACTGTTGCAAGCATCGCCAAGCAGTTTGATAGATTGCAATAGGTTGAAGGCAATCACAGGCTTATACACATTTAGCTCAAAGTTACCTGATGCGCCAGCCATGCTGATAGTCGTGTCGTTACCCATGACCTGAGCGACAACCATAGTCATCGCTTCTGACTGAGTTGGGTTCACTTTACCTGGCATGATAGAAGAGCCTGGCTCGTTCTCTGGAATCGTCAACTCGCCAAGACCACAACGAGGACCTGAGGCGAGCCAGCGTACGTCGTTAGCGATTTTGTTTAAGCTAGCGGCTAGGGTTTTTAGTGCGCCTGATGCAAATACTTCGGCATCACGAGCCGCTAATGCTTCAAATTTATTTGGAGATGTGACAAATGGCAAGCCCGTCAAAGTCGCTAGTTGCTCAGCTGCTTTTACTGCATAGTCAGGATGGGCGTTTAGACCAGTACCAACCGCAGTACCACCTAGTGGCAATTCATATAGACCTTGTAGCGCGTTGTCGATACGTACTAACGCGTGGTCAAGTTGTCTCACATAGCCGCTGAACTCTTGGCCTAAGGTCAAAGGCGTCGCGTCTTGTAAATGCGTACGACCGATTTTTACGATGCTATCGAATTCTTTGGCTTTTGCAGCTAGCGTATCGCGCAATGCTTGGACCGCTGGGATCAATAAGCTGTTGATCTGACGAGCAGCCGCCACACGAATCGCCGTTGGGAAGCTGTCGTTGGTAGACTGAGCGTGATTGACGTGATCGTTAGGATGAATCGGTGCGTAAGTGCCACGCTCAGAGCCTGCGATTTCATTGGCACGGTTAGCAAGCACTTCGTTCATGTTCATGTTTGACTGTGTACCCGAACCCGTCTGCCAAACCACTAATGGAAACTGATCGGTAAGACCGCCGTTGATGACTTCGTCAGCGGCTTGCACGATAAGATCACGCTTGTCGCCTTCGATACGCTCTAGGCTTGCATTGGTAATCGCAGCGGCTTTTTTGACCAGTGCCATCGCTTCAATCATTGGACGCGGTAAGGTCTCGCCACCGATTTTGAAGTTTTCGCGGCTACGCTGTGTTTGCGCGCCCCAATAGGCATCAGCTGGGACTTCTACGTTACCCATGGTGTCTTTCTCAAGTCGTGTTGCCTGATTCTGTGTCGACATAACTACCCTCTTTGATGGTTTGTTGTTTTATGACTGCTCTAAAAAATGCAACATCCGCTGCACATAAAGGAGAATACGATATAAAGTGGCATTATGATAGCATGACTAGGACGTGTTGAATATTCACAAATCGCTTTGGTCAATGCCTAAAAACGAATGTCTAAAAGCGCCCCTCATCAATCTGATATGTCATTGGATAAGATACCTATGCACTCTGAAACCATGCCCACTGAGTCAAAAATTCTTAACTCACAAGAACCTACGCTAAGTAATCCACCCAGACGGCACTTCACTCGCCAGCGTCGTCAATTAAGTGATGGCGCGCGTAGAAATTTGGCGCAAGCAGCGAGCTTGCATTTGAGCAAATTACAGCAGCGGCTATCAAAAAATGCGCGTATTGGGCTATATTATGATGGATTTGGCGAGCTACCCACTCAGCCACTGCTGGATTGGTGTATATGCTTAGGCTATTCTCCTTATTTACCTGTCGTTGGTTCTCTCGGTCGTACTAGTAATGGCAGTGATGATAAACGGTTGCGTTTTGTGCCTGTTTACCACTCAAAACTAATCAATGTCCCCATCCGCATTCATCAGCTCGGCATGAAGCAAAATCATAGCCGCGCTCTATTATGGGCGTCAGAATTAGACGTGATTATCTGTCCGTTAGTCGCGGTAGATAAACACGGTAATCGTATGGGCATGGGTGGCGGTTTTTATGATACGACGCTTGGCAAAAGCTATCGCTCAGGGGCCAAGAAACCATTAAAAATTGGCTGGTGTTATGACTTTCAAGTGGTTGAACAATTAGCGCGTCAGCCGTGGGATGTGCCATTAGATGGCTTAATTACGCCAAACGGCATAAGGTGGTTTTAATGAAAGACGATAAACAATTTGAAAAAGACTCTAGCGCTGCTGATTCCAGTGCAGACAATGTGGATGAATATTTGCAAAGGTCAGGTAGCGATGACGCTAGAGAGCAACGTTACTACAGTCAAGAGCAACCGTTTAGCGCTGATGAGATGACACGATTAGTCAATGAAGAACGCTTAAATGAGCTGCTCGCGCAAAGTGATGCGTTTTTGAGCAGTTTGAATGGTGAGATTGAGGATTTTGATGAAGATTGTTAAAAATATAGGCAGTTTGAGCAATTAATAGAAACGAAAAAAGGCGAGTATAGTGATTGTTTATACTCGCCTCTCCTATCAAACCCAATCATTCAAATCATTCAAATCATTTACTACAGCACCATCGCGGCTATCCAACCAAAGGCCAATAATGGGATATTGTAATGCAAAAAGGTCGGCACCACACTGTCCTTGATATGGTCATGCTGTCCATCGATGTTAAGACCAGATGTGGGACCCAATGTCGAGTCTGACGCAGGAGAACCGGCATCACCTAGCGCGCCCGCTGTACCGATAATAGCAACGGTTGCTAACGGTGAAAACCCTAAAGAGATACATAGCGGCACATAGATCGCGGCCAAAATAGGAATGGTCGAGAAGGACGAGCCGATACCCATGGTCACAATCAAACCAATCAAGAGCATGATAAATGCTGCCATCGCTTTATTACCACCGAACAGTGACGCCGCCCCATCAACGAGTAGCTGAATCTGCTCTGTGGCTTTCATGACTTCAGCAAAACCTTGCGCCGTAATCATAATAAAGCCAATCATCGCCATCAATTTGATACCATCATTAAAGACACCATCAGCCTCATGCCACTTGACCACGCCTGTCGCCATAAACACGCCAAAGCCAAACATCGAACCCAAGAGTAGCGAATCAGTGTATAGCTGCACGACGAAAGCCGTCACGATAGCAGCCAATGCAACCAGCGTCTTTAGCTTGCTTTGCGACTGAGCGCCAGCGGCTGTTTTACTTAATGCATCGCCTTCTACGACGGCATCATGCGCTTGCTGATCTATCGCAATCTGCTGATACTCGCGCGGCTTACGGTAGCTTATAAATACCGCGACCAGTAAACCAATTAGCATACCTAATGCAGGAATCGCCATGGCCTTCACCACAGAAATATTGGCAACATCAATGCCCGCTTCACCGACGTTTTTTAGCATAATTTGATTGAGGTAAATATCACCAAACCCATACGGTATAAACATATAGGTGGTGACCAGTCCAAAGGTAATCAGACAGGCAATCAGGCGTCTATCAATCTGCATACGGTTGAACGCCAAAAGCAGTGGCGGTACCAGCAGTGGAATAAAGGCAATATGAATGGGGATTAGGTTTTGGCTAAAGCAGCTCATGGTAATAAGACCTGCAAACAGCATGTACTTAATCATGCCACTCGTGCCCGCGGCATCAATGCGTCTAATCACTGTCCCTGCCAATGACTGCGGCAATCCCGAGTGCGCGATCGCCACGGCAAACGCCCCTAGCAAGGCATAAGATAGCGCAATCTGTGCGCCATTACGGATACCTTCTTGGAAGGCATTTAACGTATCGGTAATACCCAGACCTGCTAATAATCCACCTGCCAGCGCCCCGATTAATAAACTGAGCACCACGTGCACGCGCGAAAGTGACAGTCCTAGCATAATAATAACTGCCAGCAGTACCGCATTGATGGCCATGTATTGCCCCTTGCTCTTTATAACTTGGTCTCATTGAGACTGATGAATAGTAACACTGATGAATAGCGCTATGATGTCTAAAATACTGCCCTAACAACCCCTGTTTTTAGACGGGCGTCAGTTTACCTTATTTTGGATATAAAGCCTATGCATAGAACCGATTAGACACCCGCATCTCACACACGCTCTCGCTATCTAATGGTGAGATTTTACTTATTTAATCCAGACACAGCATTTTTAATCCAACTTTTTAATCCAACTTTTTAATCCAATAACCGCATTGAAACGTCGGCGTTTGTCGCACTATTTAACAAAGATAACTGTGCATCTTTGCCAATGAGACTTGCAATTTTATATGCGGACACCATTTATCTAGACATGAACCACGAACTTGACTTTACAAGTCCGGGGAAAGAGGAAAAATATATGAGTGAACATAAAATTACCCAAGACAATATCGACATTGATGTCGACGTTTCATCTACTGCTACAGACAACAATGAGGCAGAGACCTTATCGAATGCAGCACAAAAAGCAGCGTCAACCAATGAGACAGACACTGGTCTTGATAACACTGACTCTAATAATAAAGATGTAAACGACAACCAACCTGAAAACTACTTGCCACTCTTGGCATTGCGAGATGTGGTTGTCTATCCGCACATGCAGATTGCCTTATTTGTGGGACGCGCGCCATCGGTCAAAGCCGTTGAGCTGGCACAGGCTGAGTATGGCAACAAAGTACTGGTCGTCGCCCAAAAAGACTCATTGACCGAAGACATTGATCAAGACAACTTGTATCAATACGGTACCGTGTGCCGCATCGTCAGCACCATGCCGCACGATAGCGATGAGAACTGCATCAAAGTACTCATCGAAGGTCAATATCGCGCCCGTGTCGACAATATCGAAAGTTATGACGACTTATTGATGGCGAGATTTGAGCGTGCTGATCTTGATGTCAGCATGGATGAGAGCCAGAAGAAAAACACTATTCAGGCGTTGACCACCCTGTTTGAAAGCTATGCGGATGCGCGTCTGCGTAATGCCCGTGAGCTAACTCGCGTGGCCAAACGCATCGATGATTTGCTTGAACTTGTGTACTTTATCTCAACCCGCGTCTCGATGGATTTGGATGTTAAACAGTCGTTCTTAGAAGAAAACGATATCAAAACGCATATCAACACCTTGACGGAATATCTGGTCAAGCAAAGTGCTGAGCAAAATATCGAGCAAGATATTCAAGATGCGGTCCGTCAGCAGATGGAAGACAATCAGCGCGAATACTTCTTAAACGAAAAGATGAAAGCGATCAAAAACGAGCTATCAGATCTCAATGATGGCGCGTTTGATGGCGAAGATGATGTCGCTGAGCTAGAGCAGCGTCTCGAAGATGCTGACTTGCCAGACGATGTGCGCAAAAAAGCGGAGCAAGAGTTTAAAAAGCTCAAAATGATGCCACCTGCTTCATCAGAGTCGTCAGTGGTACGCAACTACATTGAGTGGATTTTGGATACGCCGTGGAATGCGACGACCAAAGTTTCGATCAATCTTGATAAAGCCAAAACGGTGCTGGACGAAGATCATTATGGCTTGCAAGATGTCAAAGACCGCATCTTAGAATATCTCGCCGTACAATCTCGCGTGAAAAAACTGCGTGGCCCGATTCTTTGTCTCGTCGGCCCTCCAGGTGTGGGTAAAACCTCGTTGGGTGAGTCGATTGCGCGCGCAACGGGTCGTAAGTTTATCCGTATGGCGCTTGGCGGCGTCCGTGATGAAGCGGAAATTCGTGGTCATCGCCGTACTTATATCGGTGCGATGCCAGGTAAAATCGTGCAGTCACTGGCCAAAGTAGAAGTGAAAAACCCGCTGTTCTTATTGGATGAAATCGATAAGATGGCGCAAGACTTCCGCGGCGATCCAGCATCAGCATTGCTTGAAGTATTAGACCCATCACAGAACGACACCTTTAACGACCATTATTTAGATATGGACTTAGATTTGTCTCAAGTGATGTTTATCTGTACTGCCAATAGCATGGATATTCCACCTGCGCTACTTGACCGTATGGAAGTCATTCGTCTGCCGGGTTATACCGAAGAAGAAAAGGTCAATATCGCACAGAAATACCTCGTGCCAAAAGCGATTAAAAATAATGGCCTTAAAGAAGGTGAAATTGAAATCGTTGAAGCGGCCCTACACACTATCGTACGAAGCTATACCCGTGAAGCAGGTGTGCGTAACCTTGAGCGTGAAGTCAATAAAATCTGCCGCAAAGTAGTACGCGGTTCGGTTGAGACTCATGGCGCGCGCGCTCCGAAAAAAGCGGAACGTCAGCTAGTGACCGTCGATGACAAGAACATCGATGACTATCTAGGTGTGCACCAGTATGACTACGGTCTGGCGGAAGAAGAGCCTGAGATTGGACGTATCACTGGTCTTGCGTGGACACAAGTGGGCGGCGAGCTGCTTACTATTGAAGCGGTCGCTATGAAAGGTAAAGGTGAGCTTAGCTTCACCGGCTCACTTGGCGATGTGATGAAAGAGTCGATTCGTGCGGCGATGAGTGTGGTGCGTGCTCGCGGTGACAGTCTTGGCATTGACTATGAGACAGTCAAAACCACAGATATCCATGTGCACATGCCAGAAGGCGCCACGCCAAAAGACGGTCCTTCTGCTGGTGGTGCATTGACGACAGCACTGGTCTCTGCCTTGACAGGTATTGCCATTCGTCCAGATATTGCCATGACAGGTGAGATCACCTTGCGCGGCAAAATCCTACGTATCGGTGGTCTCAAAGAGAAGCTACTGGCAGCGCATCGCGGCGGCATCAAGCATGTCTTGATTCCAGAAAGTAATGAGCGTGATTTGGCCGATATCCCTGATAATGTCAAAGAAGGCTTGATTATTCAGCCAGTTGCGACGATTGAAGAGATTTTAAAGGTTGCTTTGGTAGATATGCCAAAACCGCTTAAGCCTGCAAAAGTGACGGTTGATAAAACGGCAGGCAAAGCGCTACACAACTAATTGAGTATTCGTTAGTCAATGCTTAAAAAATAAAAGCCGCTCATCACTATGATGGGCGGCTTTTTTTTGGCAATAATAAACAACAATCTCTCTAGAGCCTTGTGATATATTTTAGACAAATGTTTATTTATTGGAAAGTTATAATGTCAAATAATTTACGGATGCCTTTAGCGATAATAAGCGCCTTATTACCTCTCGCCCTACTAGGTTGCCAAACAAACAGCCTTAATCATTCAGCGCAAACCAGTACCGTCATTGACGATAAAAACTGGTCAGCTGATACGCCAGTACCTAGGCTACTTCAAACGCTCACCAAATATGAATGGCAATTGACTCGCGTCAGTAATGACGATGAAAAAATCAGCCCTTTTAATTATAAGCCACCATTGGTCATGAATGTGCGTCCCGATACTTTGTTATTCCAAGAAGGCTGTCACCGCTATAAAGGTAATTTTAAGGCTTTGCGTCCACTACCTTATCCTTACTCGCTGCCTGATATGTCAGATATGCCTGATAATTGTGAGGTAGCGACGACCAGCTCAGGTAAAAGCAACTCAAATAAAGGCGAGGTTCAGCAAGCTTTAGATATCGTATTTGCGCCCTATTCGAATTCTTACTTTAGATTTGACCCTATATTACCAAACGATCCGCTTTTCTCTAAAAAAGTATCGAAACAAATGAGGTTGACTACAGATAAAGGCAAAGTATTTATTTTTTCTGGTAGAGCAAAACCTATTAAACAGACCTCAGGATTAGCTATCACCAATGAGTTATTAGAGCGCTATGACTGGCACCTTATACGCGCAACTGATAATGCCAATACTTTGATTCATGAGCTTAATAATCCCAATGTACCTATCACCGCAAGCTTTCGGCTTGATACTCATGACCAAGGTGTTAGCTTTTTAACTGGATGTAATGGCGTTGGTGGGTCTTATTCTCTATCGACTAACCATATATTGCTAATCGGTGCATCACCATCAACATTGATGGGATGTGGTGAGTTGGTGAATGGTATTGAGGACTACCTTGATCGTATTATGCATAACAGCACTAGCCACCTAACCTTGACTCATACCGATAATAACCCGATAGCTAATTCTGTTAATGAGATAAAGTCTAGCTACTTACTCACCCAAACCCTAGATTCTGGCGAAACCTTAATTTGGAAAAATGAGCCAAAGAAAATCCCTTAATACATTTTCAAACCCATACGTTACTTACATTTATTAACCGATTGTTGCGCATTTAATGAATAACTATAGGGTTTGCTTGGCTATACTGACGATGATGTTAACGAATATCGATACGCGCTCTAACAGAACAATAAATACAGATATTTGTGACTTTAACTACGTTCTAAATAATGAATAAAATAACTGGAGATAATAATGAATAAGACAATGCTTGCAAGTGCCCTACTATGCGGATCAGCGTTAGCCATGACTGGTTGCCAAACGGTCGAAGGTCAAATGCAAACAGGCAATCCTGTCAATCAGCCTGCTTTAAAATCAACCATCAAAGCGGTGAGCGGTGATAAGAACGAAGTCGGACAGATGTTCCTGCGTCCTGTCGATGGCGGTGTACAAGTCTACGGTAAGCTCATGAATCTACAGCCGGGCCAAACGGTTGCACTACATATTCATGAGACAGGTAGCTGTGCTGATATGGGTAAAGCGGCAGGCGGTCACTTCAATCCTGACAACAAACCACACTCTAATCCTGATGACATGAATGGTCATGCAGGTGACCTACCTAACCTGACAGCCAATGAAGATGGCGTCGCTACTATCAATTATGTAAACAAAAAAATCACGGCCGATAAGGCAGGTAAGTATAGCGTGAATCGCCGTGCCTTTATCGTACATGCTGGCGCTGACGATTATACCAGCCAACCATCAGGCGCATCAGGCGACCGTGTTGCTTGCGGTATTATCGAGATGAACTAATACTATATATATCAGCCATAAAAAAAACCTCTTAACTATTGTATATGGTTAAGAGGTTTTTTTATGGTCAGTAGAAAATTGGTTACTCTTCTACCCACTCGCCTTTACGCCAGTACACACCCCAACGGGTGGCCTTGCCGTTTTTCTCAGAGCCGATGTACTGCTCTTTTTTCTTACGCGACCAGCGCAAGATGGTTGGGTTACCCTCAGGATCTTCATCTGGTCCCTCAAACAGATATTGGAACTTGTCTTCCATCTTGCTTTTAATTTCCCGTAGCTCAGCGAGCTTGGGCGCACGAGTCTCACGCACCTTTGGAAACTTAGAGGCCGCTAAGAACATGCCAGCCGCCCCTTCACGCAAAATGAAATAATCATCATGTTTGGTCGATTTTAGCTCTGGTAGATGAATAGGATCCATACGCGGCGGTGCTGCTTCACCTGTTTTTAGCACCTTGCGGGTGTTATCGCATTTCTGACAAGCAAAATACGGACCAAAGCGACCTGTCTTTAGCTCCATCTGACCATCACACTTGTCACAGTCGATGGTTGGCGCATCTGAGCCTGGTACTTCAAACTTACCTTCTTCTAGAATATAACCGTCACAATCAGGGTTATTACCGCAGATGTGTAGCTTGAGACCACCATCGACGATATAACCATTCATTGCGGTGCCGCATTTCGGACAGCGTTTTTTCTCCATCAAATCTTTGACTTCTGCCGCTTCGTCATCACCTTCTGCATCATCTAAGTTGGCAAACGCTTCGACTGGCATTAGATTTTTGGTACCTTTACAGCGCTCTTTCGGCGGCAAGTTATAGCCAGTACAGCCCAAGAATACGCCTGTTGAGCCTGTACGCAGCTGCATCGGACGATCACAAATATCGCAATGCACATCTGGCACGTCGGTTGGATCATTCGGACGCATACCATCTTTGCCTTTGGCATGCTCAAGGGTGGTTTTGAACTCACCATAGAAATTATCGAGCACGTCTTTCCAATCTTGCTCACCCTCGGCGACATGATCGAGCTTGTCTTCAAGCGCAGCAGTAAAGGTATAATCCATCAAGTCTGGAAAGCTGGCTGTCAACCTATCGGTGACGATATCGCCCATTTTTTCAGCAAATAGTCGCTTGTTCTCAAGCTTCACATAGCCGCGGTCTTGAATGGTCGAGATAATTGAGGCATAAGTCGATGGACGACCGATGCCTTTTTTCTCAAGCTCTTTGACTAGGCTTGCTTCAGTATAACGCGGCGCAGGCTTGGTAAAATGCTGGCTTGGATCAAGCTTATCTAAGTTTAATTTGTCGCCTTTTTTGACATCAGGCAATAACGTATCGTCAGTCTTAGCTGGTGGCATCACTTTTGTGTAGCCATCAAACACCATGGTACGACCGCGTGCTTTTAGCTCGATATCGCTTGCACCGACAAACAGGTTCACTGATAGATATTTGGCAGGCAACATCTGACACGCCACAAACTGACGCCAGATTAGCTCGTATAGACGTATGGCATCACGCTCAACGCCTTTTAGCTGCGTTGATTTCATGTTGACATTAGAAGGACGAATCGCTTCATGTGCTTCTTGTGCGCCTTGCTTATTGCCATAAAAATTTGGTTTTTCTGGTACGTATTTTGCGCCATAGTTGTCTTCGATATGACCACGGACAGCCGCGAGCGCATCGCCAGACAAGAACGTCGAGTCGGTACGCATATAAGTGATGTGACCCGCTTCATACAGACGCTGCGCCAGAATCATGGTCTTTTTAACAGAAAATCCCAAACGTGTACTAGCCGCTTGTTGCAAAGTCGAGGTGATAAAAGGCGCACTTGGACGTGACTGGGTTGGCTTCTCTTCACGCTCTTTAACGATAAAATCGCTTGCTTTGAGTATCTCAAGCACTTTATCGGTTTGCTCTTTATTGCCAAGCTTTAGCGTTTTACCGCCTTGTTTGGTCGCCTCTAAACGGATACCGATTTGCTCCGCATCTGAGGCTTTTTTGGTTTTATCATGAGCGACATGTGTATCTGCATGGATTTGCCAGTATTCTTCTGGAATGAACGCGCGAATTTCATGCTCACGCTCAACAACCAAGCGCATAGCAACTGACTGCACACGGCCTGCTGATAGTCCGCGAGCAACCTTTTGCCATAGCAGCGGCGATACCATGAAGCCAACGACACGGTCCAAGAATCTGCGCGCTTGCTGAGCATTGACGCGATCGATATCAAGCTTTGATGGTTGCTTAAAGGCGCTTTGAATAGCTGACTTAGTAATCTCGTTAAAGACCACACGTTGATACTTGCTATCAGGCCCACCGATAACTTCTTTTAGATGCCAAGCGATCGCCTCCCCCTCTCTATCCATATCCGTTGCCAGATAGATTTTGTCAGCGTCTTTGGCCAGTGCTTTGAGCTCTTTGATGACCTTGGTTTTGTTTGGCAGTACTTCATAGACGGCCGCCCAATCATGCTCTGGATCTACGCCCATACGGCGCACCAGTGCTTGCTGTGCTTTTTCTTCTTTGGTCAGACTGTCATCTTTTTTAGCGGTCGTTGCTTTCTTTGCACTTTTGCTCGCACTGACCGGCAAATCACGGACGTGGCCGATACTTGAGCGTACAATAAAGTCATCGCCAAGATATTTATTAATCGTTTTTGCCTTGGCTGGTGATTCTACAATCACCAAAGACTTGCCCTTTGGGCTGTCAGCAGCTGATGCTGCGGCTTTTTTGGTTGTGGTTTTTGCCATATTCGACGACACCATAATATAGGTAAATTAAAAAATATAAGTAAACTAAAGGTGAAATTACAGTCAGCAGTAAAGTGATTTATAGTAATAATGGCTGCTGATAAAAAAGGTTATAAAACAAATTATAACCATAAAATAAAGATATAGTTATAAAGACGTTACACTGCTAAGCGTTAAACTGTCAACTTTAAATAAATTGAATATGAAAAACTGCTTGCATATCGCCCTTTAATGGAGACAAAAAAGCGCTTTACTAGCCTTTCACGTCTTTTTGCATTTGTATCGCCCACTTCTCAAGATTGGCTTTGAGCACTAACAGATCTTCCTCAATACGTTGCTGATGATACGTGGGATTAGAGTTTGGGCGCACGTAAGCAATGTCTTCCCAATAGATGATAATGCTATTTGCCTTGGTCATCAGCCCTTTAACAAACGGCTCAATGCTCACTGGTAGCTCTAATGGCGCTTTGTCCAAGCTAAAATCGGTTTTTTTTACCGTCACATTATTGCTGCTTTGCGTAGAGCGAATGGCACTTGGAATATGGAGTGTTTTTGCATCATCGCTGGTATCAACAAAACTGTTATCTGGTCGCCATTGTCCATCGATCACTTGATAGCGTGTGTGCGGCAGTTTGGTCTCTTCTAATATCAGACAATACTGTCCAAGCATACCGCGGCCATATTCATTATCACGACCTTTGATCCAATCAGGGCAAGCAACGAGCTTTGGATTAAGCTGCAAACGGCGTGCGGTCATACGCAGCTTGTCTAAACGCTGATCGATACCATTCGGTTTGAGCGCCATCATACTCCCTAAGACGAATAGTACAATGATAACGCCAATCAATGTTCCCATGATGCTCTGGCCTTTTAACTAAATAAAAATGATGCTAAACAATATCAATATAACTGCCACGGCTGATAACCGCTGTCTACGCTAACAGTAAAAATAACGGCTTTATAAATAACTATCCTATAAATCGTTAACGTGAACTGGCTGCTACTCACATGACAGATAACGATATAGCAAGACTTATAATGAGCTCGAACCCGCAAAAATCAAGCACTGCCACTCAACTACTATTCAAAAACTGGCTGTATGGCTCACTCTTTATTTGTCAGTTATACTGTTAAATCAGACATTTAGCGTGCCTAATCATCAGTAGCATAGCCACATACAAAAACCAGATACAAAAAGTGGTCGGCGTAAAAAAGTGCTATGATAAACCATAATTTTAAACGCGCGCAGGTTTATTATGAATTATCTTATTAAGTCAAACTCATCAAGCGCTTATATCGCTAGCAAGCTGACAGGTAAACTCCTGAGCAACACTGGCATAAGCTTATCATTACTTGGCGCAATCGTGCTAACAGTGTCAGGCTGTGCCACCACCCAAAGCCTGACCCCACAGCAATGTCAAAGCAGTAACTGGCAAGAAGTCGGTTATGCCGATGGTCTACAAGGTCGTTCAGGGGCTTACTTTGGACACTATACCAACAGCTGCGCCAGTGTCGGCGGCGCCAGTCCTAGCCGCATACAGTGGGAGCAAGGACGACAGCAAGGTCTCAAAAACTACTGTACCGAGCTGAATGCTTATAAGCTCGGTCGCGAAGGCTATGACTGGCAGCCAGTCTGTCCATTAGAAGGTATTGAGAAATTAGAAGAAGCTTACTCTCAAGGACGCTACTACTATATCCGTCAGCGCGATCTGGATTACTTGCGCTCGCCTTATCCGTTTGGTTACGGACATCTGGGCTTTGGCTACCGTCCATTTGGCTATGGCTGGTAAAAAGAAAACCTCAGTGATGACTTAATTTGAGGTTTAAGTCGTCACTGAGGTCGGAGAGAAGCTTATTATTTTAATCGTTCTTATTATTGTTATGGCGCTCGTGCTATTCATTGGCTTGTTGATTTATATCGCTAATTTTTTGCTGTAACGGACGTTGCATTTCGCTGCTTATTACTACTTACTACCGTTTATCGCTGCTATTATTCATTGACAAAGGCAATCTTGGTAAGTCCTGCTTGACTGGCAGCCGCCAAGACCTGAGCGACCGTATCATACTTACCTTCTTTATCAGCGCGCAGTTGTACTGAAGGATCTTTGCCGGTTGCGCCTTGCTCCTGCAAACGCGCCTCTAGCGCTTCCATGCTGATGGGATCGCTGTCCCAAAATATCCCCGCGTCTTTATCAATACTGATTTGAATGGCTTCTGGCGGCGTTTGATTGACCTCAGCACTGGTCTTTGGCAAATCTAAAGGAACCGTCGGATTCAGCACGGTCGCTGTCAATAAAAAGATAATCATCAATACCAGCATGATATCGATAAGCGGAATGAGGTTCATCTCATTCATACCTTGAACGTCATCATCACCCAGTTGAAATGCCATAATTATTCTCAATACTTGTGTTTATTGTCATGCCGCCAAGAGGTGCTTTTTTATTCTGCCACAGAGCTGCTGTAGTGGCGCGCTTGCTGCGTGTCTACTGCTGCATCGATAGTATTTGAGCGATTGCCTTTAACCGCCTGCACCGATGTTGCGCCCGCATTCGGGCTAGTAGACAATGGCACAGGCTCAGCAGACCCGGACAACAGATCATGTGCTCTATCATTGGCTTGATACATCACACGGCGATTGATACGTACTGCTATGTTGTAAAACACCACAGCTGGAATAGCCACAGCGATACCAAGACCCGTCATAATTAGTGCCTCACCAACGGGGCCTGCCACTTGTCCCAATCCTGCCTGTCCACTCATACCAATATTATGCAGCGCGTGGAAAATGCCCCACACCGTGCCAAATAAGCCGATAAATGGCGCGATCGCTGCCGTCGTTCCAAGAATAGGTAAGCCGCGCTCGCTGGCAAAACGGTAGCGCCCTATGTGCTTGAGTAACGTCTGTTCAGTGACCAAACGACGAGCGGCAGCATCGGAGCCGACCAAATCGGCCTGCTTTGCTTGTAGTTGTTGATTCAAGTCATCTGCCACACTGGTCGCCAGTTTGCGACTTTGCAATACGCGGACGATACCTGTCACCCAAGAGAGAATAGATAACGCAAGTAACAAAAAGAATAACGTCTTTGTCACCATGTCGCTGATCTGCCAGTATTGCATAAAGTCCATATCAGACTCCTTAATGTTTTATGCCATCACATGCTACTAAAACGAGTATCATGCCTTGTCTTATTATGAAAGATTATCAATAAATACGTTGTTATAAAATATAAATGCTCAAGGAACCGCATAGCTGATCGGCAAGGTCACATTGCCCACCACTGGTGCGCCATTCTTGGTAAAGGGTTTGAACTTGCCAGAGCGTACTTGACGCTGGGCTTCTTTATCCAGCAAAGTATTGCCTGAAGACTGCGCCACTCGCACGCTATCGATACCACCTTGTTTATTGACGCGCAGTACCAATACCACGTTGAGCGTATCACCTGAACGCGCTCTACGTGCCGCACGATCAGGGAAGCTAAATTTCGGTGCAGAGGCCCAATTGGCAGCGCTCGCAGTAAAGCTTACAGGCTCATTACTCTGTGCTCGAGCAGCAGCTTCCGCAGCAGCCTCAGCTGCTTCTCTAGCGGCTTTGGCTTGGGCGGCGGCTTCTGCTTCTCTAGCAGCTTTGGCTTGTGCCGCAGCCTTAGCATCCGCGACTCTTTTAGCTTCTTGCGCTGCTCTGTCTTGTGCTTCTTGAGCGGCTTTTTTGGCTCGGGCAGCAGCCTCTTTGCGCTGCTCATCAGCAGCCGATGTATCGACTATCGGTTCTGGGCTGATCTTTTTGGGTGCTGCTTCTGTTGGTACAGGCTTTTGACTACTCTCAGTAGATGTTTTTTCGGTTGCGATGATCGGCGGTGTTTCAGATATTTTTTTCACCACAGGCTTCGCTGGTTCTATAGGTGTCTCGACACGCTTCTTAGGCGGTGGCTCTGCTTTTGGCTGTTGTACAGGCTCAGGTTGCACTTCTTTTTTGATGGTGACCTTTTTGACCTGCTGCACAGGTTCTTTCGTTTCTGCTATAGGCGCTGCGCTTTTAGTCGGTAGCGTGACGAACTCTATTTCAACCGGCGGTATGTCTTGTTTTGGCTCAGGCTGTAATTTGGGCGCTTTTATGCTCACCAATGCGACTGCTGTTAGCACATGCAGTCCTACCACTACTAAAATAGAGAGTAGGATCGATCTGATTGGTGGGGCCTCTAAATCCGTTGAACTCATAACAGCCTAATATTTATTGTCCGGGATGGAATGGCGTAGATAATAATGCAAACGATAATTATTATCAATAATAATTTACAATATTTCTTTGTTTGCCAACTTTTTTATACTTCTTTTGCTGAGCTTATTTGATTAACCAACACCTCTATTTTAATACCTGTGGCTCACCTACTACCTGTCTTTGGAAAAAAAACATCACCTATTAAATGGTACAGCTAATGACTCAATTTGTAGACAATTATTTATAGATAGCCATCCATTGCTAATAAAAACCATTATCATTTGTATTGATAATGAGTCTCAACTACTTTATCATAGAGGCTGTTCTGTCTAGTAGTCCTATTTTAAAAAATGATTTATATAAGAATATTCAAATTATAAAAATGCCTAACCTATAAGAACAAGGTTAGCAGGCAGAACCGATGAGATTTCTATCAGCCTATCTCGAATTTATTCAAAAACATGCTTGATAACGCTCGTCATTTTCCTATTTTTTATTGTCCTACATGTGCAATTAGATTGTTAAAACATTGCCTAAATACACGATATACCGAGTCTATTATGTCTACTACTTCATTATCAAATCGCTCTACCAGTCCTTTTTTTAAGCGTCCATTATTGGCTACTATGATGACAGCTTTAATCGCTGCTATCAGTGTGACAGGTTGTAGCTCACCTGAGTCTGAATCAGCTGATGCTACAGCTACCAATCAAACGGCCAATGAGTCTGCAAACGTTGCCAACAACGATGCTGTATCTGCTGAAAAAATCACGGTGAATACCGCTAAGGGTGATGTTGATCTGGCAATGAGTCCCTCACCGTTGGTGGTGTATGACATGACCTTGATGCAAGACTTGGCAGCATTAGACGTGGCTGTTGATGGTATGCCAGGCAGTTTGCTGTTAGACAATTTACACTCAAAAACACAGCCTGAACCAAAAGCGGTCGGCACTGTGTTTGAGCCAGATCTTGAAGCATTAAATGCCATGCAACCACAAGCAATCTTGGTGGGCTCACGCATGGCAGAAAAGTATAACGAGCTGTCAAACATCGCGCCGACGTTGGACATGTCTATCGACACGGCTAATATTTATGAGTCGAGTAAGCAGCGTTTGCATGATTTAGGTGCGCTATTTGGCAAAAGCGATCAGGCCGCTAGATTGCAACAAGACATAGATACGCTTATCGACGAGACAAAGGGTGTCACCAAAGATAAAGGCACTGGCCTAGTCGTCATGGTCAATGGCAACAAAATGTCAGCATATGGCGACAAATCTCGTTACGGGTTTATCCATACTGTATTAGGTGTACCAATGGCAGATAAGCAGATTGCCGATGCCCCTCATGGACAGCCGGTCTCTTTTGAATATATCCAAAAAGCCAATCCAGACTGGTTGTTTGTTATCGATCGCAGCGCTGCAATTGGTGAAGATGGTATCGGTGCCAAAGCCGTATTGGACAATCCGCTGGTCGCGCAGACCAATGCGTGGAGCAAGCAGCAAGTGGTTTATCTAAGCCCAGACTCTTACCTAGCGTTTGGTGGCTATTACCAATGGATGCAGGATCTCACAACGATTAAAGATGCCTTTGCTAACGCTAAGTAACTGTGCTTATTGTTGAATAATTGCCCTACTAGGTCGTTACGCAAGTAATTGCACACAACGTAGGCCATTATCACTACCGTTATTACTGCTCATTTTTAAGCCAATAAAAATTATGTCGTTATTTTCACACCGTGCTCGTGCTAGGCTCAAACCTAGCGCTTCTTTGCCAGTATCAAATTGGCAAGGAAGCGCTAGCCATACTTTAGGCTCGAAATATCGACGTGCCGCCATACCACCGTGGTTAATCAACACAGCAAGCCTCATTATCATGGGGCTTTTGGTGTTATTGAGCTTATCTATTGGTGTGGCTGACTTTTCGTGGTCGGGTATCTTACAAAGTATCATTAGTCATAGTGCAAACTCTGATAGCTCGCTACTACTGGTCAGCCGTATCCCGCGCACCGTTGCGATTATTTTGACGGGCATTGCGATGGCAGTGGCGGGAATGATCATTCAAGTGGTGCTCAAAAACCGCTTTGTAGAGCCGTCCATGGTCGGCGCAACTCAGAGTGCTGCACTTGGTTTGCTAGTGGTCAGCCTACTGTTCCCTGCCAGTGCGCTCATTGTGAAGATGAGCGTAGCGACCATCGCCGCTGTATTCGGTATGATGCTCTTTATGCTATTGATTCATCGTATACCACCAACTGATTTTTTGATGGTTCCACTGATTGGTATTGTCTTCGGCGGCATTATCGAAGCAGTCACCACCTTTATCGCCTATCAAACTGAGTCGCTACAGATGCTGAGCGTCTGGCAGTTTGGGGATTTCTCAGGCGTACTAGCCGGTCGCTATGAGCTGCTGTGGCTCACGGGCGCGCTGTGTGTACTCGCCTATATCATCGCCGATAAGCTAACCATCGTTGGCTTGGGTGACAATATCGCCTTGAACTTGGGTATTAGTAAACGCCAAGTCACGTGGATTGGCGTGGGTATGGTCGCCATGATGAGTGCCGTCGTGGTCGTGACCGTGGGTATGATTCCTTTTATTGGCCTTGTCGTACCAAACATTGTGAGCCGACTGATGGGAGATAAGTTGCGTCGTAGCTTGCCTGCAGTCGCGCTACTTGGTGCTTCGGCAGTATTGCTGTGCGATATTATCGGTCGCTCGATTCGCTATCCATTCGAAGTGCCTGTTGCCACCGTATTTGGCGTGGTCGGTACAGTGCTGTTTTTATGGCTATTATTGCGCGCGCCAGCTGAGCAATAGCACTATGTTTACTAACTGTATGCCCACTTTTGGTACTCATGTACCGTCGTTCATTTTTTGCCTTATTAGATAAGCTTGGCACCATAGGATTTTTGTATGTTCTCATCAACTAAGCTTACTGCCACAAAGGCTCGCTCTACAGACCCTAGCACAGCGATAGACAACTCATCTTCAGCAGATGGTCAGTACTCAGCTGCTGCCCAAGGTCAGTTGGCAAAGCTTTGGGCATGGATAGCTGCGCATCCGAAATCCATTGCAGCCATTATTTTACTTATCGCGATGACCTTGTTTATGACACTCAATGTCAATGGCTATTGGGACTTTGCGCTACCGCTACGGGGCAAGAAATTACTGGCTCTGATGGTGGTTGGCTATGCGATTGGCGTGTCGACGTTATTGTTTCAAACGTTGACTCACAATCCAATTCTAACGCCCTCCCTACTCGGGTTTGATTCGCTCTATGTTTTGCTACAAAGCTTACTGGTTTTCTTTTTAGGGGCGATTAGTTTTACCAGTCTCGATCCTATTGCCAAGTTCACGCTAGAGATTGTCCTGATGTTTGGGGCATCTTTATTATTATTTAAGCTATTATTTTCTAAAAGCAGTCAGGATCTGACACGCTTGATATTGGTGGGCGTTATCTTTGGTGTGTTGTTCCGCAGTTTATCAGCACTCATTGCACGGCTGATTAACCCTGATGATTTTGTGGTCGTACAGTCCGCTAGCTACGCGCAGTTCAATACGGTCAATCCTCAGCTATTAGGCATTAGCCTATTTATCTGTATCATCACTGCGGTGTTTGTCTGGCGCTGGCGCTACCAATGCGATGTGCTGATGCTCGGACAAGCCCAAGCCATTAACCTTGGTATCAATTATCAACGTCTGGCATTTGGCCTATTAACTGTTATCGCAGTGCTAGTCGCCACAGCCACTGCACTGGTCGGTCCAGTGACTTTCTTTGGTCTATTGGTTTGTGCATTGACCAATCGTATCGCTCGACACATGTATCATACTGAGCGGCTGATATTGGTCAGTTTGGTCGCTATGATTTGCTTGGTGTTGGGTCAGACACTCTTTGAGCAAGTGCTAGATATGGCAGGCGTATTGTCCGTTGTGATAGAGCTAGCAGGTGGCCTCGTATTCTTGGCATTGATATTTATGTCTCAACGCCGTTCGTTATAACGACTCAGCCGACATTGTTTATTTAGCTGATGCTGTTGATAAAGAAAGCCCTAAGACTTTTTAAATAAGACGATTATGATTAAACTGAATAATATCTCTCACCATATTGGCAAACAACAAATCTTGCATGACATTACGTTGTCCCTACCAACGGCGCAGGTCATTGCTTTGATTGGGCCTAACGGCGCTGGAAAATCGACGTTGTTTTCTGTCATGGCTCGCTTGCAACCACTGCAATCTGGACAAGTGAGCTTCGCTGTAGATAATGAGGAACGTGATATTGTCAGCTGTCAGGCGCGCACACTTGCCAAGACGGTCGCTATGCTCGGACAAGACAACCATGTACAAGGACGACTGCGCGTGCATGAGCTGCTGATGTTTGGTCGTTACCCTTATCATCAAGGACAACCAACCGTAGGCGATCAGCAAAAAGTACAAGAAATCCTTGAACGCTTTGAGCTGGAGCCACTTGCCGAGCGTTTCTTGTCAACGCTATCAGGTGGACAGCGTCAGCGCGTGCTGATTGCAATGATCGTCTGCCAAGATACGCCCTATCTATTGCTTGATGAGCCACTCAATAACCTAGATATGTATCATGCTGGTCGACTCATGCGTGAGCTACGTACGCTTAGCCACAATCAGCAAAAAACCGTGGTGATCGTCCTACATGATATCAATCAAGCAGCACAATTTGCCGATACGGTCGTTACAATGAAAGCAGGAGAAGTGATGGCTGTTGGTCGCCCTGCTGATGTTATTACCAAAGAGACAATGAAAGATTTATACAATGTCGATGTGACTGTGCTCAATCATCAGGGTCGTCCTGTGATTGTTGATACGGTGTAAAACCCCACTTCTTCTTATGTAAAAAAGCTCAATATAATGCTAGTGCATTGGTACTAGCACTATATTGAGCACATCAATTTTATGTTTTAATATCTATTTGAGCTTTTGCAACGCCTTTAAACGCTGCTGTCGGCCTTTCCACCATAGATACACACCTGTCCCTGATAGCACCGCAACTGCCAGTCCAATCATTGCCAAAAATGCTTGATACAGTCGATGGCCCCACCCATGACCGATATGTCCCATATGCAGCGTTGAAAGCCATTGGTCTACTTTGTTGCCAAAACCGCTTTGATAACCAAAACTAACGCGCGCAACCTCTCCTGTGGCAGCATCAACCGTAATAGATGACGCGCCGCTGTGTGTACCAATATCTCTATCTGTTTTGAAACGCATCTGCCACTGCTTATCCTCTGCAACCCAGCGGATACCCAATAACTGCTGTACAGCCGTACCATTCTGCCGCGCCGCAATATCGGCTTGGGCACTCAGATAGGCAATGCTGTTGCTCTTATTGACTGTTTGAGCAATGGCATCCGCTGTATTGCGGCTATCGTTAACAGTCGTATTTGAGTTTATAGACTTATCTGCCCTACCCTGATTTTCTACTGTTTTATTCGGTTCAGGCTTGGTTGGCGGTCGCCCTCTTTCTCTTGGCGTCAGTCCGACCACTGCCTGCATCACAGGCTGATAAACGGGTTTTAGATTAAACCCAACGCTCGACCAAGCGATGACAAATAGCATCACCCATAGCCACAGACCAAACGCATGATGCAAATCATAGTTAAGCTTAAAGGTATTGGTTTTTCGGCGAATTTTCCATGCAGGTAGCCAGCGCTTAAACAGCGAGGTGCGTTTTTTGCTAGAGACTTGTTTTGACTGACTCGATTTGACTGCTCGAGGAAACGTTAAGTAAAAGCCAATAAAGCAATTAATCGTCCAAACTAGCGAGACAACGCCCAAGACCCATTTACCAATATCACCAAGCAATAAGTCGCGGTGCAACCAAAATACCTTCCACATGGTGTTATGCCATGCCCATGCCTCCTTATCACGCGTACCGATAATCGCGCCAGTATAAGGGTCAACATAAACTTCATGAAAGGTTGGCTCAGGTGCGTCTGAACTGGCATTGCCGCGCCATCTGTCTACAGCAAATACAACCGATTTACCGTCATCAATAGCGGTCGGCATACTAGAAAATGCATACTCTGGATACGTCGTTATTACTGTGTCATGTAGCTCAGAAATAGACAGCATCGGTGTGCTTTGCGCCTCGATACTGGCCAGTTTGTGATTAAACACATCGTCAAGCTCATGATGAAAAGCGAGCAGCGCACCCGTGAGACTGGCAATGATTAAAAAGGCTGCCATAGCAAGCCCAGTATAACGGTGAATCCACAAGCAGGCTTGACGAGGATTGAATGTAATCATGGGTCTTGGTTCTTTATTATATGTTGTTTGGGTAGGTATTTATCCGTTAGCGTCATTGCTGCTATAGCCAATCCAAAAGCCAGTAGGCAATAAAAAGCCAGCTCCCATGTACAGACAGCTGACTCTATAAGTACGATTAGACTCAAACCAGATAAGCTATATTAGAACTGATACGTTAAAGACGTTTTGATATTACGTCCCATCTCAAAATCAGTATAGGCATCATCGATAGAGTTGCGCGATGCATGACTTGCATAAGTCTCATCAAAGATATTGTAGACACCTAGCGTGGCCTTTAGACCTTCGATTTGAGTTGGTGCATAAGTCATAAAGATATCATGCACGTCATAGCCTGGTTTTTCGTTGTCATCACCGGCGGTATTTGGTGTCACATCGGCGACATAAATACTGCGCCAGCCAAGCTCGGTGGTGCTGGTTGGAGCGTAACCAAGATTGACCATGTACTTGTCACCAGACTCTGAGCCACTGCCGCTGACAGAAGAGATATTGTAACCCGTATCTTCGCCTTTGCTACGTGCACGAGCATAGCTTAGACCCATGTTGAAATTATCTGCGCGATAATCAGCTGATAACTCTACGCCTTTGATCTTAAAATCTTCGTCATTGTTAATGACACCTTGGCAGGCTTCAGGGGCAGCACTTGTACCTAGTTGCCCAGTGGTACAATTCATACCAGTTCTACTGTCACCTGCACGTACGAACTCAATATAGTTTTCGATATTGGTTTCAAAGTACTTAGCGCTCAGTTTTAAAGAGTCATCAGCCATGGTCAAACCACGCAGCGTTGTCGCAATACCGATTTCTGCATTGTCACCTTCTTCTGCTTCTAGGTCATTGTTCACATAGGTATCAACACCGTCGGAATTAAAGATCGTTTGGCTAAGATCTGGGCCATTAAATAACTGCGTATAGCTCGCAAATAGCTGGGTACGCGGTGCAATCTCATAACTGGCGGCCAATGCGCCAACGACATTGTCGTAAGTCTTGCCAGCCGATACGTACTCTGGAGACTCATAACGGTCATAGCGGACGCCGGGCGTTAAGCTAAGCTTACCCATCTGCCATTGGTCTTCTAGATACACAGACGTATTGGTTGCTTCATCTGTACCAGCAACTGGTATAGTTGTACCTCGTTGAACACTGCTATAGTCAGATTCTTTTTTGTAATGCTCAACCCCAGCGATGAACTTATGAACCCCTGGTACGCCGTTGATGATGCTGCTATCGACGATACTGGTGTTCTGTATTTTGCCGCCTGTAGTTTTGACTTCCGCATCAAACTCAAACCCAGGTACGCCATCAGAGTTACGCAAAATCTGTGTGCTGGTCTGATATACATTGGCGTCTACATTGACCAACTGGTTGGCAGGACTGTATGCGTAGTCAAGCGCATAGGTATCGCGTTTGACTTCCTGCGGGATGATTGGGTTCCAGCCACCAGCAGGAAAATCTGGACGTAATGGGAACTTGCCTTTGTTTTCGGTACGGCTAAAGCTAGCGCCTACATGATGATCACTACCGACATACGCACCCGCTTTTAATAAGATGTTTTCGCCTTCGCTATCTTCCGTTTGGATTTTACGGCCTTTACCATCTTCACCAGCGTCCGCGTCACGTTTGCCATAATAAGCCAGTAAATCAATATTTTCTGTTGGCGCACCATACACAGTAGCTGAGGTTAGCAGTTCATCATTGTTGCTGCCGTAGCCTGCATGCAGCTTAGCACCTATTTTTTGACCAGGCTTAAGTAAATCTGCCGCGTCGACTGTCTCAAAAGCAACCGCACCGCCGATAGCATCATTACCGAGCGTCACTGAGTTATTGCCCACTGACACCTCTGCTTGTTTTAGCAGATCTGGATCAATAGTGACATCACCCATGTGGTAGAACAACGCGCCTTCTTGACGTGCGCCATCAATCGTTACTTTTAGGTTGGTATCATCAAGACCACGTACACGAATACGTTGGTTGACCGATGAGGTACCGCCTACGCTTACCCCCGGTACGACGTCCAGAAAATCGCTCAGATGGCTTGCTTGAGCTGCTGGCGTATAGTCATCTATATAGACAGAGTCCTCTTGTACACTATCGCGGACAGAGCTATTTGCTGTCACGGTAATCGTTTGCAATGTCGTGTTTGGCATATCTGCTGCCGTTGCAGCACTGGCAGCTTGTGCACACAATGCCGCTGCTACACCCATAGATAGCACAGTCAATCTGCTAGATAACTTTACTTCGCGCATAACACATCTACTCACTTTATTTACTGTCAAAAATTAGAATTATTTTTAAAACCTATCATCGAATAGTCCTGAAAATAGCGCCTATCAGAAGATTCATTACCTTAAAAACACTCAATCATGTCGTGCAAATAACACTATTAATACTAATGATAATGATTAGCGTTTAAATAAAGAGAGGCATAATAACTAAGTATTAACAATTTGGCAATAATTAATACCATACATTCTCAATTCTAGTACTTAGTACGCCAGGTGGACGTAGCAATACAACGCAGCAACGCTTGGTATTAACTATAAATATGCTATCGAATATGATGCTGGCCACGAGTTGAATCTATATAAACAAAGCTTAAACATCATCACGTCTATCATCACGTCTATAGCAGCCTGTTATTAACTTAGCTCATCACTTGTATTTCTTGTACTACTGTACTAGAATGCTGATACAAGCCAAAAGTATCATGGCTATCCTGACTGTTTTTTGATGAAAACTTTATTTGATTAAGACCACGATTATGAGTACTGACCCTTATCACAGCTTACTGAGTCATCTGGCAAACTGTACTGATAGCGCAGAGATTGAAAAGCTACTCAGTGCCCTGCTGACGAATAAAGAGCAGCACGACATTGCTAACCGCATTCGTATCTTTGACTTGCTTGATCGAGGTATCACGCAGCGTGACATCTCTGAGCAACTAGGCGTTGGTATCGCGACTGTCTCTCGCGGTGCTAGAGCCATGCACAGCCATGATGTGAGTGCACTGCTTGCGACCCATAGAGAACGCGCTTAAACCACCGATCTCAATACTTTCTACCCTTTTACTCATTACTTTATTAATTGTTGATTGACACATATTTGAACCATTTTGGACTTTATTATGACTGCTAGTACGCCCATACATACCCAACCTGCACCTATCGATATCCCGAGCAAACCACAACGTATCAAGCTCACGCAAGATATCGATTTTTTTGCATTATTCAAACGTATCGAGAGCGCTTTTGACACCTGTTATTTGCTCGAGTCATTGGGCGAAGACAGTCATATCTCACGCCACCATGCCATCGGCTTTGATCCTGTGACCACCATCGCTGCTATTGACCGTAATACGCTCGCTATCACTGATAACAAAACGGCTGAAACGACTCGTTATCAAACTGACAATCCTTATCAATTGCTCCGCGCCATCACGCCGCAGCACGTCATTGCCCGTGATCAAAGTGGCGGTCTCGTCGGTTATTTGGGCTATGACTGTGTGAATTTTTTTGAGCCAAGCCTGACAGTCAAAGCCAGTGAAGACTTTGAGCCATTTAAATTTGGCGTCTATTTGGACGGCTTGACGCTCGATAAAATGACGGGTGAGATTTTCTACTTTTATTATCCAACCGCTCAGCAGAATAATCGTATCGAGCAAATCAAAGCCCTACTTGATGAGCCAGTTCCCAGCTACGAAGCACCCACCGTTGAATTTTTGGGCGATGGTATGAGTCAAGATGAGCATGCCAAGGTAGTGATGCAAGTCAAAGAAGACATCATCTCTGGTCGTATCTTTCAGTGTGAGGTTGGGTTTAAGTCCAAATATCGTATTGCTGGCGACAAAATGCCCATCTACGAAAAATTGCGTACCGTGAACCCCTCGCCGCACATGTATTTTATGAAATTTGCTCAGCAGTGCATCATTGGTGCTTCCCCTGAGCTACTGTTTCGCTTGCGTCAAGGCGAGATGGAAACTTACCCACTCGCAGGTACTGCCAAGCGTGGCGTCGATGTGGCAGAAGATCGCAAACTTGCTCGCGCCCTACTCAACGATGACAAAGAAATTGCCGAGCACAATATGTTAGTCGACTTGCATCGTAATGATATTGGCCGAGTGGCGCGATTTGGCACGGTAAAAGTGCGTAGTTTGATGGACATCAAGCGCTTCTCGCACGTACAGCATATCTCCTCTGAGATCGTCGGCATCTTGCACCCTGACGAAGATATGTTCAGTGCCCTTGCCAGCAACTTCCCCGCTGGTACGTTATCAGGCGCTCCTAAGGTAGAGGCTATTAAGGTGATTAACGAGCTGGAGCCCGATGGGCGCGGTGCTTATGGCGGCGCGCTGGGTTCATTTAACTTCAATGGTGATTGTATTTTTGCCATTCCAATTCGTAGCCTGTTTATCAGCGGCGAGTCAGCCTACGCGCAAACGTGCGGCGGCAATGTCTATGACTCAAACCCAGCCGATGAGTATCTAGAGATTCAGCGTAAGCTGTCGGCGATGAAAGTCGTATTAGACAGCTTTATGCAACCATAATTACCCCTATTTTTATCAAAGAGTTTATGACCCATGAATGTTTTAATTATCGATAACTACGACTCGTTTACCTTCAATCTGTACCAATATGTCGGCGAGATTCTGCAAACCTTGAGCGATGATAAAGAAACCAGCGTCACCGTGAAGCGCAATAATGAGATTACCCTCGCAGAGGTAGAAGCAATGAATCTGGATAGAATCATCATTTCACCTGGCCCTGGCTCCCCTGATGATCCTGCCTATTTTGGTATATGTAGCGAGGTCATCGAGAAACTGGGCAAGACTGTGCCACTACTGGGCGTGTGCCTCGGTATGCAAGGTATCGCGCATGTGTTCGGCGGCGATGTGGTACGTGCCAGTGTGCCGATGCATGGCAAGGTCTCATCGATTCGCCATGATGGTAAGGGTATCTATCAGGGCTTGCCGCAAGCGCTTGAAATCATGCGCTATCATTCACTGGTGGTGAAAGCCGATACGATCCCAAGCTGCCTAACGATTACCTCAGTCGTCGCCAATGACGAGCGAGCGACATTAAGCTTCGATGAATCTGCGCTGACGGGCGATGAGATTATGGGACTAAAGCACAAAGACTATCCGATTCAAGGCGTACAATTTCACCCTGAATCGTTTGCTACTGAGGGCGCTAAGCGTTTGCTGAGTAATTTCTTACTGCAGGTGTAAATGCTACTATCCAGCCACGTCTTCCATTTTAAATAACAGTCGATTAAATTTAGACCACGCCCTAGTAGCAGTTTATAATCTTTTAATGATAGACTAAAAGAACAAACAAAAGACAGCCCTTGAACCGGTTGTCTTTTCTTATTGCAATACGGCTTGGCGCCTTTACATCACAGGCGCTTTGGCAATATAGTCGAACCACTATTAAAATGTTACAGCGTTAGACTCGTTTAGCCTACTACTGTAGCACTTGCACTCGTCCGCCTTGTACCACTTTTAATATTGATTGACTATAGCCCAATGTCATTTAGATCGTAAGAAGAAACCATTATGGCAAATATCGACAGTACAGCGGCGATACACTCGCATCAGTCATGGATAGGCATTGTCCAAATCATTACCGCGGCAACCTGCTGGGGGACGCTTGGGATATTCTCAACCTACCTCAATCAAATGGGCTTTAGTGGTTGGCAAGTCACGATATTACGCATCGTGACGGCAGCAGTGATTATCTTAGCCATGCTACCGACCCTATGGCCACAGCTGATCAAACTACGACCCAAGCAGTGGTTTGGGCTAGCACTTCAGTCCTTGATTGGTGTACTGGGGATGTCCGTCTGCTATTTTTTTGCTGTCAGTTATGTTGGCGCGGGCCCTGCGGTGGCTTTGCTTTATACCGCACCTGTGTTTAGCTTGTTATTCTCAAAGTTTTTGCTCAGTGAGTCCATTACGCGAAAATCTATCGCGCTGGCATTCATGGCGGTTTTTGGGGTTGGGTTGACGATGCTGGGTGAGCAAGCAGAGGTCAATTGGGGTATTTTGCTCGGCTTGGCAGCAGGGATGTGCTACTCACTATACGGTGTGCTCGGTAAGCGTGCGATGCATGATGCGCACCCTGCCCCTTTGGTATTTTTCACTTCCGTAGTAATCAGCGCGTGCGGGCTGCTATTACTGCCCAAAACGTATCACACCTATGATCAGCTAATGTCCTTACCACTACTGACTTGGGGCTATGTGTTAGGGCTATCGCTCTTGGGTACAGTCGTTCCCTTCGGCTTGTATATGAAAGCGCTGGAGAAATTGCCTGCCTCGCGTGCATCTGTGTTTACGATTTTTGAGCCGTTGACGGCGATTGCGCTGGCAATGATACTGCTACATCAAGCTCTGTCTTGGATTCAATATCTGGGCGTGACACTGATTTTGCTGGCGGCGTTGTTAAATGCAGTGGTCAATGGCACGACCACACGGGTGCCTCGCTGGCTTAAAAGACGGCAAACGGTTTAGCCTTGTTATTTGGTTGTCTGGTAGGGTGCGATAGCCAAATTTGGATTAAAAAACGACGCAATAGATAGGCTTGATTAATGGTATAAACTTCAAGTTAAATTAAAATGATCATTTATAATCTATGAATTAGAACTATTTATCATGCAACGCTCTTCCATCTGGCAATCCAAATAAAACTAAGATCTTATCCAAGTTGCACTTATCTGAAGGTGTGGTTTTTAAGCCTTTTAGAATATAGCCGTTAGGATTATCTTTAGAAGTTAGAGTCCCTCCAGCGCTTATAGTATCGCCTACTTGGTAAATGACATTAAAATATTTTAAAGTCTGATTCTTTTTATCCCAGCTCGAAACCCCGTATGGTAGCAGCGGTACGGCTTTGTGTGGGCCATACTGGAAATAAATACATTCATTTTCGTATTTAAGCTGTACATTTACACCTTGTAAAATTTCACTCTCATTGAGATCGGAAAAATTGAAAGGGTAAGTATAAAATAAACCCTGACCACTAGTAGAAGAGTAATGAACTAAAGGCATAGTACTTTGAGAATAGTCCTTTGCTACTTTCATGTCTTTCGAAGGAGAGGTTGTAACTTGACAAGCAGTCAACAAAACGCAAAAGAAAATTGATACGTTACGAATATTCAAACCAGCTCCTTTAAGCACTAGGTTAAGAGTGTTTTTAACTTTATTAAAACATCAATATAAATAAAAAAAAGTTTTAATATATTACTATTTTGTTAAGGTGGCTATGATGCTTAGAATAGTCAAGTATGAGTATATGTATTCTTAACCTTACCGACTTGGCTTTTAAAAAAGGTATTTTTTTCGCTTGCTGTACCTACGTTGACAGAGGCTACATAAAATTTGTCCAAAACCGTCAAACTCAAATTATAGACACAAAAAAAGCCCTCAATGGGCTTCTTTCTAACTAAACATATTGCAACGATATAAATCGCTTACTGCTCGATACGCTGCAAAAACGCTTGCGTACGTGGATGGCGCGAGTCTTCAAATAACTGTTTGGCGCTGCCTTCTTCGACAACGACACCGTCTTCGATTAAGACCACGTGGTCTGCCACATCACGGGCAAAGTTGATTTCGTGAGTGACCACGACCATCGTCCAGCCTTCTGACGCTAACTGCTTCATGGTTTCAAGGACATCTTGTACCAGCTCTGGATCAAGTGCAGACGTTGGCTCATCAAACAATAACAATGAGGGTTCAATCGCTAGTGCACGGGCGATGCCAATACGCTGCTGCTGACCACCAGATAGCTGGAATGGATAGAGATCAGCTTTGTCTGATAGCCCTACTTTATCTAGCAAGACCAAAGCCTGCTCTCGTGCTTGCGCTTTGCTTTGTCCTTGCACCACCGTAGGCCCAAGCATCAGATTCTCAATCGCTGTCTTATGCGGGAACAAATTATAAGACTGAAACACCATGCCAGATTTACGCTGCAAAGCGAGCAGCGTTTTTTTGCTTGGCTTAGTCGCAAAGTCAACTTTTAGGCTATCATCATCAAATGCAATGACGCCTTTATCAGGAATCTCCAGCGCATTAAGACAACGCAAAAATGTGGTTTTACCAGAGCCTGAAGGTCCTAATATGACAACCACTTTACCTTTATTAATGGTCAAGTCGATGCCTTTTAGCACTTGATTGCCACCAAAGGCTTTATGAATATTAGTGACTTTGATCATAAAAATTCCTGTTGTGCTGGTCTATATTTGCAAGTGTCTATATTTGCGAGTGACTATTGAGCCATAACTTACTTTACTACGTAGCTTATTTTGCTACATAACGATCAAGGCGCGTTTCAAGCTTGCCTTGGATAAAGGTCAAGAACAGACAGATACCCCAATAAATAATCGCCGCTTCGGTATACACCAGCATAAATTCATAGTTACGAGCCGTGATGATCTGCGCTTGTTTAAACAGCTCAGTCACCAATACCAGTGAAGCAAGTGAGGTATCTTTTACCAGACTGATAAAGGTATTAGACAATGGCGGCACCGACACGCGCAGCGCTTGCGGTAAAATCACATGACGAAACGTCTGTAAATACGTTAAGCCAACAGTTGAACCCGCCTCCCATTGTCCTTTGGGAATAGACAAAATCGAGGCACGCACCGTCTCCGATGCATACGCACCAATATTGAGCGAGAATGCAATAATCGCTGAAGGAAACGGATCGAGCTTGACGCCCACACTTGGTAAACCGTAGAAAATAATAAACAGTTGAACCAGCATCGGTGTACCACGAATCGCGGATACATAGATACGAGCCAAGCGATAAATGATCTCATGGAACCAACCAGCACGCGGTACAATCCGAATCAATGCGACGGTCAGGGCAATCGCCATACCGATAGCAAATGAGATCAATGCCAGCGGTATCGAATAATAAATACCGCCTTTGAGCATTGGCCAAAACGACGAGATGACAATCTGTGCTCGATCAGGACTCATAAATGGCAATAATGCCAATAGTTCAGCGAGCACAGATGTGATAGAAGCCAACATTACTTTTGTTGACTTACATCAGCACCAAAGAACTCTTCACTAAGTTTGGTGAGTGTACCGTCAGCGGCGAGTGCTGCCATTGCTTCATCCAATTTTGCCACAACTTCATCGTTGCCTTTGATAAGCACGAGACCTGAGCCTGTTTGTTCACTTGGTGGGGCTGTCAGTTTGATCTCAAGATCAGAGTCTGGGAATTTTTTGAGATAATCAAGCACGGCTAGATTGTCATTCATCGTAAAGTCAGCGCGGTCTTGTTTAACCAATTGAATCGCTTGTGCCATACCATCGACAGGGACAATCTCTGCGCCGTATTTTTCTGCCAACTCACCGTAGTTACTGCTGAGTGATTGCGCGGTACGCAGGCCTTTTAGGTTATCCCAAGAGCTATAACGGTTGTCATCAGTCGGTGCCAATGCAACCGCGCCCGACCAGCTATAAGCCATAGATTTGTCATATTTGGCTTGACGTTCAGGCGTCGTTAAGCTGACTTGGTTGGCCACCATATCAAAGCGTTTTGAGTCCAAACCTGCCAGCATCGCATCCCACTGAGTCTCTTTAAACTCAACATCAACGCCCAGTTTGTCCGCGACCGCACGCGTCACTTCGACGTCATAGCCTGTCAGCTTGCCACTCTCATCATGATAGGTAAATGGAGGATATGTACCCTCTGTACCGACGTTAATCGTGCCGCCGTTATTGATACGTTGCAGCAAATCAGAACCGCCAGTCGAGGTGGTGTCAGTGGCAGTAGTGTCAGCTTCATTAGTATTAGACTGACCACAAGCGGCAAGCAAAACAGTACTAGCAGCAAGGGCTAAAAGAGTACGACGTTTCATAAGACGTCCTTATAAAAGTAGATAAATGAGATAAAAGGGTTTACATGAAAACAGTTAGCGCCAATAAATAGGGAAAAGCCGATACAAGAGGGCAATATAATAATCGCCCTGCAATATTCGGCTTTGGCTGCTCGATTTGAGGGTGCTCAGCATATTTTTCAATGCTGCGACCCTATTATTTTCGAATTTTTATAGCGTATGATTATTCAATAGGCAGCCGATCAGACGTTCATAGTTGCTACTGGATCAATCGCCGCTCATAAATATAATATCTCACTTTAGACAGAAAAAACGTACAAAATCAGTGAGCATACGTCAGGTAGTGACTATCATTCACGGACGACTACAGCTCACCCGAGAATTGATAGCGATCACCGGCATGCCACATCTTCACAAAAGTGACGACCTGACCGGCTGAGTAAGTCTGGCGACGCAATACAAGCGTTGGTGACTGCGCTGCAATCTGCAACGCATCTGCCACCTCGTTTGGTGCCGCAAGCGCACGTATGGTGTAGCTACCACTCTCTAACGGTATTTTGGCAACCAAATAATCACTGGTATTAACCACCGTAAAGTCTTGCTCAATAAACTCAGGCACTTTTTTGGCATCGACCCAGCGCTCTTCAAACTGTATGGGCTGACCATCTGCAACGTGAATGATTTTCACCTCGTATAAAATCGGTGCATCACTAGCGTCTGTATGAGTCACGGTAGCCATCTCATCAATACCAAACTTGCGGCGCAACTCATCATCGAGCATCGAAGCAGTCACCGCGCGCTTACTCACCACTTTTGCTTCGTAATCGCGATTGGCAGATTTGAGATCCTCTGCGATATTACGCACTTCTACAAAGGTATGGTTGAATTGCTGCTGCGCGACAAAGGTTCCTGAGCCTTGACGCCGCTCCAATACACGCTCTTCGCTTAGCTCTTTGAGCGCGCGATTCACCGTCATCCGTGAGACACCAAACTCTGTCGCCAGTGCCATTTCTGTAGAGATCGCACTGCCCGCTGGCCATTTGCCAGAGTGAATATTGTCTAATATCGCATTTTTAATCCGCTGATACGCCGGAATCGTTTTTGTCATATTTGTTTTAAACCGTCAGTTCCGCTAATAAGGGTAGCGCCATAATATCACGACAATCATGCAAACTCTTATTCATATCACTCTATCAGTTATGCTCTTTTTTTCATTAATTCTGATTTTTATTAAAAAATCCTTGCATGAAAAAAGTATCTTTGATAATTTGTATATACAACTTATAGCAAGTCTAAAATTATTGACCTAGCCATTCGATGTTTCGATGCCTTTATAGACTGCCTATAGAACACCTACTCTGATTATTTTATCGCCCTATGAGTTACCACAAGGATATGACCATGACTACTGAAAACGGAACCAACAATAAACTTACCCGCCGTGATGAGTCTCGCGATATCAAAGCCCCTACTGGCAGCACGTTGCACTGTAAAAGCTGGCTGACCGAAGCGCCGTATCGCATGCTACAAAACAACCTACATCCTGATGTAGCAGAAAACCCAAAAAGCCTTGTAGTATATGGCGGTATCGGACGCGCTGCCCGCAATTGGGAAAGCTATGATCAAATCTTAGAGTCGCTCAAAGAATTAGAAGATGACGAAACCTTACTCGTACAATCAGGCAAGCCTGTGGGCGTGTTTCAAACTCATGAGAATGCACCGCGTGTATTGATTGCCAACTCTAACCTAGTACCACGCTGGGCGACATGGGAGCACTTCAATGAGCTTGATCGCAAAGACTTGTTTATGTATGGACAGATGACCGCAGGTAGCTGGATCTATATCGGTACGCAAGGCATTGTCCAAGGTACGTATGAGACTTTTGTTGAAGCAGGTCGTCAGCATTATAATGGCAGCTGGGAAGGTCGCTGGATTTTGACCGCAGGTCTTGGCGGTATGGGCGGCGCGCAGCCACTAGCCGCAACCTTTGCAGGCGCAACCTCATTGAACATCGAATGTCAGCAGTCTAGTATCGATTTCCGTTTGCGCACGGGTTATGTCGATAAGCAAGCGCGCGATCTTGACCATGCTTATGAATTAATTAAACAACATACCGATGCGGGCGAAGCGGTTTCAATCGCGCTACTTGGTAACGCTGCAGATATCTTGCCTGAAATCGTTAAGCGCGCTCGTGAAGGAGACATCAAACCTGATTTGGTGACCGATCAAACCTCAGCGCACGACCTGATCAATGGCTATCTACCAAGCGGCTGGACTGTTGAAGAATGGAGGTCCGCTCAAGAAGATCCAGAGCAGCATGCAGCCCTCACCAAAGCCGCTGCTCAATCTTGTGCCGTACACGTCCAAGCGATTTTAGACTTGCAAGCGATGGATATTCCAGCGACCGATTACGGTAATAATATCCGTCAGGTGGCGTTCGATGAAGGGGTTGAGGATGCCTTTAATTTCCCCGGTTTTGTCCCTGCTTATATTCGTCCGCTGTTCTGCCAAGGCAAAGGTCCGTTCCGCTGGGTGGCGCTCTCAGGTGATCCAGAAGACATCTATAAGACCGATCAAAAAATCAAAGAGCTGTTCCCTGAAAACAAGCATATCCATCGCTGGCTCGATATGGCAAAAGAGCGTATTCAGTTCCAAGGTTTGCCTGCTCGCATCTGCTGGTTAGGTCTGGGCGAGCGTGACAAGGCGGGTTTGGCATTTAATGAGATGGTCAAAAACGGTGAGCTAAAAGGCCCAATCGTTATCGGTCGTGACCACCTCGACACGGGCTCGGTCGCCAGCCCCAACCGCGAGACCGAAAGCATGAAAGACGGCTCAGATGCGGTATCTGATTGGGCACTGTTGAACGGTATGCTAAACGTAGCAGGCGGCGCAACGTGGGTATCACTACATCATGGCGGCGGTGTCGGCATGGGCTACTCGCAGCATTCAGGCATGGTCATCGTGGCGGACGGTACAGATGCCGCAGCCAAACGCTTGTCACGCGTATTGGTCAATGATTGCGGCTCAGGCGTTATGCGTCATGCCGATGCAGGTTATGAGTTGGCGATTAAGACAGCGAAAGATTATGGTTTAAAGCTACCGATGATCAAATAATTTGCCCTCTGTCCTTATGAGCTTGTAACTAGGCATAAGGACATAATCGCCTATTTATCAAGGAGGATAATATGATTGAGCAAAATACGACATCTGATCTGCATGATGACCATGCAACGACATCGTCAAAAAAACTGCTATCAAAGCCTGTGGCACTGATACAGCTGATTGTCTTTAGTGCTATCGGTCTGGTGATGTTCTTTGTGCCGTTTACCATTGCTGAAAAAAGCACGATATTGTTCGATCATGGCGCGACCTACTTGGTAACGCAGCAGCATACTTTATCTGTCACGCTATTGTTTTTACTCATGCTCTACGGCGTGAGTAAACCATTTATCGACGGCTCGTGGCGTAAGAATATCACTCATATGATTATGACTGGTTTCAAGGTCATTGGTCTGATATTGGCGGTAATGTATGTTTCTGGCGCGGCACCTTCCTTTATAATGGAAGCCGAGATGCTGCCGTTTTTATTTGAAAAACTGGCACTACCCGTCGGAATGATTGTACCCATTGGTGCGCTGATTTTAGCCTTTTTGGTGGGCTTTGGGCTGCTTGAGATGGTTGGTGTGCTGATGCAACCCATTATGAAACCCATTTGGAAAACGCCGGGATCATCAGCGATTGATGCCGTTGCTTCCTTTGTCGGTAGCTACTCTATCGGTCTGCTCATTACCAATCGTGTGTATTTGCAAAAACAATATTCAGCGCGTGAAGCCGTCATTATCGCCACTGGCTTTTCGACGGTATCGGCCGCATTTATGGTAATTGTTGCCAAAACGCTTGGGATCATGGAATTTTGGAACCTCTTTTTTTGGTCAACGCTAGTGATTACTTTTATTGTCACTGCGATTACTGCTCGGATTCCGCCCATCAATCTGTTTGATGATAAGGTGGAGCGTCCAACCCTCGATCACGCAAGAGGCAAACGACTAGTAGCAGCATTTGATTTGGGTTTGTCCACCTCACGCCGAGCCACTGATCTCAAACAAATTTTGTGGTCTAATTTTCGTGATGGCCTGACGATGGCAGCGGCTATTGTGCCCTCTATCATTGCGGTCGGTTTGACTGGATTGCTATTAGCAAAATATACACCCGTGTTCGATGCCTTAGGGTTACTGCTTTATCCATTTACATGGCTTGGCGGCCTACCAGACCCTCTAGTCGCTGCCAAAGGTATGTCAGCAGGATTGGCTGAGATGTTCTTGCCAGCACTACTACTGAGTGACGCAGATGTACTGACGCGCTATGTCGCAGGGGTCATCTCCATTAGTAGCGTGCTGTTTTTCTCCGCCATGATTCCTTGTGTCCTTGCAACTGAAATCCCAGTCTCTGTAGGTAAAATGGTCATCATTTGGTTTGAGCGCGTGGTGCTCAGTATTTTGCTCGCGGCGGGCTTTGGTCAATTGGCCATCTACCTTAACTGGATTGGTTGATAGCAGTGACATCAAATGAGACGTATTAAATATTAAAGTACCTAAAAATACCTAAATAGCTCAACCTTATAACGACTTGCCTTAAAAATAATACCATTAACACCGCTTACAACCCTAGGATTACCCTTATGAGCAACATCAAACAACTTACCCTACACCCACGCCAGCTTAGCTTCAAGATGCTACGCGACATCTACGATCAGCCCGTGGTATTGAGCTTGCCTGAGAGTGCTTACGCGGATATTGACGCCTCGCATAACAATGTCAAAACCATTATTGAGCGTGATAAGAGCGCCTACGGCATTAATACCGGCTTTGGTCTGCTTGCCAAGACGCGTATCAGTGATGACCAGCTTGAGCTGCTACAGCGTAACCTGATCGTTTCTCACTCGGTAGGTACGGGTGACGCGCTACCAGAGGGCGTGGTACGACTGATTATGGTGATGAAAGTTGCTAGCCTAGCACAAGGTGTGTCTGGCGTACGTCGCGAGGTGGTAGATAGTTTACTTGGTTTAATCAACAATCAAATCACCCCAAATATCCCAGCCAAAGGCTCAGTTGGTGCCTCTGGTGACTTAGCGCCACTATCACATATGACACTTGCGATGATGGGCGAAGGTGATGTGTTTGTCGCTGGTAAAAAAGTGCCAGCTGCTGATGCCCTAGCAAAGCATGGACTTGAGCCTATTACTCTTGCAGCCAAAGAAGGCCTTGCGCTTATCAACGGTACGCAAGTATCAACGGCGCTGGCATTACGCGGTTATTTCTTAGCGCGTGATTTACTTGAGACAGCTACTATCGTCGGCTCACTGTCAATTGATGCCGCCAAAGGCTCCGATTCACCATTTGATGCGCGTATTCACGAAGTACGTGGCCATCATGGTCAGATAGAGATCGCCAAAGCACACCGTCAACTGATCAAAGGCAGTGCTATCCGCGCCTCGCACGATGGCGAGCAAGATGATCGCGTTCAAGACCCTTATTGCTTACGTTGCCAGCCACAGGTCATGGGTGCTTGTCTTGATATCATCAACCAAGCAGGGAAAACGCTGCTCATCGAATCTAATGCGGTAACAGACAATCCGCTTATCTTTAATAATGAAGATGGTCCGGTCGCCATATCAGGTGGTAACTTCCATGCTGAGCCAGTCGCTTTTGCCGCGGATATTTTAGCATTGGCAATCGCTGAGATTGGCTCGATGTCTGAGCGCCGTGTCGCTTTGCTGATCGATGCAACTTTGTCAGGTGGTCTGCCACCATTCCTAGTCGATAACGCTGGGGTAAACTCAGGCTTTATGATTGCTCATGTAACCGCAGCAGCACTGGCTTCAGAAAACAAATCTATCGCCCATCCAGGCAGCGTCGATAGCATCCCAACCTCTGCCAACCAAGAAGATCACGTCTCAATGGCTACCTATTGCGCACGCCGCCTATATGAGATGGCGCAAAACACTGCGACTATCATAGGTATTGAGCTACTGGCTGCTGGTCAAGGTATTGATTTTCATCGAGGACTCGAGACATCAGAGCCGTTGACTGTGGCACATCAAAAACTACGTGAGAAAGTCACTTTCTATGATAAAGATCGCTACCTCGCCCCTGATATCGAAGCGGCCAAGCAGTTAGTATTAGACGGTACACTTGCTCAGCACTGGCAAGAACTACGTCACAACTGGTACGAGTCTAAGTAACGGTTAATTGGTAAAAGGAGAGCAATGATGGCAGTCACAAACATGACCACACCCATTAGCCATATACCTGCTGATATGACTCAGTGGACAGGACGCGCAGAGCCGTTTGAGACTGCACGCGCCCGTTATTGGTATCAGCTTGCTCAGCCTTATGAGGCTCAACATATTGGGCTAATTGGCTTTGCCTGTGATCAAGGCGTCAGACGCAATCAAGGCCGCGTGGGTGCTAGAGCTGCACCGTCATTGATTCGTCGAGCTTTTGCTACGCTGCCAGTCATCGCTGATTTGCAACAACGTTTTGATAGTCAATTATCAACCTTATTGGGTGATGCTGGCGACATTCATTGTGATGATAATGATGGCTTTGCCGACAGTATTCTTGAGCAAGCTCAGATCAAATATGCCGATGCAGTGAGCACTATCGTCAAGCAAGGTGGATTACCCATCGGGCTTGGCGGTGGTCATGCCATTGCTTATGGTAGCTTTTTGGGATTATGGCAGGCCTTAGAAAAGGCAAACGATACAACTATCAGCACAAACACAGCGCCTACTATCGGGATTATTAATTTCGATGCCCATCTTGATATTCGTCAGTCTGATGTAGCAACCTCTGGTACACCGTTTCGCCAAATTGCCGAGCATCTTGACGCACACGATCAGCCCTTTCATTATTGCTGTATTGGCGTCAGTCGCTTTTCTAATACCGCCGCGCTCTTTGATCGCGCTGAGCAACTGGGTGTACAGGTTATTAGTGATGAAGACTGTCATTATCAGCCTTGGGACACCATTGCCGAGCAGGTCAAAAGCTTCATAGATCAGGTTGATATTATTTATCTCACTATTGATATGGACTGTCTCCCCTCTAGTGTCGTTCCGGGTGTCAGTGCGCCTGCTGCTTTTGGTATTGAGCTTGGTTTTGTTGAGCGTATGGTCAAGCTGATTGTGTCATCAGGCAAAGTAAAAATGGCAGATATTGCTGAGATCAACCCGACCTTTGATGTGGATAGTCGTAGCTGCAAAGTCGCTGCTCGACTGCTGGCAACGATTGTAGAACAGCACTTACTTGTCACTTAGCTCTTACAAGCAAAGGTCTTGCAAACAAAGATCGCTCGCCTCCCAATTATTAGGAGCATACTATGAATAAATCAGAAAATTTTAAAGAGCAGACGCTCGACAAATCTACTATGACATCGTTTGATCAACTCATTATCAATGCCAATATTGCGACGTTTTCAGCGCACTATGGTTTTAATAATGATAAGAATGAAGACGCTCGTAGTATCCCATACGGTCAGTTAGAGAACGCGGCTATCGGTATTAAAGACGGCAAAATTGCTTGGCTTGGGGCACAAGACCAAATCGCTACTCACCTGCCTCATTATCACGAGAACCAAATCACAGACGCCGATGGTAAATGGCTAACCCCAGGGCTTATCGATTGTCATACGCACATTGTCTATGGTGGCAACCGCAGCAATGAATTCGAAGCGCGTTTGCAAGGTGCTAGTTACCAAGACATCGCTGCACAAGGCGGCGGTATTGTCGCGACCGTTAGCGCTACCCGCGAGGCTAGTATTGAGACACTATTTGCCCAAAGTGAAAAACGTTTAATCGCGCTGATGAAAGAAGGCGTCACCAGTATCGAAATCAAGTCAGGTTATGGTCTCGACTTAGACACTGAACGCAAAATGCTTACCGTCGCTCGCCAGCTTGGCGAAAAATATGACATTCATGTGAGCACTACTTATCTAGCGGCGCACGCCTTACCACCTGAATATAAGTCTCACATGCAGGACCGTGCGGACGACTATATCAAGCAAGTCTGCGAGTGGCTGCCCATTTTACACTCCGAAGGCTTAGTCGATGCGGTCGATGGTTTTTGTGAAAATATTGCGTTTAGTAGTGATCAGATTAGACGCGTTTTTGAGGTTGCACGCTCCTTAGACCTGCCAGTCAAACTTCATTCTGAGCAGTTATCTGACATCGGCGGTAGCGCTTTAGTTGCCGAATACAAAGGGTTATCTAGTGACCATTTAGAACATTTATCAGAAACTGACATAGAGAAAATGGCTGCTAGCAATACGGTTGCGGTGATATTGCCCGGAGCGTTTTATACTTTACGTGATACCAAGCTGCCACCGATTGAGGCACTGCGCAAGCATCAAGTTCCTATGGCGATTTCAACCGATTGTAACCCTGGTACCTCACCTTTGACATCGCTGTTGTTGGCAATGAATATGGGCTGTACGCTGTTTTACCTCACCCCTGAAGAAGTACTGGCAGGATCGACCGTTTATGCGGCGCAGGCTTTGGGGCTACCTAATAAAGGCAAAATAGAAGTGGGCTGTGATGCTGATCTGGTACTGTGGGACATCGCCCGCCCTGCTGATTTGGCCTATCAGATGGGACTGAACCCTATTGCAGGCACTATGTTTCAAGGTCAATGGCGTGATAAAGCTTAACGAATACGCCTTGATTTATCGTCACTAAAAAAGCCCCTATCATTGAATGATGGGGGCTTTTTGGTCGTTACTTTACAAGTTTTATGAAATAGCAGAAAAAATTTATCATAACCTTATTTTAAATAGGGTTTTTCTATATCAATATTTTTAGTAAGGATTTATAATACCCTTTTTTAAACAGGGTTATTTCTGGCTAACTATAGTTCATAAATAAAAATTAACACACAGTATAGAGAAAGCGATATGCGTACAGATTCATTTCAACAGATATTGGAAGACTTAAACAGCTCATCAGCAGATGTTGAAGCATCTGCCCTAATCTCTAACGATGGTCTGATGATTGCCTCAGCTCTACCAACTGGCGTTGATGAAGACCGCGTGGGTGCGATGTCAGCAGCACTGCTATCATTGGGCGACCGTGCAGGCCGTGAATTGGCACGCGGCAGTATTGATCGCATCATGATTCAAGGCGAAAAAGGCTATGTGATTATGACCTCATCAGGCGAAGAAGCAGTCCTTACCATCATGGCAAAACCCAATGCCAAGCTTGGTTTGATATTCTTGGACATCAAGCGCGCCTCAGAAGCCCTAGCAAAACTCATTTGATTGGTGGCTTTGGCTTTTTGACGAGTGCCTATGTACTCGATTTTACTCATTATAAATATAACGACCAACGAAGGAGATGACCATGGGTTCTCCAATCCCTGATGCACACAAGCCTGACCTGCCTGCTGAGCAAATCACCCTGACCTATCATGATGGCACCTCTCGGACTGTCTATGATACAGGTGTAGAGCGTCCCTACCCAGATGGTAAGCTCATTGTCTCGCGTACCGATTTAGACGGTATTATCACTCACGTCAACGACGCCTTTGTCGAGATTAGTGGCTACCACGTCGATGAGCTCATCGGTCAACAGCACTATATTCTGCGTCATCCTGATATGCCAAAAGCCGCTTACAAAGACCTGTGGGATACTGCTGAGTCTGGACAAAAATGGCATGGCTACGTCAAAAATTTATGCAAAGACGGCAGTCACTACTGGGTATATGCCACGGTCGTGCCCAATGTTCGCCGCGGCGAAACTGTAGGATACACTTCAGTACGCCGTAAGCCATCACGCAGCAAAATCGAAGCGGCAATGACTCAGTACGCCCAAATGAAACAAGATGAGGAAGGCTAAATCATGACGACACACAATATGTTAATCGCCCCTGATTTTTCGCCTGAGCGCTTTGCTGGCTGGCACATGTTCAATACGCTGATTCAAAAACGTGCCAACCTAAACATGCACCTCAATATCCCAGCCTCACATGCTGAGCAAGAGACCTTGATTGAGGCAGGTGATATTCAAATTATCTACGCCAACCCTTTTGATGCCGCTGCCCTCATCCGTGAGCAAGGCTACCGTGCAGTTGCTCGTCCCATTGGCAAATCTGATGAGATGGTCATTGCCGCGGCGGCCAATAGCGACATCAATCACTTAGAAGATATCCATAAAGGCGCAACCGTTGCGATGGCAGACAATCGAGACGTCAAGTTGATCGGTTTGCGTTTGCTTGAAGCTGTCGATATAGAAGAATCTGACCTCAACTGGGATATCACTGAGACCTATCAAGCAGCTGCTCGCAAAGTCATCAAAGGCGATGCCCAAGCGGCGTTTTTCTTGGCGGAGATTTTTCACAGCTTCTCACGCTTGACCAAAGCTCAACTCTCAGTATTGATTGAAAGTGATCTGGCAGACATAAGCCACGTCCTTCTCATCAAAGACGACTTTCCAGATGCGCAAATTTTTATAGAAGCCATTCTGGATTTGCATAGCGATGATGATGGAAAAGAAGCCTTAACTGAGCTTGGTATGCCTGAAGGGTTTGAGGCAATGAGTGAAGAGGATGCTGAATTTATGACTGATTTGATGCAGACATTGCTGGATTGATGGCTCATTGACACTCATATTATCAGAGGTTGTTTTGCTGAATGAGCTCATAGCCTGAGGCGCTGGTTGTCGTCACGGCTATGACACAAGGAGACCATTATGTCTGACTCAGACCTGATCAAAGAAAACGAGAAAGTGGCGCACCGAGTCTTTCGGTTTTATTCACGCAAAGTGTTTTTGGCACCCAACAACCGTCACTTTCATGAGCAGCGCATCAACGCCGCCTTATTACTCACCGAAAAAGAACCCCTACAGGGCGCGGTAGCAGACTTTTTCTATGGGTGCTGGTTTGACATTCCATACGATGTCAATAATCTGTTTACGCGTATTAAAGATCGCTTGACCCCTGAGGCCAAGCAAGGGTTTCGCGATTGTATTGATAAAAAAAGCTATATTCAGCGCAACAGTATGCTCGCCACTCGCTGGAGCGTTTTGGTATCACCGTCGCTCAATGAGCAAAAGCAACGCTTGCGCATCAGTAGCGATGATGCGAAAGAAATCGCTAAAGACATCACAAGCGAGTTGATGCAAGCACGTGCTAGCCAAGACTGGGGCACCATTGAGCAAATTGAAAATGAGTTTTTTGCCTACTGTACGGCGCGCAACGATCGTCTGGCATTTTCCTTAGTATGGTTTAGCTTGGGCAAAAGTGATTGGCAATTTGATCAACGCTGGGATAACTGCCAACAGCATTTGGATCAGACCATCAAGCCTACCACGACATCATAAACTGTCATGCGTTTATAACTTAACTTCTATCACTTTTTACCACTTTTTCATCGCTAAGGTAGCCGCTATGTCTTCTTATTTGAATGCCGATAAGACCTATCTAACCTTAACGCCTGCTGGTATTTTTGAGGCGTTTTCACAGAATGAGCCGACTGACGAGCAGTTGGCGCTACAAGATTTATTGTCTTATGGGCAGACGCTACTCGCCGCTGATTGGTTGCAGCGCTACTCTGATACTTGGCTACAGAGCTTTATAGAACACGGCTGGATCGAAAAACTGTCTTTGCTATTGCCAGCGCCCAATCTACCATTGGATCAGTTTTTGCCTTACGTAGTCGCGAGCTTATCTGGCAAACGCCGTGCCGCAATTGGCTCTGATGAAGGGTTTTGTTTGGCTCGCATTGGCTACAGTCAAGAAGAAGCGGACATGCTCAGTGTTGCCGCCGCTGACTTTTCAGGGTTTATGCTGCGCCAAAAGCAGCGCGGCTGGGCAGTCGAGAGCCAAGCCATCTCGTTTTTTCAGCAAGTTGACTTGCTCATTCCTGAAACCAGCTTTGTGTTTTTATGGATCGATGGCGCAGGTTATGTGCTCATCATCGATGGCGAACCCTTAACCAACAGTCGCGCCTTTGTAGAGCTGGTCTGGGCACTTAAGACCTCTGGACTCAAATTTCTAAATTGATTCAGCAGCATAAGCCAGCTTTAATCCTCTCTTGTATGGGCTTGTCAAAATAAACGACAAGCCTATCATGCCAGCATAAAAGCCATTCAACATCTCTCATACGCTTCTTTTACCGTCCGCTTTCACCAGCCCTTTTATCCAGCAATAACAATACCTTCAGAATTAACAATAACTTGTCATCATTTAGGTCATACTCTCCTCACACTTGTAAGACGCTTTTCTTGGCGCTGCCTAGTCTTTTCTAAAACAATAACTTCTACAAACGCTCATTTTCTACCATTTCTAAGATTTAGATACCCTATTCCAACGTCCTACCTCACCGAAAGCGGCAACCTTTGCCAACCTTTGCACTTTTGCTTATTTTTTAGGACAGTTTATGACTTCGCTGACCACTGTGCGCGTGCGCTATCAAACGATTGAAATTGGCAACACCGACATTCACCTCTGCACCCTGCGTGACAACCAACAATTTAGTGACCCCGATGATGAGGCATTAAACTTGGGTATTTGCTCCGCTTCTTGGCCGATGTTTGGGGTAATCTGGCCGTCAAGCTTGGTATTAGCCAATCATATGCTGGAATATGATATTAAGGACAAACGGATATTGGAAGTGGGCTGCGGCATGGCGCTATCAAGTTTGCTGCTCAATCATAGACATGCTGACATCACAGCGACCGACTATCATCCGACCGTTGAGTATTTCCTTGATAGAAATACCACGCTAAATAATAACAAAGAGATTAACTTTGAGCGTTTGGATTGGGCAGAGGATAACAGCCACCTTGGCAAGTTTGATATTATTATCGGTAGCGATCTGCTCTACGAAGACCAACATATTGGGATATTGGCTGAGTTTATCGAACGTCATGCGCTGCCAACTTGTGAAGTCATCGTCGTTGACCCTGGTCGCGGTCGCAAAAACAAGCTTACCAATAAGATGATTGAGTTTGGCTTTAGCAGTCAGCACGTCAAACCTGAAAATACGACTTATCTAGCGTTACCTTTTAAAGGGCATATTTTGACGTTTTCAAGATCGGCCGTATAATATAAATAGAGTCCGTTATACTATAAGGGCTTGCCACTCTTGACGCGTGATTTTATACAGGACATGCTCAGTCAGTCGATGCTCAGCATCGAGCATTGGATGATAAAAATTGTCCTGCGTATCAGTCATACCAAGACGCTGCATAAGCTTTTGCGAGCGCTTATTGATAACGGCAGTAAAGGCAACAACCTCGCTAAGTTCTAAAACTTCAAAAGCATAGCGCAAAGCAGCCAGCGCAGCCTCGGTCGCATACCCTAGACCCCAATAATCCCTGTGCAAACGCCAAGCGATCTCGACAGCAGGAGCAAAGGGCATATTGGCATGAACGTTATTTAACCCAACCATACCGATAAAATCATCGCTTTTATCTGCGCCATCTTTACGAGCCACCGCCCAAAATCCCCAGCCATGTTCTTCAATTAATTTTTGACACTTATTGGCAATGGTATTACTCAATGCAGGGGTTAATAGTTTAGGAAAATACGCCATCACTTCAAGATCAGCATTCATCTCGGCAAACAGCGCAAGATCACTTGCTTGCCACTGTCTTAGGTACAGACGCTTGGTTTCTATCATGCTTGTCATGTCAGTCGCTTACTATTCATATTCGTTCAGAGTGCTGATCAAGCCAGCCTTTTTTTTGAGCAAACGCTAGCTGTGCTGGCGTATCGATATCATAACTGAGCTGCTTATTGATCACTGTATGTATTTGGCTTGGCGGTAATGCTCTGATTAAATGACGCAAGCCTTTATCACCTGTCAATTCAGTTTGCCATTGTCTGAGTAAACCTGTATCAATCACTAGCGGTAAGCCGATGATATTTTTTGGCTCTGTAGTGCTTAATTCATCTGAATACGTCCAGCTATGATAACTACTGGCTACCACAGACCGATCACCAGCCAGCAAAGCCGTTAAATGCGACTCAGCTAATAGAACCTGATCAACCCCCATGATAAGCACGCGCTCGATTGACGAATTTCCAAGACTCGCAATGCTCTCAATACCCAAACGCAAACTGTCCGCCATACCAGTTTCAGGTTTTGGGTTTACTACCGCTTGAACCGCTGGATATTGCACAGCCAACTCTGTAACTACACTAGCAATTGCAGGATGCTTATCAGGAAACACAACGATGACGGCTTGCGCATTGGTGCTCACTGCCGATCGGATCATGTGCACGATTAATAGCTCGCCATTCTTAACGAGCAGCTGCTTAGGTTGGCCAAGGCGCTGACTGAGGCCACTTGCCAACATGATGACCGCATGATTTTGCACCTGTCTGTCCTTGTCTTCTAAGACGATACTACTCATACGGTACTCGGCACAATATCAGCATCCGTATTACCAACGCTTGCTTCTGAATTCGAGACCCTACTGTAAGAGCCTTCTACTGATGCAGTTTGATCGTGCATGACTGCATTTATCTGAGCCATGATACCCAGTGCGAGTGCCTCTGGACCATCTCCTCCTAGCTTATAGCCAATCGGATAATGCAGTTTTTGAACGCCCGTATCCAAGATAGCAGGATAATCCATGTTAGCGCTTATCTCATTGATTAAGCGTTCGGTACGATAACGCGGCCCCAACTGCCCTAAATATCTATAATTTTGCGCATGCGCTAATAGTATTGCCAAGCGAGCGCGATCTTGGGTCAGACTATGTGACATAAGAGCGACCGCTGCGTTATTACTCAGCTTTAGCAGGGTATCACTATCCTCTAAAGATAATGACATCACTGCATCTGCCTGAGGAAAGCGCATACGAGTCGCATATTGCGCGCGACTGTCTATGACCGTGACATGCCAATCTTGTAGCTTGGCCATGGTCACCAATGGCATCACATCATTACCCGCGCCACAAATCAATAAACGCACTTGTGGTTGCAGGCGTTGTACGAGCCACTCGGTGGTTGCCTCGTCCGTTTTTATGGTCACGTATTCAGTATTGCTCTCAGACAGCTCGCACTCTGCTAACTTTTCTACAATATCGGCAATTATATTCGAAGGGTTTATTATCTCTTGTTTTGGTGAATTTTCCGAATTGTGATATTCGTCTAGATTGATACGCAGGCCAACTTGCAACTCGTTATTCTGACAACCGTTGTTGCGAATCAAAGTAGCGACCATAACTGGCTGCTGATGACGTCGCACCTGACGAACTGACTCTAAAAATGGTGCGGCTGTTGCCAGACGCTCAAACAGCACATGCATACGTCCATTACAGCCAAGCCCAAAATTCAACTCATCAAAGTCCATGTCATCCAAGTCGTCTAGATCGTCTGTATCGGCAGCTTCTTTGTTGATCGCTACCTGCGCTTGACCATTATCAGCGTACTCAATGTCATCACCTGTCTGATAAACCTGCACATTGGCACCGTCACGCGTGAGCCAAAAGGCACGTTTGATGATGTGAGGCTCCAAGCAGCCACCGCTGATCATTCCGACCGAACGACCATCTTCACAGATGAGCATCATGGCACCAGCGCGGCGATACGCTGAGCCTTCTGTATGAACGACAGTGGCCAATACAGCATCAACACCTTGCTGCTGAGCCTCGCTTGCCAGCTTCAGAATGTCAGCGACTTGATTCATAATGCCTCTTATTTAATAATTGTTTTTTGTTAGTGAATTTTTTGCTAGTAATAAAATATACTACCGACTCAGTTACAAAAACCCGCTCAGTAAGCGGGTTTTTGTCATACATAAGCTGATAAAACTACTCTGGCATCTCATAAAGCAGCTTGTCGAGGGTAATCGGGAAGTCATAAACACGCACACCGACCGCATTATAGATAGCATTGGCAATCGCGGCAGCCGCACCGGCAATAGCCGTCTCACCGATACCTTTGATGTGCATTGGATTGGTATAAGGATCATCTTCTTCTACCAATATGACATCTAACTGCGGTACGTCCGCATTAACTGGCACATGATACTCGGCAAGGTCATGGTTACAGAGACGACCGTCACGTTTGTCATGAATCACTTCTTCCATCAACGCTGAGCCAATACCGAACACCATACCGCCATAGCATTGCGACGTTGCAGTTTTGTGGTTCAGAATACGACCAGCGGCAAATGCACCTGTCATACGTTTCACCCGAATCTCACCAGTGACTTTATGAACCGCCACTTCAGCGAAGTTCGCACCAAAAGAGGCTTGGCGATGGCTCTTACCGTTCTTACCCGGTTTTATCTGGCCTTTGGCAGTGATTTTTTGCTCATCATAGTTAGCGACCACATCCGCAAGCGCATAAGACTCTGTATTATCAAAATCATACTCTTGTGATGCTGACTGTCCTGATAGCGAAAGCCCTGTGGTTTGCGATAGCTTATCAATAGTGCTGTCAGCAAATGATTGGCCGCTCTTTTTGGCAGCTTCCATTGCCGTTAAAGCATGCTCGCCTGTTTTCTTGATTTGACCATTGTCTAACTGAATGTTGTCAGGATACAGACCAACTTTTTCTGCTAGCATTTCACGCAGCTGCTCACAAGCAAGATAGACACCACTACCCGCACTCGCAGCACCAAAACTACCCCCCGAACCGGATGCTGGTGGCAATGCACTGTCACCTAGTTTCATCTCAACATGGTCGATAGGCAGTCCTAACAGGTCTGCCGCTACCTGAGAAAACACCGTATAAGACCCTGTACCGATGTCTGTCATGTCTGTCTCGATAACTGCTTTGATACCAAGTGCTTTTGACTCATCTACCTGTAGGGTTGCACGTGCTTCAGATGGCTGTAATTGGTTACCACGGGCAGCCGCCGCCATGCCTGTACCTATCCACCAGTCACCTTCTAATTGACTGGCAGGCTTGGCGTTTCGCTCACTCCAACCAAAATGCTTGGCACCTTGTTCCATACAGGCAATCAATTGGCGCGTTGAGAAAGGAATATCTTGACTGGGATCTTGCTCTGGCTCATTACGACGGCGTAGTTCAATCGGATCAATCTCCAACTGTGTGGCAAGCTCATCCATGGCACATTCAAGCGCGATCATACCTACCGCTTCGCCAGGCGCACGCATAGAACCTGACAACACTTGGTTCATGTCTACCATCTCATAATTCACACGGCGGTTTTTGCCGCTATATAGATGGTGCGTAGATAGAGCAGTTGGCTCAAAGAAAGCCTCACCTGGCAAATTACTAGAGATCGTATCGTGAATCAATGTATCGATCACGCCGTCATTGTTCGCGCCGATTGCGATACGCTGACGCGTGTTTGAGCGTCTGACCGTTGCTTCCATCACTTGTGGACGCATCATGGTAATCAACACCGGACGGCCCAGATCTTTTGCAGCAATCGCCGCTGCAATAGATTCAGGGGCAATACCAAGCTTACTACCGAACCCACCACCGACATAGTATGCGATCAGTTGTACTTGATCTTTATTTAGGTCCAGAGCATCCATGACTTGCTGTTTGCAAGAAGCGAGCATCTGATTGGAAGTATACAGAACGAGCTTATCGCCTTCCCAATGAGCCAACGTTGCATGGGGCTCCATCGGAGAGTTGCTTTGACTTGGGGTATGATAAAAGCGATCAACGGTCACTGCCGCATCAGCTAAGCCTTGGTCTGGATCGCCTTGGACATTATTTTTATCAGAGCCTTTTTTTTCATCTACCGCATGTGCGTTAGAGAGCTCTTGGGTAAAGTTCAATGCCGCTTGGTCAGTCTCATCCTTATAAGTCACTTTCAGCGCTTTAGCGCCTTCTCTTGCCGCCTCAAAAGTCTCAGCAACCACGACAGCAATAGGCTGACCATGATAAAAAATCTCGCTAACCCCTTGCTTGGGTGCTTTAGTTTTTGTCCCTTGTTGAGAGTTACGCAAAAAGTGCTCAGGATCGGTCACGACTTTAATAATATTGGGAATGCCTTTTAGAGAGTCACTATCGATACTCTCAACTTGACCTTTAGCAATGGTCGCGCCTACCAATACACCATAGGCTTGATTGTCCAAGTGTATTTCGGCACTGTATTTCGCTTGACCGCTAACCTTTAGCGAACCATCAACACGGTTGATTGGCTTACCAACTAGCTTGCTTGCCGTTGTGCTAAATAGCGTTTCAACAGGCTCATCCATGGTCAGTTTTTTGGTTGGTTCTGACTGTGTGATTGATTCTAATAGTGCCATGATTATGCTCCCTCGCCCGCTAGTGCGCGCTGAATAACTTGTTTTAGTAGGCGACGCGTCAACGGTATTTTAAAGTCGTTCTGACCATTACCTTTGGCATCATGCAATAATAGATCAGCGGCCTGTGTGATAACGTCGCTATTGCCATCGGTATCCATTAATAGTGCCTCAACCTCTTCATTACGCCATGGCTTGGTACCAATGCCGCCGAACGCCAATCGTACTGTCTTTAGGTTGCCATTGTCGTCAGCATCGATGACTGCGGCACAAGATACCAGTGCAAAGGCGTAAGAAGCGCGATCACGCACTTTGTCATAGGTATGCATGCCCTTAATAGGGGCAGGTAATACAACATGAGTAATCAGCTCGCCTGCTTCTAGCACATTTTCGATGTGCGGCGTGTCTTTTGGCAAACAATAAAAATCTTTGACATCGATAGCGCGAGTCGAGCCATCTGCTTTAACTGTCTCTATCGTGGCATCCAGTAAGCGCATTGCCACTGCCATATCGGATGGGTGCTGAGCAATACATGAATCACTGGTACCTAAGACAGCTAGGGTACGGTTCTCCCCGTTGATAGCAGGACATCCTGTTCCCGGTTCACGTTTATTACAAGCGCTGTCTGTTTGATAAAAATAATAGCAACGAGTACGCTGCAAAAAGTTGCCGCCCGTTGTCGCTCTGTTACGTAGCTGACCAGTCGCTCCTGCCAAGATAGCTCGAGACAATACCGGATAGTTTGCAATCACCTCAGGATGCGCGGCCAAATCGCTATTGGTCACAAGCGTACCAATACGTAAACCACCATCGGCAGTCGTTTCTACTTTCTCTAATTCTAAACGAGTGATATCGACCAGTTTGATTGGGGTTTCGATCTCTAGTTTCATGAGATCTAATAAGTTAGTACCACCTGCGATAAAAGAAGCGTCTTTGCTGCTAGCAGAGGTTGCGGCTTGCTTAGGTGCATCAGCGCGGCTATATTCAAAACGTTTCATGAGTGGTCTCCTGCCTTGCCTGTTATTGTTTTGTTATTCGCTGAGGCTTTATGGAACTGAGCCTCGCTTGGCGGCGGTGACCAAATACCTGTTACGCTTGAGTTTTGCGCAGCGTTGTCATTGGTCTGGGCAGCAGACTCTGACATCTCATTTTCAAGTACTTGTGAGATGGCTTTGATAATATTGGGATAAGCGGAGCAACGGCAAATATTGCCACTCATGCGCTCAGCGATTTCTTGTACTAGAAGGCTATCAGGATTCTGCAAGTCTGTGCTCACATGACTTGGCCAATTTTGTTTTACTTCTTCTATTAAGGCAGTCGCTGAACAAATTTGACCTGGGGTGCAGTACCCGCACTGAAAGGCATCGTTATCTTTAAAGGCTTGTTGCAGCGCCGATAGTGAGTCCGGCATACCGATGCCTTCGATGGTCGTAATCTCATCACCATCATGCATGATAGCAAGTGTGAGACAAGAGTTGACTCGGCGACCATTGATGAGCATGGTACAAGCGCCACATTGGCCGTGGTCACAGCCTTTTTTGGGTCCAGTAATTTGTAAATGTTGACGACAGACGTCGAGCAGTGTCGTACGGGCGTCAAGATTCTCGAGCTGATAATCCTGCTTATTGATTGTTAACGTCAAGGTAGACATGCTGGCTTCTCGCTGGCAGATAAATATAATGGGTGAAAAAAGCGCCTTATAGCTACGGCGGCAATAAATCCATTATGGCGTACCAAAAAACTTGCTTTGTTTTTATTTTGTAGTGGTTAGAGTGTAGTTTTTAATCCGAGGCAGTACCTGAAAGTGTGTACTACCAATCGCTTTAAGCTAACTGATAATCATTTACCTCAATTAGCCTAACCGTCCGCTGCTAGCTAGTATTAATTGGTTTTAATTTATCAGCACTCAAATTCAGGCCATATGATTTAGCAATATATTATGTGAAGTGGGCAATCTATTTTTTAGAAAAAGGTAGTATATTAAATAGACTTCAATAAAGAAAAGCCCCACAAACGAAAGTTTATAGGACTATTATGAGGCTACTTTAGAATGATCATTTCAAATCAAACACCTAAAACTAGGCTTTAGTGATGATTGTTTTTTTGTCAAATCGAGACTTAGGCAGATCAGCATTAAAATCATCTTCACTACGATAGCCAAGCGATATCACGGCAACAGCGGTATAGCCCTTACTACGTAACTCAAACTCTTCATCAAGTGCTTTTAAGTCTGTGCCTTCCATCGGCACAGCATCAATATCCAAAGTAGCAGCGCCCAGTAGTAATGCACCCATATTGAGATAGAGCTGCTCTATCAACCAATGCGCCTCGTCTTTTTGCTCGTAACGACGAATATCCAAGAACATTTTGCGCGTTTGATGCATTTGCTCTTTGAGTTTTGGTTCTGCAAAGCGACCATCGGCATCTTCTTTGTCGAGCAAGCCTTCTAAAAACTCGTCATCGGCATAGACACGACTACAGAATACAATGACATGCGAGGCATCTTTTACTTTGGCATCATTGAATTCATACATGCCCTCAGTGCCTTTTGCAATTCGAGCTTTACCAGCTTCTTCATCAGCAATCACAAAATGCCAAGGTTGAATATTGGTGCTCGACGGACTGAGACGTAAGATATCTTTTAGACTCTGAAAGTCTTCTGCTTATATTTTTTGTTGGTGTCAAAGTCTTTGGTGCTGTAACGCCACTTCATTGCTTCAGTGATATTTTTCATATACGACACCATAGTGAGTGTTAAGTTTTTATTGTTTATCAAATTATTATTATTAGCGTTATTTATAAATAATCATCGCTAATTTCAATGGAGCAACTTTAAATAAAACCTGTTTTGTGACCACGGCAGATTGGTTAAGTAGTCATGGGTTTTGTTATCAGTGCGTCAGTTGTTAGACCGTTTTTGCAAAAATTTCGGCTATCCTACTGATAATAGTTACAATTAAGCTACCTAAGTGATAACGCAGACTGTGCAGACTACATTGTAATCGCTCCCTCATTCTCTTAATATTGACTGAGTGATATTATCCAAAGCTGATTCAACCAAGTCGCTTTGGCTGATATGTCTAGCTATAAAATACCCTCATAAAAAATAAACAATAATGCCTGCGAGGATATATGAGCACATCAGAAAAACCACTCCGAATAGACATCGTCTCAGACGTTGTATGCCCTTGGTGCGTCATCGGCTATCGCCAACTGGCAGCAGCACTTGAGCAAACCAATACCGCACATACCATTCATTGGCATCCGTTTGAGCTGAATCCTCACATGCCAAGCGAGGGGCAAAACTTGCGTGAGCACATTATCGAAAAGTATGGCTCGACTAAAGAAGAGTCAGATGCTAGCCGAGTCAGAATGACTGAAGCTGGACAGGAAGTTGGCTTTGAATTTAATTTCAATGACGACACTCGCATGCACAATACATTTAATCTGCATCAGCTGCTGCATTTTGCAGACCAGCAAGGATATATGCATGAGTTAAAACAAGCGTTATTTGCGGCACATTTTACCGATAACAGAAACATCTCCGATATCAATGTGCTTGCTGACATTGCAGCTGAGACTGGACTGGATCGTAGTGAGGCACTGGCAGTGCTAGAAGGTCAGTTCTTTGCAAAAGAAGTGCGAGCAGAAGAACAGCATTGGCAGCAGCAAGGCATTCAAAGTGTGCCGGCGATTATCTTCAACGAGCGCCATTTGGTCAGCGGTGCGCAAGGGGTTGAAAATTACATCAGCATATTAGAACAATTGGCGAACATGACTGACTAAACCGTCTGTCATTGTAATAAAATAAAAAAAAGCTGCTTCAAAATTGAAGCAGCTTTTTTTATTGTAGCGTCATCAGGTTAAAACTGTGATTTTGATATTACTGTCAGTAACGACGCTTAGAAATTGACAACCGTACGAATGCTCTCGCCTTTGTGCATTAAGTCAAACGCTTCGTTCACGTCTTCTATTGGCATCGTGTGGGTGATGAAATCCTGTAAAGGAATCTCACCTGCCAGATAGCGCTCGACATAACCTGGTAGCTCCGTACGGCCTTTCACACCACCAAATGCTGAACCTTTCCAGACGCGACCCGTCACTAACTGGAATGGACGGGTTGAGATTTCTTGTCCAGCACCAGCGACACCGATGATGACTGACTCGCCCCAACCTTTATGGCAGCACTCTAGCGCTGAACGCATGACATCGACGTTACCGATACATTCAAACGAATAATCCACACCGCCATCGGTTAGCTCAACAATAACTTCTTGAATCGGTTTGTCGTAGTCTTTTGGATTGATGCAATCGGTTGCGCCTAGTTTTTTAGCTAACTCAAACTTGCTCTCGTTAATATCGATGACAATGATACGGCTGGCTTTTGCCATCGCCGCACCGATGACTGCGGATAGTCCAATGCCGCCTAGACCAAAGATAGCAACGGTAGCGCCCTCTTCGACTTTAGCCGTATTCATGACCGCGCCCATGCCCGTGGTCACACCGCAACCAAGCAAACAAACTTCTTCTAATGGCGCCTCTTTATTGACTTTGGCTAGAGAAATCTCTGGTAGCACAGTATATTCAGAAAACGTTGAACAACCCATATAATGATAGATAGGCTCGCCGTCTTTGTAAAAACGCGTCGTGCCATCTGGCATCAAGCCTTTACCTTGCGTCTCGCGTACTGCTGAGCAAAGATTGGTTTTGCCTGAGCGGCACATTTTACAAACGCCGCACTCTGCCGTGTATAACGGAATGACATGATCACCGACCTGAACGCTGGTTACGCCTTCGCCGACTTGCTCAACGATACCGCCACCTTCATGACCCAAAATCGCTGGGAATACGCCCTCTGGGTCTTCACCAGATAAGGTAAACGCATCTGTGTGACACACACCGCTGGCTACGATTTTTACCAGTACTTCGCCTTTACGTGGTAGCATGACGTCTACTTCTTCGATAGACAATGGCTGCTTTGGGCCCCAAGCGATGGCGGCTTTTGATTTGATAAATTTATCTGACATAAGAATCTCTCTTTTTGATTGTTATTGATGGATTGTAACGTAGCGTAAACTTAAAACGTCATTCACGCCCAATCATTATTTTTGTTCAATAAGGCTATCTGCTCGTTTTAAACGTCACGATTTCTACGGATAAAGACAGACTGAGCTTATCTTGCCTGCCCTCTGTAGGCAAGCATTGATGACCATAAAGCAGCATCTATTTACATTGATACTAACCATTATATTTATTTCTGAGCAGATAACAATATGCTATATTTGCAAATATCTTTTACATATTGGTAATAATCATGCGCTGGGAAGGGATTAGTGAGTTTGTCTGTGTGGCAGAGTACGAGAGCTTTACGCGAGCTGCAAAAGCGCTTGGCATCTCGACTGCGCAAGTCAGCCGCCAGATCAGTGCGTTAGAGGAGCGACTAAAGATCAAGCTGCTATATCGTACCACGCGTAAAGTCTCACTCACCGAAGAGGGCCGCGTGTTTTATCAGCATTGCCGCAGTGTGCTCGATGGTTTGAACGCGGCTGAGCAAGCGGTGAGCAATTTGCAATCAAAACCTCAAGGTAGAATAAAACTGACCGCGCCTGTGACTTATGGCGAGCAGCAACTACTACCGCTGATCAATGATTTTATGATGCAGTATCGTGAGATCGAAGTAACTGCTTTTTTGAGCAATCAACAGATTGATTTGGTCGAGGGCGGCTACGATTTGGCCATTCGTATTGGCAAGTTGCGCGACTCTACGATGATGGCAAAAAAGCTTAGCCTGCGTACCAATTTTGTCTGTGCGACACCAGCCTATCTCAATCAATACGGGGTACCGCGCACGCTTGACGATCTCAGTCAACATAACTGCCTATTGGGTACGCGCGACTATTGGCACTTTGTCGAAAAAGACATAGAAAAAAACCTGCGCGTCTCTGGTTCCATACAGTACAACAGCGGCTATAGTCTGGTTGATGCGGCGCTAAAAGGGCTGGGTATCGTACAACTGCCCGATTACTACGTACAAAAACATCTGGCATCGGGTGCGTTGGTGAGCGTACTCGACGACTATAGAGAACCTAAAGAAAGCATTTGGGCCATCTACCCACACAACCGTCAACTATCGCCAAAAATCAGACTACTGGTCGACTATTTGGCAGAGCGTTTGGTGTAACGATCAATTGGAATATATTGCCATCCCCTGCCTGATGACGCACAATAAGTATTGGGTATTGCCACCTACTACGGATCGCTCAAGGATATCACTACGATTAAAATTGTCTCTATTGCCGCTCTGGCATTGGCCGTGTCATCTTGTGCCAGTGTCGATACGTTTTTGAATAAAGCCGATGCTACTGATTCACCGACAGCAACAACCCAGTCAATCAACGCTGACAAAGGCCTAGTAACCCTACAAAGCAATCATTCCGTCCAATATACCGCAGATAAGCTGATCTCAATGATCGAAAGCAAAGGTATGACAGTGTTTGCACGCGTCGATCATCAAAAAAATGCTCAGAGTGCAGGCTTATTATTAAGACCAGCGCAAGTCGTGATGTTTGGTAATCCCAAAGCGGGTACGCCTCTGATGAATTGCGAGCAAACCGTCGCCATTGATTTACCACAAAAAATCCTCATTAGCGAAGATGCCAATAAAAAGGTATGGCTATCATACAACAATCCTGACTACCTAAAGACACGCCACCATATCAAAGGCTGTGATACTGAGCTTGATAATGCCTCAAAAGCGCTCAACGCGATCAGCACGGCGGTAGTAGCCAAATAATATCAAACCAGAAAAATATAATCTAAGCAAAAAAAAGGGGGAGAAGCAAAAGTTTCCCCACCTTTTTCTTTGCTTAGTTGATAGCTGCGTCAGTAACCATCAGTCAGCGACATTTCGGACTGTAGCTCCACTTTTAGCTTCTTGGCACATTCAATAATTTTTTTCCTGTCGGCAGGCAGCGCCCCCTTCTCAAGGGCTGTTTCGCGCATTTGCACGGTAATATCATAATGCGGGTAGCTTGCGGTGCGGTGGAATAAACGTGGATCTACCTCGATAAACGCTGCAAAATCATGCAGCTCTTGCAAACTATCCGCAAGCATATGACACCATTTATAGCCTTTGAATTTTATCTGCACAAAATCTACATATACCGCCATGAGACACTCTCTCTTACTTATCTTCTCAAAACAACCTTTACTGATATTTGCTACATATCCATGCGTCAGCATCTTTAATCTCACTCAAATTATCAACGCCATCCATTAAAACGTTACAATAATTCGCGCACATTTTTTTTCAGCTGCTTAAGTAGTTTTTGATACTCACTGTGATTGGTATCAAACGTACTCAAACGCCCATAACGTAACTGACGATAGTTTTGCTTAATTTCAATCAGTTTTGACTGAACCGCTATCGGGTTTTCACTGTCTGTTAAACGACTTGCATGACGGTGAGTATCGTTATCTAAGCGACTATCGATAGCAGATGCTAAACGCTCAAGCCATGCCAACTGTCCTTCATTATCCTCTCGAGCCAGCAATTTATCACGTTTGCCGATACGTTTTGAGAGCTGGGCAAGCGGCAGGTCTGCTGGGTGCCAGCGTTTGCGCCGGCGGCGCCAAATGATGAATACTAAGGTAGCCATAATAATAACAGCACTGGCTGCTAACCAGATAATTTGCTGCATGATGGAGCTGATATTAAACCATTTTAATAGCGAATCTGCTTGTTTGTCTTGATCATAACCAACCACGTCTTTTTGCCAATAGTAACTGGCTTGGTCAGACAAGCGACGTAGTGTTTGTAGCATTTGATACTGCTGGTAGCTGATTTGCGCGCTGGCACCACTGCCAAACATGGCTGCGCCTTGCTGCTGGGTCATCGCATTCATACCCTGCTCAACCCGCTCAGGCGCCACAAATGACGTGGGATCGACGCGTACCCAGCCTTGACCTTCGAGCCAAACCTCAGTCCATGCATGCGCATCTTTTTGACGCACTTCCCATACGTTGCCATTGCGACTGGGCTCGCCTCCTTGATAGCCTGCTACTACCCGCGCTGGAATACCAGCTGCGCGCATCATAAAGGTAAAGCTTGAAGAGTAGTGCTCACAAAACCCTGCTTTGGTCTGAAACAAAAACTCATCTATACGATCAGTATTGAGTCGTGGCGGTGACAACGTATAGCGAAACTCTGTTTGATTGATCCAGCGCTCGATAGCAGCCATGTAGCGCACTGGATCTGAGCCTGATTGTACAAATAACTGCTTAGCAAGCGCGCGTGCTTGCGGATTGCCCTCTGCTGGTAGTGCCAGATTTAGGCGTCTTGATGCCTCTGTCAGCACAGAATCAATACGCATTGATGAGAATTGCATTACATTATAGCGAAGCTGCTGCGTAACAGGCTGATCTTTCGCTAGCGTAAAGTTTGAGGTGATGTTGATATCTGGCTGCTGAGAAAAAGGATAATCGAGCCCGAATAACCAGTTCTGCTGAGTAGGTTCTAGGATAATTTGATAGCGAGTAGGTGTGGCTTGCACTTGCTCGGGAACAGTAGCAAAGGCATTTTGAATCCATGTAGGGGCTTGCGATCTAGTCGACCATTGACTTACCTGATTGCTTGGACGCCAGGTAACTCCGTCAAAATCACTAAACACGAGTCCGCGCCAATATAGTTGCTGTTGCGGTGGACGCTCATCGCCAAACTCTACGCGAAAAGCCAGCTCAGTTGACTGGCCTAAATTGGCAAAATCACCGGGTGACATACTATCAGACACACCTGTGGTCGCTTGCTGACCTGATAGTTGTACAGACCACAGTGGCGGCAGTCTTGGGAAAAATAGAAACAGCACCACCAACAATGGCAGTGCCCCAATCCCTAATACCCCTAAAGTACGCAGGCGTCCATCACCGTCATCATTGCTATCGTCGTTTAGGGCAATAAACGCCAGCAGGACAATAACAGCGCCCAGTACCACCTCTAAAGTTGTCAGCAACCCTTGATCCATTAAAAATAATGCAGCAAGTACAAATAACGATAGATTCAACACCACGTAAGCATCGCGCCGCTTGTACAGCTCCCAAAGCTTACTAGCGAGACATAGCACCAAAAATGCCACGCCCATGTCTAGCCCAAAGGCTGTGTTATACGTTAGCCACAGACCTACTAGGCCTAATAAAAAACCCAGCATCTGCATGCTTTGATAGACACGTTTTAAATGCGAGATTTTTTTTAGCCGACTCTTGAGACGCGGTAGTTGGGCAATGATACTAATCGCCGCAAACCCGATTAACCATATTGGCAAGTGAGCAGCATGTGGCAACACGACTGCTATTTGAGCAATTAGCACCCAGTAGTAGGCTGGTAGAGCCAGTAGTCGCCGATACCATGTATTATCAGCTGCTATGCCACTTTTCGCTTGTATATTTTGACCGAGTGCTAACTGCTCAAAGCTTGCCGTTTTTGTGGCATCGGTTGCAGAAAACTGTTTGGGTTCATTCATGGTGCTTTCGCCAGCCTTAGCAAGCATGCTTGCGCAAAAGTCTCGCCATCATCCACCGCTGCGCTAGTAGGCGTATCATTGGGTAAACGCATTTGAAAGGGCACGCCTAATTGACCCAATGTCAACGCCCCATGAGCCAATTGCGCAAGCTTCTGTTCATGATGAGCACCTGGCATATCTGCATAATCAAGCGTTTGCTCATGACCGACAGGGTCTGCAAAGTGCTTGGTAAACATGCCTTGACCCCGTGCTACATGGCCCCAAGAGACACGGGCCAGTGACTCTCCTTCGACATAATTATCCAGTCGCTCAAAGTCGTCTTGCCCTTGTCGATATTGTCCGCCAGTTGGCAGATCCTCCGAGCTTGCAACTGAATACTGCACCTGCCAGTCAAATGCTTCAGGTTTGGGATACACCCAAGTCTTACGCGCAAAATAGACATAAGACCAAGCACGCATAATACCCAAAGGATAAACGGTTTTAATTATTAGTTGTGGCAGCTCAAGAGGACCGCGATTGTAGGTTTGAACAGGTAGGCGAATAGTTTGCTCACTTTGTAGACTCGTTACGAGTATGGAGCTTTGCCGATTCGTGCCACTTTTATCCTTCTTGTCAGCTGCTTGCTCAAACTCAAATAATAACTGTCGCCGTGGTTGACGGCTTTCACTTTTGAGTTGCAGTGTCACCCAAGCAGGTGTCCCCGCCTCTGTCATAGTGACCTCCAGCAAATGCACTTGTAAGCCAGATATATGAGCAAAAGTCACATGAAAACTGATTAGCCAGACGCTGACCAGATAAAAGCACAAGCCAAGTACCAAGTTATTGCCATAATTGATACCTGCGATAAAGGTAATCACTAATAGCACAGCAAATAGCATACCCTCACGACTAAAAAAAATATAGACGTTGCGTAGATTGAGCGTCGCGCTATCATTTTTGGGTGCGCGCGAGGCAAACCAACGGCTCATTGCTGACCTGATTAACGCGGTTAAGGCTTTTGGTAAAAAGCTCATGACTACCCTATTCTTACCATGTAATTGACTCTAGTCGCTAGTCCTCAGCCTAACGGACTCAATGATATAGCCATGTATTATCAAACCTGCTCGTACTTCAATATAGATAACTAAAAATATAGACAGCTAAACGATGACAGGCACGTCTGCTAAAATGCGTTGGGCGATGGTCTGCGATACCTGTCCGCCTGTCAATTGTGCGGGGGCAAAACGCTGCCCGAGACGATGATCAGCGACGGCAGCAAAGACCGCTTGGATATCTTCAGGCGTCACCTCCATATGCCCCGACACATAAGCATAAGCCTGTGCAGCACGCTGTAGCGATAGCACGCCACGTGGTGATAACCCATGATACTCTTGGCTTGCTCGAGTCTTTGCTACAAGTCTTTGTAGATAATCCAATACCACGTCCGCCACATAAACTTGTTTTACGCCTTGTTGTGCCAATAGCACAGCCTCAGTATCAAGCACCGTATCTAGATCCTTTAATAGCTCACGGCGATCTTGACCTTTTAGTAGTTCACGCTCTGCCATAGGTGATGGATAGCCCAATGACACACACAGCAAGAACCTATCTAACTGTGATTCAGGTAACGGATAGACGCCAGCTTGTTGCAGTGGGTTTTGGGTTGCAATAACAAAGAACGGCTGCGGCAAGGGATAAGTTTGTCCATCTTGCGTCACTTGTCGCTCTTCCATTGCTTCAAGGAGTGCGCTTTGCGTCTTGGGGCTGGAGCGGTTGATTTCGTCAGCAAGTAGCAGTTGAGTAAAAATAGGACCGGGACGAAATTCAAAACGCAGTTTACTTTGGTCATAGATACTCATGCCTAAGATATCGGCAGGGAGCATGTCATTGGTGAACTGCACTCGGCTAAAACTCAGGCCTAACAGCTTAGCCAAACCTTGAGCCAGAGTTGTCTTACCCATACCAGGTAAATCTTGTAGCAATAAATGCCCACCTGCTAGTATGCCACTGAGTGCCAATTTAACTGCTTGTGGTTTGTCCAATACAATTTGGTTCAATTGCGCCATCAATTGTGCAATTTTCTGCTGATTGCGTTGCAAATCTGTGCCACTAGGAGCGGATTGACCAAGCGTTTTGGCTATTTTTTGATATGTAGGTGATGGTGCTCTATCGTTAGGGGCATGGGTCATAGTAAATTATCGGCTCATTTTTTGGGTCATAACGATCAACCAGTAAGGTCAGTTCGCATCATCTACGACGATCGGCGCATCAGCGCGGAGGGTTGATAAATACGCAATAACATCCGCGCGCTCTTTAGCATCTGGCATAGGGTCTGATAGCATCTTTGAATCTGGCATGGCTTTTTGTGCATCCGCGATATAGGGATCGAGTGTTTTGGCATCCCATACCCATCCTGACTCTGTGAGCCCTTCGCTATAAGTGTAATCTTTTAGCTCAGCAGCTGGTGCGCCGTATATATTCATTAATTGCGGGCCCTTTTTATTGAGACCAGCGTTGAGCTGGTGGCATTGACTGCAAGCATCTTGATAAATTAACGAGCCATTATCTGCATCTCCATTGACATATAGCGGTAGTGTCACAGGGTCGCGATGATCAGGCGGGGTATGCTCACAAGCAGTGAGCAATAAAACAGCGGCAAAAAGACTGCTTATTTGATATTTACTAATAATAGACATTTTGGCAATCTTTGGTTGGTGAGCATTAGCGATAAAGATTTTGTAGCATCGCAATATGTTAACTGGCAATCTTTAGCGTTTTGCTAGGCTTTTCTAAATAGTATCCTTGCAGATAGCGCGCCCCCACACTCCATGCGACTGACATAGTCGCTGCATCTTCAATATACGGCATTAGCACATCAACATTTACCTCATTGATGCGCATGATAAGTGATTTAACCGTGTCTAAGTTATCTGCTGAATTGATATCTTGTACATAGTTACGCGCCAAACGCACGATATCCGGCTGCACTAAATTGGCAATTTCGATAGATTTGGCAGAAGAACCAAAATTAGTAATGCCCATTTGACAGTTGACTTCGTTAAGGGCCGAAAACTGAGATTTTGCCACAGTTAAATGATCCGAGATGTCTTTTTCGTTAAATTGCAACGTTAAGACACCAGCGGCGCCGCCTACTGCCTTGATCAGTTGGCTTGCAACATTAGGCAGTTTCTTGTCAATTAATGAGGCACTGGTTAGCTGCACCAATAGTCTGGCTTCAGGATGCTCTTTACGGACATCATTGATTTTTTTGCACGCATTAATGAGTACCCAGCGATCTATCTTTTCAAGTAGCTTGTGTTTTCTGGCCACAGCCATAAACTGATCAGGAGTCAATACCGTGTTATCGGCATCGGCCAATGGCAGACGTAGATACACTTCAAAAAAGTCACTACGATCTTGATTGATATCGTATATTGGTTGAAATGACAGCTCAAATCGACTGTTTGTAATAGCATCAATCAGAGACTCAGCAAGCGCATGATCATCACTATTGGCATGCTCACTTGGATCATATAGATGATAAGTACCACCATGGTTAGAGGTTTCGACCATGATCTGGCTAATAGCATCCATAGCACGCTCTATTATTATAGCGGGCTCTGCGGTATTTTTTTCGATTTTGACGATTGCGATACTTACCGTGGTACTCGTCGTACGCTTATCTACCTCAATGAGCATCTCACTGATACGCGAACCGATGTTCTCAGCCAGCTCTTCGAGCTCTGAGGTAGTTTTGTCTTTGACAAGTATCATAAATGCGGTATCACTAAAGCGGCTGACATGTCCATTCGATACCAGTTCATCTAGTGCATAGGCAACCTGTTTGACAGTCGTATCTACTCCTTGCAGTCCGAGGCTACTTCTTATTTTTCCAATGTTATCGAGCTGTACATAGAGCAATGCTGCTGTCAGCACGCCTTGAGTTGCTTGCTGGTGTACTATCGCCATTTGCTCCTCAAAGCCGTGGCGATTATTCACACCTGTCATGTTATCTTTACGCTCTGCTTCAGCCAAGCGTTTGGCAACCTCTGCGCTGTTGCTAGCATTTTGTTGTATGATAATCTGAGTAACGGGTTCGCCATCTAAAGTCGCAGATGCCAACTGTAATTTTGCCTCAAAAGTACTGCCATCCGTACGCACGCTTTCAAAGTTAAACTCAACTTCGTCACGGCTACCTTTATCGAACTGACGTAGAAATTGCTTGAAGTCCTTGACACTATCGCCACCTGAAATCAAATCAACAACAGGCACACCTATGGCATCATTCATTGACCGAAAGCCAAACAGTTGAAGATAGGGATCATTGGCAAAGATATGGATACCTTCATCGATATAGGCAACTGCACTTTTCGAGTTTTTAATCAGCACATTGGCACGTTGCTCTGCTTCTGATAGGACATGGCGTAGTTTCTTGAGCTCACGGCGACTACGCAAGCTGTCATGCTGTAAGCAGATAGCCATAACGATAGCCATCTCTTGATCAGCCTTGAGTGCTTTGACCATGGTTCCGCTCATCACCGCAGGCAACCCCTCATCATTACACGCGGTCGATATTGCCTCACCCTTCATCAAATAAATCATCGGCAAATCAATGCTCTGCTCTTGAATGATGCCAACCACATCCGTAAAGCTCATATCATAAGCACTAACGAATACCAGCACATCCCACGACTGGCGCAGTACTTTTAGTAGCTCTTCTTTATCATCCAAAAATCCTAAATTCACGCTGTCATAATAATCACTCAGTAGATGTACAAGACGCTCAGCATAGAGCTGATCATCGTTAATCACTAATAGATTTAAGGTGGACTGAATGCGCATAGGTGGCCTTTTAATCTTATGGTTGTATCTTTATCTCTTATTTTTGACACCTTATACTGTTTCCAAAAATTAATCTGGCTTAGAAAACATTATAGAGAGTAGGCTCAGTAAGTATTGTGATAGTAGCTGAGTTTTAGTTGGCGTAATATATTCTAGCGCCCGAGGCATCTTATAAATTAGAGTAACAATATCGCTCATTATAGACAATAATTTGATTGACTGCAGGTTAACTTATGACCTTGTTTGTTTAATATCATTATCAAAAAAAACATCAGCCTTTTTTCTTATACGGTACAACCCCTCTTTCTTTCAATATAGTAGAACCTCAATAAAATTGATACAGCATAGAAAACGCGCTCGATTAAATGCTACTTTTTTTGCTTGCTGTGACTGCGTCTCCAGAGGCTGCGAAAAATAGCGTTTAATCTTGCTATACCATTTTTATAATGGTTTCACTATAAATACATAAATAGACATTATTTTGCTATTTCGTATTGACTAAACCCTTCAGTTATCATCAATCTACGACCCAAACGTAAATGGGTTTGTTTGCTGCTGATACGCATGATGACTCTATCATCAGGCTGAAAGTAAGACGAAGGTACAATCAGCGAACTCATGGTTTGCAGCTGCTCATCCTTACCCAGAATCAGCGCTGGCACAAAACAATGCTTCTGTGGGTCCCTCCCTTCCAAGCGCAACCCGCATGCCACAATCTGATGACCAAGCAATTGCCATTCAACCTCTTTGTCTTTGGTATCAAAGTGCCGCCAACGTACTACCCCTATTGACCAATCAGGCTGCTCTGTCACATCAGGTTGACAAACCAAGAACAAACTCATGATATGTAATGATGGCGGTGTGGTTGCAACAAGCTCGCCATCTATCATATCCATATCAAGAGCTTTCTCTCCAACATGCTCTTCATTCAAGACATCTACTGTTGGCACCAATCGCAGTGTACGAAATAATGACAGACTGTCATGGCTGTCAAACACCTCTATGTCTAATACGCTATTACTGTTTTGCTCTGCATTAACCGTGTCATAACGAGGGCGCTCGTCTATGGATAACTCATCTATTGCTATCAAGCTAGCAAAGCTGCTTGAGTCACCAACATGGTGATGGATACTGTTAAAACCAGCGATTAAACTCGCACGGTGTTTGAGACTATATTTAGTAGGCAGCGTAAGCTGTGGTTGTAGATAACGATAACTGACTGTCATTGATATTGTATTCAACAGACCGTGTCCTATCCCCACATTACTGCTCTCAGTGGATAGCTGCCTACGTGAATTAAAATACTGCACCATAGGAGTCAGCTCTAAAAACAAACAGTCATAGCGATCTTCATAGGGATTTAACTCAGAGTTGGGCGTTAGATACGTTGGTGGTTTATCACTCTGTAAATCTACGAACACGCGTGTTTCCGTCGTTGGTTCTATTGTCGCAACAATATAATGAGACCATTCAGGCAATAAACGTTGTACCAATAGAACATTAGGACGACGCATGGCACATACATTCAATAAACTATGCAAACATATTTGGCAATAAAGCTGATGAATACTATTTGTGTAGGGTGTCACTGTTTCTCGATTCAACTCGAGATGAGACACACGCTGTTGATAAGCGAGGTGGTACAACTGATTAATTCTGAACCAGAGATAATCTGATGGCTTGCGATAGCAAAGTGCCTCTTCACACAATAGCTTGTGGTACCTCAGTAACGACTGATAAATGGCAACCGTAAGTGTATTGGCGCGCTTTTTATTGGTATTAAAATAGCGTGGAAAACCTTTCTTTGAAATCTTTTTTGGCTGACTGTTTGATATTAATTCTTGACGACGTACAACCTTGTCATAAGCCAAAATAATTAAATAATGCAAGGATTTTACTTGAGCCACATAACCCAACTGCACCTCACTCAGCGCGCCTGTTTCATAAATATACTGCTGCCGTAACGTGGCAATCAACCGATCTGAAGCATCGCTCACAGCCGTCATCAGTTTAAGGCGTTGAAGCTCATCTATATTGGCCTCGCATAATACGGAGAGAACTTTTTCTAGGTGCTCAGCTTGCTGCTCTTGGGTTTGTGAAGATAGCGTTGTCAATAGTTTGAGCAAATGATGCTCTTGGCCGCTCACTGATTGGTTTGGCGTTGGTAGTGGCTCTTTGGAAGAAAGGGCTTCTTGAAACTTAGATAAAGTTATCATCAGTATTTCTACTCACTGTTGGCCACTCTGAGTAAGTTGACAAGAGGCAAGTATGCAACCACACAAAGTAGAGCAATATCAGGTAAAAAGCATGCAAACTGTGTATTGTTTTAAAGAGGCTATAGGTATGAACGATAGACGTTTTATTGTTAGACAATATATTTTAGGCGTTCTATCAATATAATGCCTGATACCGTGACTCCCTTCTTATAAAAAATCAGTCACTGACCAATTTTTATCAACAATCGTCTCTTTTTAACAGGTTTTTTCTGCAACCCTATATTGCCTGCATTAAATATGTTTGTAAATATCAATCGGCACCTTAAAAGGTCTATTCGGCAGTTCTCTGACCAACTTGGGTACCAAATAACCTGGTAATGCTGCTAATAGTGACCAGTAAAGCTCAATTGCAGACCGCTCGTCATTATCAAAGTGTGCTGCACCAGCCACCTTATCTAAAACATGTAGATAATACGGCAACACACCAGAGTCGAACAAACGCTGACTTAATGCAGCCTGAGCTTCAGTATTATCGTTGATATTTTTCAATAGTACGGCTTGATTCAATAATGTCACGCCAGCAGATCGAGCACGCTGCAAGTGCTCTGCGGTTAGCTCATCAATCTCGTTGGCATGATTACAATGAATCACCATCACAATACGGCAGCGACTTTGGGACAATCTGTCTAACAGCTCACCATCCAATCGCGCTGGTATGACCAGTGGTAGACGAGTATGTAGTCGAATCGTCGTCAGCTGCGGGATAGACTCCAAAGTATCCAACCATGCAAACAGACGTCTATTGGTCACATTTAAAGGATCACCACCGCTTAAAATCACTTCATTGATTTCAGGATGCGCGCTGATATAGTTGATGATATTTTCTTTTGCATCAGCAGTTGGCATATTGGCGCTATAGTCGAAATGCTGGCGGAAACAGTAACGACAATGAATCGCGCACGCCCCAGTAATCGTCAGTAATACTCTTGATTGGTACTTGTGCAGCATTCCTTTGACAGGGTTTTGGCTGTTTTCGCTTAAAGGATCTGCTACATAGCCTGTTACGTTGATTTGCTCTTGTTGGTCTGGCAGTATTTGTCTTAATAACGGATCATCACGGTCGCCCACAGTCATTTTTGCCACAAAGCCGCGCGGCACACGCAGCACAAAATGCTTCGGCACATAGACGTCTGCGCGTAGTGAGTCGAGTTTTAGGAGACTGAGCAGCTCGTCAACAGACGTAATGGCTTCCGATAATTGTGTTTGCCAGTTTTTTTGTGTGATTAAATGGTTTATCATGACAGCCTACTACCTGTGCCCAAAATCGGATATTATACGCCCTTAGTGTCTACCCTATCAAAGTATACCGCTAATACGTAAGCACTTGGCTTGGCAGCAACTTTTGGTACAGTCAGCCTCATATCTATCTACTACCATATCTACAACCCCTAGGAGTCTCTTGTGGCAAGTTTTTCTACTAATGAATTTAAAGCTGGTCTAAAAGTCATGCTTGATGGCAACCCTTGTGCCATTCTTGAAAACGAATTTGTCAAACCCGGTAAAGGTCAAGCCTTTAACCGCGTTAAGCTGCGTAATCTTCGTAGTGGTAAAGTACTGGAGCAAACATTCAAATCAGGCGACAGCTTAGAAGCGGCTGATGTGATGGATACGGAAATGAACTATCTATACAACGATGGTGAGTTTTGGCACTTTATGCACCCTGAAAGCTTTGAGCAAATTCAAGCTGACAAAAACGCAATGGGCGACGCGATACAGTGGTTAAAAGAGAACAGCAATGCTCTATGCACCATTACTTTGTTCAATGGCACACCTTTATCAGTAACGCCGCCTAACTTTGTTGAATTACAAATCACAGAAACCGATCCTGGTGTACGCGGTGACACCTCAGGTGGCGGCGGCAAGCCGGCTAAGCTAGAAACTGGTGCCGTGGTACGTGTACCGCTATTTGTACAGCAAGGTGAAATCGTCCGTGTTGATACGCGTACTGGTGACTATCAAACTCGCGTAAACTAATAGCGCGATAAGCGTGATTGATCGCTGAGATTGTTGTGTTGATCACTAATAAAAAAGCTTAACCGCTATATAAACGGTTAAGCTTTTTTGTGTTTACAGCGGCTGTATTTATTGTCGCATAGTCGCCTTTAACGTTTGGTAGCGCCTAGTATTTAGTTAGTCGCGCCTAATATTTAATAGTCATTGTCATGGCAATTATCATGATAACGACCTGTGACTTACTCTTCTTCTAATTGCTTTTGTATCAACCAATATTGTACTAAAGCATTTAGCTGCTCCTTTTTAAAAGGTTTGGTGCAATAATCTTGCATACCAACTTTTAAGTACTTTTCGCGCTCTCCATCCATGGCATTGGCAGTCAAAGCGATAATAGGTGGTAGGTCTTGAGGGTCATAAAGCTCATGCAGCTTAATAGTGGCCTGTACACCATCCAAAATCGGCATGTGATGATCCATCAAGATGACATCATAACGTTTGGGAAACAAAGCAAAAGCTTCAATCGCTTGTTGACCGTCAGTCACATGAGTGACGGTATGACCGCTATTGGTCAGTGCCTTTCTGGCAATAATGGCATTAACGGTATCATCTTCTACCAATAAGATATGACCTGCACGCTCGTGGCTAGGCTCTGCCATTGTGAGATCATGAGAGTCTTGCCATGCTTCGTATTTCTCTTCATCAATAGTCGGTAGCGGCAATAAAACCTGAAAAGTAGTCCCGACACCTACCGTACTATTGACGCGGATATGACCACCCATCAGTTCGACTAAAGACTTGCAGACAGACAGTCCAAGACCTGTGCCACCATACAGACGATGCGTGAACTTATTGGCTTGTCCATAAGCATCAAATATGGCTTCTAGTGACTCAGGTTTGATGCCAACGCCAGTATCTGTCACCTCAATACATAAGGTTATATTCTTATCCGCCTTACGTTCTAACGTCTCCTGCCTCATGCTATTTTTGTCAATATTTTCACGATAGCAATTATTCATATGCTTGACATCAATACTCACTCTCCCGCCTTCACGAGTAAACTTAATCGCGTTATTGACAAGATTTGCGATGATTTGTTTGAGACGTACCGGATCCCCTTTTACATAAGGTGATAACGACTCGGTATAATGGTAATCTAGCGTCAAACCTCGTTGACGTGCCTTAATAGAAAATAGGCTGACCACTTCATTACATAATGTAGATAAATTGAGTGGGATAGAATCAATATACATTTTTCCAGACTCAACTTTCGATAAGTCCAAAATCCCATTAATAATCACCATCAAATGCTCATTAGAGACTTTGATGTTATCTACATACTCTCGCTGTTCAGCGCTAAGCTCAGTGTCACCTAGCATCTCTACCATACCAATAATACCGTTCATTGGTGTTCGTATTTCGTGACTCATATTGGCCAAAAAGTTAGATTTCATCTCATTGGCATGTTTGGCATCACGTTCTTTATCCTGTAGCTTCAACGCATCTGCTGCCATCATCGCAAACTGCGCCAATATCTCTTTTTGTTGGTCACTAAAGCTATGGTTGGGCTTGGTATCCATCAGGCATAATGAACCTAACCGATAACTTTTATTGCCCTCATGCAAAATGATCGGTGCACCCGCATAAAACCGCAAATGAGATAAGCCAGTAACTAATGGGTTCTGACGAAAGCGATTGTCCTCCAATGCATCTGGCACCACAAAGACTTCGTTAGATAAAACCGTATAATTACAAAAGGCTACTTCACGTGTTGTGGTACGTACACTCTCAGTCTCACTGTTGAATTTGCAGGCTGCTTTTAAATATTGTGTTTCCTCATCCATAAAAGTGATCGTTACCACCGGCACATCAAAAAACAGCTTTACGAGTGCAACGAGTCGATCAAATGCAGGCTCCTCATCTTCATTGAGTACCTGATATTTTTTCAACTTGTTGATACGCTCTACTTCATCTACCGCTACTGGGTAGCTGCTTTTAGGTGAGTTAGATATAGACAAGATCGACTCCATTAAATAATATCAGACGCTCGATTGGTGACTCGTCTGCTTTATCAATAATTGTAACGCTTCATTGACCATAATCATTGCGACCACCGATGTGACGACCACTGCCGACCCATAACCACCACATTGTAATCCGCCTGCTTGGCAGCTCTTATCCACATGTGGTGGCTCGGTAGAATAAACACATTTGATACCGAACTTCTCTTTTAGCGCGCTATTGATGCCTTTTTCGTGGCGCAGCTTATTACGCAATTTGGCAAGCAATGGATCTTGATAGCTATCACGCAAGTCGCTCACTCTTATTTGACTTGGATCTATCTTACCACCTGCACCACCTGCACAGACCAGCTTTAATTTATTAAAACGGCAATGTAGGGCAATCGCCAGCTTGGCATTCATATCATCGACGCAATCTAAAATCACAGTAGGCCTACCTTGATCGGCTGCTGCTTTCGCTTCGTGGCGACCCGGCAGTAGCGCTGCAACGTTTTCGACGGTCAAGAAATCATCAACGAGATTTAAGGTGACTTGAGGGTTGATCTCCTTAATACGTGCCGCCATTGCCTCAATTTTGCTTTGACCAAACGTACTGTCTAGCGCCGGTAGCTGCCGATTGACATTAGAGGCCACCAAAACGTCCAAATCAATTAAAGTAATAGTTCCGACTGCCGTACGTGCCAACGCTTCTGCCGCCCAAGAACCAACACCGCCTACCCCAATGATATAGACATGCGATGATGCAAAAGTATCGACAGCGGACATGCCATAAAGCGTGCGCGTACCTTGGAAGCGGCGGTCATACTGCTCATTTTTTTCATCTACGCTAGCTTGTACATTATCATATTCGGTAGAGACTGGCTCTACGACTGGGTGCTCAATTTGTCTGGTTTCATTCATAGCTTTTTAAATACTCTTTTTAAATATTTTGACTGTGCTTACTTCATCTTTTAAGTATAAGTTTAATAATTATGTTGGGTAGGCCCAGTTTACTTTTAGGGCATCGCAGCTATTTTGCCATAACTGCTTAGCAAGTTTATCCTGTGAGACACCCAATAATTCACTTAAACTCGACAATACCCAAGGCAGATTAGCAGGAATATTCCTATCGTGTGCGTGGGCTGCCTCCCATTCATTGTCTGGGCTTTGTCCAACGGCTGAATGCTGACTATTTGAAGTTTGGCACATAATCGGAGTCATGTCCGGACAGTCTGTCTCAATCACCAAGCATTCGATACCATATGTATCCACAGCGGCCTGAATAGCACGGCGCAGTTTTTTGGCATTTGGGTTGGTCACCTGACCTGTAACACCCAGCTTAAACCCTAGTTTCACAAATGCCTTGGCTTCTTGCTCACCGCCACTAAAACTATGCGCAATACCGCCCAATGTATGAGCATCGTATTCATGCGCTTTTAATATAGCGAGCGCTTCGGCGTGCGCCTTACGAATATGAAGCATTACGGGCAACTGATGGGTCACAGCGATATCTAGCTGCGCCTCAAAGAACCGCTTTTGTTTATCAAAAACATCAGGCTCTTTCATTACATCGGTAAAGGTATCCAAACCAATTTCACCGATGGCTAATGGTCGACTATCCGCAACCATTTGTGCCAATTCTGTCAAATGAGCATCAGTATGCTGCTCGATATAAAAAGGATGTAAGCCTAACGCAATATGCGTACAGAAATCAGACTCGTTATGCTCGCCAGTATCTATGCCAAAACGCCTTGATAACTTATCGATCAACTGCTTAGTGTCATACATACGCTCAAAATGCTGATAAAGATAACCAACCAGCACAAGATGACGTATACCTTGATGGTAAGCGCTTTGAACCTGTTGCTCTCGATCATTATCAAATACTGGGGCATCAAAATGTGTATGGGTATCAATGAGCGAATAACAATTGCTCAAGGCTTGATTTATCCTATTTGATGACTCAGGACCAGACATAAATACACTCCAAAAACAACGTGTTTAGCAAAATACCTTATCAACCATCATATTATACACATGGTTGTAGTAACAGCTTATTCAAGCGATGCAGCGTTTACTATAAAGCGCTATGCGCCCCTACTGGGTATCCTTATTCCCGTGATGAGCATTCTTATTTTTTAAATTTGCGATATTAGTGTCAGTCACCTTATCGGATTTTCGACTACTACGCCGAGGAATAATCAATAAGGCGGTGGCCACAGCACCCAAGACCAGCCAACTTTTACCCCTTTTATGATTTGCCATGACTATCTCTACCTATTGATACAGCACCAATTTTATGGATATAAATGTGCATACCTATTTTTATCTCACTAAAGTTTAGTATACGTAAAATACGACGGTCGCTCTGTTTAGCTGTGTTACGAATACGCAAGCCAATGTACGATGTAACGTTTATTTATTACACCGTACATTGGCTTGTACTAATTGAGAGGAATGAGTGGATTAAAATAGCAATCTGTGACAGTTTTAGCGATTTAGAGGATATGTCGTTATACTATTGTTAGGACTGTCTACCTTGGTAAATCCTTGAGAGGTTGATCTGGATGTTTGATCGCGCTTAGGAATAAGGGGGTTGAGCGGCATCAATTTATAGTCTGCATCGACATTACCATCCCAGCCCTGTGTTCCGCTCAAAGGGAGCTGTTTGATCGTACCATTTTTATCGATGACTAATTGCAGTACACGCATCTGGTTAAATTTACGCTCGGTCACACTGGCAACCGCGCCACCATCACGTAAGATGGTTGGCTGCAAAAATATGATCAAGTTACTCTTTTGAGTACTGTCATTGTCAGAGCGGAACAACCTGCCAATCACTGGTACATTTCCTAAGCCCGGAACTTTTTGCTGGCGTGTGGTGCTATTGTCACGCATCAAACCACCTAGGGCGATGGTCTGCTGATCATCGGCTAAAATCGTTGTATTAATGAGACTTTTATTGGTAGTCAAACCACTAGCATTGCCAGTAGTACCTGGTACGACGGAAGATACTTCTTGTGAGACCTCCAAACGTACGGTGCCATTATCACCAATATGAGGGATAACGTTAAGATTGATACCAATATCTTGACGATCAATGGTCTGGAAAGGGTTGTTTGAGTTGTTACCACTAGTAGTATAAGAACCTGTGACAAAAGGTACGTTTTGACCAACCAAGATACTGGCCTTTTCATTATCCAATGTCAAAATAGACGGCATGGACAATAGATTGGCACTGGTAGAAGAGTCGAGTGCCTGCAAAATGGCACCATAAAATTCCGTATTACCCTGACTGTCTTTTCGGCTATCGCCAATCCCAACCAATGCACCAACGATAGAGCTGGCAGCGGAGCTAATACCTGCGGCGCCCGCAGCAGCACTACCACCCAATGCGGCAGCGGCCAAGGTGGTCGCACTAGCACCGACATTATTGAAGTTGACGACGCCATAGCCACTATTGGCATTACCAAGCGCCCACTGAACGCCTAGCTGGGTCGCATCATCGCCTGAAACTTCGACGATAGCAGCTTGAATCAAGACTTGTGCGCGGCGACTGTCCAATTGATTGACGGCATCTTCAATCTCAAACATCAGCTCAGGGGCAGCATTGACGATAACGGCATTTTGTGTCTCATCAGCGATGATACTAAAGGGTTTTCCACCAACGCCTGTGCCCGCACCACTAGTACTGCTGGTCGGTACAACGGCTGTGCTACTACTGCCTATACTCTCACTCGCCGCACTGTTAATGGTTGCCCCTGTACTGCTTGCATCATTTAAAGAAGCGGACTCTAACGTTGAGGTGGCTCCAGCGCTATTAATCGATTGATTGGCCAAAATGCCTCGTAGCATATCGGCAATATGGCTAGCACTGGCATACTTTAGGCGAAAGACACGTAAACCGCTCAGTCTTCTTGTCGGTGTGGTATCTAGTTGATTAACCATCTCCTGAACTTTGGCAATCATCTCAGGACTGCCTTTGACCAGCAATCGATCACTTGATGAATCAGCGATCACTTTGAGTTGATTATTACCACCTTGTGCTTGTCCGCTACCAGCGCTTGCCACCAAGGCACTGATTAGCTCCATCATACGTTCGGCATCGACGTGGCGTAGTGGTATCACTTGCAGACTGTCATTAATATTGCTATCCAAGTCTCGGATAAGTGCGGTGAGTTGATTCAGGCTATCCGCACGATCTGATAGCACCAGCGCGTTCACACCAGGCACAGCGGCGGCATGTGCAGACTGCGGCATCAAAGGTCTTATAACGCCCAATACTTCTGCTGCTTGAGTGTTTGTTAAATAAATCACTCGGGTTGCGAGCGACTCACCGACACTATTGCCGCGCAAATCAACGGCGACACCAGACTGCTTGGCGACATTGTCAGGTACCAGTTTGATTGTCGTACCTGACTCTATCGCTGCAATCCCATTGACTTGCATCACACTTAAAAATAGCTGATAAATCTCATCACGCGATAAGGCTTTGTTCGAGATGACCGTCACATTGCCGTTGATACGAGGATCAAGGACAAAGTTTTGGTCAGTGATGGTTGCCACTTCATTAATAAAGGCTTTAATATCGGCATCTTGTAGGTTGACCTTCCAGCTCTCAGCACTCGCTAGGCCCATACTAGCAGCCCATAAGGGTACCGCTAGGCACAGAGGACGACACAGGCGCATCAAACGCGGCAGGATACGGTGTAACGGTGTGGCTGAAAATTGATGAAAACTTACCATATTGATAATTACCTACAGTGATATTGCGTCATATGTACTGAGTTTTTAACGAGCAATCCTTGCTAAAAGTCCGTCTTATTAGAACTGCTGGCGGATAGTAATAACTTGCTCACCACGTTGAACCTCGATTTGTGCTTCGCCTGCTTGCTGTACTTGCTGTAATACGCTTGCATCCTGAGCAGGATTGTTGCCCACGTTTTGCCCGTTTACTGTCAACACTTTGTCGCCTGGCTCCAGTCCCAGTCGATTGCGTAATTTTGATGGCATCGCTGCGGTGACTTGATAGCTTTCACCTGAGGCCATCACCCCCATTCTACTCAAATAACTGGCAGGATTTTCTTGCAGCGCGGTGACGGCTTCTTCAATCGCCGTTTGCGGACTGCTTTCACTATTCGTCTCTGTCGGTTCAGGCGGCGTATATTGTAGGGTCTGGGGCGCTGTCGGCAACATACTATTGTCCGGCAGACGCTGATTACTGACGCCGCCTGCCAGCATGTCACCTTGATCTAGCGGCATAGCATCTGGCATGCTAATCACGGTTTCTTTATCATTGGCATCCGCGATAATAACCGAATTCCAATCAACAGCGACAAGGATATAGTCGCTGTCTTTTAGTCCATCACCAATTCGGTAATTTTTCACCTCACCATTTATGTTAAGCAACGCTGAAGACATGCTCTCCGGTATGGCGAGTAGTACGCCTTTAAGCTCAACATTGGGTGGTGGCTGGACTGCCGCTGCAATAGGGTCAGGATCAGCAAATATCGCAAACAAACCACTATAGTCATTGGCAGACTTTGTATTGTTTTGCAAAGGGGCTAGCGGCAATGCTGGTGCTAAGGGCGCTGCTAATAGTAACCACAAAAGACGCGCCGCTGTCCAACATAGCCAAGCAATTGCCAGTAGCAACAACCACCCTGAAAAACGATTGAGAGTATTCACGACAGGCTTTAATCTGGCAGCAATATTTGACATTTAGGGCGCCCCCAAACCAGCTAGCAGCGGCTGGCGCACACTAACGACTGGTGTGTCCTGCGGTGCTTGCCCTTTATATTCAGGCATGTTTTCTAATAGGCGCTGAGTCAGACTGACATCTAGCATATTGTCCCCGTCTATATACAGATCGCCTAAGCGCTTATCTTGATTATTCAATAGGTTGATGTGCAGCAGGTTTTTATTGTTTTTTCGCTCAGCACTCAGCTCAGCACGTAACGCAGGCATGGTGATATAAAAAACCTTACCCCCACTCGGATAGCCCACTTCACCGCCTACCCATGTCAGCTGTCCTGATGCCTCACGAAACCCTGCCGCATTGTTAGCAGATTCGCTCGTAGATGACGCTTTATCACCAGATTGACGTTCTAACGACACTCCATTGACCTGAATGGGCGTATTAGGCAGTTGCCAATCAACCACACTTGCCAAAGTCTCAGGAGCAATCTTTCCGCTCATATCATCAACTTGCCATGAGTTTAAACCCAGCTTTACCTGTCCGTTCAACCTCGTTTGCTCTGAGTTGATAGTCACATCGGCACCAAGCTTGCCTGTGAGCAGTTGCCATGGCTGCCATGACCATTTGGCCATCCCTGTGAGCGGTGTCGATGATAGAGGAATTTGCCAAATGGCAGAGCCCTGCCATACATTGCCAGACACATGCTGCACATAAGGCGTATTGGGTGCATACTTTTGGATTAGCCATGCCGCTGGCATTTGCAATACAGCAAATAAGGCAAACAATACAAATCCGATCAGCCACCAAAGCTTGCGGGGACGCTTATGAGACAACTCAGATACTTGGGCCACGGTTGCACAACTCTTATATAAGACAAAAACGTCATTATCATAACAAACAATGACCTATAGATGACAGAAAAAAAGCCAGTATCTTTTTACCAAAATATTGGCAATAGAGATACTGGCTTTTTTATTTTGCAAAGCCTCAGTGCTTATGACTAAATGATTGTAAATAAACCATTATCCATAAGACTGATAAGCTCCGTCTCGTACTGTGTTACGACTCGAAACTATCTAATTGGATAGCCTAATTAGATAGCAAAATCTTCAAGGTCACGACCTGCTGCTAGCGCTTCAACCAACCATGTTGGCTTACGTCCGCGACCAGTCCAAGTTTCTTCCTTGTTATCAGTATTGCGATACTTAATACTGCGTTTTTTCTCTAGTTTTTCACCAGCTTTTAAGATCTCTTCAATCGTAGCGTTGCTGTCTTCTGCAATTTGCTCAAACTGAATATAAGCATCATACAAACGCTGATGCTGTTTTTTGGCAATAAGCTGCTGTGCATTTTCGCTGATGGCACGTAGTTCATCTACGTTTAAGTTATCTAAATCAATTGCGTTATTTTTACTCATAGTAAGTCCAACTGTCGGATAAAAAATATCACCTCAATAGAGACATTGTACCTATTGAGATACCTGAATGATGACCCATTCATCATTAAAAAATTAATAGTTTTTAAGGGTTCATTTGATTTTTGATTAATCAAAGATTATTCATAATTATTTTAATAAACATGAATAATAAAAATATTGCTGGCAAACATAAGCATTCATTATACCTTATATAGCAAATGGCTATCGACAATAATTACTTATCGAAACTTAGCTCAACAAATTTCTATTTTCTATAGTGTTTCTTAAATGCGGTATTCCCTGAATATTAGTACTTTTTCATTTTTTAATAAAATAATATTCATTCATACACTATATTAATAAATCTGATTTATTAGCATCTAATAATTAGGCGCTGTAGCAAAAGCATATGAGCTTGCGAACGAATGCTTGTCTAAACCCTAACGACTTTTATTTAGCCTGTTTGTGCACTCAGCTCATTCATCAACCCATGAGCAGATTCAGCATTTAGCAGGTAAGGGTTAAAACCAATAGTCGTAGAGTACTTTAAATAGATTGCGGCGTTCTCTTCGGTCGGAGACGCATAGTTCATCGACCATTTCGCCCACTCCCTATGCTTTAGCTCACGTGTGTCAATAATCTGTAGGTCGTGATGACGCTCATCGGAAATGAGACTGTATAGCAATCGATTAATTTGCGCTCTTGGGCCTTCTATCGTCTGCAAAAAATAATCTTTATTGAACGTTAGCATCCCAGTGATACTATTAGCAGCGTTATTTATCTGTGCTTGCTGTAATATTTCATTGAAATCGGTCGCTGATACATTTGGGTTTGCACGGCTAGCATAGGTCATGCTCACTAAGATATGGGCATCTGCGTGTGTTGATGTCATGTTTGTTCTCTTATACAAATATTATGAAAGCGGATCGCATTTATAGGCATTACTCAATTAACCAAGGGCATACCACGGTTTTTTCTTTTGAGAGGCACACTGCTCTTCTTGCTCTTGAAGCTCAGATAATGTATCAATCAGCATCGTGATTTGGTTGGTACTCATTAAGTAAGGATTGAACTCACTTCCTGTCGATAATTTTAACGCCAGTCCTTTGTTCTCTTCACTTGGAATCAAATACTTCATTGACCATTTACTCCAATGGCGCTGCTCAACTTCACGGCACTCTATCACCTGCAAAGAATGATGACGCTCATCTTGCACAAGCTTTCTAAGCAAGCCATTGATAACCGGCCTAGCCCCTTCGATACTTTGCAAAAAGTAGTTATGGTTAAACACCAACGCACCAGTGATGCCATTGCGCTCATTGTTTTGCTGAGCCTGCTCAAGGATACGAGTGACCTCACCGTTAGCATTATCAGTGTTGTAACGGCTGATATAAGTCAGACGCAAAATGATATGCTCACCCTGCCGCATTTTTAGACTATTTGACTCTGAGAGATCGACTGATTCCATAATTTTTTCCAATTAATTTGCTAGATTTATAAAAAAGGCGGTGCAGGTATTGCTAATCACTCATCAATGGCCGTACTAACGTGACTGTTGAATTTTTTTGATAAATTTGCTCATACCACGTGCTAGATTCGCGTTACTGCTCTTTTGTACTTCTTGTGCCAACAGTAATAATTGCGCGCTGTCCTCACACTGCTCTAGACTCAGTAAATAGCCCCAAGCTTCTGCAGGTGGTGCATTTTTTTCAATGTAGGTCGCCAAGTCAGATTTAAGGGTTCCATAGTTGGCACCAGCAACTTTTGCCTTCAACATACTAGCGATAGACTTTTTGCCAGCCTCTGCAATTTTGCTTGGCGGTTTGCTATTAAAAGTACGATCGAACTCTATCTCAGTACTGACATCAAATGAGTTGCCTGTAGATTGAGGTTGCCCTACGACTGGCACTTGAGGAACAGTAGGTGCTTCGGTTACAGTAGATACCTGAGGCGCTGTTTGGATTTGCGAACTGGCGTTAGCAGCACCAATCAGTTCAATACACTCAAGCTCTAAAAGCAACTCAAATAAAGGCCCGACACCGCCAAAATCAGCAAAAATTTTGCTATTATCAAGCGTATCAAGATAGTTTTGATACGTGCGCTTGCCATCAATCATAATCAGCAATGTTCTCGCTTCTCGCGGCAATATACCGAGACTTTGAGACTTTATTTCTGCTCTACCTAAATCGCTTTTGCGAAACACGTCACCGTAGTTCATTCTTTATACTCAGTATTGACAGCAAGATAGGCATCTTACCGGTAAGACGCCGACCCAGATAATTTTTATTCTTTTCAGCCATGAATGGCCAAACTCTGATAGATTTGAATTTATTGTTAACTTATGCTTTACATGTAACCTTGGCGCTTAAAATAAGCTACACTATTTAATTAAATAGAGTATATCAATGTCATTAATAGACTGTTAGCACTAATTGAATTGGATAGCACAAACGGTTTATATAAGGTATGGAAGGTAGTTTTTATAAATTTCAATATAAAAATTGAAAATAAAAATAATGGCAACAACGCTTTTAAAAAATAACGGTTATATACAACAGTGAATAACCACACTTCCTTGATAAACCACTCAATAGTAATCGCATATATTTCCAGCCTTTAATAGCAGAATAAAAAAATAAACATAAGTTTATTTTTTTATTAGTAAAATAACAATAAGTAAGTCTATTATTTGAAACTTAATCTCTGATATCGCGTGAATATAAACATATAGGTGATTTTCTAATAATTTATTCATAAAAACTAAAAAACCCCGCTATTAACGGGATTTTCAATTCAAAGATACTTGTTCAAATCTTTATCTTTTAAACAAAAAAAGAGCCTATAAATATAGGCTCTAATGACTTTTCTCTACACTATTAGATTACGTATTCCTCAAAACGGGATATCATCGTCTACAGGGCCATCTGACATTGCCGTAGGCTTAGATTGCGCGGGTTGATTAAACTGATTTTGCGGCGCAGGTGCATTTTGGTTATTAAAGCTGTTCTGACCGCCACTCGCTTGGTTATTGTAGCCGCCTTGCTGTGCTGGCTGGCTACCTGCTTGCTGACCGAAATTATTTTGGTTGCTTTGACCGCCTTGGTTGCCATAGCTGTTTGAATTCTGGCCACCTTGATTGTTACTAAAGCCTCCATTATCGCTTTGGCCACCACTCATACCATCAAGCATCTGCATTTGCTCAGCTCGAATCTCAGTGATATAACGGTCTTGGCCGTTCTGGTCTTGGTACTTACGCGTACGCAAGCTGCCTTCGATATAGACCTTGCTGCCTTTACGCAGATACTGTGCAGCGATTTCACCCAAACGATTAAACAGTGAGATACGATGCCACTCTGTCGCTTCTCTTTTTTCACCGCTTTGTTTGTCTGTCCATTGCTCAGAAGTTGCCACCGAGATATTGGTCACGCTCCCGCCATTATTAAATTGACGCGCCTCAGGGTCTGCTCCAAGGTTACCGATAATGATAACTTTATTAACTCCGCGCATGATACCGTCCTTTTACTTATGAATAATTATTCGATAGAAAAAATGATTCCTATCAATGATATGATTTTACTTTAACCAATTTTTGTTTAAATATCTAGCAGGTTTTATTAGTATACGACAACAAATGTCGCCTAGACATATTAATTAAGATTTAAAATTTTAATAGATAAAGATGCTGTTATTTTGCCATTTTAAAACGCTGATGAACACTTTCAAACTATATCAATTCTGGTTAGCACCTTGATTGCTATCACGTAATTTAGAGGAAGAGTTCTTGCGATGCATACTTAATGTCACACTTCCTAACTCGACGCCAAACTTTGTCATCACTGAACGATTGAGCATGACATCGTCATTAATGAGATACATCCAATCGTCAAAATTCACTTTGTAGGTTTTGTCCTCGACTGGCAGATTTAATACATAATTCCAATGCAGGGTATTGCCTACCACATCGCCGGTTGCCGCGCCAACGACGTCGCCTGCTGTACCAATCCAGCGTCCATTACTTTTCTCAGTCAGTCGCCATATACGCTGCGATTTTGACCCATCTGCCCACGAAAATTTTTCGTCCAGAATGATGACATCATCGCCTTCGTGAGTCGCATCGATATCGACATAAAAGCGTTTTTTGACCTCGCCATTTCGCCCTTGGAACATGCCCCACCCCTCGATTTGACCTGAGAAAAACTTATGCATATCAAGCGTTGGTGTGGTGTTCTGATAGGCTTGAATATTTTGCGTGGCACAGCCAGATGTCAGTAGCGTGGCCGATAGACCAATACCTACTGTTAACTTGGCAATTGAGCAATGCGCCTTCTTTTTACCTTCTATGACACTACCAGACAACATCTTAAATTTACTCATATTAATTCCTTTTAAATAGAGATAAATATCTGACACTCACCGATTAATGATTATCTATACGCTACACGATCTATACGGCTGCTGGCCATTCAATTCTGCCTATTTGCCCTTATTTCTATAAATTTGGGTCACTGCCGCTATTTAAATATCTAACGGACTTTGCGCCAAACTCGATAACTGCTGACGTGAATCATCCGTCAGTTGGGTCTTGTCTAATTTTAAATAAGCGACCTGTTCTTTTGCCATGACCACCAGCTCATCCACGCCATCGACTGCTAGCATCTGCCGAGACCAATCTTGGATATTGATGTTTTTAGGAATGGTTACTGTCGTGCTCGACAGATAAGGTGGCTGCGAGATTGGCAGAATAATCAATAACGCGGCTCCCATAATAGCAGCTAGAATGGCCCAAGCGAGTAGGTCAGATTGGGTCAATAGCAAACCGCCCATCGCTCCGCCAACAAAAGCCCCAAAGAACTGGCTCGATGAATTAAGCCCCATCGCCGTGGCTTTATTGGCGACTGGGGCGCGCTTGGATATCCAAGATGGAATAGTGGCCTCAAGTAAGTTAAAACCCATAAAATAGAGCAATAAACCTACAATAATACCGACACCGACTTGGCTACCCAGCGCCAGTAATGCCAAGGCTGCAGTCATTAAGGCGATAGCAGCTAGAAAGACTTGGCGCATTTTACGCTTCTTTTCAGCGATAATAATAAAAGGAATGGCGACGGCAAAGCCGACAAACAATAGCGGCAAGTAGACCAAGCCTTGCTGACGTACCGATAGACCCATCACCTCTGTGAGCTGATGCGGCAAGATCACAAATATCGCTGTCATGGTCAAATGCAGCGCAAAAATTCCAAAGTGCAAACGGTTTAAGTCGCCGATTTTGAGCACGGTAGCGAGTTGCTCACCGATCGATTTGTTATCCAGATTGTGCTTGAGCACGCGCATTGGTGTGGGTACGACAAAAAGTAGCAGCATCGCTAAAATAGCAAATCCTGCCGTCAGCCAAAATAGACCAGAGATACCAAGCGAGCCTACTAATAACGGCCCAAAGGCAAAGGCGAGCATGATGGAGGTAGCAATAGTCAAGCCCATCGTCGCCATTGCTTTGGTACGCATCTCCTCACGCGTCACATCAGCCAATAGCGCCATGAGTACAGCAGAGACCGCGCCACTGCCTGCCAGCGCTCGACCAATGATCACTTCATAGATATCCGTCGCATTTGCTGCAATCATGCCGCCGACTGCAAACAGTATCAGACCAAGCATGATAATCGGTTTACGTGGGAATTTATCAGCGGCAAGGCTCATCGGTATCTGAAAGATCGCTTGTCCTAGTCCATAAATACCAACTGCCAAGCCAATCAAAAACGGCGTCGCGTGTGCATAATTGTCACCATAAACAGAAAACACCGGCACAATCATAAACAAGCCAATCATACGCAAGGCAAAGATGCCACCGACTCCGAGGATTGCCCGTTTCTCTACGCTATTCATACTTGCCTCACTGATTGATCATTGCTGTTTTTTCACTGCTGGTACTTGTACTGCACCATGATTTATCACTACTGGTTTATCAAGACACTGGCCTATAAATCAAGCCCCCTAGTATAAGACATTCGCCGTTTGGTTGCCGAGACTTTTGTCTTACTGACGCCCCCGCCTATAGCGCATCAGCCCAAGCCATTCATATTACGCAATTATTTTGTTACCAACTGCGTCAGATGCGCAATCACACCTTGAATAATGCGGTCGCCATAACAATAAAGTAAGGCGTTGTAAACATTATTATTCATTAGCTCGAACGACAGTTCAAACGACAAACTCCTCTGTAAAATGACATTTTTGGTCAAAACCATAACAAACGATGCCTGTTACTTAACAGGGGTTTGATTTAGATTTGCTTAGTCGAACAGAAATCAATCGCATCAAAGACTGCAAAATAAGCAAACAGTAAATTGGCATGTATAGCCCTTACTTCACGAACATATGAACACTTTATAAAAGCACTATTTATAACCATATTTTTTATAACAGAGCTATTTATAACGACATTATAAATTTAGAAATCATTCGCGTTTTTAACCAATAATTTTACTGATCTGTATTTACCTTTTCATTTGAGATATTTCCCAATACTCTTTTAGCAAATAGGAAACCCATAAACGATGGCACATGACCATATCGCAATACGCGGCGCACGTACTCATAATTTAAAAAACATTGATTTAGACATTCCACGAGATAAATTCGTGGTGATTACTGGTTTATCCGGTTCTGGTAAATCGTCCTTGGCTTTTGATACGCTATATGCCGAAGGACAACGCCGATACGTCGAGAGTCTGTCCGCTTATGCGCGCCAGTTCTTATCGCAGATGGAAAAGCCTGAAGTCGATAGCATCGAAGGCTTGTCACCGGCAATTGCTATTGAGCAAAAATCGACCAACCATAATCCACGCTCAACGGTCGGTACGATCACTGAGATTTATGATTACCTGCGTCTATTATACGCGCGTATCGGCACGCCTTATTGCCCAGAGCATGGCGAGCCAATGGTCGCGCAGTCGGTCACTGAGATGGTCGATCAAGTTATGGCATTGCCAGAAGACACCAAACTCATGATCTTGGCGCCGGTGATTCGTGAGCGTAAAGGCGAGCATACCGTGTTACTTGAGCAGCTGATTGGACAAGGCTTTGTCCGTGTGCGCGTCGATGGCGACGTGTACGATACCGACGAACTACCAACACTGGATAAGAAGAAAAAGCATACCATCGAAGTGGTGGTTGATCGCTTTAAGGTTCGTGATGATTTGGGTAACCGTGTCGCTGAGAGCTTGGAGACCGCGCTACGTTTGGGACAAGGTCTAGTGACGCTGCACTTTATGGATGGCAATCCTACTGAGGGCGGCTCTGATAATCAAGTGATGTCTGCCAAGCACAGCTGTCCGATTTGTGATCGCGCTGTACCTGAGCTTGAGCCGCGCATGTTTAGTTTTAACAACCCCTACGGTGCTTGCCCAACTTGTGATGGACTCGGTAAGCGTCAGTATTTCGCTGCTGAAAAACTTATTACTCACCATGAAAAATCGCTTAATCAAGGCGCAATCAATGGTTGGGACAAACGTCATGCCTATTATTTTGGTTTGCTAACCACCGTTTGTAACCATTTTAATATCGATATGGATACGGCGTGGACGGAGCTGCCCAAAAAGCAGCAAGAGCTGATCATGCACGGCTCTGGTAAAGAAAAACTCACCTTTAACTTTACCGATGAGCGCGGTCGTAAGACGAATAAGACCGTACCATTTGAAGGGGTGCTGCCTTACCTAGAGCGTCGTTATGCTAAAACGCAAAGTAACTTGGTGCGTGATGAGCTAGCCAAATATCTGGCTGACACTACGTGTAACGTCTGTGATGGCGCGCGTCTCAATGAAATATCTCGCAACGTCCGTGTTGATGACCAAACCATCGCTGACATCGTTAAGCTCTCTATTGGCGACTCTGCCGATTATTATAAAACGCTAAAGATTGGCGGTCACAAAGGCGAAGTCGCGGAAAAAATCTTTAAAGAGATTAATGAACGCTTAAACTTCCTCGTGAGCGTTGGTCTAGATTATTTGACTCTTGCGCGCTCTGCCGAAACTCTATCAGGCGGTGAAGCACAGCGTATTAGACTTGCGAGCCAAATCGGTGCAGGTCTCATGGGCGTCATGTATGTGCTTGATGAACCATCAATCGGTCTACATCAGCGTGATAATGATCGTCTGCTAAAGACGCTGACGCGCTTACGCGACTTGGGCAATACCGTACTGGTCGTCGAGCATGATGAAGATGCCATTCGCCAAGCGGATCACGTGATCGACATCGGTATCGGTGCGGGCGTACATGGTGGTCATGTGATCGCTCAGGGTACGGTCGATGACATCATGGCAAACAAAGAATCGCTCACTGGGCAATATATGTCTGGCAAAAAGCGCATCGAGATTCCAACCGTGCGTCATAAAGCCAAAACCATGGACGTCGAAGTCAAAGGTAAGGCCAAAGCAAAAAAAGTACCGATGACGATTGAGCTAAAAGGCGCATCAGGCAATAACTTGCATGATGTCGACCTGTCCATTCCTGTTGGGATCATGACGTGTGTGACGGGCGTATCTGGCTCAGGTAAATCGACTCTGATCAACCGTACGCTTATGCCATTGGCAGCAACGCAATTAAACAATGCGTCGACGCTCATCGCCGACAAACATGAGAGTATCAGTGGTCTTGAGCATTTGGATAAAATGGTCGATATCGATCAAAGCCCCATCGGTCGTACACCGCGCTCAAACCCAGCGACGTATACTGGCGTATTTACCCCTGTGCGCGAGATGTTTGCGCAAACGCAAGAAGCACGCGCTCGTGGCTATAAGCCGGGGCGCTTTAGCTTTAATGTCAAAGGCGGACGCTGTGAGATGTGCCAAGGTGATGGCCTGATCAAAGTCGAGATGCATTTCTTACCTGATATGTACGTGCCATGCGATACCTGTGAAGGCAAACGCTATAACCGCGAGACCTTAGAGATTCACTATAAAGGCAAAAGCATCGCCGAAGTGTTAGAGATGACTGTTGAAGATGCCGTTGAGTTCTTCTCAGCGATTCCAGCGATCTATCGCCGCTTGCAAGCGCTGATGGATGTTGGTCTTGGCTATATTCGCCTCGGTCAGTCAGCGCCAACGCTCTCTGGCGGTGAAGCGCAGCGTGTCAAACTGGCGCGTGAACTGGCCAAGCGTGATACGGGACAGACGCTCTATATCTTGGATGAACCAACCACGGGTCTGCACTTCCATGATATCTATAAGCTGCTCCATATCCTGCATACCCTACGCGATAAGGGCAATACTATCGTGGTTATCGAGCACAACCTCGATGTCATCAAAACAGCCGATTGGGTAATTGATCTTGGCCCTGAAGGCGGTAAAGGCGGCGGTATGATCATCGCGGAGGGTACGCCAGAAGAGGTCGCAGAGGTCGAAGGCTCATATACGGGTGAGTTTTTGAAGCCGATGCTTACGCAGGTGGTTTCTGAGGCGGGTTAGTTTAGTTAATTGTTTGGTTTTAATTTAAAGGCTGCTCTTTTGGGAGTGGCCTTTTTGTTGGTTGAAAGTTTACACTTAATCTATGCATTCTGACACATTATTAATAGTGAAAGTAATATGATCAACTCTAGTTTTTATATTTAAAAACTCAAATATTGCCTTAGCTTTTTCGGTAAAGGCTTTGTCTTCCGACGGAAAGCAATCGCAGTAGCAAGCATACGCTAAATGCTGTCCATCACTATTTGCACTAATAAGCCTTTTATATTTTTTTTGAAACCCTTTGTCCCTCTTATAACCCAGTATATTCAACATCATGTATACATTCATAACTTTCTCAAATTTATAAAGCCTTCTGCCATAAATTTTATCTGAAACTAAATAAAAGTCAGTAATATGCGCAGTATCACTGCTATTAGTATATTTCCCGTATATCTTTTCTAGAATCTTAGGGGATTTGATATTGTTTAAGATTTTGCCATCGACCTTTGTTATCTTCTCTAACCCCCTAATGCCATTGTGTCCATTATTGCTTTTTAAATCTATGCCAGTGTTACTCATGTTTTCCAACATAGAATTTTGAATAGTATCAAGCTGACTACTTTGTTCTTGAAAACTTATTTTAATAACTTTCTCTAAAAATCGATAGTTATCATCAGAAATCTCACCCTTTACAGATTTAAATGCCTCTAAGGCTTGTTCATGTATGTTATTGAAATGTTCACTAGTTTCATTAGCATAATCAATAATACTATTACTAGCTTCATTTGAGAAAAGACTAAATATAAACTGCATATTATTTGCTATTATTTTACTTGCTATCTTATCAATAGAATCTTTATAGAGAAATTTTTTATACACAGTAAATGGACTTACATATGGATTAATTATAACAGCACCAGTCATTCTAAAATTTTTATCAACCTCAAATGTCATTCTTCTAGCTTCAAGACTTTCTAGTACTTGTAAAAACTTGTCTGGTTCACCTGAACGTTCAATTTCATTAAGCGTTTCGTTAGAATATATGACCTGACAATTATATCCTGCAAATTGCCCCTCCTCTATCAACACAGGATATTCAACGATTTTATCTAATATATTTTGGTCTAGATAAAGCGTTGGTTTTCCGTGGTATATTTTACTGAAATTTAGCTCTCTAAAGTCACACGTTCTATGGTCTGCTATATCTTCAAAATACGGCATAATGACTCCTCCCAAATAAGCCCATAGGTTGGGTTGACGAAGAAAACCCAACGATTCATATTATACAAAATTATCCTGTTGGGCCTCGTTCCTCGACACCAACCTACCTTGCATTGTTCATAGTTAACATTAAATCCGTCGCAGGCTGAGTGAAGCTTGCGACACCCAACCTACAAGTTAGTTACTTTTCGGAGTTAATGTATAAAACACCTCAACCTAAACAAACTCCCTCTCAACATTCATCACTCTTGCATCCACCGTGCGTTCTATTTTTTCTTCGATCTGACTACATTGCGACTCGACCTCACGTTTGGACAGACCAACGATTACAAACGCCCACTCGCTGGCGTCATGGCGATCGCGCGCGCCGCTCTCACAGACGGCGACGCTTGGCGTACTACCAAAGCGCGCGTGCAAACCGCCCATTCGTTGGCGCTTTTCTTTTAATGAGCTACAGCCAGGTAAAGAAAAGGTCAAAGTTAGAATGACGATATGCATTTTATTCTCCTTGTGACAGTGGTTTACGCCTTATAATAGTAGCAAATAAGCAAGGCAAGTTATGCTATCTTTACCTCTATCCATATCGATATCGCAGCCAATATGCATATTCCTCCAATGACTTCTATCAGCTACGTACAGCAACAGCGCATTACTCGATTATGCGTGCGCTGCGGATTACTGCTTATGCAGTATGGCGCTGAGTCTGCCGTGGTGGTGGACTTATCGAAGCGTTTGGGGTTTGCATTGGGAATGAGTAGCGTCGAGTGTTCGCTAAATTTTAATGCGATCACTTTGACGACTATCTGTAATGAGCGTTGTATCACCACCACCCGAGATACGATCAATCAGAGCATCAATGTCAATTTATTGGTACAAATCCAGCAAATCGTCAATAAAACCGAAGCCACTGTCGATCGCAATGAGTTGATTGACCGCACAACGCTTGCCTTTGATGAGTTGGATAAAACGGTATATCCGACATGGCTAGTCAGTATATTTGTTGGTGCGTCATGTGCGGCGTTTGCTTATCTAAATGGTGGCAGCTGGTCGATTACGGCGGTGACATTTATCGCGGGTATGGTGGCGATGTTCACTCGTATCTATTTATCCAAGCATCACTTTAACCCTTTTATCACCGTCATCGTGACGGCCTTTATCGCCTCTTTGATTGGGGCGACGACTTATTATTTTGATATTGGCAATAATGCCGATATCGCCGTGGCTTCTAGCGTGCTGTTGCTAGTTCCAAGCTTTCCGCTGATTAACTCGTTGTCCGATATCTTAAAAGGCTATGTCAATATTGGCGTCGGGCGCGCGGTATTTACTTACATGCTCACTTTGTCCGCCTGTGTGGGCATCGTGATGGCGCTGGTGTTACTACGCATACAGCACTGGGGGTTTTAGATGTGGTTTATTGAGACCATTGTGCTGTCTTGCATCATTACCCTTGGCTGGACACTGATGTTTAGCGTACCCACACGCTATATTTTGCCGTGTCTGCTGATGACGGCGTTTGGCTTTGGGCTAAAGACGGCGCTTGTCTATCAGCATATACATCTGGTGATAGCGAGCTTTTTTGGGGCAATGCTCGCCAGCTTTTTGGGCGTGTATTTTTCTAAAAAATATACCCTACCGCCCAAAGCTTTAATTTCACCCAGTGTCATTTGTATGATGCCGGGTATCGCCGCTTATAAGGCGATGGTCAGTATGGTGCAGATTGGTTACTTTGGCTTTTCAGACGAGTTATTTAGCCAAATGATGGTGTATTTGTTTGAAGCGCTGTTTGTGACCTCAGGATTGGTACTGGGCTTGTCCATTCCTGGGCTGTTATTTTATAGACGTCGCGCCATTGTTTAGGTATCGTTTATAGTATGTTGGGTCCTTGCCCATTTTCTTTATAGCGGCTGTTTATGTTGTACCATACCCACAGTGGTCGGTTGCACGCTGCCGCGACAATACTTAAGACAGCACTTATCAATCATACATACAAGGATAAAACATGAGCAAACATTATGATTATATCGCCATTGGTGGCGGTAGCGGCGGTATTGCCTCAATCAACCGTGCAGCAAGCTACGGCAAAAAGTGCGCGATTATCGAAGCGGAGGAATTAGGCGGCACTTGCGTCAATTGGGGCTGCGTACCCAAAAAGGTGATGTGGTACGGCGCGCAAGTCGCCGAGGCGATTGAGAAGTACGCGCCAGACTACGGATTCGAGGTTGAGTTAAAGAATTTCGATTTTCAAAAACTCATTCAAAGCCGTCAGCAGTACATCGAGAATATCCATCGCGCTTATGACAATAACTTAGCCAAAAACGGCGTGGAAGTGATTAAAGGCTTTGCTAAATTCGTCGATACCAATACGGTTGAGGTCAATGGCGAGCAAATCACTGCTGACCATATTTTGATTGCGACGGGCGGTCATCCTATCTTCCCTGATATTCCAGGCGCAGAGCACGGTATCGATTCTGATGGTTTTTTTAAATTGACTCATTTGCCCAAACGCGTCGCTATCGCAGGCGCAGGTTATATCGCTGTCGAAATTGCAGGCGTGCTGAACAGCTTAGGCGCTGAGGTACATCTCTATGTCCGCCAGCATTCGCCGCTGCGCTCTTTTGATCACACTATCGTCGAGGCGCTGCTGATAGAGATGGAGCAAGACGGTATTCATTTGCATACCAACACCACCCTTACCGAAGTCAATAAAAACGAAGATGGCAGCTTAGAGCTATTTACCAAAGATGGTACGCTAGATACGGTTGATTGTCTGATTTGGGCGATTGGCCGCGCGCCGTCTACTGACAACATCAACCTACAAGTAACGGGCGTAGAAACCACTGAGTTTGGCAAAATCAAAGTCGATAAATTCCAAAATACCAATGTCGATGGTATTTACGCGGTCGGTGATATTATCGAAAACAGCATTGATCTGACACCAGTTGCCATCGCCGCTGGTAGGCGTCTGTCTGAGCGCTTGTTTAACAACAAGACCAATGAGCATTTGGTTTATGATTTGATACCGACGGTTATATTTACTCATCCCGCTATCGGTACTATTGGTTTATCTGAGATTGACGCGGTCAAGCTACATGGCAAAGACAACATCAAGTGCTACACCTCGACCTTTACCTCGATGTATAGCGCGGTGACTCAGCATCGCCAAAAGTGCGTAATGAAGCTGGTGTGCTTAGGTGAGGAAGAAAAAATCATTGGCCTACATGGCATCGGTTACGGTGTCGATGAGATGCTGCAAGGGTTTGCCGTAGCAGTGAAGATGGGCGCGACCAAAGCAGACTTTGATAATACCGTTGCTATTCATCCAACCGGTGCAGAAGAGTTTGTGACGATGCGTTAGACAGACTGAATGAGAGGAAAGGCTATTTTTAACAAATGGCCTTTTTTATTGTCTATTTTTGCTTTAGTGTAAAACCACATACAGACAGCACAATCCTGATACTGCTATGATGCGTTTAATAATGACCGTTGCGAGATGACTGTGTGGCCGGTGTATTTGTTTATATTACCGATTGGTCTTGGGATCATGACGTTGGCAGCGAGTTTATTGTTTTCGTTTGCTTATCTGATGTCTGATGATAATGCCACGCGCGTGCCCGCCTTTAATTGGTTTAAGCGCTTAATCATTGTGGCATTTATCTTACTCAGTATTGGTCTATTTATGACCTTTGGGCATTTTTGGGGGCCATCAAGATAGGGGCTATGCACTGACCCTTTTCTCTAACTCTAATAACTCTAAATCTTCACGTTTTGGCTCGCCATTATTACCATCGTTGGGAAACGGTATTTTATTACCATTTAACTGATAGCCACGGCGCTGATAGTAAGCCAAAAGCTCAGGCCGATGGCTCAAGATTGACATGGTTAAGCGTGCAGGCTGTTTATCAGTGCCATTTTCAGTTGATAAAAGATGTCGTGTGGCAAAAGTCTCGGCAGCCTGTAGTACCATATTGCCAACGCCCTGCCCTTGCAGTTCAGGATGTACCGCAAACATACCGATATAGGCTTTTTTGTTTGAGTTGGCATCAGTTTTTATATCGACAGCGATACAACCAAGTATCTCACCTGTCTCTTTTGCATCACGCTCACCTGTCGTGGTTTTTGGATAGACAAACAGATAGTGTGCGGGATTATTAATCGTACTCGCCAGCTCCTCTGCCGTGATACGGATACCGCCGACTAAGTCAGCCTCATTGGTCCAGCCCGCTGTCTCTCGATAGCAGCAGTTCAATAACCGCTCAAGTGCGCCAATATCACTCGCGTCAGCCTGACGTAAAAATACGGCATCTTTGCTCAAATTACTTTTATTCATATTATAGTGTTCCTTTTTTATTTATAAAAAAACTGGCCTAGTTTCCTAAGCCAGCTTAAATACTAATACTTATCTGTCTATAGTACTAGCGCGATAATGCATGCGCCTGATCAACCATATCAAACCCTGCGTTAAGCTGTGCGCGCGTTGGTGCATGACCTCGGCGTAATAGTTCAGAGAAAGCAACCAGCTCTTTATCACGTCCAAGCGTACTTGCCGCACTCGCACGTGTATCCGCGCCTTCGTCATCAAAATAATATTCGATATAGTCGAGCGTATCTGGTGTTCCAAATAGGATATTGTGATCAGGCGTTGGCGCATGACCGCTATAGCGTAGGCTTTTGCCATATTGCATGGTCCAAAAGAAGGGAATGCGCGCCTCTAGCGAATCGACATTGTCATCGTTTAGTATTGCGGCTGCCGTGACCATGCCATGCTGCAACGCCACGCGCCAATGTTCGATACGCATACGACCCATTTGGTTGGTAGGTTTAGCAATATCACCGAGCGCATAGATACCATCGCGCAGCTGTAGATGAGCGTCAACTTGCACACCATCTGGATCATTGACCTCATGCAATATCTCTGTGCGCGGGGACACACCTGTACCCAAGACCACAATATCAGCATCAATATGCTCGCCATTCGCCAACGTCACACCGCCTACATTTGAGAAAGCCTGATTATTGCTATCTCCATCCTTGTCCACTTGACGCTCAATCTTAGTGATTTCATTGACGGTTGCATCGAACACAAAGTTAATGCCCTTCTCTTCATGTAGCTTAATTAATGTGTTACTCACCGTGTCTGAGACGATATTGCTCATTACACGGCTGCCTTGTCCAATCACGGTAATAGAAGCAGTCGTGCCTGCTTGTGCCAATGCCGAAGCGGTCTCCATACCGATAAAACCTGTACCAATAATTACCACGCGCTGGTCATGACTAGCCGCTTTGATCAATTTGGCATCTGCCATGCTACGCAAGGTATAGACGCCGTCTATATCTGCTCCTTTGATGGGCGGAATGGTCGGCGACGCCCCTGTTGCCACCACTAAGAAGTCCGCTGTCTGCCGCGTGCTGTCGCCGTTTTCATTTTCTATGACGATGGTCGCCTCATTGGGCAATACTTCGCTGACCGTTTGATTCAGGTGCAGATCAATATCGTTGCTACTCGCCCAATCTGATCCGCCCAATAATAGCTTATCTTCATCCATGTTCCCTGCCAAAAATGCTTTCGATAATAGCGGACGATTATAGGGCGCGGTATCGTCTTTGCTAATCATGGTGATTTTGCCGCCATAGCCACCTTGGCGCAACTGGTTGGCGGTCATAAACCCAGCACCGCCGCCACCTACGATAATGGTGTGAGTGTCCGTCAATTTGTCGTTTTCTATCGGCTTGTTTATCGTGGCTGAGGTATCAACCGTCACATTGTCACCGTCATTGATAAGCTCATACTGCGTCAGACCCTCTGTCGCTATCGGTTCTAGAAGCGACCCATCGCGGCTATCAAAACTTGCATGATGCCAAGGACAAACCACTCGATGACCGCAGCGTAATCCATCACCCAAATCTGCACCAGCATGCGGGCATTTACCATCGAACGCATGGAACTCATCGTCATCACGAGTGATTAAAATGATACTATCGTCGTCTTGCTTGTACGATTTCATACCGCCATTTGGAATATCCGATTTTGTTATCGTGACTGTGTTGATCATCGCCTTGGTCATAATGCTTCCTTAACAGTTATAATGAGTTCCTGATGACAGCGTGTTGAAAATAGCCCTAACCATTCAGAGCGATTCAACCTACCTTATTATTTTTAGCGTTCTATAGATTGATAGTAGCAAGACCATTTGACACACGATGTTTTTTTGTATGCTTGCTGCGTTGCAAAACGTAATTGCGCCGTTTTTATCAGCGTCTTTGCTATCTCCATTTATTATAAATAAACACAATAAAAGACTATTTTATGACTCCTCAAGACACCTCTAACGATATTGAAAACAACTCTGCTCCTCATTCCGTCTTAGATAGCGACTCAGATAGCGATAGAAATAATTATGCTGCCGACAGTTTTGATCTCAGTGATATTGATATTGCCGCTGTCACTGACACCGCAAACTTGCCGCAGCCGAGTCGTCCACCGATAAAGCAAGCTACTTATAAAGCAGATGCCACAGACTTTGTGGTCAATGAAATATTACCGCTAGAGTTCACCGACGAAGGTGAGCATCTATGGCTGCATATTAAAAAACTAGGCATGAACACCGCGTATATGGCAAAACTGTTGTCAGAGTGGGCAGACATACCGCTACGTGATGTCGGTTACTCAGGACTGAAGGATCGTCATGCGGTGACGACCCAGTGGTTTAGCCTGCGTATACCCAAAAAGCAGTTGCCGCCTACGGAGTTTGCGCCGATAGATATTGGCGAGCATGAATCTGTCGTTATTCTGGCGCAGCACTGGCATAATAAAAAGCTCAATCGCGGTACCCACCGTGCCAATCAATTTATCATTACCTTGCGTGATATTGAGTTTACGAATGATGATGAAAACACTGAATCAACTGAGCAATCGTTATCTACTCAGCAGACGGCTAAGCAACGCGTCGAGGAGCATTTAGCACGCATCGATGAAACAGGTGTGCCTAACTACTTTGGCCCACAGCGTTTTGGTCGTCAGGGTAATAATGTCAGAGAAGCGTTGTCGCTATTTGCCCGTCCAGCGCGCGAGCCAAAGCCGCAGCCCAAAAAGAGCAAACGCAAACGTGCGCCGCGCGAACAAAATACGATGGAGCTGTCGGCAGCCCGTAGCTTGATATTCAATGAGATACTAGCCGCGCGAGTTCGTAATGGCAGCTGGGACGCTGGCCTAGCAGGGGAAGTATTTAATCTGGATGGTTCGGGGTCGATATTTACCAGTGAGGAGATAGACGATACGTTACGCGCTCGTATGAGTAGCGGCGATATTCATCCAACTGCCGTATTGTGGGGTACAGGTAACGATAAAGTCAGTGGCAGTGCAGCCGCGTTAGAAAACGAAGTTGTACAACACAGCCCATTACTCATGCAGCTAGCAACGGGATTGGAGCAGCGTGATATCAAAGCACAAAGACGCCCGTTAAGACTGCCTATTGAGCAATTAAGCTGGGAGTGGTCGGATGAGCAGACATTGGTATTGAGCTTTACGTTGACCACTGGTAGCTTTGCCACTAGCGTGCTAGCAAGTTTGGTTCAGCAGATGGATTCATGATTGAGTTATTGATAGCGCAGAGGGGCAGCTAGCGGTTTTTGTAGAGTGAATGGATACTACCATTTTTTTCAGCAAACATATGGTTGGCACTGACGACTTGATTGCGTCCACGGTGCTTGGCTTCATAAAGAGCCTTATCTGCTGTGCTAATCAAACGTTGGCAGATGTCGCTAGGCAGTTTTTGCATAAAGGCCACTTGGCTCTCAGCGCGCTGAGTGGCAATCGGCTTAATAAGAGGAGCATCATGTGGTTGAGATTGAGCTCTTTCTTCCAAAATAGATTTATAGTTTTTGGCAATGCAAGCTCTTTCTTGATGGGTCAAGGTATACAGCCCAAAACTCGCTGTCACGCTAAATTCAAACCTCCCCTCGACATCGATAACATGCTGAGCAATGCTGAGCCGTAATTGCTCCGCAATCACCATCGCACTTTCGTGCCCTGTATTTGGCAGCACCACCAAAAACTCCTCACCACCATAACGGCTGATGATGGTCTCATCCGATAGCGATTCCAATAGCGTCTGCGATATCTCGATCAATACTTGATCGCCCACATCATGACCATAATTATCGTTGATGTGCTTAAACCAATCCAAATCAAAGAGCATCACGCTCAAATCTTGATTGTCTTGTACCGTTGACAACGCATACTTCATTTTTTTTAGACCGTAGCGACGGTTTTTTAATTGAGTAAGCTCATCTTGATTGGCATGTCGTAAGGTTTCTTGCCGACTATCATCCAAAACCAATAGCAAAGCACGAAATATATAAACGATAAAAATCGCTTTTGGGAGCGCTAAATACAAGTGGGTTGAGCGCCAAAAAAAGGCTGAGGAACGCTGTATCTCAGTGATACTATCCCAACTTAATACATTGTTTTCGAATGCTGACGCGGCGATGGCGTTTTCAATCACCATAGTCTCGTTATAGTTGAGATAATTATGAGTGTCTAATAGTGGATGGATCACCGTCAACTGACGCAGATTGGGCAAGTTAATTCCAAAATATGGCAAGGTAATGGCCAATAACATGAGTATGATTTGTAGCCAAAACATGCGCCAAGCATAGCGGCGTTTGATGAGCATCATGCCAAGCATCGCACCGCCAACTAGCGATACTCCAGCAAACAAGCTGCTATAACCTATCACCACGATGATGGTAGCAATATAGAACGTATAGGTCAGCACTAATGCGATTTGCCATCTGTCTAAAATATCCCGCCTACTTCCAGAGTGCGGCAAATATTTGACCATACATAAGAAAAATAAACCCATTACGCTGATTCCCAGCCATAGTGGGTACAGATAGTGCATATTGACATAGGCATGGAGCGCATCTTGTCGCCACCAAACGAACAGACACCACAGCCAATGCAAGGATATTTCCATGATAATAAATAACGCCATCAATGACGTTCTGTCAGCCGCTTGCCACTCAAAAATCATTTGAGAAAGCTTTTTGTATCCAAGATGAGAGACCGACACAGCCATAGATGGGCTACCGCAGAAAATATAAATGCACTGACTTTACAGGCATTGTGATCGAGTTAATCGAGTTAAAGGCCGTTATACCTTTTATAAACTTTTCTAAATATCCCTTTAAGTGTTACAAGTTCTGTCTATATTATCAATCTGTTTTGTACATTTATTTATCAATCAGCAGTTGTTGAATATACAGTTTTGAGCGTCATGATATTCACATAAAAGACTCAGTCATCTTGGCGACGAAACAAAAAAGTGACTAACCGCTAAAATGTCCATAAAACATGATAAAACCATCAGACTAAGCAGGCGTGTTAAACAACTCCCAAACCCCTTGTTGGTCTTCATTTAAGATAGGCACATCGCCTAAGCGGCGCCACGGCATATTGCTACCATGAAAGTCACTGCCAATCGAGGTGACAAGATTGTGCTCGGCAATACTACGATCAACCATTCTGCGCGTGCTGATTGGTTCACTTGTGGCTGGTAGCTCACAAGCGTCACCGCCAAGCTGAGCAAACTCCCCAATCAGCTTGCGCACTCGTGTGGCCGATAGCTGATAACGCGTGGGATGCGCGAGCACCGCCTTACCACCACAAGCATGAATCAGCTCAATCCCATGCTGCATCGTCAACGCCTCGATCGCCACATAAGCAGGCTTATTATCTGCCAAATATTTATCAAAGGCTTTTTGAACGGTTTTGACCTCGCCCCGCTCAAATAATATCTGCCCAATATGTGCGCGTCCAACCGCTTGTGGGTTGCCACCTGCCTTATCGAGTACGGCTTGCCACAACTCATCGAAATCTATATCCAGCAGCTCACTGAGCTTTTCGGTGATGCGCTGACCACGTGTGGCCCGACTGTCTTGTAGTTGCTGCAGAGTGGCATGCATCTTTTCGCGATCAGCAAAATCTAGCCCAAGCACATGAATGATCTTATTGGTAGATTTGTTTTTGCCATAGCCACCGCTTAACGTATGCTCACAGCTGATTTCCACCCCATTGATCAGCTGTATATCATAAGCATTAGCGGCTTCTCTTGCCTCATCAATGCCCACTAGCGTGTCGTGATCAGTCAATGCCAGTACATTGATGCCCGCTGCGTGCGCGCGCTTTACTACTTCAGTTGGTGCGTAAGTACCATCCGAACAGGTACTGTGACAATGTAAGTCGTATTTCATAAGATGAACCTTAATATTTTAAAAAATAAGCGTATAAACAATTTAGTAGTAGATAGTCACTATTCATATTGGTTGCTATTATTAATGATAATGTCTGAGCCAACTCTCTGGATTTAGCGACTATTGCTGCTGTATTTGATGGTTATATTTGGTTAGCGCTATGGTCATTGCTCGCAATAAGAAAGGATTGTTCTATCGGGTGCTTATATCGCAGGATTATCGTGTTGATTGCTTTTTTTTGCGGCAGTAGACGTGTAAACTACCTCATACGTTTTTGTTGGACACAACCTTTGCTATGAAAGCATTATTAGACTTTATCCCTTTGATTGCCTTTTTTATCGCGGCGCGTTATAACGGTATTTTGGCAGCGGCAGGGGCTTTGCTCGTCGCTACTATCATTGTTTATGCCATTCACTTTATTCGCCAAAAAGGCAAGTTTGATAAGCAACAATGGGTCGTCTTACTATTAACCATTTTGTTTTGCGGTGGCACATTGCTGCTGCGTGATGATATCTATCTGCGTTGGAAATCGCCCATTATCAATGGTATTTTTGCGTTGACCTTGTTTGTCAGTGCCGCTATCAATAAGCCATTAATGCAGCTAGCAATGAAAGAAGTATTTACTTTAACACTTAGTGGTTGGAAAAAACTGACCGTTGCTTGGGGATTGTTTTTTGCCCTTATGGCCGTACTTCATTATATCACAGCATTCACCATGTCAGATGAAGCGTGGATTAACTTCAAGACTTATGGCTGGATTCCGATTATGCTGGTATTCGTCGTGGCTCAGTTTGCTGTACTCAAAAAGCATCTCAACCCTGCGCTGACGGACAAAACCAGCAAATAACGGTTATGCGCTGATTGCAGCTACTGTCTTATAATTGATAAAACTGCTTTTAGAGCTCAAAGTAATCAGCCGTTAGCGTTATACGATGTATTTCAAATCAATCATTACGTTTTATCATCAACTAAGGAAGTTCCATGTCTTTATTTGTCATTATCGGTCATGATGTGGCTAATAGCAGTGCACAACGTCTGATTACTCGCGCTGAACATATTGAGCGGTTGCAGGCGCTAAGTCGTGAAGATCGTCTGGTGATCGCAGGCCCTACTCCTATTGAGCATGGCAAGAGCGATATGTCAGGCAGTGTAATTATCGCTGAATTTGACTCTATCGAGGCGGCACAAGCGTGGGCGAACGATGAGCCTTATTTGCGTGATGGCGTTTATAGCCACGTAGATATCAAGCCATTTATTCAAGCATTACCAGCACCAACTGATACAGTAGCTGCATCGTGAGTCAGAAAGTCCTTTATTTGAATACTCGATTCTATAAAAGTAGCTTGGCTAGTATGCTACTGATGGCAGCAGTATCAGTGCAAGCCGCGCCAACGGCGCCCAACGCAGATGCAGCGAATCCTACAGTAGCCCCTATAAATCAACCTGCTGTAGGCGATGCAGCAACAAGTTCAGCACTAGATATCAATGATACTCTGGCAGCACAGTTGCAACCGTCTACTAAAGCACTGTCCGAGGCCAATCAAGAACTACTCAGCCGTAATGCACAATTGCAACGCCAAGTGAACGACTTGCAGACCCAAGCAAACGTTTTAGTCTATGAGAGCAAAGGTCAGCTGTTTTTGTATGGTGCATTTACCGTTTTGATCAGTTTACTGGTGGGTATTTTTATCTCGTGGCTGGTGTTCGTTCGCCGTGATCGCTGGTAAGCGATGCGCTCTTTATAGATTTAGCCTTTGACCTGCTCTATTCTGCGACGTCTCATTGTATTTTTATGAACTTGATTCTGTCATCAAGAACATTTTTATTATAGTAAATCATCCTACTAAGAAGTTTCCATGCCTATCGCTCATCACACAAATGCTGAACCATTAAACATTATCACACCTGCCAAGGTTGAGTGGCAAATGGATGATACTGGAAATATGGTGCCAGTGTCTGGTGAATTCGGGGATGTGTATTTTTCGCATGCGGATGGTCTGGCAGAGACACGTCATGTATTTTTAGAGCACAATCAGCTGCCTGATCGCTTGGCAGGCCTTGTACCACAGCAATGTTTTACGATTGCTGAATTGGGTTTTGGTACTGGGCTTAACTTCTTAGCCACTTGGCTGCTATGGCGACAGCTGCGCGATACCTACCCACAACTGGCAGATGCCCGCCTACATTTCATTACCACTGAAAAATTCCCGATACCGCTTGCAGATCTGACGCACATACTTGCCCTATGGGGTCAGCGTGCACCTGAGCTTGTAGCGTTGATTGAGCCACTTTTGGCTGCGTATCCGCCTCTTATCGCGGGTTGTCACCGTTTGGACTTTTCTTATGATAATCTGACGGTCGATATATGGCTTGGGGATGCAGCCCAGAGCCTTAGCAAACTGGCAATAGAGCGCTCTCAGCAGTCTGCGCCTCAGCCTCATATCGATGCGTGGTTTTTGGATGGCTTTGCCCCTTCTTGCAACAGTACCTTGTGGGCTGACAGTATTTTTGCACAGATGCAGCGTCTATCGCGTCCGCATACCACCGCCGCCACTTATAGCTGTGCAGGTATCGTCAAGCGTGGGCTCAAGGAACATGGCTTTGCCATCAAAAAGGTAAAAGGTTTTGGTCGAAAGCGAGAAATGCTCACCGCCATTATGACCGATACAGACCATATTGACGTTACTAGTGATAATAAAAGTTGTGATAACGAAAGCCACGATGCGGAGCAGATAACAACAGATAGCACCTTTAATCACACTGCCATCATCGGTGCAGGCGTTTCAGGGTTGCTAACGGCTTGGTCGCTTGCCAATCGCGGCATTGCGGTCACTTTATTAGACAAAACGGCGCCTCTGGCTGGCGCTTCAGGCAACCCTCGAGCATTGCTTGCCCCAAAAATGACGCCAATTCACCACGTTGATGAGCATTTGCATACCATCGGTTATCTTTATAGCAGCAGGCTATATCGAGACCTTAATCAGAAAGCCACACAGCTCAATACAGCGCCAGTACTGGAGCCGACTGGAGCGCTTGATTTACTGGTGAAAGCCAATATTGGCACCGAGCAAATCGAAGATTATCCTGATGAGATGGCAACCACCCTACCCCATGAGCAAGCACAGAATATTAGTGGAATAAAAGAGCAAGACTTATCAGAGAACTTATACTTACCACAGTCTGGTTTGGTCAATCCGCAAGCATTGAAAACTATTATATTGACACATCCGCTCATTCGCTTTCAGCAATTAGAAGTGAGTGAGATTAACGAAACTGAACAGCAAGTGTGTATTGAAGGCAGTGATCAAAATCAGGAGACTGTCTCTATTCTTGCTGATCATGTCGTTATTTGCGCCGCCTTTGAGAGTCATCAATTAGATAAGCGTATTTTTGATTGCCGTAAAATTCGTGGTCAACTGTCTTGGTTTCGTCCTAGCCTAGAGCAACTGATAAATTTGCCAAAAATCCCGCTTAAATACAGCGGTTACTGTGCGCCCTTTAACGCAAAAGCAGGGGATGATGAGCTAAATACTGTCACCGCTGGCAAGCCATATCTATTACTAGGGGCAAGTTTTATCCGCAATGATATAGGTACTGACATTCGAGATGAAGAACATCAGATTAGCCGGGACAAGCTCGTTGCTGCCATTCCTGAGATGGAATCTATCGTGCCAGCCGATACTAGCCTGTGGCAAGGGCGCGCTGGCATTCGCACTCAGACACCGGATTATCATCCAATCGTTGGGCAACTAACCAACAGTCAGCGAATTTGGACGATAAGTGCAATGGGTGCAAAAGGTTATGCGTTGGCACCCATCTGCGCTGAAGCGTTAGCGGGTATGATGCTAGGGTCATTTGCGCCACTATCTAATGCAATGCTCGCACGTCTATCGCCCAATCGTACCCGTTTGCAAACACCGCTCACTTAATATCATTTAGGATGATATTCATGTACATCAAAACAACGCTTTCGACGATTCATATTATCTTGTGATATCTTTATTTAATGTTCATTCCGACAATGAGATAAGCATCATGAGCTATCATCAAACCACCATTACCCTACCTACTTATGCCCGTGGTATTCATGTCATCACGCCTATCATCGAGGAAGCCATTGCTCAGCTCATACCGTCCAGCGCCAAAGCGGGGCTGGTTCATTTGTTTTTGCAACACACGTCAGCCAGTCTCGCCATTAATGAAAATGCTGACCCAGATGTAAGATTGGACACAGAGGATTGGCTCAATAAAATCGCCCCAGCCGATCAGCCAAAGTACCGCCATACTTTAGAAGGCTCCGATGATCTACCAGCGCATCTCAAAAGCATGATGATAGGTGTCAGTTTGACCATTCCTCTGATAGATGGTGTCTTGGGTCTAGGTATGTGGCAAGGGGTTTACTTATGTGAGCATAGAGACGTGACTGGATATAGCGGACAACGCAAGCTGGTTATTACGGTCAATACGTAATAATATAGTGTCAACCTGCCACATTGATATAGCGCGCTATTAACGGATAAACCTGATTATGAAAACCTCTTTACCAAAACGGCTCAGCTTTTTGAACGCTAACACTTACTGCCTCAGTGCACCTGCTATTTTTTTGAGTGTGTTTTTGCTGACTGCCTGTCAAGAAACGCCAGAACCCGAAGAATCTGCCGAAACATCATCTGAAACGTCAACACAGACAACGCCTGTCACCACAAATATCAATGTCAATGAAGCGGCGGATGACAGTATAGAGAATGTTCAGAACCCATCACAGACTGAAGCTAATTCAGAGCGCGATGTGAGCTTGACTGAACTGGAACAAGACCTTGGAGGCACTGTCGCTGCACCAAGTAATACTGCTACATCGCCCAATCCAGAACAGGCCATCAAAGGCGCACAAATCACTGATGTCCGTTACAAAAGTGAAGCAGGCGACACCTTATCGGTCGTTTTTGAAACGTCAGCTGCAGGGTTGCTCAATGCCATCGTCACTCGCCCCAACCAGCCAAAAATGACGCTCAGCGCACCAGAAGGACAAGGGAACAACCCCACTTATCGCTCAGCTGACGGTAACGTCCAACTGGTGAGTCATGCAGGTGGCGGCACCATTGATCTTATCCAAAACAATACCATCACTAGCTTTGATGCTCTTAGTGCTGACGCAGAAGTGATCACTGAATAGAAACGGAAAACGTCCTTTATCTGATACAGTATTTAAGACCAAAAAAAGCGGCAAACGTTACTATCGTTGCCGCTTTTTTATTGATGTTTGATGACCTTTAGTGGCTTACACTGACTTAAAATTTCAGTGCAAACAGTGTTTATCCAAATCCAGTTGACTGACCAAAAAGTCCGATTAACCAGCTGATAAATGTCCACAGCCCCCACGCGATCATCGCGATGACGATAAGGCCGATAATATCGGGAATGTGCAGATACACCCAAGCCACAATAGGATTACGCCAAAAGCGACTTTGCTGCTGCTTGTCTTCTAATGATTGATGCAAAAAAGGCCGATCCATATGCATGGTTTCAGTGATGCCATACTCCTGATGCAAATGCTCGTGTACGATACCCAATGTCTTGCGGCTAGGACGAATAAAAATATCTAGCAATGTCCCTATGCCCGGCACGATACCGACCACCATATCAATCAGCGCCAGTCTGACCGCAGGTGTCATTTTATGCGCCGGTACCCCTAGCTGGCGCCCCAATATAAAGGCATAACTCGTTAATGCCAGTCCTGCCAAATCTCCTGCGAGAGGGATGGTGGAGAGCGCTGCATCGGCGCCCATGCCTTGCTTGGTAAATGGCACCCGCACCAATGAGTCCATGGTGTTGGCAAATTTGGCCAGTTTACGCTCGGTGGCGATGACCTGCTCGCGCGTCAGTCCATGCTCAGCAAGTTTTGCCTGATAATCGACACCTGAGCCATCTGTATCAGAGGGTTTCTTTGATTTAAATCTCGGTAGCTTCTTAAATTTATCCATTGAAGGTCGTCCATATACAAGCAATTGCAATAAGCGCAAAAACATAGCGTCCGACCCAGATATTGGCCAAAAACGCCTGAAAGCAAGACATTGCACGACGAGTGGCACAGGCACTGTTTTGCTTAGCAAACATCATCGCCACCAGCGCTAGGCCAAATACTGGCGTGATGCCAAGCGACGTCGGTGCAAAATAATGCCACATAGCCGCACCCATAATGAGCAAAAATAGCATCTGTAGCAGCGAGATGATAACGACATCATAGCGGCCAAAGAGTATCGCTGTGGATTTAACCCCAATTTTTAAATCGTCCTCACGATCCGCCATGGCATACTGGGTATCGTATGCTACCGTCCAGCACATATAAGCGATAAACAACAGCCAACACCAGATGTCAGGCGCACCTTGTATCGCGACATACGCCATCGGTATCGCCCAGCCAAACGCCGCCGCCAAAAACACTTGCGGCAAATGGGTATAGCGCTTCATAAAAGGGTAAATAAAGGCCAATATGACCGCCCCCAGCGACCAATAAAAAACGGCAACGGGTAAGAAAAACAGCAAACTGGCACTGAGTAATACCAGTACCAAAAATGCAGCAATGGCTTCTTTGCCAGATAGACGTCCATCTGCTAATGGACGACCTTTGGTGCGAGTCACATAACCATCTACTTTACGATCCGCAAAATCATTAATAGCACAACCAGCGGCGCGCATAAATATCGCACCGAGGGCAAATATCGCAAATATCTTGAGCGTTGGCAGACCTGCTGTAACTCCTTGCTGCTGGGCTTGGCCCATGGCAGCTAACAGTACGCCCCATAATGTCGGCCATAGTAGCAGCTCAATACCCACTGGTTTATCAAAACGCGTGAGCTGGATATAGGCTTGTAGTTTGTCTTTGAATGTCATGGCTTCTTATTATCGTCAATAAAGAGTTTTATATGCTTTTTTGCTAGGGCGTATCCCTATTTTAAAAATGGTGATAAACATTTGAACTAGGGACACGCCCTAATCGTTAGATTTGTTTCCATAAGTTATTCGCCTCAATTAGAGACAATTCAGGATACTGTTTTCGTAACGCTTTAATCGCAGGGATTTTATCTTTATGTGCTGCTTGTTGCCGCAAAAATGCCAATTGCTCTTGTGGACTGCTCAATTCCTTTAAACGTGCTTCAAGCCGAAGAATCTGAGTGCGCAGCATGATATTGACCAACAATAAGCCTGCACCCATGACCCAAATGATTAGCGTTGACATTTCCTGCTCCTGAATACATGTATTCTAAATACTCAAGCTAATGAATGACTTATGTTTATGCTGATACACTTATTTATCACAAACAGTGGCTATGAAATAATCCTCGAAAAACCGATGTCAGGCAAAATACCCATCAAAGCGCACGGCTTCATTATGCCAGCTTTCACTAACCGGCTCATCGGCAAGTAATGGCGCAAATTGTGGCCGCTTGACGATCACGCGACCTTGTCCTTGCGCGCTTCGACTCACAATTGCCTTAGCACTATTTAGCAGTTGGCGCTCTTCCTCTAGCGTTGGTGGGCGAGCCAATTGATGCAAGGCCTGCATGTGCTTACCAACTTTTGCGCCTTTACCTGTCTTATTGTCTTGATAGCTATCCTCTGGAAACATGGGATCTAAATACACCACATCGACTGCATTGCCATCATTCGATATATCGTCAGCTTTTAGGCTCGCAAAATAACTCAGTGCATCAGTATTGATAATATGTAGGCGACTCATGAGCTTTTGCCAATTAGGCTGCGCGCTCATACGCTGCTGCTCTGCAAGTAACAGCAACGCCATTAGCGGCTGCTGCTCAAGCATAATGACTTGTGCGCCAGTACTGGCCAATATCAAACTATCATGGCCAAAGCCGGCCGTGGCATCGATAACACGGCTATCTGCGGTAATCTTTGCTGCTTGCAGTAATAGCTCCGACTTACGACCAGCACTCACCACGCGGCGTTGCAGCTTATCCCACTCTGGTGACACGCTCAGTCCATCACTAAGCCATGATAGCTTATCTTTTTCATCAAGCAGCAAAATAAGTTGAGAGGATGTTTGGCTCAGTTGCTGGCGACGTTTTTGTGTCAATTTCTCCGTGGAGAGCTCAGTCTTTAGGACGATTGGTAATTTGTGCTCAGCTATCAATGCCTGTAAGCGCTCAATCTGTGCTTGTTGACTGTCATTCACATAGAACAATTGGCACTGTACAAAAGCCTCAGAGTCGCTATACGCTTGACGCACATCTGTCATAATCACCATCCTTTTTGCCGCTTGATTGGAACCTCTAGTATCATAAATAACTTGACCAATTTACCCCGCCATTTGATATCCAAAACCCCAAGCCGCAACCAACACGATAACACCCGTGATAATGCGTAACCAAGCAAAAATAGTAAAGTCACGGCGACTCACCCATGCTACAAGCAAGCGAATACAGAGTAGCGCCACGACAAAAGACACGATGGTTCCAACACCTAATACCAACCAGTCTTCACGATTGCTCAGTACATCGCCGTGTTTGAGCAGATCTAATAATGCCGCGCCTACAATGACAGGAATACCCAAAAAGAATGAGAACTCAGCAGATGCCTTACGTGAGACTCCAAGCCATAGCGCACCAATGATCGTCGATCCTGAGCGTGACGTGCCTGGTATCAGAGCCAGACACTGAAATAGGCCAATCATTAGGGCCGTTTTTATACTGACATCTTCTGCTTCTTTTGCAATGATGGTTTTAGGGCGCTTTTCCACATAGAATATGAGCAGACCACCGATGATGAGCATAATGGCAACGACAATAGGATTAAACAAATAAGCTTTGATTTCATCAGCAAAGGTAAAGCCAACAATCATCACAGGAATGGTCGCGACAATGAGACTGAGTCCCAGCTGCCTAGGATTGGTCATGCCTTCTGCTTTACCTGTTATGAGACCCATCAATGCTTGCCACAGTCTGCCCCAATAGTCATATATCACTGCCAAGATAGCACCAAGCTGTACCACAACCACAAACAAATCGACTTTTTCTTTGGTCCAAAATCCCATCACATCGGCTGATAAAATCAAATACCCCGTGCTGGAGATGGGCAAAAACTCTGTGATACCTTCCACGATACCCATGATGACAGCTTGAACGAATAACAGTATATCCACAATGACTTTCCTAAAAACAGGCCGATTGGCTGTCCTATGTTGACGTTGGTTTTATATTGATTAATGCTTAAAAAATACTCAAAAGCTACGCCTTGCCTTGCTCTTTAAGTGTTTTCCAAGCTTGGTTACGTAGATATTTTGGTAGTGCTTGCGCTGCCTCCGTACCACCATCATTTGCAAATTGGGCAACACCAAGCTGCCCGATGATAACAGCGTCTGGCCAGACGTCTTCATGGCACACTTGCTGATCATGCAATGCTAGTAGTACTGATCCATTCCCCGCGATAGGGAGATTCAGTGCTGTTTGGCTATCATAATCTAATAGCTGCTCAGTGCTATCACTGCCATAAGCCCATACTGGCTGCATGATGCTATAACCTAACTCGTCGTCAACTACCAACTCATACTGTCCGAAATAGACTTGCTGCATACGAGCATCAAGGGCGCTGTATAGGTGTGTCAGCCCGTACTGCTGATACGCAGATTGTGCAATCGCTTGTAGGCTAGAGACACCAACACAAGGCAAGTCATGCGCGACAGACAACGCTTGCACCACTGCCGTGTTGATACGAATACCGCTAAATGCACCCGGTCCGCGATTAAATATTAAAGCCTGTATATCAGCAAGACGTAGCTGCGCCTCAGATAGTGCAGCATCAATCATCGGTAAGATCTGCTGAGTTTGCTGACGCTTGCCTGTTTCGGTATGGTTCGACAGTACCTGTCCGCTCGAATCTAAAATCGCGATCGAACACTGATCGAACACGGTATCCATTGCTAAAAACATCACAACCTCGGCTTTTATTTTTGGCGTTCTAAATGGGTTTGTCAGATTTTAATAATTTTTAATAGCCATTTATTATTTATGTACTATCAAAATTTAGACAGAATGAAACAGCGCCTATCATAGCATTTAGGCTAAATGAATTTTATCAATTTCTACGCTTTTCCACACTTTATTCATCTGTACTTATTCATAGCTAACCATAAAAAACCCTAAAGCTTAGGTAGCTTTAGGGCATATATAAAATACTTTCAGTATGCATCACGATGGCTTAGAAGCGTGTTTTAAATTTCTTTGGCGCTTGGTTTTGCATTTCTTGCATTTGCTTTTGCATCTCTTCGGTGCTCGGCATATTGTTCGGATCCAGTCCCATTTGCTTGGCCATTTGTTCTGGATTCACGTCTTTAGTGCCTGGTTGACCGCCGCCAAACAACGGGCCACCACCGCCTGCGCTGCCACCACCCATGAGGCCTTGCATAGACTTCATCATTTTACTGATGCCTTCAGGCTTTGAGATCATTTTCATCATTTTTGCCATTTGCTTGTGCTGCTTGAGCAAACGGTTAACATCTTGAATCTCACGGCCTGAGCCTGCAGCGATACGGCGCTTACGACTTGGATTAATCTTATCAGGGTTTTTGCGCTCAAACGGCGTCATTGAATTAATCAACGCCTCCATCTCACGTACTTTTTCTTCTGGCTTGGCATCTTCGACGGCTTTTTGCATGTCTGAGCCGCTCATACCTGGCATCTTATCTAAGAAGCCCGCCATACCACCCATGCTCTTCATCTGCTGGAACTGGGTTAATAGATCCTCAAGGTCGAAATCACCGCCTTTTTGCATCTTTTTCGCCATTTTTTCGGCTTTATCACGGTCGATTTTTTGCTCAACCTCTTCGACCAAACTCAGTACGTCGCCCATACCAAGGATACGCTGGGCAATACGCTCAGGGTGGAATAGCTCTAACTCGTCTAGTTTCTCACCGCGACCCAAGAACTTAATGGGCTTGCCGGTGATAGCACGTACAGACAGCGCCGCACCGCCTCGTGCATCGCCGTCAGTCTTAGTTAAGATAACACCCGTCAATGGCAATGCATCATTGAAGGCTTTTGCGGTATTGGCGGCATCTTGACCTGTCATCGCATCGACGACAAACAATGTCTCAGAAGGGTTCACCGCCGCCGTTAACGCTTTGATCTCATCCATCATGGTATCGTCGATATGTAGACGACCCGCGGTATCAATAATCAGAATATCTTGATACTGGATTTTGGCCTCTTCAATCGCACGCTTTGCGATATCGATTGGATTTTCATCCGTGCTTGAGTTGACAAACTTAGCATTGACCTGACCGGCGACTTGCTCAAGCTGTTTGATCGCCGCTGGACGGTAGACGTCGGCCGATACCAGCATGACTTTTTTCTTTTGACGCTCTTGTAGATATTTGGCCAATTTACCAGCTGTGGTCGTTTTACCCGCACCTTGCAAACCTGCTAGCAAATAGACCACGGGCGGTTTGCCTGTCATCTCTAACTGCTGATTGGCACTGCCCATCATTTCGGTCAGCTCGTCGTGTACGATTTTGACAAAGGCTTGACCTGGCGCTAGCTCTTTTAGCACTTCAGCACCAAGCGCTTGCTCTTTGACGCGTTTGACGAAATCACGAGTGACAGGCAGTGCCACGTCAGCTTCTAACAATGCCATACGTACTTCACGCAGGGTGTCTTTGATATTGTCTTCAGTCAGTTGTCCAGATCCTACGATATTACGTAGGCTGGACGATAAGCGTTCTGTTAAGGTATCAAACATAAATAACTCTCAATTAAAATGGTTTTCAATTAAATAATACGCAATTAAAATAACTTTCAATAAAATGGTGGCGAATCAAACGATTCATCAATACTATTAATATGGACTATCAAATACTGGGGTTTCTCTGGTAAGAAATGTATAAAAAATCATATTATCAATACTATAGCATCAACACGGCTCAAAACTTATACTGGTTTTGCAAAAGACTCAGTTCTTATCTTTATAAGTGATTTCTTATCAGTGATTTCTTGTCAGTGACTATTTATAAGCGACTGATTTTATATTTTGCTCATTGCCGCCTTGGCAAACATTTATAAGCAATAAGTAAGATGATGCTCAACTGGCACCCATTTTATGATAAATTGGACGATTATTCTAATCATTCTGATAATACCACTTTAGCGACACATTGAGCGGCAGTTTATGCTCAGTATAAGATGAGGCTTTTTATCTGTGCACCTTGCATTCTTACTTGCTAGCATGGCTTATGTCTTAGTCAGCCTCCATATTGGTTGGGCGCTGATTCAGGACAAACCTATTCATAAAGGCGTCAGTTTGGGGCTTTTATTGGTAGGGATGGCCACACATGCGACTTTACTTTATCCATATGTTGTGACGCTTTATGGTCTGAATTTCAATTTGTTCAATATCATTAGCCTGACCAGTTTATTCTTCTTATTCTTTTACCTGCTGTTTTGTCTGTACCGCCCTATTCTGAGCCTTGGTATTTTGGCTGCGCCTACTGCACTAATAGGTATGACCGTCGGCTATATTGGCCGCGCACCCTATCAACCGCTTACTGACGTCAGTGTCGGTCTTGAAGCTCATATCCTATTATCGTTAGCGGCCTATTGTGTGCTGTTGATGGCGGCAGTACAAGCGCTATTTTTGCGTCTACAAATTCGCGAGCTCAAGCATCATACCATTCACCGATTTTGGGTCAATAAATTACCCTCATTACAAAGTATGGAGAGTCTATTATTCGATATGCTCTTGGTAGGCTTTGTATTACTCAGTATCGCACTGGGGATTGGGTTTATCTATGTCGAAGATTTGATGGCACAGCATATCGTGCACAAAACAGTATTTAGTCTGCTCTCGTGGTTATTATTTGGTACGTTGCTGCTTGGCAATTGGCGCGCAGGATGGCGAGGCAAACGTGCGGCGAATATCACTATTTATGCCTTTATTCTGTTAGCGATTGGCTTTGTGGGTAGTAAGTTTGTTTTGGAAATGCTGATATAAAATATCACATCATAAAAAAGGCGGTCAGTAACTGTTGCTACTGACCGACTTTCTTACTCAATTTTCTACTGATTTTTTAGTTAAAAACTACGGTCTTGTTGCCTGCCACAATCACACGGTTTTGCACATGCCAATTGACAGCACGTGCCAATACATTACGCTCGATATCGCGCCCAATCGCCCGCAACTCTGTTACCCCTTGGCGATGGGTCACACGGTGTACGTCTTGCTCAATAATAGGCCCTTGATCCAGCTCAGCAGTCACATAGTGCGCTGTTGCGCCAATCAGCTTGACGCCTTTATCATAAGCCTGACGATAAGGATCTGCACCCACAAACGCAGGCAAGAACGAATGATGGATATTAATCACTTGCATCGGCCAACGCTTCACGAAATCAGACGATAGAATCTGCATATAACGCGCCAACACTAGTAAGTCATTACCCGCCATCAGCTTATGGATTTGCTCCTCCGCTTCTACCTTATTTTCTTTGGTCACGGGCACATGGTGAAAGGTAATGCCGAAGTTTTCGACCGCTTGTTGTAAATCAGGATGGTTGCTGACCACACACGTAATATCACAATCGAGCAAGCCACGCTGGTGACGCCATAATAAATCTAATAACGCATGATCAAACTTTGACACCAAAATACCGACCTTGGTCTTGATGGCATTGTTGTGTAGCCGCCACGTCATGTTGTGGCGCTTAGCAACCGTATGCGCAAAACTGGCCTCAAAGTTATCCATAATTTCGCTCAAACCTGCCAACGCAAATTCCAAACGCATAAAGTACTGCCCGCCCTCATGCGCGGTGGAGTACTGATCCAAGGTGATGATGTTCGCGCCATAACGATGAATAAATTCAGAGACTGCCTGTACGATACCCGCCTGATCTTTGCATTTGATGAGCAATGTCGCTGTATCAGTAAAGCTAGGAATCTGTTTACTCTGAGAAGCGATGTTTGTTGTACGTGATGATGAAGCCGTTTTGGTATTGTCTGACATAATACGCCCAATATAAAAAATGATGACTTATCGCTGAAAAATTGCTGGCAGCGGAGTAAACCGGTTATTTTAATCTTTTTTGCGATGCTTTGCTGAGTGAGTTGGTTGTTTTTGGTTATTTAGCGGTTTAAAAGGACAAAATAAAAAACCTCCAACATAGAGTTGGAGGTTTTGCGTTCTCAAATAAGAAAGTGTTTAGAAAATTTGAACTGTAGTATTTTTTGAAGTTGGTGCGGGAGTGGTAACTGATAGCTTAATGCTATCACCATTAGCGCAACCTTTAGTTGACACTGTATAACTGACATCGTCACTGCCTTCAAAAAAGTTCTGGTTCGTAGTACCATCTACGCGACTTAGTGCGACAAGTGCAGGTACAGTCATATTGCCATCTATAATTTCTGGCTCACAAGTGAGGTCATTATCAGTATCATCTTTTACTATAAGGCTTAGTGTAGTTCCAGATGGCATAGAAACTGTTTTCAAGCTATTACCATACATCTCGAAAGAGACGAACCCAGACACTTGACTATAGTCATAGAAAGTTGGCGTATCATTAGCAAAACCCATAATGATTTGTTTGCGTAATACTGTTGATAATGAATCATCACATGTGGTTTCAGTTTCGCTAGGTTCAACTACAAAATTTGGTAAATTGGGCTGAGACAAAGTACTTGTAGAACAAGACTCAGCTTTTGAACCTTCAGGTAACGCCCCTCTTCTGTATACAAACTCACCTGGATTATATTTTAGATCTTCATTGTCATCACGAAAAAAATGACCAATATTGTCTAGTAGGTCATCAATACCGATGGTATAAACATTATCGCCATTTAAATCTGAATAAGCCTTATCCCCTTCTACATAGGCAATGACGCTAACACGACCATTCGCAGGTCTAGGATTTTGTGATGTAAAAGTGACCGTGCAATTACCATTAACTGTTGCACAGTTTGGTGTGACAGTGCCGCCCTCAGCCACAAAACTTACCACCGTACCATCAGGAATAAGGTTGCCTTGGCGATCAGTTAAATATGGAGATATACTTGTAGTATCAATGGCGTTATCAGCCAAAACATTTTTACCTATTGCTAATGTCACACCATTTTGAGTAGGTCGTCCGGTTGCCACAGAGATATTTTTGGCTAATGCAAAGGTATTTGCATTTGAGGACAAAGAGGCTTTGATTTCTACTGGACCTGGAATATTTCCGGGATACAGATTGACTGTTACTCTTCCTAAAGAGTCACTTTTTAGCGTTTTTGTCGTTCGATTGCCTTGTGAAACAAAATTGAAATCACTTGGCGAGCGAATCAGATCTAAAATGACGTCTTGGTTGGCAGCAGGTACACCGTTAGCATAAACAGTGAACTCCACTTGGCTAGAGGCAGAAGAGCCACTATTTTTTGCACCCAATACAACTGCGTTGGTGGTGGTATATACGATAGAACTTGCTTCGATAGCTTTGATGTTTACATTAATACTTTGTGAAGACGATGTGTTATTTGCAGTGACTGCTGTAATCGTTTGTAAACCTTCACATAAATTACCATTATCATCGATAGAACTATAAGTTGCGCTAACATTTCCTTGATTGGAAGAGCTGATACTTGCTTCTTCAAATGAGCCACAAGTTGCTGATAAATTGACCGTTATATCGTTTTGAAATTGATTAGTACCAGTATCTTTGGTTTGCAAAGTGACGATTGTAGAGCCGCCAGACTCCAGCTCGTCTTCACCTGTAGAAAAATTTACTAACGTAATATCAACCGCTTGTAATGAATAATTATAGTTCGCAGTGGTCGCACTAGCATCATCGTATGTCGCTGTTGCAGACAAACTATAACTGCCCGTATCAGTAGAAGACAATGGTACAACAGAGGTTGTGGCTATGCCTTCAGCATTCGTTAGCACAGCGCCATTGGAAGTACCAAACTGCACTCCCTCACCATTGAACGTCACTAACGCGCCACTTACGCCGTTACCTTCAGAGTCAGTAACAATGACCTTAGCGGTAACACCTGACATAGAAATGACTCTAGTAAGGTTGGCGTTTGAATCTAATAGAGATACTGTACTAATATTTAACTCATCGCCGATATCGCCACTACCTACGCCTCCATCATCAGTACCTATCGTAACTCCCAAATCAGGCGCCGGTGCAACCGTATCCGTGCCCCCACCACCACAACCCGCCAAGGCCAATGATAAGGTTAGCGCTGTCAGTTGAAACAATTTAGAAGTAGGTAGCGAGGGATATGACATGTTTTTGACTCCGCATGAGCAGTAATTTATTCGAGCAAAAAGGCAGAAAACCATTACACAGAATTAAATAAAATTGGTAATGATACTTAGATTTACAGTGATACCGATGTATTAACAGATTGTATTAAATATATAACAGCAACTTTACTGACTTTTGTTATAACTTACAACTAAAAATTAATCTTTACTATTAAACAATCAACAACATAGCACGCTCATTTAAGGTATAATATCCCTCCTTTAAACCAACAACTATCATAAAAATATTTGAGTATTCGTCTGTTTTATGGTATAAATGTCGGCTTTAAAATTTTCTGAATTGGTCAGCCTGTTATTTGCCTTTAGATAACAGCAAAACCAGCTCAACCTTCATATAGTTTTGTTTGGTGCAAAGCTGCCGCTTGCTGTGTCCATGCCGCATAAACGTGCAACTTGCCCAGACTGGTATGAGAAAAACTCATACCTCATAGATTAGGAGTTCGCCATGTCTCGAGTTTGCCAAGTGACTGGAAAGCGCCCTATGGTGGGTAATAATGTTTCGCATGCAAACAACAAAACCCGTCGTCGCTTTCTGCCAAACCTTCACAACCATCGTTTTTGGGTAGAGTCTGAAAACCGCTTTGTACGTCTACGTGTGTCTACTAAAGGTATGCGCATCATTGACAAACTTGGTATCGATAAAGTGTTAGCGGATCTACGCGCACAAGGTCAAAAAGTTTAAGTTAAAAATAGCAGCTGAGTGATGACTCTCATTATTTAGCTGCCGTTTTGCTACATTAGCTGTGGCAACTTGCTCTTTGAGACACATACCTATCGTTTGAAGACCCCTCATTTACAGGAAAGCTATCATGAGAGATAAAATTAAATTAGTATCAACAGCTGGTACTGGGTATTACTACACCACTACTAAAAACAAGCGCACTATGCCTGGCAAAATGGAAATCAAAAAGTTTGATCCAAAAGTACGCCAGCACGTGATCTTTAAAGAAGCTAAAATCAAATAATCTTCATTTTATAAATGGTATTATTTGAACAAAAAAAGGGTTTATCCATTGATAAACCCTTTTTTTATGCTTGTATATTTAGCTATCTTCAGCTCACTAATAAACTAGATCAACTGTAGTGCGTTGGTTCTTTATCATATACATGCGCATGCCACTTACTCATTTGCTTTTGCATAATGACCTGAATCGCAGCATGAATCATGTGTTGACCAATCACTTGAGTGTCACTACCAAGTAGCTCTTTTAGCTTGTCAGAAAAGTCGATAGTCATCAGCGGCGCTTCATCTTGCTCGGCATCACGCAACAACAATCTACCATCATCTGCTTCCACTAACTCTAAGGTGGTTTCTTTGGCAAACCCTGCAAACTGATCGCTACTTTCGTTGTCTACTTCTATATCATTATCGATATCATATGGCATTAATATGTTCCTTATTATCCCGTTTAGTACTGGTAGAGAAACTAATCATTGCAAAGCCGTTATTTATTGAAAACAAACGCATTCGGCAAATCTATCATCTTACAGTAACGCGGGTAAATCTGTCTTACTCATACAATGGACGCTTTAACACTAGAATTCAAGGGCTATCACATAAGTCTTCACTATAAAAAACTTGGATGCCTTGCAATAAGGACACATTAGCGCCAATAGCGCAGTTTCGCTAACGTAAATAAGAAAGCAACGAACATCCCAAGGTAATAGACCAGCTTTAGCTCAAGGGTGGGATCGCGGTATTTAAAAGGCAGAGCAACAGTCGCCGTTGCAGTCGGAAGTATCAATAACATCAGCAGCCAGTTCTCAATCACATTGAGCCAACCCTGTAAATCCGTCCCGTTGCGCAGTGAAGCGAGCCCCATCAAAAGACAAGCTATGATTAAGCTGGTAAATAAGCCATTTGGTAAATCTTTTGGATAGATAATTTTGGCAATACTGGCCGGTACAATTCGCATATAAAATTCCAGCCATGCACATAGAACATGGCTTAATGATTAAAAAGTATAAAATAGCACGTCACAATGCAAGCATAAAAAAGCACTATACTTATGGCAAAACCCTTTAACTATAAGTGCCCATCAGCCATAGCATCGATATACAAGAGGTCAAATAGCCCAAACTAATGGCATTCCAGCTCTCGATATGCAGTCCTTTAACCTTGTTGAGTATACGAGAACCTACCCAAAAAAACAGCGGAATACCTAACATGAACGCAGGCACAATGACCGCAGCATGGCGCAACACTGTTCCGACATCATCACCCACCATCAAACGAAAGCCATAACCTGCCAAGCTCAGTACCAGCGCAAATATAGCCATGCCAACCGTAATGCCTTTTGGTACCAAGCTACGTTGTGTCTCACTTTTCGGTGTCTGATCAATATGTTTCATCGTCTCAGAAGGTTCCAATGAGTTGGTAGAATGTTTGTTGTCCATGATTCACCTTTACATGACTGGCCACTGCGCACAATTGCAAATGATATGGCCTACTTCAATACTGTTTTTTGGTCGCCAACACCGTTTATCGATCATGTCACAATATGTAGATTAGCTATTATTGGCTAAAGCCAACTCTGCGCGCATCTCATCAATAGCCGCTTTATAGTCTTTTTGGTTGAATATCGCAGAACCCGCGACAAACATGTCAGCCCCTGCTTCAGCAATCGCACGAATGTTGCTGGCTTTGACACCGCCATCTACTTCTAATCTGATATCTCGACCACTGGTGATGATACGCTGACGTACCTGACGTATTTTGTCTAATGTGTTATCGATAAACGACTGACCACCAAAACCAGGGTTAACACTCATCAATAAAATTTGATCCACTTTATCCATCACACAATCTAGATGGTGTAATGATGTGGCAGGATTGAGTACCAAACCGCACTCTGCCCCACCATCTTTGATAAGCTGAAGAGAGCGATCAACGTGATGACTGGCTTCTGGATGAAAGGTGATGATACTCGCCCCCGCTTCCAAAAATTGCTCAATCATACCATCAACAGGGGAAACCATCAGATGCACATCAATTGGCGCCTCCACCCCATAGTCACGCAATGCCTTACAAATCATGCTACCAAATGTCAAATTGGGTACGTAATGGTTGTCCATTACATCAAAATGAATCACATCAGCACCCGACTCTATTACCTTCTCGACTTCTTCGCCCAACCGCGCAAAGTCAGCTGAGAGTATCGATGGGGCGATCAGATAAGGTTTAGCAGGACTGTTCATAATTGGGCTACCTAATTCATGTTTATATAAGATATGGATAGATTAAAAGAAAATTCTAATTGGCTCACATATGCTGCGAGCCTTTGACATATTGATACTAAATACTTAGTTGTTTAGCGCTGCTTGTATTGGGTCTTACAATAAGCACGACCAACTTCGAAAGAGCGCTTTGCCTCATGCTTGGTAGCACGGTTACTCACGCGCTTGCGCCATAAACGAAAAGACGATGGCTTTAACGTTTGGCGCATAAGTTTGATAACTCCAGTCTCATCGAGACCATAGCTATGCTCTATCGCACCGAATGGCGTTCTGTCTTCCCATGCCATCTCTATCGCGCGAGATATTTGCGTCTCATCAAGTACTCTCTCACCTGCATCGTTAACGGTTTTTGCAATCAGCTCGTCTGACTTAGCTTGAGACACTTCATCACTATAATTATTGCTACGTTGTTTATTTTGTAGAGCAGCATCCATATCAGCTTGCATAGTCGCTTTTGTAGCGCTTGTATCTGCTGACTTATTCTTCGAATTAGAAGCTGTCAAGTCTTGATAACCTGCCATAAAAATCACCTTTTGAGCAGGAATGAGATAGCGAAAAACATATCACGGTCACCTGTATGGCAGCTTAGCTCATCTGAGCCATATGCCAATGATGCTCGATATGATCATTAATCACTGTCTGAATAAAATAATAGCTGTGGTCATGCCCCGCTTGATAGCGTAATGTTAAGGGCTGTTCGGCTTTTGCACAAGCGTCTTGTAGTTTAGAAGTCTGTAGCTGCCCTTCTGCTAAGAAATTATCAGCCGCGCCTTGATCAACCAAAATGCTCGAATACTGCTGACCAACTTTCTCTATCATCTGTGAGGCGTCCGCTTGTACCCATAGAGACTTATCATCACCGAAGTACTCTGTATAGGCGGCTTGCCCCCATGCAGACTCACTGGCAGCACATACTGGCGATAAAGCCGATACGCTGACAAACTTACTTGGGAACTTGAATCCTAGCAATAAGGCGCCATGGCCACCCATCGAGTGCCCTGTAATACCAATGCTATCGATAGGAAACTCTGAGCGTAATAAGTCATATAGCTCCTCAACGATATAGCTTTGCATGTTGAAATTGTCTGACCAAGGCGCTTGAGTCGCATCAACATAGTAGCTTGCGCCTTGACCAACAAAATAGCGCTCATCGTTTGGTACCTCAACATCGTCACTGCTGCGAGGCGAGGTATCAGGTGCAATCAGTATCATACCAAGCTCACTGCATTTCTGTTGAAAATGACCTTTATGCGTCACATTGTCCGCGTTACACGTCAGACCCGATAGATATAATATCGCAGGACAACGTCGTCCAGCTAAGGCCTCATCAGGTAGATAAATACTAAACGTCATAGAGGTTTTGGTAGACGTCGATTCGTGACTATAATAATGCTGCTCACCATTAAAACAGCGATTTACACTTTTTTGGGTAAGCTGTTTATGGTTAGACAAACTATGACTATAAGAATTCTGCATGAGTGATATCCTTTTTATTCAAAAAACCAACGATGGCGTTTAATAAGTGCTCGTTATTTGATACTAGCATTTGCCAGTTACTAGATCATTTCTCATATTTATTCGGCAGCTGCATCTACTTCGCCTACCGATAGATTAGCAGTAGTTTCAGGTAAAGCATTGACGGTCGTTGAAGCCGCATTATTTGTAATACTCGCTACCGATGGGCGCGACTTATCAAACAGCACTTGCTCAAATGCAGGTAAGGCGGTTTCCATCAAACTGCCGATTACCATCTGCGGCTCTGATGGCTCAAACCCCATTGCGCTCTCACGCTCATTGACACGTATACGAGCATCCTTAAAAGCCGACTCAAAACTGGTATTTCCTCTCAAGCTTTCAGCAAAAAATGCTTGACCAAAATACGTCATCTCAGCCGTATTGGTACAACCAAAAGATGCTTTGTCAGCGGCTGATGCCGTTATCACCACTGTGGTCGGAGACGCTAGTTCATCGATGAATGATCCCGAATAACAAGCAGATACCACAATCACACGCCAGCGAATACCCGAGGCATCCAGTGCTTCACGAAGCCATGCAGCATCTAGATTGTCCATCGCGATTGGCGGATTCGCTAACTGAACGATATCCTCGTTACCATGTGAAGATAGCGTCAAAAACAACACATCTTCGTCAGCATTCATCTGCTGACCGATTTTTTTCAAGCCGCGTAAAATGCTGGTTTTGGTCGCAATTGGCTCGTCCATCCAGCTATACGTATTATTAATCAAAGACAACGAGTGCCCGCTGGTCCCAAAACGCACATCAAACAGCTCACGTACTTTATTGATCTCAGAACGAAAGACGTTTTGACCAGAGAACCCTGCCACACCCATAAAGTACCAGTCGGTTTTGCCATCGATACTTGGGTCTATACTATTTAATGCTTGCTGTAATAAACGGGGCTGCTCATATAGTGCCGCCTCTTCCAACACAGGCTCTACTGGAATTTGCTTAAAGATAGGCTGATCAGCGACATTGCGCTGCCAGATCGTCAATAATGCCACAGCACCAACTAGGATAATAATTCGCTCCCACCATGGTAGGCGCAGGCGACGAGAAAAAATCCATAGCAAAGCAAGCGTCTGCCATAAAAACAATACCAAAAATAGTATGGGTAAAAACGAGTAACTCCACTCAGGTAACCAGCCATAGCTACCAAAAAACTGTACCAAGCTCTGCAATAATGCAGATAAGGTATCAGCAACCAACCAAAGAACGACGGGCACAAAAACCAGTGTCTGATTGCTTGCTCGCCGTGCCAAGATAATACCACTTAATAAAATAATCATCGGCCAGATCAAATAACTGACCAAGCCTTGCTCATTGAACGTACTGCTACTTTCAGCCGCCAACCACGAAAATAGGACGTTACTACCAAGTGCCAATAAGGCAAATACAGCAAACTGTATAAAGGTGGGCTTTACCCAAGAAAACGCCCGAGTTGAACCCACCAACATCCACAAAGTTGCGATAATATTGGCAGCGAAATTAAGCGAAAAACGCTGGAGCGATACGGTTTTTAACGACGTAAGTGACAAAGACTTAGACCTCTAGCCAGTCGAGAAAAATAAAATGACCCAATGATAACTATCATGATGTCGTCGCCGCTTGATGTAATCGACTTACGATTTTTTCACGGCTGTAGACATCTATTTATATTGAATTCACAATGGAATGTTTATCGAAGATGACTAGCATTAACCAATAGTTTAGCTCGCTAATCTATCGCGATTGTAACGGATTGTCGGTCAAGAGGATAAGGATGATTTGTAAAATTCATTCAAATATGACCATAAACCTCAATAAAAAAGGAGGCCTTGCAGACAAGACCTCCTTTTACATCAATTACCAGACATTATCTCATCAATAGCTCATTAACGCGCTTCAGATAAGCGGCTGGATCCTCTAACTGCCCGCCATCTGCCAACAACGCTTGATCAAAAATGACTTGCGCCAAATCATCAAACTGCTCGCTGCTCTCAAGCTTCTTAATGAGTGGATGATCAGGATTGACCTCTAGCGTTGGCTTACTTGCTGGCACATCTTGACCCATTTGCTGTAGCATCTGAATCATTTGCGGTGATAGCTCACCTTCACCAACGACTAAGCAAGCAGGGCTATCAACCAAACGCGTTGAGACTTTGACATCTTTAGCACGTTCGCCCAATGCAGTTTTGAGTTTATCAACAACAGGCTTTAAAGTTTCTTCAGCTTTTTCGGCTTCGGCTTTTTCAGCTTCATCCTGCAAGTCACCCAAATCTACCGCGCCTTTTGCGATGTTTTGCAGCGGTGTGTCATCGAATGAGGTTAAGAAGTTCATTGCCCATTCGTCAACACGGCTGGTCATCAAAATAACTTCGATGCCTTTTTTCTTAAACAGCTCAAGTTGCGGACTGTTTTTTGCTGCAGCTAGATTATCAGCCGTTAGATAATAGATGGCTTTTTGCCCATCTTTCATACGGCCTTTATAATCTTCAAAGCTGGTCTCAAGGCCATCTTGGGTGCTGGTGGCATAACGCAATAGCTTAGCAATACGTTCTTTATTACCGGCGTCTTCACCTAGACCCTCTTTAATGACATCGCCGAACTCTGCATAGAACTGGGCAAATTTTTCTTGCTTGTCACTGTCTTCGCTATTGGCAAGGCTTGCCAGCAAAGTCAAGATACGGCGGGCGTTACCATCACGAATAGATTTTACATCGCGTGACTCTTGTAATAGCTCACGGCTAACGTTCAATGGCAAGTCTGCTGAATCGATGACCCCTTTCACAAAACGCAAATACATCGGTAGCAGTTGCTCAGCTTCATCCATGATAAAGACGCGCTTCACATAAAGCTTTAGACCGTGCTGCTGCTCGCGAGTGTATAGATCGACTGGCGCTTTTTTAGGGATATATAAAAGCTGGGTATACTGTACGCGGCCCTCGACACGGTTGTGCGTCCACGTAAGCGGCGCGTCCATGTCATAAGTGATGTTTTTATAAAAATCGACATACTCATCATCTTCGATTTCAGAGCTTGAGCGTGTCCATAGCGCACTGGCTTTATTGATGGTTTCCCACTCATCAGTGAGCACCATCTCGCCGCCAGTAGGCGTGTCATCATTTTCGTCATCGACGACATCTTCTTGCCAGATCTCTTTACGCATCTGAATGGGCAGACTGATATGGTCAGAGTATTTATTGACCAAGCGCTTGATCTTGCTGCGGTCTAGGTAATTGTCTTCGCCCTCGCTATACTCTTCTTTTAGGTGCAAAGTGATCGCGGTACCGCGCGTGTCTTTGGTAATAGGCTCAACGGTAAAGCTACCAGTACCATCTGATACCCAGCGCACGCCTTTATCCGCAGGCTCACCCGCTTTACGTGATTCAACGCTGATGGTGTCAGCCACGATAAAACCTGAGTAAAAACCAACACCGAATTGACCAATTAATTGTCCGTCTTGTTTTTGTGATTCAGACAATTTATCCAAAAAGGCTTTGGTACCTGATTTGGCGATGGTACCTAAGTTTTCGATGGCATCGGTTTCATTCATCCCAATACCGTTATCAGTAAAGGTAATAGTTTTGGCGTCTTCATCGACGGCAATGCGGATCTTCAATTCGCCATCGTCTTCATAAAGGCTATCATCATTGGTAGCTTCAAAGCGCAGCTTATCGCAAGCATCCGACGCGTTAGAGACGAGCTCACGGACAAAAATATCAGCGTTAGAATATAGTGAATGGGTCACCAAATGCAGCAACTGCGCCACTTCCGCTTCAAACGTATGTTTTTTTAATTCTGGATTCAGACCTTCAGCTTGAGTTGCTTCACTCATAAAAACTCCTTTAAATTCTATGAAAGACCTATTATCAGATAACGATATACTCACTAAGGCCGCTCTCATAATGTTAGAGACCCTGCCGTATGTGATACCGTTAAACTGTCTATACTAATAGGGGCATTGAGAAAAAATTCAAGCTCAAAAGCCCTATTCAATAAAAAACACCGCGCTTGTTTACCAAGGCGGCGTTCTGGTATCAGTCATTTTTTAGCGCAAGAACAAAAGCTAACCACTATTCTGAATAAACCTCTATTAATAACTCCCAAATAGTCGTCAGTTTTTTGGAAAATTGAGTATATGCTTTCATAGTAACCTCTATGTCGATTGATATCGTCTGGTTGGTAATATCGTCTTATTAGCTACTATTAAAACCATTTCTCCAATATTTGTATAATTAATTGATTACAACATATCGTTTCGTTTTCCAAAATTACTAGACAGTTGATTCTTTCTCTTTTAACGTGGCATCGGGCGAATGGTGAGAATCTGTTCGCTACGACCGAACGGCCCGTATATATCGTGCAATACTGCACTGGTCAGCCCGATACCATCAGCGCCATACTGCTGTACCGCCTCGATACCGAGCCAGCGACCTTTAGGGGCGCGATGCATATGGATTTGCAGGTCTGTATTGGGAAACATCCAATCTAGTTTTGACAGACCTAAACCCAGTCTTGGTACCACGCCATTGGCCGTATCGACCATGCCCAGCAGATGCACCATATCATCAGTGGGTACGCCCTCTACCATCTCGACATCGTTGGTTATCCAAACCATGCCGCGACCTTCTCGGCGATCTGGAGCGGCCACCAAGCGTACGCTTTCAATAAAGCCGCCTGGCCACCCTTTCATGTCTTCCCAAACGGGCAACTCTTCAGGTTTGTATTTTGCTGGTTGATCTTCAAGTCCGGCAATCTCACTGGTATCTTGCGTAATGAGTCGCCATGCTCTTGCAATAATGGCATCACGGCCACGGCTACTCATAACCGCTTCAATCAATTCAATGGTTTTACCTGGTCGGATGCAGCGAGTAGTAATGGTAAAGTCATCGAGCGGTATCAGGCCTAAAATATCAAGGCTGATACGAGCGATACGCATATTGGCTTGCGGCGCAAAGTTATTAATCTCAGCTGTCAGAAGACCTGTCGCTGGTGCCATATGCTGCTCATGCTCATTCCAAGCGCCTTGTGCATGCTTGGTTGGCTGGTAATGCGCCAGACTAACTCCGTCTTCTGGCTGTTCGCGTTTAATAAATTTGTAATAAGCAGTCATAACTATTCTCTATTTCCTATATTTGGCACTTTCACCTGTATTTTTTATTTATGCTTGTATTTTCTATTTATGGGTAAGCTCTTGTTTTCTTAGTATGAGAATACCGCGAGCTTTTTGTATGAAGAACAGTAAGCAAATCATTATGACTGCGAGTACAGCGTAAAGAACGCTTTTTTCTGCCATAAACTTCATGATATTCATAAACAGTACAAAGACCACTGCCACCATGACAAGCATATTGAGTTTCAGTTGCTTATTCACTTCAGCGAGCGTGGCTTCTGCCAATACAAATCTGGCTTTTGGTTCTTTCATGCGAGCTTATCCATATAAATGATGATTCATACAAATACGAGGGCGTGTTCTAATTACTTACCAACTTGGGTCACAGGAATCCGCAAGGCTTTCGGCAGACTAAACGTTACGTTTTCTTCAATACCAGATAGCTCACTAGGCAGATCGCCCCCCCAGTCCTGCAACTGTTGTAACACTTCTTGGATCAGCACTTCAGGCGCGGATGCGCCAGCGGTCACGCCGATACTCTGCACACCATCCAACCAACGCTTATCCATCTCACTAGCGTTATCAATTAAATATGCACGGCAATTCATACGCTCTGCTAGCTCGCGCAGACGATTAGAGTTTGAAGAGTTTGGCGATCCAACGACTAAAACGACTTCGCAGCGACTGGCCAAATCTTTTACCGCATCTTGGCGGTTTTGGGTGGCATAACAGATGTCGTCTTTACGGGGACCTTGAATACTAGGGAACTTTTCACGCAGTGCATCGATAACACGAGCCGTATCATCCATCGATAGGGTTGTTTGAGTCACAAAAGCCAAGCGTTCGGCATTTTCCACAGTGAGAGCAGCAACATCAGCTTCGTCTTCCACTAAATGGATTTGCCCACCGTTTTTTGCATTGAATCGACCCATCGTGCCTTCTACTTCTGGATGTCCGGCATGCCCTATCAACACGGCATCCATACCGTCTTGTGCAAATTTTGCCACTTCAATGTGTACTTTAGTGACCAAAGGGCAAGTGGCATCAAATACGGTAATATCACGGCGACCAGCTTCATCTTCGACTGCTTTAGAGACGCCGTGAGCAGAGAAAATCACCACAGACCCATCCGGTACTTCGTGAAGCTCTTCGACGAATACCGCGCCCCGATTGGCCAAATCCGACACCACAAATTTATTATGTACAACTTCATGACGGACATAGATGGGTGGCTCAAAACGTATTAGTGCTTCATTAACAATCGCAATCGCACGGTCCACACCAGCACAAAATCCACGGGGATTGGCAAGATAAATTTGCATAAAAAGGCCTATCGTCGGATAATTTATATCTAAAGCTTATGTATAAAAGCTTTGATTCAAAAGTTGGGGCAAAATCAATGCTCTACTTTAGCATAATTTGATTTTATTGCCCTCAAAAATAGCAGCGCACTCATTGCAATATATCAGGTGCAAACATCAACATGCTAACTACATATTGCGAAACCCACTTTATCTCACATAAAAGCAGTTTATAATGACGCAGACGCAACTACGATGATTTCTATCGCCATACATGATGGCGTTTTTTCTTTTTTCCAGTCTCTACCACTGACTGAATCGTCTTTTAGTCTGTTACTAAGACGCATTTTACTAGCACATACTCCATTAGGATAAATTGTATGACAGGTTCATTATTTATTGTTACTGCCGCCTCAGGTACGGGCAAGACCTCACTGGTTAAGCAATTACTTGCTACGACCAACGACTTAACGGTCAGTATCTCACATACGACTCGCACCCCGCGCCCAGGCGAGATTGATGGTCAGCACTATCATTTCACAGATACTGATAGTTTTACCAATGGTATCAATGCGGGTCTATTTTTAGAGCATGCAGAAGTATTTGGTAACTACTATGGCACGTCAGAGAAAAGCGTACGAACCCAACTAGCGGCGGGGATTGACGTTATCTTGGAGATTGACTGGCAAGGGGCGACGCAAATCAGAGAAATCTTTGCCGATGCCATTATGATTTTCATTCTACCACCTAGTATTGCTACATTGCGCCAACGTCTCTCAACCCGTGCGCAGGATTCTGTAGAAGTGATAGAGCGCCGTCTAGCTGGTGCGGTCACCGAAATGGCACAATACGTAAATGCTGACTATGTCGTGATCAATGATAATTTTGATGTAGCCTTAGCTGAGCTAAAAGCGATTATCGTGGCGGATAGACAAACCCTTAGCCGTCAGCAGCAGCGTTATCATCGCACGATTAGCAACTTGCTAAATAAGCAAGTAGAAGAGTAAACTAGGCTACAATGCTCGTCAGTTGCTTATCTAACAAGTAGATATAAAAAGCAACTACGCGACTTGGCAAAAAATGCTATAATATTTAGCTATCCCCTTTTATGTATTTGATATTATTTTTATTGAGTGGCGGGCAAGGTCCGTGGCTAATAAAAACAACCGAGGTAGCTATTTATGGCACGAGTGACGATTGAAGATTGTTTGGATAATGTTGATAATCGCTTTGAGCTAATTTTGGTCGCAAGCAAACGCGCCCGTCAATTGGCCAAAGGTATTGCCGAGCCGTTGGTTGATGTCGATAATGACAAGCCTACAGTATTGGCGTTACGTGAAATTGCCGCTGGAAAAATCACCCGCGACATTCTAAATCAACCAGAGCATAACTTTGCAACGAGCTCATTAGATTTAGCATTGTCAGGCGATCATAGCTTCTAAAAAGCTATTTTTGATAAGGTTTGTTTTGCCAAGTCTTTGAAGCTGATAATGGCTTTATAAGATAAACATAACTTTATTGATAACAAAAACCACAGCATAGGCTGTGGTTTTTTGGTTGTAACTGTATTGTATTTGCTGTTTTGATAGCCATTTATCTATCAAAATAGCCCACTGAGTCAAATTTTTTCATCGCCTACTCGCTTATCAGTTGACATTGAATGCGATTTGCGATTAATTAGAGAATGGCCTATCCCTACTTAAGTTTCGTATGGTTGGTCAATATTCAGTCACCATTCACTGCTTACTTCAATCCATAATCAAGTCAGTCAGTCATGGAAAATAGGATCGTCATTTATGAGTCAAACCCTACCCAAACTCAGTCATCATCTCGTCGATGACGCTCAATATAACTTGCTGCGTTCAGTCGGTTATCTCACTGCTGCTGAGCGCCGTGACATTGTTGATGCCTGTGAGTTCGGTGATATTGCGCACATTAAAGACAAGCGCAAATCAGGGGAACCTTATATCACTCACCCTATCGCAGTGGCTGAGATACTGGCGGGCTTTCGCTTAGATCGAGATACAATTATTGCAGCGATTTTGCATGATACGGTCGAAGACACCGACGTGAGTGACGAGCAGCTCGAGCAGCGTTACGGCAAGATAGTGGCTAGGCTGGTCGATGGTGTGACAAAACTAAAATCCTCCTCTCACAATAAGCAGCAAAACAAAGCAGCGACCTTTCACAAAATTTTGACCGCCACACTCGCAGATCCACGGGTACTTATCATTAAGCTTGCGGACCGCCTGCATAATATGTCCACGCTTGATGCCGTGCGCCCTGAAAAACAACGTACGACAGCACAAGAAACGTTAGATTTTTATGTGCCATTTGCACGCTTGATGGGTCTTAATGATATCGCCGATTATATTGAGGTGCTGTGTTATCGTAACCTTGATTCTGATATGTACAACAAGATATCTGACAAGCTGCTACAGCATGGACTTGGGCGTAATTTCCAAAGAGAAGCCATTCATCGTTATCTGAGTATCGTGCTTAATAATTTGGGGCTCAACGGACTGGTCAAAGTATTAGACAACCGCGTGGTCATTTACCGTCAGTTTTTCCGCAATCGCGGAGAAATTAACACGCTGCTACGTCACTATGCATTTGAGATTGTCCTCGATAATATCGAAGCTTGTGACAAGTTGGCGTATTATCTTATTAAAAAGTATCAAATTGATGATACGCACATTGCTGATAATATTCGCAGGCCGTTACCAGGTGGCAATCAATCACTCACGCTCATTTATGAGCGCGACAACGATGTCGTAAAAGTGACGATTTTGACCAAGCAAATGCAAAGTGCTGCAAGGCTCGGCGTTATCGGTGCAGAGCATGCTTCTGACGTGAGTCAATCAGTTATCCAAGCGTCACTGCGTAACATGAAAGACTTGGTCGATGAAGACAACTTAAATGAGAATAGTCCTAACTTTTCGGCAGCGGTCTCGACTATTAATGAGCTGATGGATTATTTGCATTCGAGTAAGATTATTTGTTATAGCCCGCAAGGTCGTGCCTATGAGCTACCACAAGGGGCAACGGCATTAGACTTTGCTTACGCAGTCGGGCCTATGGTTGGTAACGTCGCTGTCGGTGCCAATATCGATGATAAAGCAGCAAAACTCGGTACCGTGGTAAAAAACGGACAGTCCGTTGAAATTGAGATAAACAGTCACTCAGAGCCAAAAGCAGAATGGTTAGGATTTGTGGTGACCAACAAAGCGCGTGAAGAGATATTACGTTGGTTCAAAGACTTATCTACCGCTGACAAGCAGCACCATGGTCGTCAAGCGTTAGATCGTGCCCTTAAAACCTATCAAAAAACGCTCGATGACCTAACTGAGGATGATTGGAAAGATCTGACTGAATGGCGCGGTGTGACTGAAAAAAACGCCCTATTCGAACAAATAAGCTCCGGTACACTACTGCCACAGCTTGTAGTCACTCGTTTGTTTAACGATGAAGTCAGTGACGTACAAGCCAAAGCGCACAACGAAGACATGACACAGCCACAGCAGCTGATCGCCAATGCCTCTGGGGTTGAGCTCGATTTTGCTAACTGCTGTCATCCAATCTATGGTGACCCTATCGTTGGGCACTTATCTCGGCACGGCTTGGTCGTTCATCGACACAAATGCTTTTCGCTTGACGACATTCGTAAAGACAATCCCTATCAGGTGATTCAACTGCGTTGGCGTAGTGATAACGCTGTAAAACAAGGTGAAACAGACGAGCATGATATAAAAAATAGCGGCAAAATACGTTTTCCTGCTTACTTAAAGCTGTCTATTGCGCTTAGCGATGAGCAAATCAGTAAAGTGATTTATCATCTGCGCCAGCTGCATATGGGGGTTGAGACCGTTGACGTGCGTAATAGTGATACTATCATCCATATCATCGTACGCAGTCGCAATCACTTGGCTCAAGGCATTCGTGAGCTGCGTTCATTACTCGGCTTCCCTAACATCATAAGGCTATATCAATTATAATAACCCTGCCTGACTAGCAAACTCTTTGTCTAGTCAGATTTGAACGCATCGCGCTGAGGTTTTGACAACCTCTAAAACAATACTAGGCACTGTTGCTTGTCAGTGAGCAACAGACCAACCAATAAAATACGAAAAGGACATAATATGACTCGTCAAACGATCCAAACAGATAAAGCTCCCGCAGCTGTAGGCACTTACTCACAAGCCGTAAAAGTTGGCAACACCGTTTATATTTCAGGTCAGCTTGGGTTTGACCCTGAAACCATGGAATTAAGAGAAGGTTTTAAAGCACAGGCTGAGCAAGTGTTCGAAAACATTAAAGCGATCTGTGAAGCGGCTGGTGGTAGTATCAACGACGTGGTTAAATTTAATGTATCTTTGACTGATTTAAGTGACTTTGCGGTTTTAAACGAAGTATTTGTGGCGAACCTAAGTGAGCCATATCCTGCTCGTGCTGCCGTACAAGTCGCAGCCCTACCTAAAGGTGGCGTGGTCGAAATCGAATCTATCTTATATATTGACTAAAACTGATAGTAATTTTTTTAGATACTCCTATAACAGTCAATCTATCATAAGCTTAGCATCATGCTAAGCTTATTGGTCTCTGCCTCTTTTTCTTCATTTCACATCAATATTAATCTGATAAGACTGCGAAGCCGTTTATGTTGGTACAAGTTGCGCTGCCCGTACCCCTTTATCGGGTGTTTGACTATAGCTTACCGGCGGATATGCTTGCTTCGCCAGACCGTCTGATGCCGTCAATTGGAAGTCGCGTTGAGGTTTCATTTGGTCGCCAAACCTTAATTGGTATCGTGATTGCTCATGTTTCTGAAGATGAAAGCAGTGTACCCGTCAATAAAATCAAACCGATTAATAAATGTTTGGACGCTGACCCTATTTTGGATCCCAGCATGCTCAAGCTGGCTTATTGGCTGGCGCGTTACTATCATTATCCACTCGGTGATGTCTTAGCCGTCATCCTGCCAAGCCTTGTCCGCCAAGGTAAGCCACTAGATCTACTAATTACTCATTGGCGAATATTGCCACATATCACTGATGATGTTTTTCGTGCCAATGCAAAAAAGCAAAAGCAGCAGTTTGACATGCTAAAGCTACATGGTGAGCGCGGTGCTAGTGAAGATGTTTTGCTATTAGAAGGTATGCAGCGAGCATTTTTAAAAACGCTCGAAGACAAAGGTCTAATCGAGCGCTATATCCAAACTAAGCAATCCCCTTCTCCCGTGAAATTGGCAAAAATGCCGCTTGATCTCAATGATGAGCAGAAACTTGCCGTTGATGCCATCGTTGCTGCGCATAAATCTGAAATCTATACTGGCTTTTTATTAAATGGTATTACTGGTAGCGGCAAAACTGAAGTCTACTTACAAGCGATGCAGGCGGTACTAGAAGCAGGCAAACAAGTGCTGATCTTGGTGCCAGAAATTGGTCTCACACCGCAGACACGTGCACGCTTTGCTAGTCGATTTGCCGCTCATATTGTTTTGCTGCATTCCGGCTTGACTGATACCCATCGTTTGCAAGGCTGGCAAGACTGCCGCACTGGTCATGCACAAATTATCATCGGTACGCGCTCAGCAGTGCTCTATCCATTTGCAGCATTGGGATTGATAGTCGTTGATGAGGCGCATGATGGCTCGTACAAACAGCAGGATACTCTACGTTATCATGCGGCTGATGTCGCACTCTATCGCGGCCTACAGCACAACATTCCAGTCATATTAGGTACGGCAACGCCTTCTCTTGAGCATCTGAAACTGGTCGAAGACGGCAAGCTGGTAGAGTGTCAACTGTTGACTCGTCCCGGCAATGCCAAGCCTGCAACCATGCAACTAATTGATGCGCGCCTGCAAAGCACTCACCAGCAAGCGCAACATGATGGCGATCGCTATGACACGGGGCTGACAGACTCAATGATTGGGGCAATTAAGCAAACTTTAGAAGCCGGCGATCAAGTCCTGGTATTTTTGAATCGTCGTGGCTATGCGCCTGTTTTATTGTGTGAGGCTTGCGGTTGGCAGGCAGATTGTCCCCGCTGTGATGCTCATTTGACCGTTCACTATAACAGTCTGGCGCAGCGCAGCGGCTATTCAGGTAGCTCTTATTTAAAATGCCACCATTGCGATTGGCAGGCTTATATTCCTACAGTATGCCCTGATTGTGGCAGTCAAAACCTAGATGCCAAAGGCATGGGTACTACCAGACTCAGCGAAAACCTGCATGCAATCTTTGCCAATCCCCAAACCAGCAAAGTGATTTATCCAATTATCCAAATCGATCGTGATACTACAAGACGAAAAGACAGCTGGGAAAATATCTATCAGCAAATCAATCAAGGCAATCCTGCCATATTAGTTGGCACACAAATGGTGGCTAAAGGTCATCACTTTCCTAATGTCACGCTGGTCTGCTTACCCAATGCCGATCGCGGATTTTTATCGGCAGACTTTCGCTCACCTGAGCATACAGCACAGCTTATGATTCAGGTAGCGGGCCGTGCTGGTCGAGGCGACAAAGGGGGTCGCGTGTTGATCCAAACACTACAGCCTGACAATGAGTTACTGTTAAAACTGGTCAAAGATGGTTATTTATCGTTTGCCCGCGAGCTATTGCAAGAGCGTAAAATGATGGGCTTACCGCCTCACAGTTATGCCGCACTGATACGCTGTGAGGGCAAGACGCTGGCAGCCACCACTCAAGCGCTCAAGGAGGCCATTGCTCATCTGCCAAGCAGGCACAACCTTGCCGTTCTTGGTCCTATTGATGCCCCAATGAGTAAAAAGAACAGCCGCTATCATGCGCAGCTACTACTCTTAGCCAAAGATCGTGCGCACTTACATCATGTATTGAACCAATGGTGGCAGCCCGTACTTGCCTTACCAAGTGCCAAATACCTCAAGCTTACCTTAGACATTGACCCCGTTGGTTGGTAAAACCGACACTTATCATTCGTCGATGTTCTATATAGTGTTGTAATTTTTGTGATTTGTGCCTCCTAATGATTTTTACTTCGTCGTTACAGCTTCTAATACTTGGCTATGTTAAATTTATAACCTTCATCAAATGGTATGTGATGAGAATCTCACATCTACTCGACTTGCAATCGATACTGTTTACTTAACCTAGATACTAGCTGACTTGAGTGTTGTTATGAATCAGAATAATCCAAGCCCTGAAGAGCACAATCATCGTCATCAAAATGATAGCCATGAGCACTCGAATAACGATTATGACCGTAACGACATTCATAATCATGAGGGCAGCCACAACCATGATAATCATTTAGAACAGCAGACAGCATCACGAGACACCAAGGGTTACCAGCGCACCTTGCTGTTTAGCTTTATTATTATCACCGGTTATATGTTTATAGAGGCTATTGGCGGCTGGCTTACTGGTAGCTTGGCGCTATTGTCCGACGCAGGTCACATGCTGAGCGATGCGGTTGCTTTGGGCGCGACCTTGATGGCATTCAAAATTGGTGAAAAAGCGGCCACGCACCAAAAGACATTTGGCTATAAGCGTTTTGAGATACTGGTCGCGACCCTGAATGGCGCTACGCTCGTTTTTATCGCCTTGATGATTTTTTATGAAGCGATCAAACGCTTTAATTCCCCGCCAGAAATCGCAACCCAAGGTATGCTGATTGTGGCGACGGTCGGTATGTTGATCAATATCTTAGTTGCATGGCTCATGCACCGAGGCAGTCAAGGTGGAGAGTCACACGGGCACAATCATGGTAGTAACGATGCCGCATTAACAAAAACACCCGATAATAAAGAACCTGTCAATCTCAATATGCAAAGCGCGTACTTGCATGTGCTTAGCGATTTGATGGGCTCTGTCGCCGCGATCATCGCCGCCCTATTGATGATGGGGTTTGGCTGGGTATGGGCAGATGCCGTGGCATCCGTGATTGTCGCCATTCTTATATTAGTCAGTGGATACCGTGTCGTACGTGATTCTGTGCATATATTAATGGAAGGCACCCCTGCCAACATATCGCTAGTCAACGTTGAGCAAAAATTACTCGCACACCCTCAAATACAAAAAGTCCATGACCTACACGTTTGGAGTATTACCAGTGGCCTACACGCCCTATCCTGCCATGTCGTAGTCGATGGAGACATGAGTATTCATGAGTCGAGTAGCCTCATTGCCAATCTTGAACAAAGCCTATCAGCGCTCGGCATTCATCATGCGACTATTCAAGTTGAAAGTTTGTCACATCCACAAAACAGCTCACATAGTGAGGCTCTTGTTTGCGATATTTCGGGACAAGCACCTGCTGGCAACAGTCATATTGGTCATAATCATTAAGAGCAAATACCAGTATAGAAACTTGGCCAATTATTGGTTATGTTTTATCAAATGATATAAATAAAGCAATATGTGCCAAATAATCCAAGCAGCCACCAACACCCAAAGGCTGCTACCAACCACGAGTAACATCATTCTGACCCATATATCGAGGCAGCCATTGCAGATATTTGGCAAATAGACTGAGCCCATGTTTGACATCATAAACAACCAAAACCCAAGTGCGAGTATGACACCGGTACAAATGACGATAAAGGCTATTTTGCCAATAATTTTCAATGAGGCTCGCCACTTAGGACAAGCTGTCAGTTCTGATGAGTAGTTACTCATAAAGGTCATTCTCAATAATCTGATTGGCTATAAATCATTGTTGTCTTACATAGTATTAAAAATGAAAACCTATGAGCCAATAAAAGAAGAAGGTTTCACTTAAGTTTGCCTAAAACTTGTTTCTACGATTGTAATAGCATGTTAAAACTGATGAAAAACCCTATCTCTCGACCATATTTTTGATATAAATTCTGTATACTTAAGACTGACTACCCCTTTTCACGATCTATTGATGATATAACATTATGTCTAGACGTTCAGCACCCTTTGTCGCCCCAGACTATATCGATGATCCTACGTCAAAAGACGGCAAAAAACACGCCAAAGTTTTGCTATCGACGCTGCAAGAGGACATTGCAAACTTTCGTCATGAGCAATTTCCGCCTGATATTTTGCGCCAGATTCGCGATATGCCTATCTATGAAGGCAACTTAGCAGAGGTACAGGCTTATCAGCAACGTTGGCAAAATCTACTTGAGCGCGCCAAGGATTTTTATCCAGCGGCCAATATGCCACCTGATTATCTGCCGCTTCCAGCCAGTCTTGAGATACCGCAGTTTATCTACCATGTTCAGCGCCTACATTTGACCAAAACGCGAGCCAAGGAATCTAAAAGCTTTGGCTCAGTTGGGGCACTGACTGATAAATGTGGTGACTATACTGATGATGAAGTCGCTCGCATGACAGCGGTACTGGATAATGATGACGACGCGCGTTTGGTCGCTCATCGTGAGTTTATTGATCTGCGCGCTTATGTTTTTTGCCGCGATAGCAAGGGTGAGATGCTAGAGCCTGAACGGGTACGTTTTTATCGTACTGGTCTTATTGTCCATGCTTTGCCTGATTTTAAGATTGTCGACAGCAGGCAAACACCGCGCAAGCGCCGCAACGACGCTTATAACAATCCGCTTGCAGATAATGGTGTTTGGAAGATTTATCGCAAAAAATAATGTATGTTGATGCTATATTTTTTCGCGAGTCTAATTTTAGTTATACCCGTTTTAAATTGCTTATTTTGTCCTAATTTCTGAGGATTCCAGATGTTCGCTGCCGCCGCCGGCTCACCAAATTTAATGTTACAAGCCACTATCTTTTTGGGAGCAGCGCTGCTCTTTGTTCCCCTTGGTAAACGCTTCGGTATTGCAACGGTCCTAGGCTACCTCATCACAGGGCTTATATTGGGTCCAAGCGGTTTGGATGTGGCGGGTGATGCTGAAAGTCTACTGCACTTTTCAGAGTTTGGCGTGGTCATGCTGCTATTTATCATCGGGCTTGAGCTGCAACCCTCGCGGCTTTGGGCGCTGCGCCGCTCTATATTCGTTCTTGGCGGTCTACAGGTTGGGCTGACTGGTACACTATTGATGGGGCTATTGCACCATTTTTTCGCCTTACAGCTAGATACTGCTTTTATCGTTGGCTTTGGTTTAGCACTCTCCTCGACCGCTTTTGTGCTACAGATATTGACCGAAAAACAGCAACTTTCGAGCACACATGGCCGCGAAGCTTTTACTATCTTACTATTCCAAGATATCGCGGTTATTCCTTTATTAGCAGTCATTCCGTTCCTATCGGGGGTTCGTGAGCAAAGCTACGATTTACTGTACTTTGGGAAAGTATTCGCAGTCTTTGCTGGTCTCATTTTTGCCAGTCGTTATGTGGTTCGACCATTCTTTAAGTTTGTGGCCTCAAGCGGTGCTTCAGAATTACTAACGGCGGTCGCGTTATTTATTGTTATGGGCGTGTCTATTTTGATGGGTCAAATTGGTCTATCAATGGCACTAGGTGCATTTTTGACAGGCGTGTTGTTAGCTGACTCTGAGTATCGACACGAGTTAGAGGCCAGTATCGAACCGTTTAAAGGATTGCTATTGGGTCTATTTTTCATGTCAGTCGGTATGCTCACTGACGTCAAACTCATTTTGGCCAAGCCGATATTTATCATTGGCTGTGCCCTCGCCTTAATGTTTATCAAATTTGCAGTGATTGCAGCCATTGCCAAAGTATCTGGCAACCGCTGGCCAACCAGTATCAGATTGGGTGTGACCTTGGCACAAGGCGGTGAATTTGCCTTTGTTCTGTTCAGTGTCGCCACCGCCCAAAGTGTCTTACGTCCTGATCTTGCCAATACGCTAAACCTTGTCGTTACGATCTCAATGGCACTGACACCATTAGCCTTTTTGTTGTTAGAAAAAATAGGCGAACCATTATTTGCCAAGCGCAAACCAAGTCGAGAATACGACACCATTCCCGATCATGAGCATCAGGTAATTATCGCAGGCTTTGGCCGAGTCGGTCAGATCATCGGTCGTGTGCTTCGTATGCATAATATTGAATTCACAGCCATTGAACGTTCTGCCAACCGAGTAGATTTCGTGCGTAAATTTGGTAACCAAGTCTATTACGGCGATCCAAAAAACCCTGAGATTCTACGAGCTGCAGGTATTCAAAAGGCGCGTGTCTTTATTTTGGCAATCGATGATTTAGAGCGCTCCATCACTACCGCTCAGTATTTACGCAAAAACTATCCTGAGTTGATTATATTAGCTAGGGCGCGGGATCGTCAGCATTACTACCGTTTGCGCGAAGTTGGTGTGCGTCACATTTGGCGTGAGACTTACTTGTCATCTTTAGACATGTCACGTGAATCGCTACAGCTACTCGGTATCTCTCCGGAAAAAGCTCGAGAGACAGTAAAAACATTCCGTGATTATGATGATGACTTAATTGAGCGTCAGCAAGCCATTTACGATGATGAAGCCAGCATGATTGAGTCCGCACAATCAGCGATGGCAGAGCTTGAAAGCCTATTTGATGAAGATATCGGCAAAGCGCGCAAGATGGATTTGACCGATTTCTACGAAGCCTTAAAGAGCCAAGCGACGCCAGTTGACGAACCACACGATACCGCAACAGACTCTAAACACTAGCAAAAACTAGATAGGTATAGCCCCTAGTCAGACAGGCAGTTTTTAGGGGCTTGTTTTTTATTTAGTGAGCTTGTGCAATCCCAGTTATCACTGTCTGGTATATGATAAAAAACCAATGTCTGCTCGTTCAGATAGCGGATTGGAAATGTCACGTTCTGGATCGTAGCAATCACCGCGCAATCCGTCTCTAGCACACCAGCCGCTTGACTATCGACATGCATACGTACCTGCTGCTGCTCGGTACTGAGCGGTAAATCTACAGGACACCGCCCAGTCTGCTGATAAATCAATGCCACTCGGTTTTGGGCATTTTTGGCAATATCATAAGCATCAAATAGCACCTCATTTTCTTTTGGTTTGGCGATAATAGGTAAAAACTGCACCTTAATGACCAATAATGCAAAGGCGAAAAAACCAAACCCCAATGCTAAGCCAAATAAACTGACGCCGCCTTCTTTTTTCAAATGCGCTTTTTGGGCAGCCTCATCACGTGGATAATCATTAATCACATCCGCGATCTCACGTCGCGCCATCCGGTAATAATATGCATCTGTCCAGCGTGCCACCATAGCAGACCAAAACAACCAAATAATCGCAGCAATACCGATCCGCGTCGCCATTTGATAAACGTCTGGCACATAAGACATCGCCACAAACTCAAAGGCAACAAGCACAATGGCGACATTAAGCTGAATAAATGACCATCCTGCCACGCTATACACAATGGCATCCATATAGCGTTTACGGTATAACAGCCAAGGAAACGTCATAAAAAATGCAGCCCAATGCCATTTTGGCGACAGATAGCCTTGCTGATCAAACTGCTCAAAGCGCTTGAGATAATAGCGCTGGGTACGATCACCGATAAACCATTGATCCAGTTGCTTGCGTTTAGCAGGTGTTAATGACTCTTGATAAAACGGTGGCGGTGAATCCGTCTCAATAAATAGCATGGCAATACGCTCTACTGACTTTAAAAAACATCCTTAACGATGACACTATGATAACGCTAAAACCCATATCTAGGATAGAGAAACGACAGAACTGAGCAGCAAACGCGCTAAAATAAGATTGTACGTTCACAGTTGTATGGATTTGACTTATAATGAGTCAACATCACCCACTTAATTAAGCCTTACAAATCCTATGAGTCAACATTCTGATATCAATGACACCATCAACAGCCTTGACACTACTGATGAGCAAACCTCTAATAATACTAGTGCGCCTATCGATACGGATACAAACGCTAGACATGAGATAGAACCTGGCTCTGACAAACATATCCGCATCGTTAATACTTTTATGAAGCGGCGTACGCACATGAACAAAAACGCCGAGCTAGCACTCACTGCACCAGAGTTTTCTGAGTATCTGGTCAATAACAGTTTCGGCGATGGCGACCTTTCAGGTATTGATGATTTGCGATCATTGTTCGCTGATAGTCCAAATGGTTCTGACGCACCGCTGACCTTGGAGATTGGTTTTGGTTTGGGTGATTCATTTATCGAGATGGCAGCCGCAGAGCCCGCGCGCAATTTTGTTGGTGTCGAAGTTCATGAGCCAGGTATTGGTAAATGCGCTTATATGGCAGGAACGCAGAACTTGAGCAATGTCAAAATTATCAATGGCGATGCTATTCAATTGCTGAAGCAACTACCAGAAAATCACATTGATCGTATTCAGCTATACTTCCCTGATCCATGGCAAAAGAAACGTCATTACAAACGCCGTTTTGTCAGTCCTGAGCGTATGGCTATCGTTACGCGCAGTCTAAAACAAGGCGGCTGGTTTCATACAGCCACTGACTGGGAGCACTATGCATTTTGGATGGTTGAGGTATTGGATGGGTTTGCTGGATTGACCAATAAAGCAGGCGCGGGCAACTTCACCGACCGTCCTGACTTTCGTCCAATGACCAAATTTGAGCGCCGCGGTCTTGAGCGTGGTCACGGGGTCTGGGACTTGATCTATATCAAAGACTAACAAATACAATCTTGCTATCGATAATTTTGACAAAGCGGCTATTCTATTTAGCCGCTTTTTTATGCCCGTTTATAAACTTGCTATCACAACAATAAATGTGCTTGGCGGGTCGTTGGTTGCTTTTATCTCGTCATACTCTTGACTTCAAAGCCCTATAGTATGGTAATACGTGGAAGAATCACAAATTGTAATTATGTGAAACATAGCGGCCAGAGCACAGTTTGTCGACGAGAAATCATCTTTAACGCTTAATACTGGAAGCTTGCAATATATGACCTATACACGCAAGCATAGATACCATAAGGGCTTCGAGAGTTCTCCCCATAAGCTGTGGATAACCCTGTGTATAAGTCACTACTTGACAACTATATACCTAGGAAACTTAAAGGATAAGGTAAAATCGTTCATTTTTTGTACAATTTAAAAATAATTTAAAAACAATAACTTATATTAAATATAAAGCCATAAAAAATTATTTTAAATATTTTTAAAAATAATTTAGCCGTTTATAATGTTTCACAACCAATAAAAATGAGTACATTATTTGCTGTGGACAACTCATAAGTCTATTGACAAACATAGCTGTTATCAGGTTCAAAAACACATTTAAACGAATGGCTATCTTCGTGAATCCTCACTCTTATATCGTACGACATTCAGTGTCGTTTAGCGTCGTCCAAGACTCAATATAGCGCTTGGATTTTGTTATAATTACTCTATCGAATCAATAGCACTACAGAGATTCAGATAGCTATTAGTCGTTAATATCCGACTCAAAAGCTATTGTAACTGTGATTTATTATGAACTTATTTTTACTTCTCTCGTTATTTAATTTTACTGTATAGTAGAGCGATATCTCGATATTACTACTGATAGCAATCATATGACAACCTGTGTATTTGAGCCAGTTGTCAGAGCGCTAATAGCTATATGATTTATCTTATTAGCGCTGCTCAGTATGCACCAGTTATCACTCTTAGACGTATAAATCTTTTATCTGTAGCGCCAAATCAATTATCAAAAAAGGAATCCAGTATGGACGACAATAAAGCCAAAGCCCTCAAAGCGGCATTAGGTCAAATTGAAAAGCAGTTTGGTAAAAATACCATCATGCATCTGGGTGATGACTCAGCCATTCTTGATGCCGATGTGGTCTCAACAGGCTCTCTTGGTCTAGATATCGCACTTGGTATTGGTGGATTGCCAAAAGGACGTATCATCGAGATCTACGGCCCTGAGAGCTCAGGTAAAACCACAATGACCTTGCAAGCAATCGCGGAGTGTCAAAAACAAGGGGGCACCTGTGCATTTATCGATGCTGAGCATGCGCTTGACCCTGTGTATGCACGCAAGCTAGGCGTCAATACCGACGATTTACTACTGTCGCAGCCTGATAACGGTGAGCAAGCACTTGAGATTACTGACATGCTCGTGCGTTCAGGCGCAATCGATATGATCGTTATTGACTCGGTTGCTGCCTTGACTCCGCGTGCAGAAATTGAAGGCGAGATGGGCGACTCACACATGGGTCTGCAAGCGCGTCTGATGAGCCAAGCGCTACGTAAGATTACTGGTAATGCTAAACGCTCTAATTGTATGGTTGTGTTTATTAACCAAATCCGTATGAAAATTGGTGTTATGTTTGGTAGCCCAGAGACTACAACTGGTGGTAATGCCCTCAAATTCTACGCCTCTGTACGTATGGACATTCGCCGCATTGGTGCGGTCAAAAATGGCGATGAAATCATCGGTAACCAAACCCGTGTCAAAGTCATCAAAAACAAAATGGCACCGCCGTTCCGCCAAGCTGAGTTTGAGATTACTTATGGCGAAGGTACCAACCATTTGGCCGAAGTGATTGACTTGGGCGTCGAGATTGGCGCGGTTGGTAAGGCAGGTTCATGGTACAGCTATGGCGATGAAAAAATCGGTCAAGGTAAAGCCAATTCTGTGCTTTTCTTAAAAGAAAACCCTGCTATTGCCAAAGAGATCGAAGATAAAATTCGTGATGAAAAGCTTGGTAAGAAAAAAGATAGCAAAGCGCCTGAAACTGACGATGTAGAACTGGCACCTGAATCTGTACAATAATGGTTCACTAGTAACCATTATCAGTGACCGCTATAAATAATCATGACTTATTATGAAAATTAAAACATTGGCTGAAATCTTAGCTGAGTCGGAAACCGGCTCAGCTAGTTCTGTTGATAGCAAACGAAAAAAACCTACTAAACACTCCTATCAAAACACATCTAACAAATCAGGTAAATCTAGCAAGCTTTCTAAAGTCCCAGATCAAGATCATTCAAGCACTAGTGAGCCTACTGTTGACACATCATATTTTGAAGAATCTTCTGCTAAGATAAAAAAAAACTCTAAATCCAAAAAATGTAAAAAACGCTTTCATCCAGCTGCTAACTTCACCGCTGAGCCAAGCGATACACCTGCTTATCAGCCACCTGAAGCACAAACCATCAAAGAGATGCTGGCCGAGGTCAAGAACAGCGTACGTAGTGGTGATGCAGAGAATGACATAGCTGAAAACGACAACTATGCCCCCTCGTTTGAGCAATCAGAATGCGGAAGTGAACGTCCATCATTTGATGATAGTGCAGTAGAAAACCAAAACGATAATATACCAGCCGCGCTTAAAGCTTATTTGCGCACCCCTGAACAAAAGCAAGCAGAAATCGATGCTATCAAAGCTGAGAGCCGGCTACGTTGGCTTGCCTTCTATTACTTGTCACGGCGCGAATACGGCAAGGCTGAGCTCAAGCAAAAGCTAATCGACAAAGAACAAGACCCAGAAAAAATCGATGCCCTACTTGATGAGTTTGAGGAAAAAGGCTATCAGAGCGATTACCGTACTACCCTAATGCTGATACGTGAGAATATCCGTAAAGGTCGGGGACGCGGGCGTATTAAGCAAGAGTTCTATCGCAAAAAAATCGCGATGCCAGGTAACATCGATGAATTGATTGATATGGCAAATAGTGAGTCTGAAGAGTTTCGCGAGTTCGTTGATCCTGATGACAGCTTAGTTGAGGGGGTTGATTGGCTCAAACTAGCGGTAGAGGCTCGCACTAAGAAGTATGGTGACACTATACCAGTGGAGCAAAAAGAAAAAGCTAAGCAGCTGCGATTTTTGCAGTACCGAGGGTTCAATACTGATATCTGTTTCGCTGCGCTCAACTACACCGTGGAAACGTTAGATGAGCGCTTTTGAAATCTTCATAGCACTGCCAAACGATCTCTGAACATCAATACCATTGTCATTGTAATGAACACAAAGAAGAGCACGTTATTAAACGCGCTCTCACGATATAAATCTAGGCGGTACTTAAACTATTTATTATTTTAATGTTCCAAGACGACTAGATAACTGATTGATAATTTGATCAATCTCTTCATTAGCTTCCGCTTCATTATCTAAATTACCATTGGGCGTTAGCTGGTTCATCACCTCGGGCAGTAATTCAGCCAAACCTTGACGTACTTCTGTTTCGTTTGCACCCGTACGCGCTGCTACTTGCTGAATCTCACGCTCATCAAACAGCTGATTTATCTCACTTGGGTCTAGATTGTCATTGATTTCATTGGTACTCATCCAAGAGCGTGCTTGGTCGCCATGGCCCATGCCAGTGATTTTTGATAGCGCACCACCGATACCGCCATTACGCTTGATCCAGCTCAGCACCATTGGCATAAGGACAGCGATAAGCATCCCCTTACCACCAAAACCACTATTGCTACGCTGACCCCCTAATACACTGCCTAAAATATCACCCAGTCCACCAGCACCTGAGCTGACGCTCCCACGCTGATTACCACCAGCCAGACCACCAATGATATCATCTAAACCAAAACCATTATCTGGCTTACGATCGTATTGCTGCGGATTGTAGCCACCTGCTTGACTACCGCTGCCCAATACGCTGCCTAGTATATCGCCCAAGCCACCTGTACGACGTGGATTGATACGCTGATTCACTGGATGGCGTTGAGCATCCTCTGGATTCATCGCACTACGGGCCACTTGGCTCACTAAATTCCCTAATAAACTCATGATATCTTCCTCTTATCGTCATATTATTTATGATACAAGCTGACTGCCTACCGTTGTCCATACTGGTTTTTCATGGCATAAACTGGAAGTACAATGCAGTTGGTTCATATACTTTATTCGTGAGTTTCAATATAACAAAACTCTTTGGAGACCAAGATAGGTATTTTGTTATGACATGTAGGCATTCGTAAGCCTATAACAGAAGAGTAAGACTAAATAGAAACGTGAAGATCAATCAGTATATTTTACCCTGTTTAATCCTTATTAATATTGGCTAAAACACTAAGCGTTCGCCATTCCTCTGGGCTTACTTGATCACGAAATATGGTGATAGATAGAGGGCGCTGATAAGGCTCTACTATGTTGAACTCAAAATTTATCGCCCATTGATAGTAATGTGTAGAAAGTAGCTGTGCTTGCCACAGCTCATCGCCTCGACTTGTCTGAATCAACAACTGCCACTGTTTATCCATACGTTGATCAAGGGGTGGCTGGCTAAGATGTCGTAGTGTCAAACGTGTCAGAAATAAATAGCCAACAATGGCTAGCGAGACAGTCAAAATCAGCAAATATTGCCACCATGCCAAAGCCGCAAGCCACGCTAAGACAATCATGATCGCAGTTAAACCCACATAGAGCAGCCGGCGTAGCCGACTGGTAGAATGAATAGCTGTATCAATGCGCAGCGCCGTTGCTAGGGTCATATGGGCGCGCCATGAGAAATCATCAGTATTGTGCCTATCAAGTACAAAGCCTCTACACCAAGTCTTTGGTGTGTCGCCATGTTTTTATTTTATTAACGAGTGCCCATATATCATCCTCTGCTGGACGATTTTGATTGGTAAAATAATCCAATAAATCAGGGTCTTCATGCGTGAGCATCTGAGCAAATGTCTCTTGCTCTGTTGGATCTGCTATCAGATATCGCTCTTTGACATAAGGATCGATATAAAAATCTAACTCTTTCAAGCCGCGACGAGCTTGATAAATAATACGGCGCTGCTCATTGGTCGGTTCTGGCTGAGTGATACTGGTCATAAAGATACTCTCTTTCATTTCAATAGTTTTTGATGTGGTATTCAATCATAGTGGAAAATTAGATTGTAGATATTGTATTTATCACGGTGTAGCTTTATCGAGTATTTGTATTAATAATACAATGCTTATGATGGTACGCTGATAATTGACTCCATAATGCCACTGCTTGCTGCATCATGCCTACATTATGCGTGCGAATGATGCTGGCACCTTGTTGTAGCGCAAATATCCCAGCAGCAGTCCCTACTGCGTCTCGTTCTATAGCTTGAGTGGTCTGTACTGTTTTGACACCACTATTGGTCAATACCTCTGCCAAAAAACGTTTACGTGAAATACCAAACATCATGGGTAGGCCCAATGCCTGTAGGCTGTCTAACTGACTTAATAAAGCACAATGATGCTCATAGTTTTTGGCAAAACCAAAACCTGAATCAATAATAATATTTTCCTGCTTAACCCCAAGGCGCGTTACCTCTTTGATACGCGTGGTCAGTTCTGTGCTCACTTCATCAATCACATTATCATACTGTGCCAGATTGTTCATCGTCGTTGGCTCACCGCGCATATGCATCAGCATGACAGGAATATCAAGGCTAGCGGCCAGTTCTGCAGCGCCAGTACGTTTTAACGCCCTGACATCGTTCCAAATATCAGCACCAGCATCAAACGCTGCCTGCATGACCTCTGGGTTGCTGGTATCAATAGATAACCAAATATCATCTACACAATGCTGGCGTATAGCTTGTACCACTGGCACAACCCGTTGTAGCTCTTCAGTAGTCGATACAGCATCTGCATTGGGGCGAGTAGATTCACCGCCAATATCAATAATAGTAGCACCGTTATCCATCATCTGCTGACAATGAGCAACGGCATTCTCTACCGCATTGAACCGCCCACCATCCGAGAATGAATCTGGCGTTACATTCAAGATACCCATGATATGCGGCTCAGACAAATTCAAGGTTTTATTACGGCTCGATATTTTGTAGTTGGGTAAAGGCTGAAATAATGACATGACCGATCCATCATAAATAAATTGTATAAAATAGCTCGAGAGTTCGTTATCTGTGCTTATGATACCAGTAAATCTTATGACGTCCTAAGCCCTTCATAAAATGAAAGCAATAAAAAAGCCCTTTATGATAAAGGGCCTTTTATTAAACTTCAATCAGAACTGCCTTACATCGCCGGTAATGGTGGCGGTGTAGAAGTAGTCGTCTTAATGTCATTTTTTGACAAGTTGACTTCGTTATGCTGATAGACTCTTGGTGGACGCGGTTCTTCACCTGCTAGAATATCTTGCAGTTGGTCACGGTCGATGGTTTCCCAATTCATGAGCGCTTCAACCATTGCATGCATTTTATCTTGATTGGCTTCAATCAATTCGCGAGCGATATCGTACTGCTCTTCTAGCATACGGCGCACTTCTTCATCAACCTTTTGCTGCGTGGCTTCTGAAATCGTACGGCCACCACCGCCAAAGTATCCTTGCGAGCTGTCATCATCTTCATACACCATGATACCTAGTGCATCAGACATACCGTACTTGGTTACCATGGCGCGTGCCATTTTGGTTGCACGTTCAAAATCATTTGAAGCACCTGTTGACATCTGATTAATAAAGACTTCTTCAGCAATACGACCACCGAACAAAATCGCAATGTCGCTTAACATCTTAGATTTATACATGCTGGTTTGATCGTGCTCAGGCAGCTGCCAAGTAACACCAAGCGCAAAACCACGAGGCATGATAGTGACCTTATGCACCGGATCTGTACCTGGCAGTAGTTCAGCTACTAGCGCATGACCCGCTTCGTGATACGCAGTTGCTCGGCGCTCTTCTTCGCGTATCACCATGGATTTGCGCTCAGGACCCATGTATAACTTATCTTTTGCATCTTCAAAATCATTCATGTCGACGCTGGTTTTGTTACGACGCGCGGCAAACAAGGCTGCTTCGTTTACAAGGTTAGCAAGCTGTGCACCACTGAACCCTGGCGTACCACGAGCAAGAGAACCTGCATCGACACTGATGGTGTTCGGCAACTTTCTTAAGTGTACTTTCAAGATTTGCTCACGACCTTTGATATCTGGCAAGCCCACTTGAACCTGACGGTCAAAACGACCTGGACGCAATAATGCTTTATCAAGCACGTCAGCACGGTTGGTTGCAGCAATAACAATAACACCTTCATTGCCTTCAAAACCATCCATCTCAACCAATAATTGGTTCAATGTCTGCTCACGCTCGTCGTTACCGCCGCCCATGCCAGAGCCACGATGACGACCGACTGCATCAATCTCATCAATAAAGATAATACAAGGGGCGCTCTTTTTCGCCTGCTCAAACATGTCGCGTACACGTGATGCACCAACACCAACAAACATCTCAACAAAATCAGAACCTGAAATTGAGAAGAACGGTACTTTAGCTTCACCAGCAATGGCTCTTGCTAGCAATGTCTTACCCGTACCCGGTGGACCTACCATTAAGATACCACGAGGAATCGTTGCACCAAGTTTGGTAAATTTATCCGGATCACGCAAAAAGTCAACCACTTCAACGACTTCTTCTTTGGCTTCTTCACAACCAGCCACATCTTCGAAGTTCACCTTGATTTGGTCTTCCGTCAGCATTTTGGCTTTTGACTTACCAAAGCTCATTGGGCCGCCGCCTTTACCGCCTGCACCGCCCTGCATATTACGCATAAAGAATAAAAACAGACCAATAATCAGTAAAATTGGGAAACTGGCTATCAGTAGTTGCATCAATACGCTTTGGCGCTTTGGTGCGGTCCCTTGGACTTCGACTTGGTTCTCACGTAGCATTGGCATCAACTGGTCATCTGACACAGCCGGTCTAATGGTCTCAAAAGATGAGCCATTTTTCTTTTCGCCGGTGATCTGTTCGCCGTCAATTTCGACACTGGCTACTTGGTTTTCTGACACAGCGGTCACAAACTCAGAGTAGTTAAGGTTATCTGGCTCAGATGATTGATCAAAGCCGCTAAACACCAGCACTAAAACGCCGATTACCACCAGCCACAATAAGGTATTTTTTACCATGTCGCTCACTAGTTATTCCCATCCCTTACTTATTGGTGTGTTTATTAAACACGTGACGTCTATAAACGTATTGCTCATTTTTAACGAGTATCCCGATAATAAAAAGCTGCTAAATTAAACTTATATGAGTTACAGGTAGCATAAAAATTGTTTTTATAAATAATCAGTATGAGATAAACATAGATATACGATCATTGAGCTTGTAAAACGCTTATTATCAGACGACTTTGCCTAAAACGTATGCTAAAAACAAAGGTAATATACCATGATATATGGCGCTAACCTGCATAATTCAAGCAGGTTTCACGATTATTCAGTTAATGAATGTAGCGCTTTTTATACGACCATAATGATAGTTTATGGTGACTGATTAACTCGCTTACAATAGCAGCAACTCATTGATGTTAAAACTATTTAATCGCCACCCAAAACATCTCTTTTGAGCGCGGACGTGACGCACCTGGTTTTATACTACGAATCTTACTAAAATCCTGCTGCATCTGCTTGCGTAATTCTTGTGTGCCTTCGCCCTGAAACACTTTCATAATAAGTGCGCCACCTTTTGGTAAGGTTGATAAAGCAAAGTCCACTGCCAGCTCGCATAAGTACATCATACGCGGCTGATCGATAGCGCTATTCCCCGCCGTATTGGGTGCCATATCAGACAATACCACGTCGACTTGCCTATCGCCTACTTCTGCCATAATGGCGTCAAACACCTCAGCTTCACGAAAATCACCTTGAATAAAGGTAACATTAGGCAAAGCATCCATCGCCAGAATATCAGAGGCAATCAAGATACCGTCGTCACCAACCAACTGTCCCGCTACTTGAGACCAACTGCCAGGCGCACTACCCAAATCTACCACCGTCATGCCTTTTTTAATCAGGTTGGTTTTTTCGTTAATCTCTAATAATTTATAAGCGGCACGGGCACGGTAGCCATCTTTTTGAGCCTTTTGTACATAATGATCGTCAATGTGCTCTTTCATCCAAGCACTGCTGCTCTTTGATAGTTTTTTGTTTTCGATACGCGTGGCCAAAATACCTGCTCCTATTACTTTACAAGACCTGAGTACCCTCTCTTTGATCTTTATATCACAAGCACACTCATTTGAATGTGATGTCAATTACGCAAGAGGTGTCATCAATCAGGCTATTAGTTCATTGGTGGTTGCAAACTGACTAAATTCTATTGGTTAAATGACTGTTTTATAAGGCAGTAGCGTTTATAATGTACCAAACATTCAGTTTAACATTTTCGTCACGTAAAATCGTGCAAAATCCTGCTGATCTCATGCAAGATGGTCACAGATTATCTATAATGATCCATAACTGTTTTTGACAGTACCATTTTTATTTTTACCAACACCTAGGAATTCTATGCAACTCGATAACGCTACCATCAAACGTCTAAAAGGCATCGGTCACGAGCTAAAGCCTATCGTTATGATCGGCAACAAGGGTATTACCCCAACCATTACCGAAGAGATTGATCGCGCGCTAACAGATCATGAGCTTATCAAAGTAAAACTTCCTGCTGGCACCAAAGAAGAGCGCGACATCGTTGGCGCTGAACTTGCTAAAGCAGCTAATGCGTCTTTGGTCCATTCTATTGGACGTATGGCATTATTGCTACGCCAAAACCCAAATGCCAACCCTAAACTGTCTAACCTAGCACGTCACGCGCAGTAATATGTCATGACAAGCTTTGCTTGAATAACAGTAGGCCGCATCAGCTTAAATAATGACGGTAACTATAAAAGCCGCGATGCATCTTGCTCGCGGCTTTTGTCTTGTCTGCTGGTTTTGGATCTGCTTAGTGTGTCGTATCAGCCTAGGGCATATCCCTATTTAAAAATGGTGATGAACGTTTGAATTCGGGGTGCACCCTAGTTATTCGGTTTAATCTTTTACCATTAATTTTTAAAAGTATTATAGAGTTTGATAAATAATGAACCAATGTTTTAATCTTGTTATAGCCGCCGAGACGATAGAAAACGACGCACAGCAACTGGACGTGACGGTAGAAGCGTTACAGCGTATTTGTGTCAAGGTGAACGCTAAGATCGTTCGACAACCAGTATTACAATTACAGTTAACCTATCAAATTACTTTACCCAGTCAAATATTAGCCAATCAATTGGTTTGGCCAACTTGGCAGCAAGCCCGAGTAGGATTTGCTGATTATCTGTGGGAAGAGACTTGCCTTGAATGCTTTATCACGGGTGACACTCTAAGTGATGAGGCTGCTACTGAGACTCAAGACGCTGAACCTTACATTGAGATTAATGCCAACCCTGATGGTCGCTATGCACTCTATAAGTTTAAAAGCTATCGTCAACCTGCCACATTGCCACCAGCACCTTTATACGAGACTGATGGACACACACGTGCCTCTATTGAGTGGACGGATAATATAAATACACAGGACATAATACAGAAATCGTTGTTTGACAAATCACCAGCAGCGTATTCCATTCATCGCTACGAGCGAGGCTTTAACGTTCCTCTGGTCGAACTTCCTAATCAAAAATACGCCATTGCAAATACGATTATTGAGCAGATACATCCTTGTGTTATTTTACAGCTCGGTAAGACCACTTTATATTTTGCCTCTCAGCACGCCTTCCCGCCTGATTTCCATAATCGCAACTATTGGCCAAAATTTGCACTTTGATTTACTTCTATGATCTGCACTCACTTAGATACAGTTATTATTAGATATCATTATTTAAAGCACAAAAAAAACCCAGCAATGTCATAAAGAGCATTACTGAGTTTGGAGAAAACTTTTAATTCGTTTAACTGATACTTATTTGTCAGCCATCGCAAGGTAGATACCACGGTCTGATGCATCATCAACATACTGCGAATCACGCCATGTGGTATAGCTGTAAGTACCGCTATATGGGCTGATGCTGTTTTGACGGAAATCAGATACCCAGTCATTGCCATCAAAAATCTGGATATGACCATGTGGACGGCTTGATGTGCGGTTATAGACAACGACGTCACCAACTTGAGGTTCCATATCGTTACTGATTTTGGTAAAGCCTGCTTGGGCTAGTGTGCCACGAGAGGCATATTGATAAGCTGAAGGATTAGGCGTAAATTCGTAACCTGCTGACTGTAGTGCTTTACGTACATAGCGAGCACAGTAGCCAGAACTTCTAGATAGTGCGACTCGTGATGCGTTTGCTGCAGCAATAGCAGGGGCAGAGTTGCGGTCAGGTACACGACTTGCTTGCTGTTGACGCTGCTCGTATGATAAACGGCTAGTGAGCGACGCAAGCTGATATTCTTTTTGCTTAGCATGAGCGCTTAGGTTGTCAATGGCTTGACTGATCTCATCGTTGCTATATACATGAGCACCACTGTTAGTGCTGTAGATGTTGCGACTAGAACCATAGTTCGCAGAAGTAGAAATATTTGTGATGGTATGACTCAAGGTATTATTTGGTTGAAAGGTTGTTTCAGCAGCACCGCTCGTCTGTGCGATACCCATTCCCAATACTGACAAAATTAATAAAGCTTGTTTCATAAATTTACTACCTATTGTTAATACAAGTCTGCTCGTCATCCGTGACGAAACATCAATTAATTTAGAGGATATAATCATTAAAAAACATGATAAAATCTTTATCACAACAGCTCGTTCTTTTATAGTGACTAACACCAGTATCATCGCTCGTTTAGTCAACTACCTCATACAATTTTGCTATATATCGCTTTTAGCATGTCTATTCTACATATCGAGTTTGTCACCTAATAGATGAGTCATCACGATGTCAAAAAAACAGCCTAATCGGCTTGCCCAGCTTATAGATCATCAAGCGTTTGCTGGTAGTGCGCTACCCCAAACTCTTGCTAATAACATGCGGCTATGTATAGAAGCGACCAATGAGGTAAAAGAGCTGCTGGTAGACTGTCTACCTGAGGAAATCCTCAATACCTGTTGGGTCGTAGGCTTAACCTCTGAGCAGTTAATACTCAGTGTAGGCTCAATGACAGCGGCTAATCATATTCGCTATTTACAAAACGCGTATTTGCAAGTATTAACAGAGCAGTCAATTACATTTAAACAACTCAAGCAAATTCGTGTTGTAGTAGCTAAAACATCTGCTAATAATTATTCATCTAAACAATCATCAGCGTTATCAGCAACCTTGTCCAAACCTTGTAAAGCCAATGAAAATCAGGCTCTTAGCCAAAACACAAAACGGACTATATCACAGGCTGCAGAGCATGTCACCACTGATGAAAATCTAAAAAAAGCCCTCCTACGCCTAGCAAATCACTAAAAATACAGATATTACAATGTAAATTTATGTAAATAAAACCATGAAATGAGATTAGTAACGCTGCCTTTTTGTAATATTCTAAACAAAAAAAATCATCTATTGGTGCCATTCAATTTATGAATAGAACCAATAGATGATTTGGAAATCACCTACAGCTTTTACGCACTCTGCCTTAGAATAAAATTCACAAAATGCTATAAACTTTATATTTAAAATATTGCATATTATATAAATGTAATTATAGCGTTGCTATGTAATATTGCGTAAATGTTTCGATACTTCGTGTATATTCCTGTATTTATCCTTCAACTGCTAAACCATTTAGCGGTAAATATTCGATTGGGCATGTTACATTGTCATCAAAAGTTACAATTTCAAAGTTATTTTCATCAGAGAGTATTTCACGTACCAGTAAGTTATTTAATGCATGACCAGATTTGTAGGCATTAAAACGACCAACGATAGGATAACCAATCAGATATAAATCTCCGAGCGCATCTAAAATTTTATGGCGAACAAATTCATCATTAAAGCGTAGGCCTTCTTCATTAAGAATATTGGCATCATCAATGACGATGGCATTTTCCATACTACCGCCCAAGGCCAAATTATTCTGACGCAATTGTTCTATGTCACGCAAAAAGCCAAAAGTACGTGCTTCGCTTAGCTGCTCAATAAAGTTTTGGGTAGAGAATTGCAACTGAGCATGTTGAAAATTTTTGTCGATGGCAGGGTGATCAAAGTCAATCTCAAAGTTCAATTCAAATCCATCGTAAGGGCGTAGCTCTGCCCATTTATCATCTACTTTGACTCGTACTGGTCGCACAATCTTAATGAATTTCTTTAAAGTATCTTGTTCACAGAATCCTGCATCAAGTAGCAAAGCAACAAAAGGAGCGGCACTACCATCCATAATCGGTATTTCTGAAGCAGAAACACGAATCAATAGGTTATCTACGCCAAGCCCAGCAATCGCACTTAGCAAATGCTCAACCGTACCTACGCGCGTAACACCAAATACTAAGTTTGATGACATCATCGTGTCTTGCACCAAAAAAGCACTTGCTGGAATAGGCTCGCTGCCTACAATATCAGAGCGCTCGAAAACAATACCAGTATCAACCGGCTGTGGATGAAACTCCAAGTCAACAGGTTGACCACTATGGAGACCAGTACCTGTAACGGCTATCGCTGTCTTTATGGTTCTTTGGTTCATGGCTGCCTTCTCACATATTTTGTTACAATTGACATAGTGTACCACTACCTTCCCCATATTCGCTACAAATAAAAAGCGTTAATTTCCTTATCTCTTTGATTGATAACACTTATCGTCATTATCTCATCATATATTTTCACAGTTTTATGCCCTATTGAACGCTTAGAAACACTAGATTCTGGACATACTTTTTCGATCAGAAACATTTTGCGATACTCCTGATTTTGTTACTCTCTTTTTATAGGCCAGTCTTTTCTATGTAGACACAAAAAAGCCAGCATTTGAGCGCTGGCTTTTTTTAACTTAATACTAAAAAACTATTTGTTTTGTTGACGCTTCAGATAGTCTTGAATGCTATTGGTTTTAGTTTTTGTCTGCTCTTGAGGCGCGCTTGGGCGTGCAGTATTAACGTTATCTTGATGCAGTTGAGCTTGTGATTTCTTCTGGCTATTTAATGCACTGGTATGTACATTAGGATCGACAGGTTGTGTACTATTCACAGAAGGAACAGGTTGCTCAACCACTTCTGGCTCTTGCCCTGCGTTTTCATCTAAGGTCAGACCCGTTGCAATAACCGTCACATGCAAGTCATCACCCATTTTTTCATCGATTACAGAACCGTAGAAAATATGAGCATCATCGATATCAGTAATTTCTTCAACAATAATGCTGATTTTGCTCATCTCATCAAGTGATAATGACTCAGAAGAAATCACGTTGACCAATAGACCTTTCGCATTTTCTAGACGTAAATCATCAAGTAGTGGCGATCTGATGGCTTTTTCGGTGGCTTGACGCGCACGATCATCACCGCTGGCACGGCCAATACCCATCATTGCATGACCTTTAGCTGTCATTGCCGTACGGATATCGTTAAAGTCAATATTGATCATACCTTCGCTAGCGATCGTCTCTGCAATACCTTGGACTGCATGTAGCAAAACATCGTCCGCTTTTTTGAAAGCGTCTTGCATAGAGATATTGCCGTATACGCTCATCAACTTATCATTTGGAATCGTGATAATTGAATCAACGAAATTGGTCAACTGCTCGATACCTGCTTTCGCAGCTTTGATACGTTTGCCACCTTCAAATTTAAATGGTGTGGTCACAACAGCAACCGTCAATACTTCCATTTCTTTGGCAATACGTGCAACCACTGGCGCTGCGCCTGTACCTGTACCGCCACCCATACCAGCAGTGATAAATACCATATCTGAGTGTTCAAGCAATGCACGGATAGCTTCTTCTTCGCTTTCTGCTGCTTCACGACCAACTTCTGGATTTGCACCTGCACCTAGACCACGGTTCGTTTTTGCACCAAGTTGTAGTTTGTGCGGTGCTGTCAGACGATCTAGCGCTTGCTTATCTGTATTAGCACAGACGAACGTTACACCTCTAATCCCTTGTTGTACCATATGTTCAACCGCATTACCGCCGCCGCCGCCAACACCGAATACAGTGAAGCTCGCTTGGCCGTTATTTTGAAGCTGGTTATCATCTGGCATGGTGTATTTTGACATAAAAAAGATTCTCCAGTTGCAGATAGCGTGTAGGTCGATACGTAGTAACGCACTCATATGGCGCGCTATCGACATACTATATATAAATGTATTTAAATAAAACAGGGCTATGGATCAAATAGTTCAGCGCGGACCATAATAGGTCATCATCGCTTAATGTATTACTGTTACCGCTTAGCACATTACTTTCAATATGACTTTAATTTTTGCTTACTTCATTCAAGAGCATCTTACAAAAGCGTTTATGCTCTACATGTTTGGTCAGTAGGTCTATAGTATTTTTTTCAACACATCAGCAAAACGTTTGCCTGCGCTTTGAAAGACCCCTGTGACTCGATTTTTTTGAATCGTATCAGGTTCACTTTTTTCACTACGGCGAAACTGCTCGCTTTGACTATATAAGAGTGTGCCAAAAGCTGTTTGGTAAGCCCGGTCATTGACCTGACTATTAAGCTGTTTAAATGACTCGTCATTATCAAAATGATTGTAAGCACTAATAGCAGGATGCGTATTGGTCAATACCACTGGCATTTTGAGCAGACGTTTAGCAAACGGTATCATACCTTTAATGGTACTACCGCCGCCTGTCAGCACGATACCTTTGTCAATATAGCCTATCAAACCTGCTTCATGCAGTTGCCGAGCGACTTCAGTGAATATCTGCACATAACGTGCTTCAATAATGCGTGCTAAATTATAGATACCGATGTTGATTTCATCGCTCGATCCTTGCGGTTTAAACAAAAAGAATGAGCTTGGATCAACACTATTGGCGTCAGCCGTACCATGAGACTTTTTCAATTTCTCAGCTTCGATCATTGATATACCGAAATCAGCTGAAATATCCATTGTCACTTCATGGCTACCAGTAGCTATGCAGTGCGTAAAAATCAATTTATTTTCTTTGTAAACACAAATACTGGTCGTACTGGCACCGATATCTACCAAGCAAACCCCTTGCTGACGCTCTTCGGTCATTAAACTATATTCAGCACTGGTCACTGCGTCAAATACGATATGGTCAATACCGACATCGCAGCTTTGTAGTAGTTTTTGAATATTTTGGCGGCTAGCGACAGGCATCATCATCATGTGATACATCACAGTGATATTATGTGCCATCATCTCAATCACATCGTCGACCATGAAGTCTTGATCATCAACATAGATACCTTGCTGGCAGCAATGCATGAGATAGTAATCGGATGGCAGATCGCGCGACTTGGCATTAGACAAGGCCTGTACCATATCTTTGGCACGTACAAACTCGTCCTCAACCCTTACCTCTCCAGCACTGTTTTTACTAGATAGCTCAGGTGTTGCGAGCGTCAACCACACGCTATGCACGCGGCAATTGGCAGTATCCTCTGCTTCTTGGATGGCTTGCTTGATAGCACCTTGTAGGCGTTCACGATGCTTAATTTGGCCTTGATAAAAATCGCTATTTTTAACTTGCCCTACGCCTAAGATACGAATGTCTTTTGCAGAGACAACATTGCCAATTACGACATACACTGCCGTGGCACTTAGATGGACAACAACCAAATTTTCGTTATATTTCATGGTAGCAGACAAATTATTACTAAATAGGAGCGCAAATAACGCCATCCTATTGAATCATTAAAAAAAGCGCTGTTAATACGCTATGATGTTGTACATATATTATTCATTTTGGGCAAACAGTTTCGACTCAAGTAACCACTCATCAGTATTCCTTCAATTATTTGGGCTCATCAACTGGCGGCGCTGACATATCCCAGGCAATCGTAAAACCATTCTTGTAGCGTAAGTCTACAGATTGCATCTCATCTCGGCGTCCGCTTAACTGATTACCAAGTAACTGGCTTAGATTCAGTAATTTTTGTGCGGTGTTCTCATTATCGACGATGACGCGCAAGCCATTATCAAAACGAATGAGCCAAGTCATTCTTGGTGACAAAATAATGTCTTCAACCTGCATATCAAGTGGCGCATACCAATCATTGACTTGCTGCATTTGCTGCATAATGACTGGCGCTTGAGCCATTTCACCTTGCAGAGTAGCAAAGCGCTCTTGCGTCAAGTCGCTACTATCAGCAGGAACGAACACAGATCCTTTTGCATCAACCAAGCGCTCTGTCCCAAAATTAGCGACTGCTTGCTTAGGTAGTGCAGTAACTACAATGCCGCGTTGCCAGTCTCGAGAGATACTCACTTGATCAACCCATGCAAGGCTTGTCGTAATATCTCTTAATGCTTGCAAATCAGAAGTAAAAAAACTGCTGACCTTTTGCTGATCCATCACTGTCTGCAATGAGTTGTATTGAGCGGTAGAGAGCCCTTGATTGCTGACATGAATCTCAGCAGGCGGTGCATCACGTAACGCTTTACCACCCATTATCAATATTAGTACCAATAATCCTAATACCAATATCATAAAAAGATATCGGGCCGAGGTTGGTAATTGGAGTTTGGATGCTGGGCGACCGGCTTTATCACTCATCAAGTCAGTTACCTCGTTGACAGTTTGAGCCATAATGACCTTTGTCCCTATATTTGCATAAAACTGATCATGCTAATTATTGATGTAAATCTGCAAGTTTTTGCAGAAGCTTATTAAAGCAATATATTATCAAAGACTGTCAATAAAAAGACTGATAGTCAGCGATTACTCTTATTTAAACGTAACATTTTTCTTAGGTTATGAATAACTTATAGGTTATCCCTACAAAAAACGTAAATATTACTAAAACAAAGCTATTCTTACAATATTAACGTATTTTATAGGCAAACAATAGCGTAACGCTCGCTAGTAGCCTTGAATTTACACAAGTTTACATGAAGCTATGTTATAGCAGCTCTAGTGATACATTGACGGCTTTTTTGACTAAAATCGCCATGCTACAAAAGTGATAAAGCTGAGAAATTATAAATCTCTATATAATTTATCATTGCCCATGCTTTAACATAGCTCATTTACTCAATATGGTTGTCATCAGACTCATTGCTAAAAAATCGTGATAAATATGATGAGCGCCACATCAAAAAATTAGACTGTCTGCGATAATATGTGCCAGCACAATGTGTCAAAATCCATGCCTCTAGCTTTGGCTGCCATTGGTACCAAACTATGACTGGTCATACCGGGCACGGTATTGATCTCAAGCAACCAAAAATTCCCTGCTTCATCCTGCATGGCGTCAATACGTCCCCAACCTTTTGCATCTACAGCACGGAATGCCGCCAAACTTAACTCTTGCAGATGCTTCTCATCAGCAGCGCTTAATCCGCAAGGAATATAGTAGCTGGTATCGTTACGATTATACTTGGCCTCAAAGTCATAGAAATTGGTGATATCAGCAGGCTCAAGTCGAATGACAGGATAAGCTTCGTCATCGATAATCACAATCGTAAACTCACGACCTGTGATCCAGCGCTCAGCCATCACGGCATCACCACACTGTACTGCTGTGGCATAGGCAGCAGGTAACTCATCGAGATGATTGACCTTGGTCATACCAATACTTGAGCCTTCATGAACGGGCTTGATGATAAGCGGCAGTCCTAGCATATTGACCACTTGCTGCCAGTCGGTATCAGCCGTCAATAATGAAAACGGTGCTGTGGATAAGCCACAACCTTGCCATAGTTGTTTGGTACGTACTTTGTCCATACCTAATGCTGATGCCAAAATGCCAGATCCCGTTTGCGGTATATCAAACCACTGTAATACACCTTGCAATAGACCGTCTTCGCCGCCACGACCGTGCAAGACATTGAACACACGGTCATATTCACGCAGCTCAGTAATATCTTGGTACTTGGGGTCAAAATGAGTGGCATCGACACCTTGATTTTGTAGCGCTTGCAAGACGGCCGCACCGCTATCCAAAGACACGCTGCGCTCATTGCTGCTACCACCATAGATCACAGCGACTTTACCAAACTGAGCGGCATCTTTTACATGACCAGTCATCGTACTGATAGATTTTTTATTCTCTTCCTCATTTGGCGAAATGCTCGCGTCGCTTTGTCCTGCTTGTGCAGCCGCCGCCAATGCTGGTTCTGGATTGGTGATGGCTGACCTATCTTCGGTATCATCGATAGCGAGGTTCTGAGTACTCATGTTTTCTTTATTATTAGTCGTCATGAAGATAGTTCCTAAATTTTAGCTTACTTGATGTAAAGATTATTGGCAGCCAAATCAATAGCGATATGCCCCACATTACCCGCGCCTTGCGTGATAAGCATGTCATTGGCTTTTAATAAACGCTGCATCACAGGGGCAAGATTGTCTTTGTCAATAATCGTCGGTTCAACTTCACCGCGCAGACGGATACTACGCGCTAATGACTTGGTATCAGCGCCTAAAATCGGGCTTTCACCTGCTGAATATACATCCAATAGTAGCAGCTCATCAACACTTGATAGCACTTCGACAAAATCGTCATAGCAATCACGGGTACGGCTATAACGATGCGGTTGAAATAACATCACTAAACGGCGATCAGGAAAGCTTTGGCGAGCGGCTTTGATGGTTGCGTCAACTTCTTTTGGATGATGACCGTAATCATCAATCAATAGGACATTGCCATCATCGATATCGACTGAGGCATGCTGCTCAAAACGGCGGCCTACCCCTTCAAATTTCTGCAAGGCACGCTCAATCGCGGCATCATCGACACCTTCATCCGTTGCCATGGCGATAGCAGCCAGTGCATTATAGACATTATGTGTACCAGGAATGTTTAATGTCAGACGCAATGGCTCACGGTCACGGCGCAATACAGTAAAGTGAGTCTTGGTACCTTCTGCCACCAGATCGACAGCTTGTACGTCATTAAATGGCTCAAGGCCAAAGGTCAATACTGGTCGACCAATATCATCAATCATTGCATACAGCTCAGGGTCATCACCGCATACCACGGCCAAGCCGTAAAACGGCATATTGTGTAGAAACTGAATGTATGCGGCTTTTAATTTATCAAAGCTGTTGCCATAGGTTTCCATGTGATCTTGATCGATATTGGTCACAATTGCTGCCATTGGGCGCAGTGATAAAAAAGACGCATCGGACTCATCCGCTTCTGCTACCAAGAAACGGCTGTTGCCTAGTGCTGCATTTTTACCTGAGGCATTTAGCTTACCACCAATCACATAGGTAGGATCTAGCTGTCCTTCTGCCATCATGGTGGTGAGCAAACTGGTCGTCGTCGTTTTACCATGCGCACCAGCAACGGCAATACCATGACGATAGCGCATCAACTCGCCAAGCATATCGGCGCGGCGTACGACTGGCAGGCGAGCTTCAAGCGCAGCTTTTACCTCAGGATTGCTACGATCAATCGCTGATGACACGACGATCACGTCAGCGTTGGCAATATTTTTGGAATCATGACCAATCGATATTTTGATACCAATCTGCTGTAGACGCTTCGTCACCAGGCTTTCTGCAATGTCAGAACCACTGACTTGATAACCTTGATTATTCATTACCTCAGCGATGCCGCACATGCCTGAGCCACCAATACCAATAAAATGCAAATGCTGAATACGGCGCATTTCTGGTATTTCAATCAAACGCTTAGGAAGGGCTTTGGCAGAGGTAGACATAAAATTTTCTCTTTATTAAGGGATAATAAAAATTGAAGGACAGTAAAATATGATCAGTAAAATATAACGAGTGGCAAAAGCCGAAACTATAAGGCTTGCCAAATAATATCAGCCACTTGTTTACTCGCACTGCGATTGGCAAGCGCATGACCTTTTTGGGCCATCTCAAGGCATTTCTCTCGATTGAGTACGCTAAGCTCATCGCTTAAACGTTTAGCCGTTAGCTCTGACTGTGGCAATAAAACCGCAGCAGCATGCGAGGTCAATGTGCGCGCATTGGCGGTTTGATGATCATCAACCGCATGTGGTAGCGGTACAAAAATAGCAGCAATACCGACATTTTGGATTTCAGTCACTGTCAATGCACCAGCGCGGCAAACGATAATATCTGCCCAGTTGTAGGCCGCCGCCATATCATCGATAAAGGGTTGCACTGTGAACTGATGCTTGCTTAAATCTTGCTCACTATAAGCCGCCTGAGTGGCTGCTTCGTTATTGCGTCCGCATTGATGAAGGACTTCAAACGGTTGGTCTAGCAAAGCCAGTGATTTTGGCACGGTCTCATTCAATACCTGAGCACCAAGCGAGCCACCCACGACCAGCAGTTTAAGCGGTGAGCTATCATTGATATCATAACGCACCTTTGGCTCTGCGACACCAGTGATGGCGTTACGCACAGGATTGCCAACTGTTTCAAGCTTGGCATCTTGTTCACTATTGGCAAAAGTGTTCTCGAATGCTTGTAATACTTTGGTAGACAGCTTAGACAGATAACGATTGCTCATGCCAGCGATGGCATTTTGTTCATGGATAATCAGCGGTGTATTGGTCAGACGTGCAGCAAGTCCACCAGGCGCACTCACATAGCCACCAAAACCAACGACCACGTCAATCTGATTGCTGCGAATCACTTTCACCGCAGCCATCGTCGCTGACAATAACGTTACTGGCAGCTTGACTAAACGACCCACGCCCTTACCGCGCAGTCCTTGCATATTGATGGCATGAAAAGGATAGCCCGTCGGTTCAACCAAACCGTTTTCCATGCCATTTGGTGTTCCAAGCCAATGAATCACTGCACCGCGTTTGGTCAGCTCGTCACTCACTGCAAGCGCGGGGAAAACATGTCCACCCGTCCCAGCTGCCATCATCAATATATGCGGTGTTTTCATGGAGATCTGCCTATCTTTACTTTACTTATATGAAGGATTTGTCCTACTACTATGATGCCATTTACTAAAAAAATGACACGGTAAAAGCCCGCATAGTATAGAGGAAATCATTGTCTTATATACAGTACTTTATGCAGTAGAAATAACAAAAAACCAAGCCATGAGCTGGCACGACTTGGCATTACTTACCACTCAAAAACCACTATAAAAAACAATACGACTCAACTGGCTATATGGTCAATTTATTCTCAATTGCCATGATAAAGTCGGTCGCAATATCGGTACCACACTGATCATCAATCTCACGTACGCACGTTGGACTAGTGACATTAATCTCAGTAATACGCCCACCGATCAAGTCCAAACCCACGAACATCAGACCTTTTTCTTTGACAATCGGCGCCACAACTTCTGCCACTTGACGCTCAATATCGGTTAATGGCATCGCCACACCGCGACCACCTGCGGCAAGATTGCCACGGGTCTCGCCTTTGCTTGGGATACGCGCCAAGCTATAGTCGACCACAACGCCATCTACAATAAGTATGCGTTTATCACCTGCTTTAATCTCTGGCAAATAACGCTGCGCCATGATTGGTAAAGTCTCAAGCTCAGTCAGCACCTCAATCGTCACGCCAATATTTGGACTATCAGCAGTCAGACGGAAGATACCCGTACCGCCCATACCATCTAGCGGTTTAACGATGACATCTTGATGCTCAGCGATAAACTTGCGAATGTGAGCCTGTTTGCTGGTCACAATCGTTGGGCTCATATACTCACTAAACCACGTCGCAAATAATTTCTCATTACAATCACGGATGGCTTGCGGATCGTTGACCACGAGCACGCCTGCTGCTTTGGCATGATCAAGCATATAAGTGGCATAAATAAAGCGCATATCAAACGGTGGGTCTTTGCGCATCAAAATCACGTCATAGTCAGCAACTGAGCCTGTCGTTTTATCACCCAGTGTATAAAAATCTGCAGGATCACGCTTCACCGTAAGCGGCTGAGTATCGACCATTAATTGTCCACGATCCAACCACAAGTCATGAATCTGACAGTAACCAAGCTGATGACCACGGTCTTGAGCGGCCCACATCATAGCGAGACTGGTGTCTTTTTTATAATTGACCCGCTCGATAGGATCCATAATGACGAGTATTTTTAGCAATTTTTCTTGGTTTTGTTGGCTCATTGTTTGACTCATGGTAGGGCTCACTTACGTTATATTATTAGTATAAAACAGGCTCAGTGCCTAACTATACACCGTACTGCTCACGGTAATGTTGCATTTTGGCTAACTGGGTCGCGTCTTTATGTTGGCCGTTTTGTGCACCATGGTCATCTGCCAGATAACTGATTAAATCGTCAATATCAACCAATGCACGCACTGGCACTGCTAATGTGGCAGCAAGCTCTTGAATAGCAGAGTGCTCAGCTTGGCCTTTTTCTTTGCGATCAAGCGCGACGATAATACCCGCAACGCTTGCTCCTGCTTGCTCTAAAATCTCGACCACTTCACGCATCGCTGTGCCGGCTGTGATGACATCGTCAAGCACCCAAACAGCCTTGCCACTTACGTCAGCACCGACCAAATTGCCCCCTTCACCGTGGGTTTTGGCTTCTTTACGATTGTAACCCCATTTTGCATTGATGCCATGATGTAGCCATAACGCTTGTGCGGTCGCTGCGACAAAAGGAATACCTTTATAAGCCGCACCAAAGATGACTAGCTCTTGCTCATTACCGTCATTATTTGCCGCAATTATCTGTTCAGCTAAGGCATCTGCATAACCACGTGCTAGCAGTGATAACATCTCACCCGTTGCAAGCAGACCTGCATTAAAAAAATATGGACTGATACGACCAGACTTGAGGACAAACTCGCCGAATTTAAGTACTTGGTTATCTAAAGCCAGTTGAATAAATTGATGAGATGAAAACGTTGGGTCTTGCGAGCGTGATACGTGAGACATGATGACATTCCTATCGACAAAAAGAGGGGCGAAAAAATTTGCATTATTGTACGCATTATTGATCAGCTTGACCAACCGTTGATTTCGTAATCCTGCATATTGGCATAGCGAGTCAACAAACCACTACGCGACGAGATATTAAAATAGCTTTGGCCATCTGCTCGCACTTGTATCTCCCAACCTAAATGACACGCAGCAACAATAATGTGACCAGCAAATATCCGGATCTGACGATATGCGTGACGCTGCGTAGGCTCACAGACAATCTGACTCAGCAAATAACTACGTACGTGCTGGCAAATTTGCGCGGCACTATAGCTATGATTGAGACTTTTGCGGGTGCTGCATTGCTTTAGCGCATGGACAGCAGCGCTACAGGCCATAATATCTGTCGCCAAACTGCCCTCGCCTGTCTCAAATTGCTGCGGTTGCAAAATCACTTGCCAATCATCGGCATACAGGCTACTCAGCAGTTCATCAGGATTATAGCGTTTGATCAATGCGCGCAGAGAGGCTGAAGACACATTAACTTTGTCATTGTTATTTGGCTCAGCCATCTCGTCGCTATCAGCAGAGCCAAACCCATATCGGTTGAGTTTTGGATAGGTACGAATCGCCTGCTGGATATCTGACATGTCTAATAATGTCATCTCTGATAATGGCGATAATAAGGGCTGATCACTGTGGTTCTGATAAAAGCTATCAGGCAACTCGACGAGCTGCGCCGCCTTGAATAATGATAAATGCTCTGCCAAGGCTTCTGAAGCAATCAGCGACCATTTTGACAAGCTATCTGCATTAGGCTGATAAAACCGCGTCGAATTACCATAAAGCCGACGCAACTGGCCGTTTAAGCGGCGGGCAGGCTCAGGAATATCACTCAGCGGTCTGGCAGGATCAAGGGGTAATCGTTTGGGATCAAAATTAGGGTGTACGATTGCAGGTTGCTGTGAATCAGCGAGCACAGAGGACTGCCCAGCATCGCCTTTCGTGAGCTTGCTACCTTCTGCTGCCAGACTAGCATGAGACAAACGGTCATCAGAAGTAGAAGGCTGGGTCATGAAATCTCCATACAAAATAAACTATAAAAACGATCAAACTAAAAGACGATCTTAAGCTTAAGAGCTTATACTTAAATACTTATACTTAAATACTTATACCGAAGAGCTTACTCTTGATGATCCAAAATATCACGGTATCCTGTTTGCCAATCAGCGTACTCAAGCCAAGCTAACGGAATATTGCTGTGCAAACGCTTTCCTGTCACTGACGTCTTTTTTTCATCGATAATAGGCGCGGCTTCACCGATTTGTTCACTCAACCAAACGCCAAGCTCAAAGGTAGTCACAGGTCTGTAGTCTGTCGCAAGGTAGAGTGCCTTTGGTGCGTCTATCGTCAACACATTGGCAATGATAGTGACTAAGTCGCGATCCATAATACGATTGCTCCAATGCTCGGCGGCTACTGGCTCTTTTTGTGGCTCACGAGCTTTTCGCAGGCGCATAAGACGATCACGTCCATAAATACCGCTAGGACGAATGATGATGGCTTTGTCACCAAAGCTTTGTTGCAGTGCTTGTTCGGCTTGCAATATAACCTTTGATGCATCACGCTCAGGCGTCATAGGTTCAGTATGCTCATCGATCCATTCGCCATTGTCTTGACCGTAAACACCAGTAGAAGAAATAAACACGACGCGCTGCAGGTTCACCAGATTCGGAGCAAGCGTTGCCAAATGCTGGCTGATCGCCAAGTAGCTGTCATGATAACCGCTGGTCGAATACTCATCAGGGGTGACGATAATCGCAATATGCGTAAATGTTTGCAGCTGCTCGGTTGTCAGAGTCAGCGCATCTGCCTGCAAAAATTTAGCATTGTCCACTAATGCATAATGATCACGTTCACTACGAGCCAGCCCTGTCACCGAAAAGCCATCTTGTGCCAGCTTATTGGTGACTGGCAAGCCGATATCACCTTGCCCGATGATGAGTATATTTGGTGTATTCATAAAACATCTTTCCTTTTATACAACTTATACAACGATGACAGCGCTAAGAGAGAACCCTACTTAAAAGTACCGTCTGTATGACAACTGTATATCCTCATTCGCATCGACGCGCTCTTGCCAGTCATAGCTGGCATTGATACGTAGTGCTTGTTTTTTATCAATGTCGTATTGTAGACCGAGGCTTGAGATCGGTTGCCAATAATGACCACGAACGTTGGACTCATCGCTGCTGCCATGATACCAATATGGCAATTGCAATTCAGCTTGCGCACGTAACTGATTGTTAATCTGATAACGACAACCAGCATTGACGCCTGCACCTACGCGAAAGCCTTTATTAATACCGCGCCCTGCTTGCGCGGTCCCGGCCAAAAACGTATAGCATAGTTGCGGCGACATCTCACCTGTACCACTGCTTGGCGTACCAAATGCCCACGACCAGCCCGTCTCATAACCCACACTACTCACCAGATGATCACGCCCGCCCTCTTGTGAGCCATCATTAACTCGCGTCGCCTCAATGCTTGCACCCCACGTTTTGCCTTTTTTGCCAGCATTGATAGGATTAAAAGAGCGTCCCTGAATCAAAGTCGCATTTTGTAAGACCATGCTGTCTGGTTGATTGGGCTTATCATCATCTGTGTCATATAGACGTAAGGTCGCAGCTACCCCTTCTAAATTAAAAAACTGTGAATACCCTGACGCGTGGTCAAGCGTATCATGAAACCCTGCTCTAAACCCAATATCGATATAGTCATTGTCACCGCGCTGACCGATAGCTATCACTCCCAACTGTAGTGGATGCCTATCTATTGGGTTATTATCCGATACCTCGATTTGACGTTTGCGTAACCGTTGTCCATCATCTGATAGGCTTGATACAGGATTAAGCTGTGCCGATTTTATCTCATTTAAGGTTTGTTTGGCGCTGTTATGATAGCCCAGCTGCGCGCGTTGTTGCTTAACGTCATTAAGCTGAGCTTGACGCAACGTATTGTCGGCTGGGGTATAAGTGGCATTTGCCAAAAGATTTTGACTGTTTAATAACTGAATGACATCAGAGGGCACGACCACATAAGCCAGTTGCTTCAATAAATTCTGCTGCGGACGAATAACGTCGATCAGGCGCAGAATCTCAGAAGCACAATTATCCGTGGTGAAGTAATATGGCATTTTTAGCGACTTGGTCTCCCAAACATGGCGCATAATCTGCTGTACTTCACTAGATGTCAGATTCAACTGATACGTCCACGTATCACGCTCGTCATCTTGTAGATACTTTGCGAGCTTTTGGGGATAAGGATCAATCTCGATGGCGCTGTCATAACTGCCAATCATGGATTTGGTCGCATAGATTGGAAAGCTATCGTTTGGATCACCGTCCACCGTATAATTGAGCGCATACGCCTGACTGATTTGATTGGGATCTGCTACGCTCGATTTTGAATCAATGCGCAATAACGTATGACCAAAGGCAGAGAGTGGGTTGTCCAAATACTCCTCAGCAAACACAATAGATAACTGCTCAGGCGCCAATGTCGACATCCAGTCATCCAGCTCTGGACACTCATTTGTCAGACTCGCATCATCGATAGCTAACTTTTCTTTTAGCCATGCTACTCGTGCTGGGAAACGGCACAGAACGGAATTATTATTTGCTTGAGTTTTTATATGAATGTTTGCTTGGTTATTACCAGTTGTCTGCGATGTGAATTCTTTTGCCAGTGCGACTAGTGTCGCGTCTAATTCTGCGGCTGAATCCTGCTGACCGTTATCACTCAAAAAAAAGCGTGGATCATCGACCAGACTCTCCGTTTGCTTTTGAGCAAATATGCTATTTTTATCATCGTAAAAATACAATAAGCGTCGCCATGTTGTATGCTGTGCTAGATTGTCAGTTTTTGCCTGTCGACGCCATGTTGCCAGTAACTGCTCTGTCGCCATATCTGACCCAGACGCAGTATTATTTTGACTATTGATTCGAGTATCACTGAGAGTAGATGTCTCAATGCGAACAGCATCTTCAGCGTCACTAGGTGACGTACTATCTGATAATTCAGATGAGAGCGCTCCTTCGGTGACCAATAAAGGCGTCGGTAAAAATGCCTGCGTGTTTGCAGAAAACAATAGCGCCGCTATCGCCAATGGCAGTCGCGCTCGCTGACCAATGGTTATTAGAGTATAAGTTCCAGACGTAGACATCGGTTTTATAGACATGAGGCAGGCTCTCACACGTTATTATTTATACGCTATTCGCGCTGTGAAGGTTTATTCTGCTAGAGACTTAAATGATATAAGCAAGCTGCGACCATCTAACTACTTTGATAGACTTTCTATCACAACATCACCAATACTGTTATAAAAAGAGAGCTTTATGCCCGATTCATCATTATCTACATTGCCAATGACAATCACAGATGGTTTGCTGTCAGCCGCTACTTGGCTGGCCTCACCAAACTACAATATCAGGCCAAAAGATCTAAGTATTGATGCCATCATTATTCATAATATTAGCCTACCACCCAATGAGTTTGGTGCGTGCGACCCTAGTGGCACACATTATGTAAAGGCATTATTCACTAATCAATTAGATTGGGATGCGCACCCTTACTTTCAGACAATCAAAGGCGCAGAAGTGTCAGCGCATTTGTTTATCGAGCGTGATGGCGCTATCACTCAGTTCGTCAATTTTAACGAACGCGCTTGGCACGCTGGACGCTCTAGCTACTTGGGCCGGCCTGAATGTAATGATTATAGCATTGGTATTGAGCTTGAAGGGTCAGATTTTGTGTCCTTCACTTCTGCTCAATATGAGAAGCTCGCAGCGGTAATTGCGGCTATTTATGAAGCGTACCCGAAAACACGCCGACATTTAACAGGGCACAGTGATATTGCACCAGGACGCAAGACCGATCCTGGTGATTATTTTGAATGGGCAAGGTTGCGGGAGCTAGTTGCAGGGTTATTACGAAATAACTCTTTATCACTGCAAAAATGATTTCCATATCCAATCCATTTATCTCAGTGGTGAAAGTGCTATAATTCGTCAGTTTTTTTGCAACAGCAAATCAGCATACTACCTCTTACACAACCCTGTACACAACTTAGCAAGATAGGTTCTCATGGCAAAAAGTCGGTTATTTCGTTCAACCATGGTGGTCAGCAGTATGACCATGTTATCGCGTATTTTAGGTTTGGTACGCGATGTCGTATTACTAGGGGTTTTTGGGGCTGGCGGTTTGATGGACGCCTTTTTGGTCGCCTTCAAAATCCCAAACTTTTTGCGACGACTGTTTGCTGAAGGGGCGTTTAGCCAAGCATTCGTTCCTGTGCTGTCCGAGTACAAGGAAAAGTACAGCTTACAGCAAGTACAGATTTTAGTCAGTCGCACCTCGGGCGCACTCTTGCTGGTGTTGTCGATGCTGACAGTTGTTGTTATCTTAATCGCGCCTTGGGTAGTGACGTTGTTTGCCCCCGGGTTTGCCGATCAACCTGACAAATTTGCCATTACCGCTGAATTACTCCGCCTTACCTTCCCTTATTTGCTGTTTATTTCTATGACGGCTTTTGCCAGTGGTATTTTGCAAAGTTATGGCCGTTTTGCTGCGCCCGCCTTTGCCCCAGTCCTATTGAATTTATGTATGATTGGTGGTGCGCTGATTTTTGCGCCGATGTTTGATACGCCTATTATGGCGCTTGGCTATTCTGTGGCGATCGCAGGACTATTGCAATTCTTAATACAACTGCCTCAGCTATGGCAACAAAAACTACTGGTCGCGCCCAAGATTGACTTTCAGCACGAGGGCGTTCGCCGCATTCTAAAATTAATGTTGCCGGCTATCTTTGGTGTGTCTGTCACTCAGATTAACTTATTGCTGAACACCGTTTTTGCCTCATTGATGATTGGTGGTTCGGTGTCTTGGCTCTACGCAGCTGAGCGTATGAGCGAGCTACCACTAGGGCTGATTGGTGTAGCGATTGGTACGGTCATATTACCAAGTCTGTCAAAAAGTGAAGCACAAAAAGACGATGTTAGTTTCAAAAAGACCATCGATTGGGCCGCGCGCCTTATCATTTTGGTCGGTGTGCCTGCCTCGGCTGCGCTCTTTGTACTCGCAGATGTGCTGATGCAAGCCCTGTTCTTACGTGGTGAGTTTACCTTACGCGATGCGCAGATGAGTGCACTGGCATTACGTAGTATGGCAGGTGGTATCTTAGGATTCATGCTGATCAAGATCTTTGCCCCTGCATTTTTTGCGCGTCAAGACACCAGAACACCTGTCAAAATCGGCATCATTTCTGTTATTGCCAATATGGTATTTAGTGTCATCTTTATTGGGATATTCTATTTCTTAGAAATGCCATTACATGGTGGCCTAGCCTTGGCAACGACGGGCGCAGCGTTCGTAAACGCAGGCTTGCTCTATTACTTCTTACACAAGCGCGATATTTTCCGTTTTGGCCCCCATTGGAACAAACTATTCACACAGTTTGCCATTTCGACTGGCTCCATGATTGGTGTGCTTTATCTCATGTTACCCTACTTCCCTACTGATGAAGCCCAGTGGCAACGCATCATCGCACTCGTGATTATGTGTGTCGCCGGAGCGCTCGTCTATGGCGTGGTATTGCTAGCGACAGGTTTCCGTCCTCGCCAGCTCAAACACGGATAAGCCAACGTAGATATAGGCATGAGCTTGGCTTACGAAACCAAAACAAGCCTATCATCAGAATTGACAATGCTTGCCACCAATCGTTGTCATAATGACCTATTAATGAATAACTGACATTTGAGGTTCGATATGACAACGAAACAGCCACTCTTCCAGCGCTTACCGCTTCTCCTTGCAACAGGTGTACTCGGTACTGGACTACTGCTGAGCGGTTGCAGCAACAATGAGTCTGCAGACACTGAAACTGCTACCAACAATGAAGAGGTTGCAGCTGTCGTTGATACTTCAGATACAGACACAGCTGAGCAAAAAGAGACAGCAGATAGCACAAGTGAAACGACTCAAGTCACAGATGATACTGAGAATACAACGACCATTGATAATGACAATATCAATCCAGTCACTGCTCCGATTAACCAAAAAAGCCTAGTGACCAATCCAACTCAAGCGGGTACACCAGAGGACACGGTCAAAAAAGCACTAAATAGCTTGTATTATGGTGATGTGAAGGATGCAGTAGGCTACTATCAAGTAGATATGGCAAACTTTGAGCAAGAGCTTGCCAACACTCAATCGGCGTTTCAACAAACGGTCGATGGCGTGACGATTACTGATACAACGTACAATGATGACAAAACGCGCGCTACTATTACGGGCGAGTTGATGCTCAAAGGACAAAGCGACCCTGCACCATTGACCTATCAATTACAGAAAATTAATGGTCAATGGAAAATTTTGGGTTAAGGCATTTTGCTCTAATTATCTGCAATGTTGTCCGATGCCACGGCTTTACCAAGCATTACGACATCAGCGATAAACCCGTCCATATCGCAAACTTCTGGCATATATCCCCACTGCTCAAAGCCAAGTTTACGGAACAGTCCCAAACTTGGCTGATTGTGGGCAAAGATAAGGGCAACGATATTTCTGATTCCTAAACTGGGCGCTTGCGTCAACATCCAGCGTGTCAACAGACTGCCCAACCCTTTACTCTGATAATCTTGGTTCAGATAGATGCTGATTTCAGTGCTGATATGATAAGCGGTACGCGCATATAAATCACTGAAACTGCCCCATGCAACAATTGGTAGTTTTGTACTCTGTCTATCGGCATCACCTTCTAGTAATGCTTTGACTACATAAATAGGCCTCGTTGGACTATCTAAATGCTCATCGAACCAAGCTGTACGTTCTTCGAGCGTTACTAATGCCAAACTTGCCGTTGCTTGTTTGCCAGGAATACTTTGGTTATAAATCGCCAACACTTCTGCCAAGTCTTCTTTACTGGCACGTTGTACCATAAACTGCTGGGTCAGCTGATGTGTTAACGGGGCAGTTGCTATGACATTTAAGGCAACATCGGACATAGAGTCTCCATATTAATTGGCATTATTATTGGTATTCATGATGATAGTAAAAAATCGTCATACTGATAATAGACGTATGTACAAACCATGAAATTCATAGAGCGTCATTCATACTTGCATTATCCGTAGACTATAGGATGTTAGTGTGGCTATTTTACTTTATAATGGCTAATTTTCGACACATCAATTTTGACCATAGATGTGTTTTTTCGTTTTTTATCTGGTCTCATCATAGCTGAAAACTTATGAAAACCTATTTTCTTGAGCAACTGATTGCATCATCAAATGCCGCGTCTACTACTAATGACCCAGTAGAGTTAGCGCCTTGTGTGCTCACTATTGGCAATTTTGATGGCGTACACCTTGGTCATCAGGCGATGCTGGCACAAGTTCGTGATATTGCGCATACCCAAAACTTGGACGCTGCGGTCATGATATTTGAGCCACAACCACGTGAGTTTTTTGAGCCAGCTAAAGCCCCTGCGCGTTTGACCAATCTAGCAGAAAAGCAGGCACTCCTAGCACAACATGGGGTTAAAACCTTAGTGGTGGCAGGTTTTGATGAGGACTTTCGCTCATTATCAGCACAAGCCTTTGCCGATATATTAGCCAAGCGCTTAAATGTAAAAGCGCTGGTACTAGGTGACGACTTCCGCTTCGGTCATGATCGTACTGGCGATAGTCAGTTTTTGCGCGATTATGGTTTGGATGTGACTAATCTACATACCATCACTGATAGCAATATTGACAACATCCACTTGAATGATGTCAATAATGAGGCTGCACGTATTAGCTCTACTCGCATCCGTGACTTGCTATTGGCAGGTGATATTCATGCTGCCAATATACTGCTGGACCGCGACTACGCCATTACGGGGTCGGTCGTCCGTGGCGATCAAATTGGTCGCACTATGGACTTTCCTACTGCCAATATTGATTTGCAGCGAATAAAACCCGCTTTGCACGGTATTTTTGCCGTTGATATCGTCAGCTTAGATGAGAATGGAGAGGTCATACCTGATGGTTTAATAAAGCTGGCTACTGATAACAATATAGGCGTCGCAGGTTTGCGTCCACATAGTTTGTTCGGTACCGCTAACATTGGCAAAAGACCCTCTGTTGATAAAGGTGATGACTGGCGATTGGAAGTACACTTTCCCAAACTAAAAGCAGATTTGTACGGATTGAATCTAGAAGTGCGCTTCTTGCACTTTTTGCATGGTGAGCGTCGCTACGATGGTTTGGACGCCTTGAAAGCGGGTATTCATCAAGATGTCACTGACCTACTAGAATGGCGTAATAATCAAGTTTAGCAGTCAGACGTATCTTACATTTTATCAAGTCCAAACTTCTTTGCTGTTGCGATTCCGGTATGTCCTTGACGATAGTATGCGATGACTTGAAGCTTAAAGTCTAGATCGTAACGCATAAAAATACCCCCGTAAGTTGTGTCCAACTTATGGGGGTCGGTTTACTATATTAGGTTTTTTATATCAGCTTTTAGGCATCAGGATGCATTCGTACATTTAACTCATCAATCGTCTCTACCCATGCTGCATCTTTTTGCCATTCTTCTTGCAAGAACATACGCTGGCTATCGGTCCAGAAATCAGCTTCTATCAATTTCTCTTCACTTGATAACTGGTTGTCTGCGATAAACTTATCAATCGCTTCATCAGAGCTATCTAGACCTAACTGAGCAAATAGCTCATTCATATTATATTCTGGCTCACCCAACATACTTTTCTCCTTAAATGGTGTAGTGATAATTGTGCTTATTATTCAAATTAACCCATTTATTGTAGCAAGCTTTGTGCTAATAGCTGTTAATCAACGTTTATCTAACGTTATCAATTGTATAGGCAGCAAACAGATATTGCCATTTCAAAAGATGCGATAGATTACTTTTTATTTCATCCTATTTTTTGAAAAAGAATCTTATAAACACAAAAAAGCCCTCCTATTTAAGAGGGCTTTTCTTTTTCACTCATTACTTAAGTTAAGACAGCTATATAACTGCTTAGCTTATGGTAGTAGGTGTGCTACTGCATCACGCTCTTCGCTCAGCTCTTGCTCAGTGGCGGCCATTTTCTCTTTTGAGAATTCTGATGACACATCAACGCCGTCTACGATAGACCAATCGCCGTTTTTGCATGTGCATGGGAATGAGTAGATAAGGCCTTCAGCGATACCATATTCCCCATTTGAGTAAACACCCATAGAGACCCAATCGTTCTCGTCAGTACCGAGTGCCCACGTGCGCATATGGGCGATAGCAGCGTTGGCAGCAGAAGCTGCAGATGAGGCGCCGCGAGCTTTAATGATGGCCGCGCCGCGCTGCTGTACTTCTGGGATGTACGTGTTTTCGTACCAATCACGATCAACCAACTCTAGCGCTGGTTTGCCATTGACAGTCGCAGCCGTTAGGTCTGGATACTGGGTCGATGAATGGTTGCCCCAGATGGTCATGTTTTTGATGTCATTGACAGTGCTGTCTGTCTTTTCAGCCAACTGTGCCATCGCACGGTTGTGATCTAGACGAGTCATGGCAGTAAAGTTACGTGGATCAAGATCTGGCGCATTGCGCTGAGCGATAAGGGCATTGGTGTTGGCAGGGTTACCGACGACCAATACTTTTACATCACGGCTAGCGACTTCGTTTAATGCTTTGCCTTGTGCTGAGAAAATCGCAGCGTTGGCTTCTAGTAAGTCCTTACGCTCCATACCTGGGCCACGTGGACGGGCACCGACGAGTAACGCGTAGTCAGCATCTTTGAATGCCACATTTGCATCATCAGTTTGGACAATACCAGCAAGCAATGGGAATGCGCAGTCTTCTAGTTCCATGACCACACCCTTTAGGGCGTCAAGCGCTGGTGTGATTTCAAGCAATTGCAAAATAACTGGCTGATCTTTACCTAGCATCTCGCCAGATGCAATACGAAATAGCATCGCGTAGCTGATATTACCAGCGGCACCAGTGACGGCAACACGTAAAGGCTGTTTCATTGACATTGAATACTCCCTAATTGATGATTGGATAATGCATAGTTTTAATTGATGATTATCATTATAGATATCGACTTGTCTGCCGCATTGCAGCATACATAAACCGAGAGCTAGTGTAGCACTTCATCACAGCGACCGTCTAGATACAGTCATAGACCCATCAGGGACTATATTGTTACATTTTATACGAAAAGAATATCTATAAGCTCAGAGCTTATAAATAAAGGGCTGTATAATTTTTAGATACGGTCCATAGCATGTTTTATCGCTATGAGACGAGTAAATAAGAGTATAAAAATGACAATGTAATACGGACAAGTTTACTCAGATTTTATTAAAAACAGTACCGAAAAGGATGTAGAAAAAGAACGGTAGACTATCTAAAAAATAGTTAAATAAAAGCTATCTACCACCTGAAATGATGAATTGGCTGCCGCAGTTATCTACAACATTGTGACAAGTGCCAAAACTGCTACCCTCATAGCACACATGGATATCCGTCAGTATCGATTGACGACGACTGCCTTCTTGGCAAATGAGATCGACACTATTTGATGACATACCACTATTTAGGCGCGTCATTTGACTAATAAATCGAGATTTAGAGACTGTATAACTGTTGCCCGTATTCAGCTCGTTAGGAAGCTTTAGTTCACCAGCGTAGTTAGTGATTTGTCGGAAGTAGCGACTGGCACTCAGAGGGCTACAAGCACCATAGCGCTGCCACGTTTGGCTACGTACTGTCGTATCAGGCATGATGCGATTGACAACCTTCAGTTGTAGTGGCGTCAAACGTGGCTCGCTACCACGACCACAGCGTTCGCCGTAGCCCATGTCTAAGCCTGAAACTGTTAACGAATAGCCTTCTAGACATTGACGCATGCGGGCTCTTGTCGGCTGCATGCTACATAACGCAGGGGTCATCTCGACCATCAATACGCGCTGGCCAGCTTTGACCGTGCTCGCCGCATATGCTGGCGTAAGCATAAGACCTTGTATGATTAACAAAGCACCAAAACTCGTCGTTTTATTAACTTTACCCATATGATGCCTATTTTTCAAACTTCCACTTATCAAACTTCCACGGAACTGCATCAAGAAACTGGATGTCTTAAATTTTGAGCTTGTTTCTGCTTTCGTATTAGATGACCGGGGCACCTGAATCAGTAACGGTTGCCGAGTTTTCGATAATACAGGCAGTTTGAAGTATTTTTTGATCATAGGGCTGGGAGCAATTAGCAATGATAAAACATGGGCTATCACTTAAATCATTGTGCTAACAGCATTAAACACATAGCGATCTAAGAACATAAACGTCAATTAAAGCAATGGTAACAAAATGTCTCTTTTAATCTATAGCAAAAACGTAAACGTTGTCGTGCTCGTCAACAATTGCAAAATTAAGTTCAGTATTTATTGTATAAAGTACTAAGACTTGCTGCCATTTAGCCCATAAAAAATAGACCGTTAACTATAAAAGCTAGTGGTCTATTAAATACGAATTCACTGATTAAAAAGCAGCAGGTACTGTACCCATACGTTGACTGATTGGCTGGCTACGACCCAGCAGACTGCTATATATAGTAGCGTTTTCCATCACGTGTTTGACATAGTTACGCGTTTCAGGAAAGGCAATCGATTCGACATATTGATCTGCGGCGATTGCGCCATAGGTTGGTTGCCAGCGTTTGGCATTATTAGGACCCGCATTGTACCCTGCGGTTGCCAGTACTGGCTGATAGTTCAGTTTACTTAAGATATCACCCATATACCATGTACCATAACGAATGTTGGTATCGCCACTATTAGCACGGCTCGCACTATAAGTCTCACCTAAGTTACGCGCGATATATTTTGCCGTATCAGGCATGATTTGCATCAACCCACTGGCGCCCACGTTTGAGCGCGCAGAAGACACAAAACGGCTCTCTTGACGCATGATGCCATAAGCCCACGCTGGATCAATGCCTGCTGATTGACTATAACGCACCACTGACTCTTGGTGCGGCATAGGGTGCGAAAGTGCCAAGCTATTGACTCTATCGGTATTATCGACGGCATAAATCGCCCGATCGAGCCAGCCCATGTCATAGGCTTGACGAGCCGCAGCAATGATCAGATTGTCATCACGGTTATCGCGTGCTTGCTTCACAGCCCAGTTCCACTCGCGGTTGGCATACGCGCGGCTAGCATCAGAGTTATATAAGGCAAATGCACGAGCAAAGTTGCCATCTTGCATCACGCGCGCGCGGTCAGCGGTACTGACATTAGGCAAATTGCTACCACCTAAGCGGCTGGCATCAAAGCGCTGACCGATCCTGTCTTTTGCCATCAAGCCATAGTAGTCATTATTTTTCGCTAGGTTTTGATACATCTTTTTAGCAGTATTGCGTTTGCTACTATTACTCGATTGCTCATAAGCACGAGCCAGCCAGTATTGCCACTGACCATCCTTCTGAATTTCACCATCCATTTTTGAAATAGCTTCAACCACATCATCCCAGCGGCCAAAGCGGATTGCCGCCATGGCATAGTCTTCCGCTTCTTCAAAGTTAAAGTCATCATCTAAGCTATTGTGGAACCAGTCTACTGCTTCAGCATTAAAACCGTCATCGGTATTATGATTCATACGCTTAACGCCAAGCGTACGGTAAGCGTAACGACGCGTTTCATCATTCAATAACTTTACAGCGCGCTGATTGTCTTGCTTGATATCAAAATCTAATTGCAGTGCCGCTTCTCGATAGGATTTATCTGCGACACGGCCAAGGGCATATAGGTATAGGTATTGATTGGTTTGACTGGCGGGCTCGCGGCCAAAGCGGCTAAAAAACGATGAGGGATTGAGCTGAATTTCACTAAGCGCCGAATAGGCAATCGGTGTCCCTAAGCGCGATGACAATGCCATGATGTCGCCTGTCTTACCGACACGCAGCATCCGCTTGAGACGAGCAGCGCGATCTTGATTGCTAATGAGCGCGTTGTTATTCATCTCCATCGCTAGCTGCTCACAAAGGGCTGGCTGCTTTTTGGTGGTTAGCCAAACATCAGATTTGGCAGCCATGGCACGCATGGTATCACCGCCATTATTGAACCCAAGGGCGATAGCGCAGCGCTCACTGGCATCAGGATTGGTAATCAGATTTGCCACTTGTCTAACCGAGGCGTAGTCATTCGACCCCGCTTTAGTCTCCGCAAAATCAGCCACCAACTTCTCAGCCATGACCGTATCTGGATACTGACGCACAAACTGTGATACGGCCGCTGAACTTTGTGAATTGAGGTCTAGATTCATCCGCCAGTAAGTTGGATACATGGCAAATAGACCGCCGCTCATGATTTGCTCATAATTATAGAGCGCCCCCACATCCCCGCGATCCGCTGCGATAGCCGCTGCCATAAATGAGTCAATACTACGGTCTTGCTGATAATTTTGCTGATAGTTACCCTCTTGTTGGTAGCTTTCCTCATCGCCCCACGTCAACTCCGCGCAAGCCACTTGTGACACACCAAGCGCGCTTATAGCGGTTGCCACGCTAAACGCACTCATCCGTAACGTACCGGATGCGATCCGCTTCGACGCGCGCTTTTGACTGGTAAATTCTTCATCCCTGATGCTATGCGCAACACGCAACTTTGTCATACTGACTCTCTTTATAATATCTCTACAAATATTTGAATAACGGTTTACTAGGTACCGCCAAGGGTATATCAATCATCATACTATACTCATTGTACTTTCAACTATCTCCTTTACCTTTTGTTAATAAATAGGAGAGCACGGTGTAACATAGAAATGATAACGAGCCTCAGTTTTTATAAATGGTAATATTAATCACAGTAAATAATTGATACTGCTATGAATTATTTATCATATTGACAACCCATCGCCTATGCTAATTTTTCACATTAGTACAGGGTTGTGATAAAATACGCCACCTGTTAATCGGCTACTCCGTTATATTTTTGGTCAATCATGGACTTCCCCTTATGAGTGTTACTGTATTCAATCCCCGCATCGATGATGATGCTGTTACTGAGACGACTGTCACCGCGCGTGCTGTCACTGCACTCAAGGAGCAAAGTTCAGCCCAAGCGCCCGTCGAAAAAGCCGCAACCAAGAAGGTATTCATCACCACCCAAGGCTGTCAGATGAATGTCTATGATTCAGACAAAATGCTCGATGTGCTCGGCGACTCGCACGGCATGCAAGTGACGCACAACATTGATGAAGCCGACGTGCTGTTGATGAATACCTGCTCTATCCGCGAAAAAGCGCAAGAAAAGGTGTTTTCAGAGCTTGGGCGCTGGCGCAAACTCAAAGAAAAACGTCCTGATCTCGTGATTGGTGTTGGCGGCTGCGTGGCCTCACAAGAAGGGGATAATATTCAAAAACGCGCGCCATATGTCGATATGGTCTTTGGCCCGCAAACCCTGCACCGTCTGCCTGAGCTGTATGATCAATCCAACGATCAGCGCCACGTGTCACCCAAAAACCGTATTGGCACGATTGACGTATCCTTCCCCAGTATTGAAAAGTTTGACTTTTTGCCTGAGCCAAGAGTCGAAGGATATAAAGCCTTTGTCTCAATCATGGAAGGCTGCTCAAAATATTGCTCATTCTGCGTCGTTCCTTATACACGCGGTGAAGAATTGTCGCGTCCACTTGACGATGTGCTGGCAGAGATTGATAGCCTTGCCGCGCAAGGTATCCGCGAAATCAATCTACTTGGTCAAAACGTCAACGGCTACCGCGGCGAAAAAGACGATGGCAGTATTTGCCGTTTCGCTGAGCTGCTGCATTATGTCTCGCACGTCGATGGTGTGGAACGTATTCGTTATACCACCAGCCATCCGCTTGAGTTTACCGATGACATCATTGACGCTTATGCACAATTGCCAGAGCTGGTATCGCATCTGCATCTACCTGTACAAAGTGGCTCAAATGCCATCTTGGCTGCGATGAAGCGTAACCATACCATCGATGTTTATATCGATCAGATCAATAAATTAAAAGCCATTCGCCCAGACATTCACTTATCAAGCGACTTTATCATTGGCTTTCCTGGCGAGACTGATGAGGATTTCCAAGACACGCTAAACTTAGCAAAAGAGCTGAACTTCGATCATTCATACAGCTTTATCTACTCCAAGCGTCCGGGCACGCCAGCGGCAGAGCTGCCAGATGATGTCAGCTTCACCACCAAAAAAGCGCGTTTGGCTGAGTTCCAAAAAGTGATCGTTGACTCGACATTGGCCAAAACGCATGAGATGGTCGGTACGACAACGCGTGTCTTGGTTGAACAAGTCGCCAATCGCCATCCAGATTGCCTAATCGGTACAGCAGACAACACCCGTACGGTGATGTTCCCTTACGATCCTGAGCGCAGTGATGAGCTGCTTGGTAAAATTGTCAGCGTACGTGTCACCGATTTTGTCAGCCCGCATATGGTAAAAGGCGAGCTGATCGAAGTATTGGCGTAACTGTTAAAGTAACGATGGTTAAATTATAAGTTTGAGTAAAAAATAAAAAAGCCGTTCACTATAATAGAGAACGGCTTTTTTGCGGGTGAATGTTAACCATCACTATTCTGATAACCAATCTGTCTTCCGTAGCTGCTGCTTGGTCTCACGGCGACGTTTCTTGCGGACGATATCGATATCTTCCTTTTCATGAAGACCACCCTTTCTTAACAGTGGATCAAGCGCTAGATAATTACGCGGTTTCATTGCGCCTAGCGAGTGCTGTGCACCTGCTTCAGTCTGATTGTCTAACTGTCTCTCAATTTGTTTGGCTTTCTTTAGGGTTTGTTTTAAGCTCATATAGTTACCTATTCTTTAATCCTTTTTAGATACCAACGCCGAAAATCATCTTAGCGAGGAAAACGAGCGCAAATTGTATATCCAGTACATTAAGCAAGTTTGACGACGCTAAGAGGATTTGCAGGCTTGGTATTAGCCCTTAATACACATGACTTGCTTCAACGTATGCACCACTTCAACCAAGTCTTTTTGATTGGCCATCACCTCATCAATGTCTTTATACGCGCCCGGTATCTCATCGATAACGCCTTTGTCTTTACGACATTCGACACCATCGGTTTGCGCTTTTAGCTCATCAATGGTGAACGCGCGTATCGCTTTACCACGGCTCATCTGTCGCCCCGCCCCATGTGAGCAGGAGCAAAACGACTCTGCCGCGCCAAGACCACGGACGATAAAGGATTTTGCGCCCATCGAACCGGGGATAATGCCAAGCTCACCGGCATAAGCACTGATTGCGCCTTTACGCGTCACGTAAACCTGCTCGCCAAAATGCACCTCTTCATTGACATAGTTATGATGGCAATTGATGGCTTCTTTGGTCAGGGCAAATCGTGGCAATCCTGCTTGCGGCGATTGCAGCGCCTTAATCACCAAACGCATCATCTCGCGGCGATTCTCTAGCGCGTAATCCTGCGCCCAACCAACTGCCTCAACATAATCGGCAAAGCTGTCAGACCCCTCAGCAAAATACGACAAATCACGATCAGGCACATGACCAAAGCGTGATTGACGCTCTTTTTTGGCCAGATTGATAAAGTAGCGACCGATACAGTTGCCAATACCGCGACTACCAGAATGCAGCATTACCCAGACATCTTTGTTTTCATCCAAGCACAGCTCGATGAAATGATTGCCACCGCCAAGTGTACCCAGCTGTTTGGCCCACGTACGCTCAAAACCTTTAAGCATTTTGAGTAAGCCCGGATGCTTATCAGTAATCGGTTTTAGGCGTTTGCCTAATGGGTCAAGCGTGGAGTTTTTTGCTTGGATTTGCTTGTGCATATTAAAACCCACCGGCACTTGCTGCTCGACCACCAAGCGCAGCGCTTTTAAGCTATCAGGCAGATCACTTGCCGTGAGTGATAAGCGCACAGCGTTCATACCGCAGCCGATATCTACGCCGACCGCCGCAGGAATAATGGCAGACTTGGTCGGAATCACGCTGCCAACGGTCGCGCCTTTGCCCACATGCACATCAGGCATGACCGCAATGTGCGAATGTACAAACTCTAGCTGAGCCAAGTTACGTAATTGCTGCATCGCGCCTTGCTCGACATCCGAAGTGTAGATTTTGACAGGCACGCCATGTTTACTATTTTTATTTAATACTAATTGAACACTCATGATTTAATTTTCCGTTTTTTTATTATTAAAGCCATGCATTTTTTTCAATTCGTCTATTTATATTTTTTAGACATTACTTATCTTTCTAAATTAAACATAATGGTTTAATAAGAAAAAGATTATTATCTAAGAAATTATAGGCAATAAAAATCCGTATTTTTATTAATTAAAAATCAATAAAAATTCATGGCTTCTTTATTATGGACGTTTTAAAGAAGAATCTTTCATACCAAAAATAAGGGCGTAAATATTATGCGCGCAGGTAGACAATCGCTAAGTGTTAGCGTGAATGATTTTTTGGTAGTAAAGATACAGCAGAATGTTGGATAAACAGATAACAGCAAGCACAAAACTACTTAGCACTATCGCATCGCTATTTTAACAAAGTAGATTTAGAGGAAGGATGGAGCGAGTACATATAGGAGGCTATTCATTGATATGAATAGATAGAATATCACTCAATAGCTATGTATAAATTTAGCCAAACCTTTTCGAAGTCTTCATTGTTGTCATGCTTTTCATACATTCAATCTTTAAAAACGTCTTAACAGTTATATAGGACACGATGATTCCTCCATAGGTTGTGGCTAATGTCAGGGCAACAGTAGCAGATTTATTAGAAATTTATAGCAAGACTATAAATCAGTGAGATAATAATAACGATTTAAAAAATATTGTCAACTATTAATTTTTGAATAACAAAAAAACGCAATACCATAGCGATTCATTTAACAAAGTGATTATTTCAAATAATAACTAATAACTTTTTATAGCATAAAACTATTAATTACTTCAGCAAACAAAGCCGCTGCAATTATAATAAAGATAATGCCGCAACCACGATTGAGCCACGCTAAACGATTACCGACATCAAGCCAGCTTGCCAGCTTTTTACCACCTAGGGTATATACGATCTGCCAAATGGTTTCGCTCATGAATAGCCCAATGGTCAATAAGATATATTGCGGCCATAGTGGCGCACTAAAATTAATAAACTTAGGAAAGAACGCTGCGAAAAATAATATCGCTTTTGGATTAGATAAAGATACCCAGACCCCTGTACGGAATAAAGTGAGATTGCTGGGACTTGTCTTGACCGCAGCACTCGACAGCGAGCGCGGCTGCGGTGTACCAGCTTGACCTTCAAAAGCCCCATAGTCGGCCTCAACCTCAGCACTTAACTCCTTGGCATCGCTCATCAAGCTACCATCACCCGCATCACGCCATGAGCTGATGCCCAAATATACCAAGTATGCCGCGCCCACGGCTTTGATAATTGTGAGCAGCCATGGCGACTGGCGACTGATCACATCCAGCCCAAGTAAAGTCGATAGCAGCAAGATAAATAGCCCAAAGCTCAAACCTGCCAGCGTCCATAGTGTGCGCTTCACACCATAGTTCATGCCATACTGGAATGCCAACAACATGTTGGGACCTGGTGTTGCGGAAATCAAAAACGTACTTGCGAAAAATACTGCAAACAGATGCCAAGACATCAGCTAACCCCTACTTTGTTATATATAAATGCTTCTTATACGAACAGCCACATCGCCAAAAAAAGAAATACCGCCATTCAGGCGGTATTATTGATACTTCTCACATTATATACATATGTTTGCCACTTTTATAGCGTATCGACACCTCTATAAGCTACTTGGCAGTACAACTGTCTAATAGTTTTTGCAAAAAGCCGTCACAACGTTCGATTTCGATCAGTTCTACATATTCATCCGCTTTGTGTGCCTGCTCAATACTACCAGGGCCACAGATGATCGTTGGGATGCCTGCATTAGTAAACTGCCCCCCTTCTGTTGCGTAAGCGACTTTATGACGCTCATCATCCCCTGTCAGAGCTGCTATTAATGATTGTAGCTCAGCGCTGTTATTATCCGTCATGGCAGGAACACTCTCTTCCTGCATCAGCTCGATACCCGTCTCAGGCGCACGCGCTTGCATTTGCGCATTTAACTCAGCAACTTTTGCTTGAATGGGCGCTAGTATATCGTCTTGGGTCATGTGCGGCAGGTTGCGATAGTCAAAGGTGAACTCACACAGATTGGGCACGATATTGGTGGCTGTACCGCCGTGTATAGTCCCTACTGACAATGTCGAATAAGGCACGGTAAACAATGCATCATTGTCATCACGAGCGCTCAGTTCTTCAGCAAGCGTGTCGACATAGCCCACCAATTTGCTAGCGTAGCTGATCGCATTGACCCCTTGTGCAATCAATGAAGAATGTGCTGATTTACCATGGACACGGCAACGATACACCGCGATGCCTTTGTGTGCAACCACCATCGCCATATTGGTTGGCTCACCGACGATGCAATAATCAGGGGTGATACCGCGCGCTTTTAAATCCGCCAACATCAATGGCGCACCCAAACAGCCCACCTCTTCATCGAACGACAGCGCGAGGTGCAATGGGCGACGCAGCTGACCGCTATTAGATAGCTGTACAGCTTGTGGCAATATTGTCAGCGCACACGCAATAAAACCTTTCATATCGCACGCACCGCGTCCGTATAGCTTGTCACCACGTATCGTCGCGGTGAACGGCTCTGATGTCCAGTCTTGACCATCGACAGGCACGACATCAGTATGACCTGAGAGCACCAAACCGTTATTAATTTGGTCAGCGTTTTCGCCAGCGGGTACGGTCACAAACAAGTTGGCCTTGGTCTTTGCCTCGTTAAAGGTCAAATCTACCGTCAGACCAAGCTGCTCACAATACGCTCTCACATCATGAATCAATGCTAGATTGGAGTGTCGACTGACCGTATCGAAAGCGATAAGCCGTGTCAGCCAATCAAGGCTATTACTCGGGTGCGTAGCAGGGTTTAACTGTTGGTCATTGCTAGCATTGTCATTAGTATCTTGGATCATAAAATATCCCTATTATGATTTTTAAGAACTATGTCTTAAAGAATTATGTCTTAAAAGTCATTTCTTAAAAGCCATTTCTTAAAAACTATGAGGCATCAGATTTGTCTTATGATGGATTATTCTGATTCATCACGTCAAGCACGGGTGGCATCGGTTTTGGCAACTTGCCTTCTGCTTGTAGCTCTTTGGTAGTTTTGGCATTGATAGATAGTCCAGCAATCAGGGCGATGTCTTTTACAGGCTTGCGCTTACGCGTCGCAAAGCTCACTGGCACCATACGAGCAAACTCGTAGATATAAAGATAAGACTCCTCTCCCCCCTCAAAATCCTCTTCTTCTTCTAACCGAATGCCACCAATTTTAGCCAAATCTGAGAGCATCTCATTCTCTTCGCTACTCAAATTACAATCAGTAATACCAAAACCCGTCATAAAGCCGTTTGACCACTGTTTCAATGCCATCACGCGCTCGTATAAATCATGTTCATCATCAGGGATCAGCGGCATGTAAGCATACGCATCATCTTTATCTTTTAACTGAAACACCGTGTCTTCTGCTTCTTCTGTCAGCAACGTCAATGCCGCCTCTGGTAGTGGCGCAAAGCTCAGCTCTTCAAACACCTTTGCCCATGTGGCCTCATCAGGCGCGTTACACGCCGTCATAAGCCCTGTCATCAGGCCGTGCACCTCACTGATAGACACGTCCGTCCAATCATCAAACGCAGTCAGCCAAGTATTCCAGCCAGAGATATTATCATTCATAATAGAGGTCCTAGTAGTTGATTACTGTTCAAAAAATAAAAATCGTCACGACAAAATGTCTGGGACAAATCATCGATAGATAAAAGTAAAAAGACAAAGCCTCGTACTTGTAATTACTTTGTTGATATAGATATTATGCGGTCACCTATGGCATTATTAAATGCAGCGAACAAAATTCATTCACGCTTACTTGTTAAGGATAAAAACTGACTATGTATGATCAACTTAGAATATTAGAAAAAATGGTACTCGACATCAAAAAACAGTATCAGCTTGTCAGTGCTGAACTTAGCAGCCTAAAACAACACCCTGTTAGCGATGCAAAAGAAGTCTCTGCTCTAAAAAACAAGCTTGATGCCAGCCACAGCGAGCGTGATGGCGCAAAAAAGCAACTGAACGATCTCGACAAGCGCTATCAAAGCCTTGCTGAAGCGCACCATATGATTGGTGAAGAACAAGACAAACTACAAAAACAAATCAGCCAATTACAACAACAAAATAGCGAGTTGCAAAAGCACAATAATGAATTAAAGCAGCAGTATAGCAATATCAAACAACAAAACAGTGAACTGCAAAAGAAGAATCAGTTGGCAGCAGAGCGTACGCAAGTCGTCTTGCAACGCTTAACCCGCATCGATCAAGCAGAAAGCTAACGCATTCCTGTAATAGATAGCAAAATATGCTACTTATTAAACCGCCCAACGCTATTTGTAAAACCTGATATCACTCATTTCACTGACCAGACATTGTAGGATGTATCATGACCGACAACCAAAGCAACGCTATAGAAAAACAGCCAGAAAATAACCCATCACAAAATACTCAAGCACCGAATAAAGACGTAGCCGTACCAAAATCCACTCAATCGGGGGCGAGCACATCCAGCACATCGTCTCAAGCCAATGGTAAAGCGACTGAGCCCCAGATCAAAAAAGTCGATATCGCGATTGCAGGCGTGACTTATCCAATTTTTTGTCCCGTTCATGAGCAAGAAGAGCTACTATCGGCGGTCTCTTATATCAATAACTATGCGCTTGATCTAAAGCGAGACGCACCAAGCCTCAGTCAAGAAAGCATACTGGTGCTGTGCTGCTTGAATTTATACGAAAAAATCCATGCCAACCAAAGAAGTGATGAAGACCGCTTGCAAAAAGATAAGCAATCACAGGCATTGCTAAATAAAATCATGAAAGACGCCCACTCTATTTTGTAATAGTCGCGGCGTTGTATCAGCAGACAGGTTATTCGAAAGGATAGACAGTCTGATAGAGAGCCGTTCAGCCTATTAGCGCTTAGTTCATCCATACTAAGCGCTTTTTTATGGTCAATCGTTTTTATCTATCTGCTTACGCATAAGGTTTGTAAGTCTTGCCTGCGTGAAAGTCTGCCTGATGCTCATAATTGCAAAAGAATAATTCTTGGGCTGATTCAGTATTACCATCACTGGTTGTCGCTAAGCTAGGCTTAGTTTCAAGGACACCGCGATACTCCGCCAAACGGTTACCGCAAAAATTGCACTGACGCGGTGTGGTGACATCACCCTCTTTTGGCATCATGCTTTTGGGTGGACGTGGGTACATAAACTTGTAAAAAGCCCACATGGAAGCCCAGATAATAAGAATGACAATAATAACGGCAAACACGGCAGCGCTCCTTCAACGACAAATAAACGTAATGAATAACAAGAGTGATGACACTTACCATGATCCAAGACGCTCGAATGCCTAAATTTTACCGTCAATAATGGTAATGGCACAATGCCTTTACGGTTAATTGTCGATGATGCTGGGTTGTCATGCATGGCACTGACGAATAGCCAAGTGCTATAGCAACAAAAAACTGGCCACAGTGAGCCAGTTTTTGTATCAAAATCTAAGATTAAAGGCTAGCAGTTATAGCTGTAGCTCGCTGATATCTGCCACAGTCAAGAACAAGGCGCGTACCTGCTTGAGCAATGCCAAGCGGTTATTTTTGAGCGCCGCATCGTCACTATTGACCATCACGTTATCAAAGAACTGTGTCAATGGCTCATCTAAGCTCGCCAGCGTTTGCAATACTTGCGTATAGTCCGCTTGCTCAAGCAATGGCTGTACCACTGTCTGTGCTTGCTGCACATTTGCATATAAATTTTGCTCAGCAGTCTCAGATAGTAGCGTCTCATCAACCGTATCAGCAACATCGACTTCTGACTTGGCCAATATATTAGCCACGCGCTTGTTGGAATCCGCGAGCATTGACGCTTGTGACAGCTCGCTAAATGCTTGTACGGCACGGATACGCTGATCAAAATCAAGCGGCATATGCGGGTTAATCGCTTGTACCGCCTGAATCGTATCGACGCTAACGCCCTGCTCGGTATACATCGCACGATAGCGCGAGTTTAAGAACGCCATCACTTGGGTAAAGGTGTCACCCATTTTGGCAATTTTGCTACCTTCAGCATCGCTATAGCCTTTAATCGCTTGCTCAACCAATGCGACAAGATTAATTGGTAACTGCTTTTCGATCAAAATACGCAAAATGCCAATAGCAGAACGACGTAGGCTAAACGGATCCTTTGAACCCGTCGGTGCTTGGTCAATCGCAAAAATACCAACGAGCGTATCTAGGCGATCAGCTAACGCTAAGCAAATACCAACTGGTGTTTGTGGTAATACATCACCACTGAACTTGGGCAGGTATTGCTCTTCCAAGCTTGCCGCAACTGCCTCAGGTTCCTCATTCAAACGTGCATAATACGTACCCGCGATACCTTGCAATTCAGGATATTCACCAACGAGCGAGCTGGCCAAATCTGCTTTGGATAAAATACCCGCACGTACAGTGTCATCGACGTTGATATCGTGGCCTTGCTGCTGCATTAGGGTAGCAATAAACGCGGCAAGCTTAGCAATACGCTCAGACTTCTCCCAAATCGTACCCAATTTGTCTTGGAATACACGAGTTTTTAGGCTCTCTGTGAGTGCAAATAACGGCTGCTTTTGATCTTGTAAGAAGAAAAACTCGGCATCAGCCAAACGTGGACGCACAACTTTTTCATTACCTTCAATAATCTGATTGGGGTCTTTAGACTCAATATTGGTGATAAAGATAAAGTACGGCTGCAATTTGCCCGTTTTATCCGTCAAGCAAAAATACTTTTGATCCGCTTGCATGGTCGAGATAAGCGCTTCTTGTGGCACTTGTAAAAAGCGCGCTTCAAAGCTTGCTCGTAGCGCAATGGGGAAATCAACCAATGCGGTAACTTCGTCCAACAAATCCTGCGGTACGATAGCATCAGAATTAACTTCATCTGCCAATGCTTTGACTTGGTTTTTGATCAGCATTTGGCGCTTATCAAAATCTGCCACGACTTTTAGACCATCTAACAGTTGCTCATAGTTATTGGCATGAGCAATATCATGGTAGTCAGGGCTGTGGAAACGGTGCCCACGAGTTTGCGAGCCTGTCTCATGCCCTTGGATAGTGGCATCAATAACAGTGTCATCCTGCATCAATACTACCCACTGGACGGGACGGACAAACTCGTTGCGACTTGCGCCTGAGCGCATACGTTTGGCAATCGGTAGGCTATCTAACGCCGTTTGAAAAATAGCTGGCAGTAGCTCGGTAGTCGCTTGACCACTGATCGTTTGCTCAAAGCCGACATAGTCACCTTTATCGGTGTTAATGGTCGTAAGCTCGCTCGCTTCAATACCTAAGCCTTTAGCAAAACCCATCGCCGCACGGGTTGGATTGCCATCGCTATCAAATGCCGCTTTGATGGCTGGTCCGCGTTTTTGCTCAGTGCGGTCAGGCTGCTTATCGCTAATGCCTTCAATTTGAATCGCCAAACGGCGCGGTGCGGCAAAGGCTTTGATGCTATCAAAGGTGATCTCAGCTGCAGATAATTGCTCAGTGACACTAGTTTGCAGCGCATCACGCAATGGTTTTAGGCTTTTTGGAGGCAGCTCTTCACACCCCAGTTCAAATAGAATAGTACTCATGGGATGCTCCTATTGTTTGTTCGTCGGTTGATTGTTAGTGCTTTCTTTGGCTAAGCTGTCTGTTGATGAGCCTTCTGTTACCGCGTCTTCTTTTGGCAAATACTTCTCAAGAGCTTCGGCGCGGTGCGCCTCATCAGCCAATGGGAAGCCTAACTTGGCACGAGCTTCGACATAACCAAACGCAACCTTACGCGCAAGCGTACGTACACGCAGGATAAAGCGCTGACGCTCTGTGACCGAAATCGCACCGCGGGCATCAAGCAAGTTAAACGCATGAGAGGCTTTTAACACCATCTCATAAGCAGGCAACGGCAGGCCTGCTTCAACCAACTTATCTGCCTGCTGCTCATAAAAATCAAACATCTCACCCATCATTGGCACATCAGCGTGCTCAAAGTTATAGGTCGATTGCTCAACTTCGTTTTGATGGAACACATCGCCATAAGTGACGCGGCCAAACTCGCCATCTGCCCAGACCAAGTCATAGACGCTATCAACGCCTTGCACATACATCGCCAGACGCTCAAGACCGTAAGTGATCTCGCCTGTTACTGGGAAGCACTCGATACCGCCGACTTGCTGGAAATAGGTAAACTGGGTCACTTCCATACCGTTGAGCCAAATCTCCCAGCCAAGTCCCCACGCGCCAAGCGTTGGTGATTCCCAGTTGTCTTCCACAAAACGTACATCATGCACCAATGGATCGATACCAATAGCGCGTAGCGAGTCCAGATATAGCTCTTGAATGTTAGGTGGGTTCGGCTTTAGTACGACTTGGAACTGATAGTAGTGTTGTAAACGGTTTGGATTGTCACCGTAGCGACCATCAGTCGGGCGACGCGATGGCTGTACATACGCTGCGTTCCAACGCTCAGGACCTAACGAGCGCAAAAACGTGGCGGTATGAAACGTGCCCGCGCCGACTTCCATATCGTAAGGTTGCAATACCACGCAGCCTTTGTCAGCCCAATAATTCTGTAGGGTTAGGATTAAGTCCTGAAAAGTCATCGGTTGAGGAGTTTGGTCTTGTGTCATCGGGGTTGTCGCTTCGGATGTCATAGTTTGGGTTTTCATAGTAAGTCACTGTGAAATGGGTATGATTAAATAAATCTCTGATAGCACTCATCACCTATTTGGCAACGACGCTATTTGCCTGCTCACCTTACTAAAAATTGACTATTTTATCCATATTTACGTTAACTAAATTTGCGTTGTCGATAAAAACACGCGACTATATCCCTGATTTACGACCGAACCATCATAAAAAACGCCTGACCGGCGACTAATCTTGAAAACAAAAAAATACCCAAATGCGTGAGCATTCGGGCAGGAGGAAAATTGTATCTTGGGCATCCTGATGATTCAGGCTTTTTATTTTTGGAGACTGCTTGTTGGACAGCTGCTTGTGGTACAGATTTATTTCTTTTAACGGGTATTAATGCCTAAATATTAAGCTTGGTTACTGACTTGGTTACTGATAGGAATCGCTATTGGCTTTTGGCATGATTATCCATAATACGATATAGATCAAAATACCCGGTACAGCAGCGCTTAGCGACGAGACAATTACAAATAGTAATCTGACCCACGTAGGTGACCAGCCGACATATTCTGCAATACCGCCCATCACGCCCGCTATCATGCGATTATTTTGTGAGCGATGTAATTTTGCTAACTTAGCCAAACTAAATACCTCTCTGTTATCTATTTTTATAATGTATTTTTTGTTTTTTTCTTGCTTCTTTAGTCTCAAGGCTACCTTGCCTTGCCATCTTATAAATAAGTATATCAATTCTTGAAAATTTATCTGTTGAAGGTATAGACGTACTTTGTGAGTTTATGATACGTAAGCTTGCCCTAACCTGTCATACCACCACGCAAGCCCCTGATTTTAAATAGTTATTTCAAAATGTTTCAGAATTTACTTTGTTGCTAAAACCTTGCTCTAGCTATTTACACAGTTCATTATTTTTTAAATGGATCAAAGAGATAAGTAGTGTTTTGATAGCGACTTGACAGTGGTAATGAATGCTCAAATCTTCAATTGTCAAAAAATCATCACTCGCTTTTTATTTTTAGATTCACACAAAAACCGCTGATGAAAAACATAATAATCTGTGTAAGAGTCAAATATAAGTCAGATTTACAATAACCTACCTGTAAATCCTCCAAAACCTTTATACCATGCTCATAAGTAACTCAGGTTTTAGAGAATTTATCCTTAAACCTGAAACAAATATAAGCCCAAAACAGAATAAGGATGGCTATGTACGACAACGGATTGATGATTGGACACTTTGAGCCCTTACATTTGGGGCAAATGCGCAGCATATTAGAAGCAGCAGGACAAGCAAAGACCCTGCATATCGTCATTATGACGCATCCATCACCGCATCCAGATTTTACGATCACCTTACAAGACAAAGCGCGTTGGCTACAGATGGCCTGTGCGGATTTGCCATTTATTCATATTCATACTACTGATGAGATCGAGTTACCGCTTCATGAGCATCTTTATGATAGTAGCGAAAATGTCAGGATCGATGTGGCGACTAGTAATGCCAAATTGCAGCGCTTGATAAAGGCATTAGCACTCCCTGCAGAGACAGCATTGTTTATGGCGGAGAACCACCCACTGACGCAGAGTGATGTACAAGAGCAACTTATCCTACAAGTGGTCACTACTACGCTACAGCCTGAGTTCGACTCGTACGCCATTGCTCGCGACCCAGTCGCCCATTGGTCAGCAATCCATCCAGAGGCACGCGCTAACTATACAAAAACCGTTGCGATCGTCGGCGGCGAAAGCTCTGGCAAGACAACACTGGTGCATAAGCTGGCTAATTACTATGGTGCCAGCTTTGCGCTGGAGATGGGCCGTCTGTATGTGGGCACAGATTTGGGCGGTAGCGAAGTTGGGCTACAGTACAGCGATTACGGCCCTATTTGTCTGGATCATGCGCAAGCGATACGCGATGCTAAAGCCAATGCAACGGCTCCGGTTACGATCGTTGATACGGATTTTGTGACCACACAAGCGTTTTGTGAAGAGTACGAAGGTCGCACGCATCCTTTTGTCGCTGCTTGCGTTGATGAGTTTCGCTTAGACCACACCATCATGCTCGATAACAATACGCCATGGGTTGATGACGGCATGCGCTCTTTAGGTACGCCTGAAGCACGTGGACGGTTCGAGCAGCGCCTACTAGACATTTTTGCTCGTCACGATATCGCGCCGCATATGATTGACCAGCCCGATTACGATGCTCGTTATCAGCAAGCACTGCAATTTATCGATCAGCATATTTATGGCAAAACATTATAAGAGGCATCAAAGAGTGCCCTATTTATCATCATTTATTCAGCTAGCGCGTTGCAGTTAACATTATGTTGTCGTTAGCACTATATTGAAATCAGTATCAATTTTAGAGGAAAAATTTATGCGTATTCAGCTACTGGATAACATCACCGGAAAATGGTCGATGCAATGGATCATCGTTTGGTTTATTTGCGGGGTCATTGCCTTATCCGCAGGTTTTTGGCTCACAACCGACCATACCATGCTTGATTGGTTTTACTTGGCTGTCTCGTTTATTGGTCTGATTTGTGTGGTGTCACTGTCATTTCGCAAAAACGTCATGGGCAATGGCTTTGGTATGGGCGCAACCGCAGGGGAAGTCATTGTACAGGCCACATCTGGCGCAGTGGGTCTGATGCTCGCGCCCCTATTTAACTTTTTTACCCATGTCTATGGCATCTTTTACTGGTCAAAACACACCGACCCTGATGGCGACATGATCCCAAAATCAGCGAGCAAAGCGGTGTGGTTGATCACTGCCGCATTTATCATCATCGGTCTTGCCCTTTTCCCAACCGTCAATGATCTACTGGCGAGCTACGGTTATGCCGTCGTAGAGGATGATAATAGCCTGTTTTTGGGATTCATCTCTTTCTTTTGGATCAACGTCATTGCCTTTGTGCTGTCTATTACCGCGCAAGCTGCCATGATCCTGCGTTATTCCTTTAACTGGTGGTTATGGATCATCGTCAACTTTGTCTGGCTGATCGTCAATCTCATGTCTGGCAACTATATTTTTGCGATTCAGACGATGGTGTATCAGGTAAACGCCTTTGTCGGTCTCTATGAGTGGCATCGCAGCGAACGAGGTTAATAGCAACATCTGTAGAAAAAAGCGTTTGAGATATTGAGATAAGTCTTACCAATATAGCATTGGCAATACGAGCGAAATTGACTGTGCCGTCTAACAGATAACATGGTGGACACGCGCAATTAGTGCTACAACTGGTACTAATTGCGCATGTTAATATTTAAATTGATAGCGCATGTCAGCGTCTTATTTCATTTACTAACAAGGAGGTTAGTATGTCTCGTCAACCCAAAATATCCAAACGCACGCTTGAGCAGTGGCTCAGTGAGTATGCAGTCAGTCACCAAAACCTGATTAATAAGAAAATCCATTGGCTATGTGTGCCGACGATTTTTGTGAGTTTGTTGGGGATGGGAATGTCGCTGTCTGTATGGTTTACTCTCGTACTGAGCGCATTAGTCTTATTATTTTATATACGCTTATCGACGCCGCTATTTTTGGCAATGGGGCTGTTTATTCTGATTTGTCTGTCGGTTATGGCGGCTATGCCATGGGGATTCAAAGCGTGGGCGGCAGTATTTGTTGTTGCTTGGATTGGTCAGTTTATTGGTCATAAAATCGAAGGCAAAAAACCCTCGTTTTTTGAAGATTTACAGTTTTTATTAATCGGTCCAGCATGGGTCGCCAACAGTTTGATGCAACGTAAATAATCATTAAATTGTCGCATCAGTTCTGCAAATATCCAATGTAGCTGTACTGTCTTTAATATTTATTATTCATAAAAAAACGCCACCCGATGCTTGGGTGGCGTTTTTTACGTGCTCTGTAGTTTATTTAGCAAACTTCCTAAGCAAGGCCATAGGTTGTCTATTCTCAAACAACAACATTAAGCACCAAATACTTTCATACGCTCATCAAGTGGCTTGAATTCTTTGTCGCCTGCTGGCTGCTCAATCTTACCAAATACCATTTGCGCTTTTAGTTCCCAATCTGCATCGATGTTCCAAGTGCTCGCGACTTTCTGGTCGATTACTGGGTTATAGTGCTGCAAGTTCGCACCAACATCAATGCTTGCTAGCGCCGTCCAGATGACGTACTGATGCATCGCGTTGGTCTGAGTTGCCCAAATTGGGAAATTATCAGCATATAAAGGCGCCGCTTCTTGCATGCCTCTCACCACTGCTTTATCTTCAAAGAACAATACCGTACCAGCACCCGCTCTAAAGCCAGCAATTTTGTCTTTGGTAGATTTAAACGCTTCTTCATCACCGACGATTGCACGTAGTACATCTTCAGTCATATCCCATAGTTTGTGATGATCATCGCCGAATAACACAACGACACGCGTTGATTGCGAGTTAAATGATGATGGTGTATGCAAGACAGCATGCTCAACTACTTTTACGACTTCATCGTTAGATACTGGCAACTGGTCGCTTAGTGCATAGATAGAACGGCGCTTTTCTGCTAATTGCTGTAAGTCTTTTAGTTCTGACATGGTACTTCTCCATATTGTTGTAGGAATGATTTGCTCTGGGTTGATAGACCTTGTCAATCTTATGATCAACAAGTTTTTATGAAATAGTTTGTTTATGTGGGCTATTATCGGAACAATTTACCTGAAACCCCATGTATTTTTTGTAAAAAAACTTAACGATGATGATTACCTTTGAAAAATAGATTAATAAATTTTGCGTATTAGTGGTTAACCTTTGAAGCCTTTGGGTAGTTCTGGTGCCACCAGACGCTGCATATCAGAATCCACTTCACCAAAACGCTCATGACCATTGTTCCAATCAATGACCGATTGCTTGAGCTCCTCTTTGTTGTCAGCGACAAAATTCCACCACAGTAATACTTGGTTGCTTAGAGGCTCCCCACCAATGAACATCAAACGTGTGCCTTTCTTTGCGACCAGCGTTATCGTTGTATCGTTAGAAACGTCTGTACGATGAAAACGTAATAACTGGTCTTTCTTGTATACTTGACCTTCAAACTCTAGCGCACCGACAACCACTAAAATACCGTACTCAAAGCTCGCCTCCAAATTCAGCGTGACGTCTCCATCTTCTAAAAAATGTACATCGATACCAACTATCTTTGAGTACTGCAACGTTGGCGCTTGATGGTGCTCACCAAATGCTGATTTGTAACTGCCCGTGGTCAGAATCAGCTCGACGTTGCCCTCAGTCCATGCTGGCAGCTCTGGGTAATGATGAAAACTGCGTTCAATCTGCTGGTCAGTGGGTAAAGCAATCCACAGCTGTATCATATTGATACTACGTGCAGCGACGCTTGAATCAGTATTGTCTGAGTCAGCATTGTCCAAAAAAACGCTTTGCTCTGTATGGCTGATACCTTGCATCAGCCCAGTACCTGCTGTCATGAGGTTGACTTGGTTTTTGGCAATGACTTGCGCGCTACCCAAGCTGTCTTTGTGTAAAATCTCACCATCAATCATCCAGCTAAACGTCTGTAGATTGGTATGCGGATGGCGACCAACTTGAACCCCTAAATCATCTTGAGCAAACTCAGCTGGCCCTGCATGATCCAAAAAGCACCATGCGCCAATCGGTTGTTTGCCTTTATTGGGTAATAACCGTGCGATAGGAACACCACCAACCTCCGTTGATCGTGGCTCTAGAGTTCTAATCGTCATGTGGCACCTCTTGATCTGTATGCGGTTAGTCGAGCGAACGAACGATGCTACGGCGCTCATCCGTGATCTACATAGAAAGCGGCACTTCCATCAGCAATACTTTTGCCGCCTCTTTCACTTCCATAGTGAAGTGCTTAGTATCCCAAACCCCAAGGCCATCTCGAGTAGACAAAATGTTACCGTCTATCACGACTGTTCCTGCAATCACAAAAATATAAACACCATTATTAGGATTGTTTAGTTGGTAGGTCTGCGTCACGCCTTCATCAAACTCTCCCATACTGAACCAAGCATCTTGATGAATCCAAACCCCTGCATCATCTGCATTTGGTGATAGCACCTGATTGAATTCATTGGGCGTCATGATGGTTCCCATGTGCACTTGCTGATAGCGAGGAGCAACACTCATTTTATTTGGCATGACCCAGATCTGTAAAAATCTCACAGCTTCTTCACGACTGCCATTCATTTCACTATGAGTGATGCCTGTGCCCGCTGACATGACTTGGATCTCACCCGTCTCAATCATGCCCTCATTACCGATGCTATCGCCATGCGCAAGTTTGCCAGCTAGAGGAATGCTGATAATTTCCATATCACGGTGCGAGTGCTTGCCGAACCCTTGACCACCAATGACAAAATCATCATTGATGACACGTAACACCCCGAAGCCAATACGTTCAGGATTATAGTAATTGGCAAAACTAAAAGTATGACGGCTTTTGAGCCAGCCGTGATTGGCATTACCGCGGGAGTCTGCTGCATGATAGATCGTTTTCATTATTTATCCTTAACTGTCCATACGTTTATTATCTATATATTTGTTATTAATTCACGTGATTGAACAATGTATCTATTATAATTGTTGACTATATAGAGATAAACAGACATAAGTGCAAATAACTATTCTTTTTATTAGAACAATAATGAGGCATCGATAATGGGACAGTTAGAAGACATGGCGATGTTTGTACGCATTGTCGAGGCAGGCAGCATCACTAAAGCCGCCGAACAATTAAATATTGCAAAGTCTGCCGTTAGCCGCCGCCTAAAAGACTTGGAGGCGCGCCTAGGCACTCAGTTGATCAGCCGTACGACGCGCCACTCTCACTTGACACAAGCAGGTGAGCAGTATTATCAGCAGGTCAACAGTATCTTAAACGCGGTTGATGCCTTGAACGAGACTACCAATGATACGCCAACGCGCATTGGGGGTACGCTAAAGATGACCGCGCCATTATCGTTTGGTCTTATGCATCTGACTGATGTGATTGATGAATACGCCAATCAGCACCCAAACCTGAAGTTTGAATTGGATTTTTCTGATCGGCATGTTGATCTGATTGAAGAAGGATATGAGCTGGCTATTCGAATCAGAGAGCTACGAGATTCTAGTTATCAAGCAAAGCCGCTGGCACGGATTCGTTGCGTCATCTGCGCCAGCCCCGACTATTTAAAAAAAATGGGCACACCTGATACATTAGAAGATTTGGAGGGGCATGAGTTTTTGCAATACAGTCTTGGTCAAACAAACAATATAGAGCTGATTGACGCACAAGGAAAAAAGCATTATCACGCGATGAACGCCAAAATTAAAGCCACCAATGGTGAGTTTTTAACGGATTTGGCAGTAAAAGGACATGGCATTACTGTCATTCCAACTTTCATCGCTTATAAAAAGCTGGCGCGTGGCGAGCTTGTACCGATTTTGCAGCAGTATCAATTGCCAATACTAAACGCTTATGCCGTCTATCCAAAAAATCGGTTTTTATCGCAGCGTTGTCGTTATTTAATTGACTTCATTGCTGAGCGCTTTGGTGATCATCCGTATTGGGATGATTTTTGATAAGATTTGATTGAGCAAGGTTAATCTTTTACAAAGCATAGCGTTGCAGCTACTTTAAGAAGCGATCTACTAGCAATAATTTCACGTTACTCAGTAATAGATGAGATTTCACCAATCAGCTTTTTAGTCTTATATCTTGCTTCTGCTAATGCCATCTTGTCTTGTGCCACAACGGTCAATACACATGGTTTGCCGATATAGTCTGTTTTGACAAACAGCATATTGCCAGACGTGGCTTCAACGATTGTGATATCGCACTTACCTTGTTTCATCTGGGCAGCTGATGAGTCGCTGAGCGCTGATAGCGTACTGCTCATCGCCGCAAACTTGTCGGATTGGTTGCTCAACTCTTTGATCGAGAAGCAGCTAATAGGAAAACCATCTGTGGTGCATAAGCTGACCAATATGATTTCTCTATTGGCCTCACACAACGCTTTCATGTGACCCAAAAGTGCTATTTTTGCAGGTGATTTTTCGTTTTGTGTAGTCATATCTAACATCAACCTTGATTGTTCAGGGTATTAAATAATGATAATAGAGACACAGCGGACTCTTTGTTTCTTGGATCTACATTGATCACAGGCGCGACTATATCGTGTTCCATCAGCATGACTCTGATCTCTTGTCCGAGCACAGCCACGCTTTGTTTATCGGCATCTTCGCAGTGAGTAATACCAACGATACAGGTCGTCTGCTTTTTTGCTGGTGCAAAAAAGTGTAGCAGTTTATCTAAATTTGCATAATCAGGCGTCTCGCCATGCTTGATTAAGATGAGCAAGCCCCACAAAGAGTGGTTGACAAATTCCCACAAAAAAGAAAAACGCTCTTGACCTGGAACTCCATAGATACCTAGTGCCATATCATCAGATAAAGTAATTCTGCCATAATCGATACCGACAGTCGTGTACTCTTTACCAATATCGATACTCGATCTTGCCTCTGTCTCAAAAGGGTTAATTTCACTCAACGTCTTAACCATTTGAGTTTTTCCAGCACCTACCTCACCAATGATAGCTAACTTCTGATAATTCAATTTTTTACCTCATTCCTAAGAATTTCTTGATCGCGCCATAAAACTTATTAGGCTTTTTTTCATTAACCTTTGGCTCGTCTAACGGCTGTGTCTCTGTCACGCTCAGTATACCTGATTGATCAAACCCATTGATTATTTCTGTGACTTGAGGAGAAGATCCAAACTCACCACTAGCGACCAATGTATCAAACGGATAAGGTTTTTTTGTCAGTTTGACACATAAATCCATAATCATTTGAGGATTACTGACATGATTTAGGTCAGGCCAAGCCAATAATTTGAGACTTTTACCTTTATAATCCTTTTGGGAGGCGGTATTAGACTTGTGTATATCAAAAAAGGGCTGAATACGTTTTGTTTGCTGCTCATCGAAACTGTTTAAGACAACGCTATTTTTTTCAATAAAATCATCAAAAAAAGTGCCTTGATCCACAAAGTCGAACACGCTGATGCCCCAATTACGAAAGCTACGTTCAGTTACACTTTTATTCAGAAAAACCCAGATATTTTCATGCCTAGTATCAGATGATATCTTAGCCATCAGTCTATCTACTTCAATATCAGGACCTTCCAGCACCTGAAGATACTGCCCTTCACGATAGGATATGATGCCTGTAATGTGTGACTGTGGATTGTGCTTACTAGAGACGCTAATGATGTCTGATAACCCACTAGGCATACGAATACTGCGATATTTGATAGGCACTCTGCTGACGTATGCAATACATTTCATTTTGCCACCATTTGATAGAACATCTAAAACTTAATTAAGTTCTTATAACTATATATAAATTAATAATTCGTTATATACATACTGTATATAACGAATTTGACCTTATTGTGTATCCTAGGTAATACATCAGATGTAATAAGGCAGAATCAATAAACTAGTGACTGGCTCAATTGATTTTGGCCAAATTATATTTCTAGTTTGCTTTCGATTGACTGTACTTTACGGCGTGCCAATGCAAGGTTCGCTTTTGATTTATCAAGTACTAAGTAGATAAATAAATCTTCATGATTGGCTGTCGGACGAATGATGTGTAGCTGAGACTCTAGTGTGATCAACATATCTTCGATTTCACCTTTGATGTCGAGTGATTTCATCGTTGCTACTTTTGCCTTTACAACTTGTGAGTTACCGGCAGCAGCCAGCTCAAGATCGACACCGCCACCAATCGTGCCTAACACCATACCTGACATATAATCCACAATGCAGGCACCCATCGCACCATCAAGATCCATTAACTCTTGTAAAGACTCATTGATATTTGACATACTTTTTCCTATTTTTCTGTGTTGAGATAATTCTCGATTAGAGACACTTGCATAATCGAGCAATATCAAATTATGCTAAGCTGAATTGACTATATAAACATTAGTATAACTTAAATATGCTTACTTACACTTAAGGAATTATGATAATTGAATACGAATAATTAAATGTATTGTTAAGTACAGGAACTATAGCGTAATCGTAAACAAATTTCCGTAGTGACTGTTATTATATTCTATATACGGGGTCAGGTCACATTTCTACTCGACCATTCAAGGAGAAATAACGACCACTAGGTAGGAAAAATCATACTAATTGATAATGATTATATTTTAGAGCCTAGAAACTACTTTTTTGACGTTAAATGGTAATCACTCCAAAAAATAATAACACTTAAAAGTAGAAACTAACTGCTAAAATACCAGCAGGAGTTTTGATATGAGCAAACGAATGACTGAGACCTAAATCGTATCGATATTAAAAGAAGCAGAAGCTGGGATACCTGCTAAAAAGCTGTGTCGTAAATACGGGATTGATAGCTCGACTTTTATAATGAGGAACGTTAAGAAACAGTCTGGGATACTGTTTTAGTGACGCAAGACGAAGCGATAGCGAAGTTAGATCCAAGTATGGAGGTATGGAAGCCTCTGATGTTAAGCGATTAAAAGAGCTTGAAGAAGAAAACCGTAGGCTCAAACAGATGTATGCTGATTTAAGCCTTAAAGCGCAAATGCCCGAAGAGATCATAAAAAAGCTATAGCGCCTGTACCCGAGCGCAAAGTCTGGGCGCAAGAATTGCAGGCGCAGTATGATGTCAGCATTGCAGTGAGTTGTCAGGTGGTCTGCATGAGTCGAACCGCTTACTACTATAAGCCTATGCTATCTGATGATAGTGAGATTATTGATGTCTTAAACAAGCTTACTGACAAGCACAATCGTTGGGGTTTCCCTAAGTGCTTTAAACGCATACGTAAGCTTGGCTATCAATGGAATCATAAGCGAGTACACCGTGTTTATACCGCGTTAAACTTAAACCTACGCCGTAAGTCTAAAAGACGGCTACCAGCACGTAACCCCCAGCCGTTAAGTGTGCCAAATGCATTGGGTCATACTTGGTCTATGGACTTTATGAGCGACAGACTACACAACAATATTCGCTTTCGAATCTTTAATGTGATTGATGATTACAACCGTGAAGTATTAGGTATTGATATTGGTACCAGTATGCCCTCACTTCGAGTAATTCGCTACCTTGACCAGCTAGCCGAGTGGCATGGCTATCCTAAGCAAATTCGTGTGGATAACGGCAGCGAGTTTACATCCAGCATATTCACTGATTGGGCATCAGCTCATGGCATCTATATTGATTATATCGAGCCTGGCTGTCCTTATCAGAATGCTTATATTGAACGGTTTAATCGCAGTTACCGCAATGAGGTTTTAGACTGTTATCTTTTTAATAATTTAAACGAGGTTAGTAAGCTGACTGAAGACTGGATCAAGGTTTATAACAACGAAAGACCCCATGATTCACTTAATGATATGACACCTACTGAGTACAGGCAGGTGGCTTAATTATTCTACGATGATGTTGTGTTAAGAATGGGGTATTTACAAAAGTACTCAAGTATTTAAGTTGATACGTCTAGTGCATAGCACTCATGACAGCTATTGCTACCTTGTTTTCTTTCCATAGAGCGTCGATCTGTCCTTTATCTTCCATTATTTATCTAAAAAGTAGCGCTAAGTCGGATTTTACGCATAAAAAAAAGCCTCACTATAAAGTGAGGCTTTTTGCGCTTTTTCAAGCCATATTTGGAGCGGGAAAAGAGATTCGAACTCTCGACCCCAACCTTGGCAAGGTTATGCTCTACCACTGAGCTATTCCCGCTTATTATCGAATCATCGTGTTGTCAACAACTACTCCGTCTCGATAGGCTGGCTATTTTAGCAAATATTCTGTGGGTGTCAACACCTTTTTTTAAAATTATGGCTGATATTTTCAGTCCAGACCTTCGTTTTTGAGAAAATACCACATAAGCAATTGATTTAAAGAAGGAATTGCTTTTAGAAAAATATAAATTATTTCATATTAATAATAGCACTTTAAGGTTTATCCTCTGACATTGATACCTACTACTTCATTTAAACCCTATCAGTCCACAGTTTACCTTACATCACGTTTGTAAAAGATTATAAATTTTTTTGCTATCATTAAAAGCAAAACGTTACTTCATTATGAACAATGTCTATTTCACTTACAATCATACGCTCTATTGTTACTTTTCCTATCTTGGTTTTACTTGGTTAACATTATTATACTTATTTACAATGATAGCTTAAACAGGCTTTTACTGTCTTAGTAGGTGATTGGGCGTCGATAAATAGCCATAAAAAATAGCGCCATTACTTGCTGCAACGAGATTTACTTTGTTTGATTTTTCTTTTTACCATTTATCGAGAGGATGCTTTTTATGAAAAAACTATTGACCACTGGTGTGATGACGGCTTCATTGTCAGCGCTCACATTGACAGGCTGTACCAGTACGACCAATACAGGTGCCGTTGGCGTCGATCGTCAGCAGTTATTGTTGGTTTCTAGCGAGCAGGTATTGCAACTGTCAGCACAGAGCTATACCAAAACACTACAAGAGGCAAAATCAAAAGGTCTACTAGACACCAATAGAGCTCAACTCAACCGTCTAAAAAATATCGCCAACCGTTTGGTAGGCCAAGTGGGTGTTTATCGTGCAGATGCAGCAAAATGGAAATGGGAAGTACATACGATCAAATCTGATCAGTTGAATGCTTTTGTTATGCCAGGTGGTAAGGTTATGTTTTACTCAGGCATCATTGACCGTTTGAACTTAACTGATGATGAGATTGCTGCGATCATGGGTCATGAAATCTCTCACGCATTACGTGAGCACTCACGTGAACGCATCTCACGCGAATACGCGACCCAAACAGGTATCGGTGTTGCTGCTAGTATCTTTGGTCTATCACAAGGTCAAGCGCAGCTAGCAAGCGTTGCTGGCGATCTAGGCTTGAGCCGTCCGCACAGTCGTACCCAAGAGAGCGAAGCCGATCAAATTGGTCTTGAGTTAATGGCGCGCGCAGGTTATAACCCGCAGGCCGCTATTACTTTATGGCAAAAAATGCAGCGTGCGAGCCAAGGCGAGCCGCCTCAATTCCTAAGCACTCACCCAACGAGCAGCAGCCGTATCGCGGAGCTACAATCATTGATGCCAAAAGTAACGCCACTGTATCAAAAGGCGCGTCGTTAACACGTGACTTGGCGTATTAAGCTACGACTCATGAAGTGCGCAAATACCAAAAAGCAAAGTACAGACTCTGAGCTGCGCTTTGCTTTTTTACTTTTACTATTTATGGTTGTCACAATTTAAGAGGTCTTAAAACGCGCGCTATACTGGTTTCTATGTCTGCTATAATGCCGATAGATATCATTTGCAGATTGCCTAATAGAATTGCGCAATATACATTGAAGGATTGTTATGAGCACTACACCTACCGCCGATGCACTTCATGCCAAGCTACAGGCTCTAGAGCCGCAGCACATTGAACTAATCAATGAGTCAATGGCCCATGCTGGCTATTTCGAAGGCAAAGAAAGCCACTTTAAGCTCACTATTGTCAGTGAGGCATTCGAGGGCAAGCGACTGGTCGGGCGTCATCAGCTAATATATGGATTGGTTACGCCTTTATTGACGTCACAAGGCGGTCAAGTACATGCCTTAGCCATTCATGCTTATACACCGACAGAGTGGCAAGGTCAAAGCCCTGACAGTCCATTATGCGCGGGTCAAAATAAATAGCTGACAATAAAATTTTTTAAATAAGCCCATATAATGCAGTTCTAGCAGGAGCAATATTCGATGAAACATCTACACATGCTGATGGCAGTACTGACCATTGTGCTGTTCTTATATCAGAGCTACTTAGTGCTCAGCGCAAATAGACGCGCGCCACGCGTGGTCAAAATCGCCACTCATATTATATATGCATTACTGATCCTGTCAGGTGCGATCATGCTCATGCAACTGATGAGTGTTAATGCGCCTGTACAGTGGGTATTTGCCAAAATCATCTTACTTATCGCAGCGATTAGCTCAAGCATCAAAGCCTTTAATGCCCATGCGACACCCACTCAGAGCAAAACAGGTATCCTGATTTCAGCTATCGCATATGTTGGCATTGTAATACTCGCCTTTGCCAAACCCGCCAACCTATTCTGATAAGCAATTGTCGTTGTAGCAGCGCTTTAATATTTTGAGTAAATATCGTACTGCTATCGCACAAGCAGCCGTATTGATAAGACAATAAAATATTTAACCATTTATATTTTTTCAATATCTTAAACATGCTATTTTTGCTATCTTAAATAGATATAAATACAATCACTTAGCCTAATGGAGCCACTATGAAAACGTTCACCACAGCGACACTACTGGCAACAGTTGGCGTTTTTGCGCTCTCAGGCTGTGCCTCTACGGGCAATGTCACGCCGCAATATGTGCCGCCCAGCACTTATCAAAACTATGATTGCCAAGCATTGAGCCAAGAATACAATCGCGTCAACCGTTATGTCGAAGCGGCGCGCAATGAGCAATCTACTTTTGCAGCGTCCGGCGTGGGCGTGGGGATTTCTGCAGGACGCTGGGGTATCTCTCCCAATATTAGCTTTGGGGTTGGCAAAAGCAATAATACCAAAGCGCGTGACGCAAAGTTATCGCGGCTCTATGGTGAGCGCGATGCGATTATCCAATCTGCCCGTATTCAACGTTGTAGTTTTGCCAATGGCATCAAGATTTATGGTGAATAAGATTTAGCGATCTGCACTCTCGTTAATATAGAATCGTGACATAACAAAAAAGCCAATACGCGCTCAGCATATTGGCTTTTTTATAGCTATAACTTTTATGAGTCATACTCTAATCTGAGTAATACTACTTTACTAAGCCCTACGCCTGCAGGCTTTGCACCCACTGGATGATTTGATTGCTTGGTAGTGTGCCTGACTGACGCGCGACTTCCTTACCATTTCTGAAGGCAACCATCGTCGGTAAGCTTCGGATATTATAAGGGGCTGCCGCTTGCTCGTATTTATCCGTCTGTACTTTGGCAAACACTACCTGCGGCAATTGACCAGCAGCCGTCTTGAACTCTGGTGCCATCATAATGCACGGCTGGCACCAGCTCGCCCAAAAATCTACGATGGTCAATACGTCGTTTTTTTGGATAACCTTATTGGCCGTTTGTGCATTAAGCTCATGCGTGCTTGCGGTCAATAATGATTGACTACATTTACCGCATTTCGGTGCAGCGCTTAGCCGTGCAGCCGGAACACGGTTGGTGGCCTGGCAATGCAGGCATACTAAATGAAAACTGTGTTCACTCATTATCTGTGTCCTATTTTAATTGTTCTGGAGTGTCTCGATCGGTTTGTATCAATAATTTTAGCATAGTCATTTATAGATAAGTGCCTACCCTACAGCGCGATACGATATATCATATTTTTTAGGGCGTGACACGCTTTGATTTATTCACCAAGGACATTGATAGGTACTTTTAGATAGCGCGTACCGTTGTCCTCTGGCGCGGGAAAGTTCCCCGCATCAATATTCACTTGTACCGCTGGTATAATCAGACGCGGCATGTCCAAGGTCGCATCGCGGCGCTCACGCATTTGCACAAACTCTGCTTCGTTGATACTGTCTTTGACATGGATATTTTCTAATTTTTGCGCCGCAACGGTAGTCGTTGGGCAGTGCTGGCGACTCTCACGCGGATAGTCATGACACAAGTACATCACAGTATCTTCAGGGAGTGCGAGCAGTTTTTGGATAGAGCGATAAAGCGTCTTTGCGTCACCGCCTGGGAAATCACAACGAGCCGTGCCCACATCAGGGGCAAATAACGTATCGCCGACGAAGACCACTGTTTTCTCATTATCAGCCGCCACATAAGCCATATCGGCACGGGTATGACCCGGCACATATATTGCGGTAATCGTAATATCACCAAGCGCTAGTGTCTCACCATCGTCCGTCAAAATATCAAACTGACTGGCATCGGTGCGGAAACTGGTATCAAAGTTAAAGATTTGCTTAAATATTTTTTGTACTTCAGTGATGTGCTGACCGATGACCAATTGTCCACCAAGGCTTTCTTTGACATGGATCGCCGCCGATAAATGATCCGCATGAGCGTGCGTCTCAATAATGTATTTCAGCGCCCAACCGCGCTCACGTACGAACTCAATGACCTCGTCAACGCTGCTTGTGCTCGTCCTGCCTGATTTTGCATCAAAGTTTAATACTGGATCAATCATGGCACATAGCTGCTGCTCGACATCAGCCAGTACATGTGTGTAGGTTTCTGTGTCTCTATCTAAGAAAGAATGAACTTGCATGGCTGCCTCTTTGTCTATTTATGAGTGTTGTGGCAATGTGGTTTTTATATTCAATTAACGCTTAAGTATGATATCGAGTCGTATATAATGATTGCTTATCATTACGATTTATTTGTTATTACTAATATAGCAACTGCAATACATTTTATCAATTTATATAATGTAAATAACGATATCTTGCTATGTGGCGCGATATCATTGATAATCAACCATATATTATTAAAAATAATATGGCAGTGACTGCCCTATTATATAAGGAGCTTATTCTGGCTACTTCTACTTCACCAATGAGTACATCTACTCACAGCGCTCACCATGATACCTCCTCTGATAGCGCCGACTTTTCATCTATTGATCTTGCCAAACAAATGCAGCAAGCATCGATGCAGGCCAGCCAATTACTAAAGTCGCTCTCTCATCCTGATCGCCTACTTTTACTTTGTCAGTTGACACAAGGTGAGTACTGCGTCGGTGAGCTTGAGGGGTTGGTTGGTGTTGGACAGCCAAGCTTGTCGCAGCAACTGGGTATCTTGCGTAAGGATGAGCTGGTTGCCACTCGCCGTGAGGGCAAGCAAATTTACTATCGTATCGCAAGTGATGATGCTTTAGCCGTATTAGATCTGCTTTATCAGAGATTTTGTGCCAAAACCGAATAATGCCGTACTCGCCTGACTGTTTTATACTGCTTTCTATCTTGGTGATGTATTGATATGTCTTCTATCGCTGCACGTCTGATTCCTACTTGGCTGCGCCAATACCAACTCACAGCATTACCGACTGATCTGGTCGCAGGACTGGTGGTGGGCGTACTGGTGATACCACAAAGCCTAGGTTATGCGGTACTTGCTGGTCTACAGCCCGTGTATGGTCTGTATTCTGCGATCGTGCCTGTACTCGTCTATGCTTGGCTTGGTTCTAGCAACGTACAAGCTGTTGGGCCCGTCGCGATCACTGCCATCATGACGGCCAGTGGTCTACTGCCTTATGCTGAGCAAGGCACAGAGCAGTATGCCCTGATGGCGAGTTTATTGGCATTAATGGTAGGGGCATTGCTGTGGATTGCAGGGCGACTAAAGCTTGGCTGGATTATGCAGTTTATCAGTCGCGGCGTCTCAGCAGGGTTTGTGAGCGGCGCGGCAGTGCTTATCTTTGTCAGTCAGCTAAAGTATCTGATGGCGATACCTATCGCTGGTAGCAGCTTGGTTGGCTATTTATCTACCATGCAGCGCTATGCCAGTCAGGTGCATCCGCTGACCTTAGTGATTGGTATTATCGCGTTTGTACTTTTGGTCGCTAACCGCTATGCGAGTCAATGGGTATGGCGAACGTGGCTGTCATCATCGTATGCCAAATGGGCCGAACGTTTATTTCCATTGGTTTTACTGGGTATTGCTATCGTTCTAAGTATGCTATTACACTGGAATTCGTTAGGGGTTGCGACCATTGGTCGTATTCCACAAGGTCTACCCAGCTTTACACTACCGCATATGACCGACCTACAAGAAGCGCTCAAACTCTTGCCGACCGCAGGATTGATGGCACTGATCGTCTTTGTCTCTAGCAGTTCCGTTGCCAGTACTTACGCACGCTTGCGCGGTGAGAGCTTCGATGCCAACCATGAGCTGACGGGTCTTGGTCTTGCCAATCTATCTGGCGGACTGTTCCAGAGCTTTGCGGTCGCAGGTGGCTTTTCACGCACGGCGATCAATGCGGATTCAGGTGCAAAGACACCCCTTGCCAGCCTTGTGACGGTGCTGGTAATGATTGCCGCGCTGATTGCCTTTAGTAATGCGCTTGCACCCTTGCCTTATGCGTTACTCGGTGCAACCATCATGGCCTCTATCATTGGTCTGATAGATATTGCCACTTTAAAGTCTGCTTGGCAACGCGATCGCTTGGATGGGGCTAGCTTTTTGGCAGCGTTCGTCGGTGTGCTCATATTTGGGCTAAATACGGGTTTGGTTATTGGGCTAATGGTGTCATTCGCCAGTCTCATCTGGCAATCAAGTAAGCCACATGTCGCCATCGTGGGACAGCTGGGCGGTATCGGACACTTTCGCAATATCAATCGTCACGATGTGGTGACTTTTGACAATTTATTGATGCTGCGTATCGATGAGAGTCTGTTTTTTGGCAATAGTGAATCGGTACACCGCCGTATTCTAAATGCCATGCAGCAATATCCAGCAGCGCAGGAAATTATTTTGATCATGGCAGCGGTCAATCATATTGATCTGACAGCACAAGAGATGCTCAGTACCTTAAATAAAGAGCTTGCGCTGCAAAACAAGCGCTTACATTTTAGTTTTATTAAGGGCCCTGTCATGGATATCATCGGGCAGACCCCGCTCATTAGTGAGCTGTCAGGGCAGGTATATCTCAGTACGTTAGATGCCGTCGATGCCTTGAAGGACATTTAGCTGCGTCATTATTTTTGTACCGCACTTTCAATCGCTACTGTCGTCTATCGTACAATATCGCTATGATAGAGCCTGTGTTATGCTAGATTGACTGAACATAGGCTAATGGTACATAAACACATATCACCCGTCGTTTCAGTCTCTACAATGCATGACCTTATTTTTATCATCTCTGCCACGAGCTCAATAATAAATATATATTAATAACGATAACTGAAGCTATTTATGACCGATGACCTAACGATTTATAAGCAAATCTATCCAAGCCAATGTATCAAAATTGCCGAGCTTGGCTATCGCTCAGTACTCAATATACGTCCAGACGCTGAGATCGAAACGCAGCCAAACAGCTGTGATTTGGCAACTGCCACAAAAGAAGCAAACTTAACCTATCATCATCTACCATTCGATGATGAGCGCTTGAGTATGCTGACCGTAGAGCAGTTTGCTGAGTTTTATCATGCGATGCCAAAGCCCATATTGATGTTTTGCGGTACGGGCGCACGCGCCAAACTGCTGTATCAAAGCGCATTGATGCAGGGCTTGCTATAGTCATATTGCTCGCTTTGGCTCAATCATAAATGTATTTTACACCACCAACTCAACCAATAAAAAAGGAGCTCCTATGAGCCATGAAGTTAGCTTTACCGGACAGATCACCCCTGACCAAGTGCCTATGATTGCCGAAAACGGCTTCAAAACCATTATCAACAACCGTCCTGACGGTGAAGAACCAAATCAGCCAACCAGTGCAGAGATTGAAGCTGCAGCTAAGGAAGCAGGACTTGCTTATAAAGAGATTTCATTCTCAGGTAATGGCTTGACGCAGCAGCATGTCGAAGCATTTGCAGATTTCTTTAACCAAGCTGAGCAGCCAATGCTTATCTTTTGCCGTACGGGCAACCGCTCAAACGGTATCTATGAAGCCGCCAAGCAAATGGATTTATTAGACGATTAGTCTTTCGCCAAATTAACGAAATGTCCTACTTAAAACTGAAAACGCCCGTCCATATATTGGATGGGCGTTTTTTGGGATATCATTTGAATGATAGAGATATCACGCAAGTTATAGACTGGTTAATTTTTGACATTGAGTACATAATCAAAAGTCACTGTGATCGTTGAATAGGATTTAAAAATGCAAAAACCACTACTGATTATCGGCAATAAAAACTACTCCTCTTGGTCGCTACGGGCATGGTTACTCTTAAAAGCGTTCAATGTTGACTTTGACGAGCAGCTGATTGAATTGTTTGATCCCTCAGCCCGCCCAATACTTGAGGCGCATTCACCAACAGGAAAAGTCCCTGTATTGGTCTACGGTGAAGGCAATGAAAAAGTCACTGTTTGGGATACGTTAGCCATTGCGATGTATGTTAATGAGTATTTTACGGATATCAATATTTGGACAGGCATCAATAAGCCTGACACTAACGCTCAAACTGACCATCAAAATAGAATCAACAGCGCCTATTGCCAAAGCATCATTGCTGAGATGCATTCAGGATTATCAGGTATTCGTAATGAGATGCCGATGAATATCAGAGCAACTGCTAAAATACAACCGAGCAGTGCGTGCTTATCTGATATTGCTCGTATTGAGGCTATCTTTGCCGATTGCTTAAAAGGACGTTCGACGAACAGTTATTTGTTTGGACATTTCACAGCAGCTGATGTCTTTTTTGCCCCAGTGGTGTTGCGATTACAGACCTATGCTGATGCATCCAATATCACTTTGCAACCACTGACTAAGCAGTATTGCCAGACCATGCTGAACAACCCGCATATCAAGGCTTGGATTCAAGCAGCACTGCAAGAGACACGGATTATCGAAGAAGATGAAGCCGGTGAGGTTGTCTCGTTATCGGGTATATTGTCGGCTAAATAACACTTTCCACAAAAAAACCACTTTAGCCAAGCTAAAGTGGTTTTTTATCTGATAAGACTTCAAGCATAACGTTTTACTGTTTTTGCTCTAATGCCTCTTTTACTGCTTTTTTGCCCCATGCACTCAGATCGAGATCTAATTTCTCATACTCTTGCGCATCGAATAACGGCTCTTTGATGCCTGATTTTAATTGACGGGCAAAGTCGTCAAGTAAGCGCTTGGCACGCGGGAACAGCATAATCAAGGCCAATAAGTTGGCAAGTGCCAGTACGCCCATCAATGGATCGGCGAAGAAGAACACGGTGGTTGCCGCAGGTGCTACTGCGCCCAAGAACAAGATCGCAATCACCACAACACGCAACACCAAGGTTGCCGTTTTAGTATTCTTCTTAACCAAGAAGTTAATCGCATTTTCGCCCATGTAGTAGTTATACATGATCGAGCTTAATGCAAACAATAGTAGCGAGATGGTTAACACGTACTGTGACCAATCACCAAGCTGAGCGGTGAGCGCTTGCTGCGCCAGTACAATACCATCAACTTCGGCACCTGGCTGATAAACGCCGCTGAGCAAAATCATAAATGCCGTGGCACTACACACAACAATCGTATCGATAAATACTGATAGTGACTGCGAGATACCTTGACTGACTGGATGCGTGGCATAAGCAGTGGCGGCAATGTTAGGCGCAGAACCCAAACCTGCCTCATTAGAGAACAGGCCGCGCTTCATGCCTTGCTCAATCGCCACACCGATACCGCCACCAACGACGGATTCAATACCAAATGCATTTTTGACAATCATTGCCATCAGTGCAGGCAGATCGGCGATATTCAACACGATGATAATTACTGCCATCCCAATGTAAATCAGCGCCATTACAGGAATCACAACGTCAGCGACTTTTGCAATACGCTGGATACCACCAAAGACGATAAATCCACCCGCAACCACCAGTACCGCACCTGATATCCAGCGATCAATCCCGAAGCTTTCAAGCGCGGAACCTGCTACCGTATTACCTTGGAATGCGATAAATCCAATGGAAAAAGACAGTAGTAAAGCAATAGCATAAATGACAGCGAGCCAACGATAATCTTTACCTAAACCGTGTAAAATATAAGTTGCAGGGCCGCCGCGAAAGTTACCATCATTATCTCTGCGCTTGTAAAGCTGAGCCAAGCTACATTCAACAATACTGGTCATCATGCCGATGAGTGCCACAACCCACATCCAAAAAACTGCACCGGGACCACCTAAAGAGATTGCAACGGCAACACCAGCAATGTTACCACCGCCAACACGTCCGCCGATCGACACGAGCAACGCCTGACGGGCAGAAATGCCGTCGTCTCCTACTTCGTCCGTCTTAAACACACGGAACATACGTTTAAAATATGTAAACTGAGCGAACCTGCCCACAATGGTAAATAATAAACCAAAAATAATTAACATAGGCACGAGTGCCCAGCCCCATGTTAGATCCCCGACTAGGGCAAAAAAAGATTCTATATATTCCATGCCTATTTTCCTTATAGTTCATGACGCTATGATAGGTTTTATTGGGCTTATTATCGCATCTAAGACCCGTATTTGTAACGAAAATGGCGCATTTGTAACGTAGATGATGACATTTTTCAAGAGAAATTGCTTTGTTCACTCATCAAAATGACTGGTTTTTAAACTTTAGGCGCTATTCTATAGAAAAATTCCTATAAAAACGCAAAAAAAAGCCACCTCAATTAAGGTGGCTTTTTCTTCTAAGACTAATTCTGATACTAAAACTTACTGCATAACCAAATATTCAAATGCTGCCAATGCTGCTTTACTACCCTCACCCATTGCAATATTAATCTGCTTAAATGGTACGGTGGTCACATCACCACAGGCAAAAATACCTTTGCGATCGGTGCGGCAGCGCTCATCAATCTCAATCTCACCAAAGCGGTTTAAATCGACAAAGCCTTTAACAAATTCAGTGTTTGGTACGAGACCGATTTGTACAAACACACCTGATAAATCACGCTCATGTGTCTCGCCTGTGCTGCGATCTTGATAGACGATGGACGATACTTTGCCATCAGTCGCCTTGATCTCTTGGGTTGCAGCACCAGTGATGAATTCAATATTGGATTTTTCTTTGGCTTTATTGATCAATACCTGATCTGCTTTTAACTCATCAGCGAACTCTAAAACTGTGACGTGCTTAACAATGCCTGCCAGATCTAACGCAGCCTCAACGCCTGAGTTACCACCGCCGATCACTGAGATGTCTTTACCTTTGAAGAATGGACCGTCACAGTGGGCACAAAACGCCACGCCTTTACCGATATTTTCTTCTTCGCCCGGTACGCCAAGCTTACGCCATTGGGCACCTGTCGCCAAGATAATACTACGAGTTTCAAACGTCTCGCCGGTATTTAGATTGATACTGTAGTTTTCTTCTTCTGTCTCGCCGATATCTTTCACACTGACATGCTCTCTTAGCGTGATATTGTACTCAGCCAAGTGCTTAACGAAATTAGTCGACAAATCAGTACCATTGGTTAAAGGTACAGAGATCAAGTTTTCGATATCCTGTGTGTCTTTGACTTGTCCACCGATACGATCAGCGACCATGGTGACTTTTAAGCCTTTACGCGCGGTATAAATAGCTGCTGCAACGCCTGCAGGACCTGCACCAATGATAGTGACATCTTGCTGCTCTAGTTGCTCAGCATCATCTTCCACATCTGACAATAGATCAGGAAACTGCTCTTGTAATTTTCCAATCAGTTTGGCAGTGTCAATCAGACCATTGGCAAATGGTTTACCGTTCAAGAATACGGCCGGTACACCTTGGATTTTGTTTGCTTCTACTTGCTCTTGGAAGAGCGCACCATCGATCATCTCATTGCTGATACCATCGTTTAGTAGCGCAAATTGATTCAACGCCTGAACCACTTCTGGGCAGTTATGGCATGATAGTGACACGTAGGTCTGAAACTGTAGCGGCTTGTTGAAGCGTTTGACTAGCTTTTGGATACCTTCATCCAATTTCAGCGTATGACCACCCGCTTGCAAAATGGCTAGGATCAATGAGGTAAACTCATGACCACCAGGAATACCACTAAATACGATACCTGTATCAGCAGTCTCTCCATCAACATGACTGACTACTTTAAAACTAATCGCGCTTGGCAAACTGTTATCGATAACCTGCTCATCGAAATTGATTTTGTCAGTCGTACCCGCAATCTTGCTCAAAAAGTCGATCAATTCAGCGCGCTTATCGTGCTCACCGCTACCCAATACAAAAGTAATCGGGCGCGTCATGTTTTCGCTATATGTCTTAACTGCGTCTAATAAATTTTGATCTATCATGTTAGTTCCTCATTATGACTGAATATGTAACGGCAACTGTCATGCTGCACGCCTAAATATGAAATACTTACACTTAATAATTTTATAAAAAACCTTGTATATATCGAGCTTTCGCTCTTGAATGACCCTATTATCAGGTGTTCACAGTATTTGGGCAAGCTGAGAAACTCAAACCTTACGTTTTATAAAATCAATCGTTAACAGGTTTAATTAATTAAATACAAATATACTGGTAGATAATAGCCATAGTATCTAGGCTATTTTTTCGCTACAATCGAGAATAGTTCTTAAGTTAAGCCTTCTTTTTAACACCATACGCGATTGCTTATGACAAGCTTGCGTTTCATGACAAGGATGAACACATGAGAAAAACAGATACTTTCCACGATAATAGAGATATTATTGCCGAACTGAAGCTCAAAGACAGTCATTTTGCGAGTATTTTTGATGAGCATGCCGAGCTTGATCAAAAAATCAATCAACTCGAAAAAGATCTAGTCAAGCATGCCAGCCGTGAAGAAGAAATAGAACAAATGAAACGGCGTAAATTACATCTCAAAGACGAGATTTATAAGATTATTGATAAAAATAAAGAACAATCTCGCGCCTGATATAGTCAATCCTAAATAAAACAGATACATTATATATCAAGGTGGAACTGGTCTAAATTTTCCTTGCGTGCTGTGCCTACGCAGACAGAGGCTGCGAAAAAATTATCCCAGTCCCACTGTATCGTTTTTATACTGAATTCACTATATAGTCAATCAATATTAAAAGTGGTACAAGGCAGACGAGTGCAAGTACTACAGTAGTAGGCTAAACGAGTCTAACGCTGTAACACTTTAATAGTGGTTCGACTATACTACGCCTACTACGCTTATGATCAATAAATAAGACTCATAAGATTGTAGCTAGCGCCATAAAAAGCCCCCATCAACATCAGTTAATGGGGGCTTTATTTGTAGAACTGATTCACACTACAAGTATGACGTTCAGTGCTACTTTATCTAAGCGATGCAATATCTAAGGGATGAAATGACTACTTAGATTTTACCAACTAGGTCAAGACTTGGCTTAAGTGTATCGCCGCCTTGCTCCCAAGCTGCTGGGCAAACTTCGCCATCGTTTTCACGAACATACTGAGCGGCTTTTACTTTACGTAGCATATCTTTTGCGCTACGGCCGATACCGCCAGCGTGAATTTCTGCTACTTGAATCAGACCATCAGGATCTACTAGGAACGTACCACGCTCTGCTAAACCTGCTTCTTCAATCATGACATTGAAGCCACGAGTGATTTTACCAGTAGGATCGCCGATCATTGGATACTGTACTTTGCCGATCGCTTCTGAAGAATCATGCCATGCTTTGTGCGTGAAATGCGTGTCAGTTGATACTGAGTACACTTCGACACCAAGACCTTTTAGCTCATCGTAATGAGCGGCCATGTCTTCTAGCTCAGTTGGGCAAACAAAGGTAAAATCAGCTGGGTAAAATAGGAAAATCGCCCAGTTACCTTTTACGTCTTCTGAGGTGATGGTTTTGAACTCACCGTTTACGTATGCATCTGCTGAAAACTCTGGGATTGCTTGATTAATAATAGACGCCATGATTGGCTCCTCTCTTGTTAAGTAAATTAAAATTATTTATAGGGATTTTTTAACTAGCCCTTTAGCTTTCTGGGCTACCCGACAAACTATACGCGAATTCTACGGTTAATCCAGTTAAAAGTTTTTAATGTGATGTTTTGTTTTATTAAACTTGTTAAACTATGCTTTCTATATCCTATCATTGGTACATAACTGGTAATTTGCTGCCTTATAGAGGCTTACTGACAGGATAAATTACATTAAAAACCCATTAAAAGAGAGGTTTTATGATTACTTTACGACAACTTGAGTTTGCCCTAGCCGTCGCCAAACATCGTCACTTCAAACGTGCTGCCGAAGATTGCAATATTTCGCAGTCTGCCCTGAGCTTGGGTATCGCAGAATTAGAAAAACAGCTAGATACACAGATTTTTGAGCGCAATAACAAGCAAGTACTGATTACGCCTATCGGTCAGGAAATCCTCACAAGGGCACAGCGCGTGTTCTCTGAAGTGAGTGATTTGACCACACGCGCCCATAGCCATCAGACACCGCTGGCGTATCCGATGACCGTCGGTATCATTCCCACGATTGCGCCTTACTTGCTACCAAAGGTTCTACCTGCGCTGCGTGCTCAGTATCCAGAGTTCCGCATGACGATCGTTGAGCAGCAAACCGAGCGGTTGCTTGAGCAAGTGCGCTACGGTCATATCGATACGGCTATCATTGCGCTGCCATATGCTGTAGATGGCCTGCACAGTTTTGAGTTTTGGAGTGAAGACTTCTTTGCCGTCTTCCCAAAAGACGATGTACATGCCAAGCTTGATACCATCAGCGCTGACGAGCTAGCTACTGCCAATCTTATGCTCCTTGGTGAAGGCCACTGCCTAACCGATCAGACGCTATCTGTCTGTCATTTTGACCGTGCACAGATGAAATCAAGCTTCTCGGATGCCAGTCTAAACACGCTGATTCAAATGGCGCTTGCCAACATGGGTACGACGCTAGTGCCTGAAATGGCACTCGATCAGTTGCACTTGCAAAATCAAAATGCTGTCGCTGTACCTCTAGCTGAAGAAGGACCACACCGCCATATTGCTTTTGTCACCCGCTTAAATTATGCCCGTGTCGATGATATCAGCTTGCTCGGAGAAGTATTTAATAAGGCATTTAAAGATGCGGCTAATACAAAATAAATGGCAAGTGACAAAGGTTAATTATGAATGAATTGCCACCTATAAATATGGAGCTGGGCAATGATTTTTACTTATGCTTGTCTGCTCTCAATAGTGATGTGACACCAGACGACGCACAAGCCCTCTGGCAAGATATCTCTGTGCGCTACGGTGAACCACAACGAGCTTATCATACCCTGAGTCATATTGAGCAGTTATTGGTACAGTTTGACAGTATCAGACACCATCTAACTGCTCCGTATCTCGTGGCGTTGGCACTGTATTATCATGATGTGATATACGACCCAACACGCGTAGATAATGAGCAAAAAAGCGCTGAATATGCCGTAGGCGCGTTGAGTTCTTATCTACGCCCAGAGCAATGCCAAGACATCTATGCATTCATCATGATGACGGCCAATCATCAAATAGATGAGTCGATAGATAGTGTTGAATACAGTGATGCGGCATACTTATTGGATATGGATTTGAGTATTTTGGGTGCGCCTTGGCCTACCTATCAGCAGTATGCACAAGCGATACGTCAAGAATATGCACACGTCGCAGATGACAACTACCGTGATGGGCGCACTGCGGTATTACAAGGATTACTAGCGCATCCCAAACTCTATTTGACTGATTATTACTATAGCCAATTAGAAGCGCAAGCTCGGGACAATATCAAGCGCGAGCTTATTTCGCTCGCAGCTTTATAAATAACTCACTACCTTGCCGTGCTGGATGTGAATTATAGCTAGGTTCCATAATATCAATATCAAAATGGCTTTGAAAACGCTGCTGGTACTCTTCTTTAGTGCCACCAAATGGTGGTTCCTCTCGTCCAAAGTCAGTATCAAATAACAAACCCACCAGTTTGCCTTGTGGCTTTAACAGATTTGCCATCTGCTGCACGTATTCATCACGGCGCGCTGGATTAATCGCACAAAAAAACGTCTGCTCAAGTATCCAATCAAATTGATACTGCCCAGCTGACAAACTAAAAAAATTCGCACAAATTAACTGCTCAGATGGGAAGTCGGGATAACGCGCCGCAAAGGCTTCAATCGGGGCTGGCGCAAAATCAACCAACGTGACATTGGTAAATCCTTGCTCATATAGATAGCCTACCTCGTAAGCATTACCAGCACCTGGTACGAGTATCGCCTCATCCTTGGCACTTTCAGGCAGCTGGTCAATATAAGCTTTGAGCGGTGGTGATACTTGTCCCATATCCCAGCCAGTACTGTTTTTCTCATAGCGCTCCTGCCAAAACTCAGCTTGATTGACGTTTTCCATCTGACATCCTTGTATATAAAATTGCATTTAAACGACACGATTTGTATCGTTATTTCTTATCATATCAGGCTTGTCGAAATTATTTATAGTTGATTCAGTTTAAAAGAGAGACAAGGCAACCAAGCGCAGATGTATATGTGATACTTCAAGTAAGGTTGACGCTGTGACTCTTTTATAGAGGATTGACTATACATTATTTAGATGGCATGTTTAATCCAACTGGCCTATCTTGCCTGCCAATATGTTATGCCATTGCTGATAATCTGGCATCGCACTCGCCACCGTTTGCCAAAATGCAGGGCTATGATTGGCATGATGCAAATGGCACAGTTCATGGACGATCACATACTCGGTGCATTCTATAGGATAGGCAGGAAGATAAACGGACAACCAAATTCGCTTCGCGCGCGTGTTGCAGCTGCCCCAGCGTGTGTACATTTTTTTTACTCGTATCTCATTGGCGTAAGTGCCAACAATTGGCTGCCACTTCTCAAATAGCGACGGCATGACATCGGAGAGCTGTCGGCGATAGTAGGCCATTTTTTCATCATGACTTAACATAAAGGTCTGCTCAGTGCCCCATAGATAGACAGGGTTCTTAGAAGTTGTAAGACCTGATGGCGCGCTTTTTTTACGCTGGTTTTGCTCTAGCACTTGTGGATGGTGGTTAATCGCCCAAGACACTCGCCGCGCCACCGCGTCAGCAGCTCGTGAATCACTAATATGCAGTGGTACAGAAACCATCAAGACATGCGGCTTTAAACGAAAATTGATGTTTTTGACACGCTTTTTGCTGATATGTAGCTCAATATCTGCCTGTGCGAGCTGCTGTCTAATAGTATCTAAACGGATTTCCAAGCTAATGTTTTATCTCCTCAATGACAGTAACTGTGCCAATGGCTACGTATTATAACGCTTGCAAATGGTTATCAAAGGACATCCTATGCAACTGGCTGTCTGTACTAATATGCTTATCATCTTTACCATTCAATTTTGAATCTGGCGAAACACTTACTCTTAACGCTGTCAATTGCCCTTGCCCATCACTGATGATAAATCCTGACGGTTTAATATCATCTACGTTATTGGTGATTGCACTATTACTGGATAAGACGGATGCCCCTGCACAATCAGGCAGGCTCACATCGTCAATCAACTCTCGAGTATGCAAATCATAAATTGCCGCACAGCCACCGATCGGAGTGGTCACACAAAGCAAATTACGGTCGCTATCAACGGCGACGCTCGCAATATATTGATGAAAGCGTTGCCATTGATTGTTTGGCATAGTCAGTGGCGTAAAGCTAACATCACCGCGCTGGTGAGTCAGTACTAACGGTACATTGATATGCTTTTCGCCTTGGAACTGAATACCGATCATGACAGTGCCATCATTGTGCATCGCTAAATGACGTATGCTCATCTGATTGTGCTCAGGCACCACTTGCTCAAGCAGTGTGCCATCATGACGATTGAGGTAGACTAGCGATGGTCGCATAGTATCTAAATTTAGCTCTTCACGTGAGGCCTGCTCAGTCTTAATGCCACCGTTTGCAATGACTAATGTTTCTCCATCGGGATGCATAATTAGCTCATGCGGGCCGATGCCATAAGAGTTAAATTCTGCTACTTTTTTATAAGCGTTGTTAGCATCATAAACACCGATTTTACCTGCCAGACTCACTGTGTCATTCTCAGTTACGTAAAGCAATTTTCCATCTAAGCTATAACAAGCATGGCCATAAAAGTGACGATGTAAATCCGCTTTGATCGCATGTTGTACTTGTCCATTTGAGGTATCAAGCACCCAGAATTTTTCACTTGGACGCCGACCCATGACGACGACGTCGCGCCTTTGGTCGACATTGCTATCCTGAACTTGAGATTCAGATACATTTGTAGGCTGAACAACGATGTCATGGACACGCTCAGGCATGGTCGTCTGCCAAACGATTTGTCTATCGGCATCAATACCTACCACGCCAAAGTCATGCTCATTTTGATTCAATGACGCGTTATTTTTTGGCATAGAGGCAACACCGCTGACCCAGCGAACAGGCCGTGCGAGCATCGTCGTCGTATGCATAGTAGTAAGATCAAGCACGTTACTCTCATTATCATCTATGACATGATGATAAGCTTGCTGCCACGTCACCGCTGCTTGCTGACAAGCATAGCGAAAACGTTTAAGGTTTGGCGTTGAGCCAGTGGCCGGCTGCAATACTTGTAACTGCGCTCGCATACCCGCCACATAATCTTGTAGACTGGCATTTGGATGCTGCTGCTTACGATAACGATGGTGAATACCGACCAGCGCTGCTGTGCCGACTGCCGTGAGCATGGACGTTGTCAAAAGCTCACGGCTTACTGAACTGGCTTTTGGCTCATTTGATCTGTCATGACGCTCATCTTCTGACACCGTATTGCCTTTAGTAATAAACATCCCTTAATCGCCATCGGTGCTATTAAAGCCCACTCGGATACCGAGTGCTGGAATTAGCTCGCGTTTAATCAAGCGAGTAACGGTAGTGAGATGGTCATATAACGCTTGTTGATCGTCTTTGTCTGCAGCTGATAAATCTTCTGGCATTTGTGCCAATAAAGTGGTCGTGTCAGCCAGTGCCGTCGATAGATTATTAGCGACTGTGCTCTCATCATTGCTATTAAGTATCGCCGTCAATACGGGATCCGTCATGGCTTTATTGATGGCATCTAGTTTTGCATTGATAATAGCTCGGCTTTGACCAGCCGTAGCCGCTGGCAAATGACCTTTTGCTTTGCCGCTCAGACCGAGCGGCTGGTCAATGGCGTTAGACTTCATGGTCTCAACCAGTGACAATAGCGAGTTAAACCATTGGTTCAAGCCTTGATCGCTCTCTGCTGTTTGATCTATCGCCAATAACTCAGTCGCGTTTTGCTGCCAGTTTTTCTCGATGTCTTTTAGACGCGTGCTCAAAGCACCACTGGCGCTAATGACGTAGGCGCATTGACCAGCATTTAAGCTCTCATTGGCAAACAAGGCTTCTTCTAGTCCTGGTACACCTTGTACGATAGCGCTTTCGCCCGCGAGCTGCTCTGGCGTTAGCTTTGGATTAGCAGCAATCAAATCAGACACGCCGCTATGTACCAAGCCGCGCTCATCAGGATAATAGTTGATGTACAGATTGCTCATACTGGCAGTCGCAGGACCAAAATTAATCATCTCAGCACTTGACCACGCTTGTGCCAATACTAGCCACTGCGCGCGTAATGCTTGTAGCTCAGCGCCGCTGACGGGTGCTTGCTGACAATGTTTCTGCGCCAATTCATTTAATAGATCACTTTGTTTTGCGGCATCAGCATACGCAGGAATCACAATGTCCTCTGCCACATGCGTCAAATACGTTTTTTGAGTCTCAGGGCTGATATCTACCGCAACGATCTGCTCAGTGCTTTCCTTGCGGCTTTCTGCTGAGCTGTCAGTAGTCGAGTTATTCTGTGCAACTTCTTGACTATCCACTTCTGCAGATTTGTTGTCGTCGGCAAGTTTAACACAGCTGATCAGCAGCCCGGCACTCAATGCAGACAGCGCCATCGCCAAAGCGTGATTTATTTTCATAGATTTCTCGGTAATGTTATAGGTAGTAATTTATAGCGTTTTTGTGCTGATTTTATAATAGTGACTGTATTACAGTGACCTTATTATAGCGACTTTAGAAACGCATTCAGCTCGGCGCGACCTTGCTTGTCTAATTTCAATACTTGTTGCTGTTGCTTTTCGGCTTCTCCGCCGTGCCAAAGAACCGCTTCCATCAGCGTACGAGCGCGTCCATCATGCAAAAACGTCGCTTGTGGATCAACCGTTTGCGCAAGCCCCACGCCCCAAAGTGCGGGCGTACGCCATTCATAAGAATTGGCTAAAAACTCAACTTGAGCGTCTTTGGGTGGTAGCTTACCCGCGATAGTACGATCAGCAAGGTCATCACCCATGTCATGTAGCAATAGGTCGGTGTAAGGATAAATCACTTGTCCATGCTGCTCAAGATGATCGTCGTCAGTTTTTGGTAGCTGATATCTTGGCGTATGGCAGCTTTGACAGCCCATGTCATAAAAACGCTTTTTGCCCGCCAGCACAAGCTTATCATCTGCATTACGGCGGTGCGGCACTGCCAAATTACGGGTATAGAACTCCACAAACTTAGCCACATCATCGTTCACCTCAACGGGCGGTTTGCCATTGCCTTGCTCATCAGCACCTGTTGACGCATTTAAGCATTCGGTCTGGGTCGGCATGCAGGACTCATGAGGACGAATATTTGATGTCAAACCCATGTCTTCGTTAAAGGCACTTTGATTTTGGATAATCAGTTTGGTTTGACCGGCTTTCCAGCCAAAACGTCCAAGCGCACGTTTGCCCGTCTGTGGATCCATCACCCAATTGAACTTACCACTGATGTCGCTATTGCTCTTATCGTTTGCTTGTTTTTTAATATCGTCATCAGGTATTTGCTCTAGCAGCCCAAGCCCAATCATTGGGAGCGCCACTCGCGGTGATACCATCATCGCCTCATCAAAAGCGCCATAACCAGGATTGGTCAGATTAAAGGTTGGCGCACGTAGCGTCTCAACATGACCATCAGCAAAGGTGACTGACTTATCTGTCCACTGTACTGCAATTCTGGCCTCAGCAGGGACACCTTGGATACCTCGGTCTTGCAACTGCCCGCCATACATAGGGTGGACGACCTTTTCAATCAGTGAGTCCTGTAACTGTTGTCGCTGCTCATCCGTTGTTGCTGGCATAGAGAGACGAAGCAATAAACTGTCCGCATCATCATCGGCAGTCATGGGCGCATGACCGCGGCCGTCTTTGATATGGCAAGACTGACAAGCCGCCACATTGAATAGCGCACCAAGCCCATCTCGACTGTCGGTACTGGCAGGGGCGACCACCCAAGGCTGCTTAAAAAATGCATTACCAATGAAAAACGAGCCCTTGCGCGACGCTGTCAGGTTCGATGAAGGCTTAGAGTAGCTTTCAGCACTGGTAATACTGATACCAGAGTCACCACCCTGCTTGATCTCTTGCGGATCAAAACTGACCAGTTGCTGCATCGGCATGCCAGCCAGTGCTTCGATATTTTCGGCACGTTCAGAGGTGAGCGGTTGAGTTGTTTCACTGGTGCTTGCGCTGCTCTCATTACCCGAGGTCTTATTCGAAACGCTATCAGCTGGTTGACATGCGCTCAGTGCCACCGTACCCACCATCATAAGTGCAAGTTTGGATGGCAAATTTTGTATTATGCTAGATGAGAAAGGAAAAACAGAGGATTTGATATAAATGGCTTTCATAAAAATTAAGTGCCTTGGTTTTAGAGTAGAACCAATATGTCGATGACGATTACATATCTAGTCATCGACTTTTATGGTTCGGAACACCGACCTATCGGCCTATGTTCCGAACTTTTGATAATTGCAAAAATACGTTGCCGACCGTAATCGACAACGTATATATGAGATCCAATCTATATTTTTATAAAAGTGAGCCTTGTTACTTGATAACAGTTGACTCAGCATGATGAATATAATAAAAAGCCTTTAATAATCAAAAATGCGCTTAAAACTGTGACCCTGCATCTGCATCAAGATTATCAATACCAACGGCTTTTGCGGCATTTTCGATACCAGCGGTCAGCTCTTGCAAGCTATTAATACCCGCTTCTACCCAGCCGCGACGGATATTCTGCTCTTCAGCAGAAACGCCTTCTTGACTTGCTTGACCAACCGTTGCAATCATTTGGTCAATTTTGATGCCTTCTTTCTCGCCCTTTTCAACCATGACGTTGAATGCACCTTCGACTTTACTAAAGTCAGCGGCCAATTTATCAGCTTCCTCTACATGACCGCTGTCAACGAGATAGTCTTTAACACCATAGCCACCGACTGTTTTACCAGCGACTGTCTGGTAGCTACCATTAAAGACATTTTGGATACCGCGGGCATTATTGGCATAGCTCAGATGCGTCAAGTCACTAAAGCATTCGTGCTCATCTTCGGTAGACCCTGTGACAAAAGCGACCTGCATACGCTCAGAAGCCAACTCACCCAGTGCTAAACTACCCATTTGGTACATAATCTGACGCAGGCCATTGTCATATTTACGCGCCATCAAATCACTGCGTAAAGTATTTTCGGTATCAGGCTGCCACTGGGCTTCCATCGCTGTCAAATCATCCACCAGTAGTTGAGTAGCGGCTTTTAAAAACTCACCACGACGCTCACAAATACTGGCATCTTCATTAACCGTATCACCGCTGGTACATTGTTCAGCTTCCGTCACATAATCAGTGACTGGGCGATTACCCGCGCCTTCTTTTACGCCATTGGTATCTTGACCCCATAGCATAAACTCAATCGCATGATAGCCCGTTGTGACATTGGCTTCGCTACCACCGATCTCGTTCATTTCTGCAAGCAGCTCAGGTGTAATTGTACTGGTATCTTGCTTGGTACTACCGACCGTAATGCTATCGCTATTGATGATATTTTCTTGACTGTTGTACTCACCTTCATAGTCATCACTGACATAATCAATCAGCGCTTCATCCAGTGGCCAAGCATTGATCTGACCTTCCCAGCTATCAATGCTATTGATCGCGCGCTTATCATTTGCCGTCACAAACCCTTCATCAAAACGAAAGATTTCCGTCTGTGAGTACGGCTGGCGCGCAGCTTTATAGGCAGCTTTGGCCGCATCAAGGTTGGCTTGAGTTGGCGTCGCAACATAGGTATCTACCGCTGCTTGTAATGCCTTAGCAGTATCTAGCGAGTCTTTGTAAGCGGCGTGTGCCATGTTTGCATAGCTGATCATCAGTCTATCAATATGTGCTTTTTCGGCAGCTGATATTTCTGTATTGTCGCCTGTTTCTGTGCTTACAACCTCTGTCTGCGTCTCAGTAGCAGCAGTGTCTTCTTCGGTTTTTTTGGTACAGCCCGATACCATTAACAATCCTGCAAGTGCAACAGCTAAAGTAGTTGGTAAAATCTTACGGCGTGTTTCTGTGGTAATCGTCATACAAATCCTCAAAGAGATAGCAAAATTCGTTTTGGTTAAATGGCTTCCATCATATCGATTATCAAATCACGCCTTAATCAGCTGATTTGATCTCGTATATTTATGCTTATCGCATATTATCAAGCCTGTAACTATTCAGTAATAAAACACTAACAAATTATAGTGTTATTGATAATCGTTATCAATACTTAATTTTATGTTAATAATCATTAATCTTTATGCTCCTTTTATAAAATGTTATCAAATACTAAAAGAGCACTATTCTATTTTGAACAGCAGACATTACATTATACCTGCGCTATCCTAACTATCGAGTTTGATGAACCAAAATTTAGCGCATAAAAAAAGAGCCAGCATATTGCTGACTCTTTTTGCTAGATAAGTGCGTGAAAATCATGTGCACCTACCAAATAGCTATATAGAACTGTCAATTAGTTTACACTTTGTGGTGCATTAACCGTTAGCTCAACACGGCGGTTTTGCTGACGACCAGATTCAGTGTTGTTGGTAGCAACTGGACGTGACTCGCCATAAGCAACTACATTGATACGGTTAGAAGCAACACCGCGAGCCGTTAGATAGTTAGCAACTGAGTAAGCACGGTCACGTGACAGACCCATATTGTAAGATGCTGAACCTTGGCTATCAGTGTGACCAGCGATCGTGATTGTGTTCTGGTTATACTGGTTCATGGTTGAAGCAAGCTTGTCTAGCGTTGGCTTGAATGATGAGTTAAGTGTTGCATCATCAAATGAGAAAGTGATGCTACCTGGCATAACAAGATCAATGTTACCAGTGGTTGGGTCTTGGTTAACAGTCACGCCTGTACCAGCCATTTGCTGCTCAAGCTGACGAGCCTGACGCTCCATGTAGTAACCAACGCCAGCACCCAGTGCTGCACCGATAGCAGCATCACGACCAGTCTTTTCGCCGCCTGTTGCTTTTGAGATAGTTGCACCACCTGCTGCACCAACCAAACCACCCAATGCAGCTTTATTCAAACGTTGCTGCCCAGTGTTTGGATCAGTCGTACAACCGCTAAGTGCTAGACCTGATGCTACTGCTGCAATTAATAATGTATTACGCATGATATTTCCTCTATAAGTTTAAAAATATTATAAATCGTGCTTTATCAAGATTGTCCGTTAATCTTATTAAGTACTTATTTACTTTCGTCATTATTATGGCAATTACAATCTAACTCTGTGTAATATTTTGTCACACCTATGTATGAGAAGTGCAGATTAACTTTACGGTATTTCTTAGCATCTAAACTATCCAATACCTGTTCCTTGTTATCACTAGTCACGTTTACACTCGTACACTGCGAAACGTTTCTGCTAAAATTATGTGGCAAAATCTGTATGATCAAATGACCGTCACCTCAGGGTTCCATTCATCTATTTGCTCAACTGCTTGCTCTTTATTCACTAGATTATTGGTCAATCACCGTACGGGCAATTTTAGGAATATTTGACGGCATCAGATTGTGCAATATAAGCCTTATTCATTAATCAGATTGAACAAGAAGGATCACGCATGCGACTGACATCTACCATTCGAAAACTGCACAAACGCACGCCCAAACTGGGTAAGGCGGTTTCATTAGCGACAGCAGCAAGCGTTATCACTGCCAATAGCTTTGGTGGTAGTATTCCTTTGTGGTTGATGGGTGTCGGCAAAGTCATCACGGGTGCACCTATTGCAGATAAAGCGGTCATCAAAATCGCGACTTACTGGATCAGTTGCAACAGTGCACTAATCGATGACATGCTGCCTCGCAAAGATTGGCGTATCAGCCTACCAGATGATATTCGCATCGATGGTAAATACCTTCTGGTCAGCAACCATCAATCTTGGGTCGATACCAGCATCGTGCAATACATTGGCGAAAAGCGCCTGCCATTGACGCGCTTTTTTACTAAATTTGAGCTGATCTATATCCCCATCGTTGGGCAAGCTTTTTACTTTTTAGATTTCCCCATGATGCGCAGACACTCTAAAGAAGCCATCGCCAAAAACCCAGCACTCAAAGGTAAAGATATCGAAGAGGCCAAGCGTGCCTGTGCCCTTTTAAAAGACAAGCCGTTCACCTTGCTCAACTATTTAGAAGGTACGCGCTTTACCAAGGCCAAACATGCCAAACAGCAGTCTCCTTATACGCACTTGCTAAAACCACGAGCAGGCGGCTTATCCCTTGCGATTAACGCCCTAGGCGAGGATATCGATGGCATACTGGATGTGACCATCGTCTATCCTGATGGCGTACCAAGCTATAGCGATCTGTGGAAAGGCAATATCAAACGTTTGGGCGTGGATCTAAGATATATCGATATACCAGATGCGCTGTTTGAAGGTATTAAGCAAGGTGGCTATGAAAATGATGAAGAAATAAAAGCACAGATGTTTGATTGGGTTGAACACATTTGGCGTCAAAAAGATCAGCGCATCACCGACATGCTGGCCGATTTTGAGACAGCCCCTGAAACTCAAGTGGCTCAATAAATGACTCACTTACGCCGTAAGTCATCACATACCTTTTAAAAGACGCAGCACTCATAGTCCGATAAAGGACAAAATCTAGCCATACTGCCATAAGCGCTTGAGTAATCAATAACGCAGGGGTTAATGATGATACGTGAGCACTGTACTGATGATAGTCGCGTTGCAAATGATCATTATTACTTTATAAGTGGCTATGCATGATTTTTAATCATAGATGGGTTGTTTTTTGGCCTTATTCATTGATAATGTGATTAATCATTTACGCATCGATTTTTGATGGTTATTTTTAATAGCGGTCAAAAATTTACTCATTTTTTGTACCATTTATCACTTAATAAGGTATGACTGTGCCCGCCTCTCCTACTACCAGCCCGCCTATTGCAACTGCACCGGTGTCGCCTCATCTTGCAAATAGTGAGCCGCCAAGGCCAAACCGTCCAAAGCCCAGTCGTTTAAAGCTCACTTATGATATCGTGATGCTTATCGCTATCAGTATTGATCTTCTGCTGATCAGTCTGGATGCTGTATTGATGAGCGACTTTAGTGCCAATGCTGCACAATGGCTGTCAGTCAGCGAAGGACTAAGTTGGTATCAGGCGACGTTGCATGAGCCGTTGCGTACCGCTGGTGGGTTTTTTACCATATTTTTGGTTGCTGAATTATTATTACGCTGGGCAATTGCAATCAAAGAAAAAGTCTATTATCGCTGGTTTTTCTTCCCTTTTGTCCACTGGTACGAAGTTTTAGGCTGTTTTCCGCAGCTACGTTTGTTACGGTTATTTAGAGCCGTTGTTATCGGACGCCGATTGTACCAGCTTGGCTACCAAGTACTCCCGCAGCCATGGATCAATCGTATTAAGTTCTATATTGACCTATTATTAGAAGAGCTCTCTGATCGTGTCATCCTGACGACCATCCAAAATTTTAGGCAGGAATTGACCAACCCTGAAACGCACAAATCTTTTATCGAGTCAGCCATCACGCGCAACCGTGCTGAGATTGAAGCGGCTGTATTATCCATTCTGCGCTCAGAGCTTGCACCAAAACTACAGGAGCTGACTGCCTCATCAGGTGGTGGCAGTCTATTAGCCAGCGAAATGGGCAACGCTATTGAAGAAGGTCTAGCCAATACTCCTGAGCTGCGACGCTATTTGCGCATGATTCCTATCGCGGGTAGCCTGATCGAATCACAACTGCAGCATGTCGGACACAACATCGGTGAAAACGTTGTTTATGCCTTAAATAAGCGCCTGCTTGACCCTGAGCGGCTTGACTCATTGATGGTCGCTATCGCCCGTGGTATCGCGCAAATAGACACCGATAATAGTGCACTTGATACTCTGATTTCGAGTATCATTGATGACAGTTTGACTGCATTTGAAGCACAAGTAAAAGTACAGCAATGGAAACACCAAGACATGCTCAATCTATAGTATGCCTACTAACATGACACGATAATAAAAATGACACCGTGAATACAGCGACAGAATTATTTTTAAGGGTTTATATATGACAGTTTCAGACAATAATAATCAGACTGCAAGCGCAGCACCAGCCTTAGCCCTATATGGCAAAATGCTGACCTTTTCGCGTTTACAGTTTAGCACCAGCGATCTGGGCGCTATTGAAGCCCAGCTTACTGAGACACTGAGCAATAAATCAAGCAACATTCCTATCTTGATCGATAGCGACGTCGAGCAAGATTTATCTGCCTTAGTAGAGCTATTATGGTCATGGGGACTACAGCCGATCGGTGTGGTGACAGGCCTACTTGATGATCAAGCGCGTGAGCAGCGCTTGGCCATCTTTCCTGCAGATGGTAAACGCATTGAACGTATCGTACCTAGCAAAACAGCCCCTACACCGTCCAATAAACCTAAAGAAGATAATCGCTCAGAATCAGCCAACGATACTAGCACCGAGAGTGCGGCAAATATACCTGCCACTGAAACCACCATCTCCAGTCTTCCAGATGAGACATTGTTAAGTGCTCAGCATATTACCAGCCTCATCTACGACCAGATGCTGCGCTCAGGACAAAGCTTGAACCATGTCGGCGGCGATTTGATTTTGACAAATAGTGTGAATAGCGGTGCTGAAGCCATCACTGACAACAGCTTACATGTCTATGGACGTGCGCAAGGTCGCTTGGTGGCAGGCGCAACAGGCGACAAAGATGCCCGCATTTTTTGCCAAGTTTTCAATCCTTCTCTGGTTTCTGTAGCAGGCACTTATTGTTTGCGAGACAACCTACCTGAGCACGTGATTGACAAACCTGTGCAAGTAAAGTTTGTGGAAGGTGAAGGCCTAGTATTTATCGTAATGGATGAAGCTTAATTATTACTCAGTTAAAAATAATAAACGGTTAGGTGATTGTCTAGTAAAGTAAACTGGGTAAGGTAAGCTGTAATTATATAAGCTGCTGTGTCAAATAAATAAAACAAGATATATTAAATTAATCGTACAATTGAGCTATTATTAAGTGTTGGTTCTAACGTTATTTGCCGTATATTTAAATAGCTGTCAAACGGCTAAAAATTATCGCCAGTAACTGTAAAATTTATAAGCAAAAGCCCTTTATAGCTCATATCTCAGTTGTTTTTCTGCTTTAATATAGACTTGCTATAAATCCTTGTATATTTATGCTAGGCTATCTTCGCAGATAGTACATATATAGTTAGTAGATAAATACCATGCAATTGTGCTATTTATATAAAAGATATCCCATTGATTCATAGGAGTGTGCCATTGTGGCGAAGATAGTTGTAATCACTTCAGGTAAAGGCGGTGTGGGCAAAACCACGACTAGCGCCTCTTTTGCCGCTGGCTTAGCATTGCGTGGCTATAAAACGGTTGTAATTGATTTTGATGTAGGTCTACGTAATCTAGACTTGATCATGGGTTGTGAAAACCGAATTGTTTATGATTTCGTTGATGTCATTACCGGTAGCGCACGCTTGTCGCAAGCACTTGTCAAAGACAAACAGCTTGAAAACCTGTATATCCTTCCTGCTAGTCAGACGCGTGATAAAGACGCATTGACGGATGAAGGTGTCGCAGAGGTCATGACTGAGCTGTCTAAACAGTTTGACTATATCATCTGTGACTCACCTGCTGGTATCGAGCGCGGTGCACAGTTGGCCATGTATCACGCTGACGAAGCCATCATTGTTACCAACCCTGAGATTTCGTCAGTACGTGACTCGGATCGCATCATCGGTATTTTGCAAAGTCAAACGAAAAAGGTTGAAGAAAACCTAGGCTCTGTACGTGAGCACTTGGTTATCACTCGTTACAATGCAGAACGTGCTGCTGCGAACGAGATGATGGACATCGACACTATCTCAAATGACATCTTAAAAGTACCATTGCTCGGCGTTGTGCCTGAGAGCCATTCTGTGCTCGAAGCATCGAACCACGGTGAGCCTGTTATTCATTATACCGACTCTGTTGCTGGTCAATGTTATGATGATATCGTCGCCCGTTTCTTAGGCGAAGAGCGTCCACTACGTCATATTGATGTGAAGAAAAAGAGTTTACTACAGCGCTGGTTTGGGGGTTAATGATGACTAAGAAAAAAGGATTTTGGAGTAGCCTATTTGGTACTGACGACAGTAGTGCAGGCAGTGCCAATCTAGCTACTGAACGCCTCAAGGTTATCGTTGCTAGCGAAAATCGTCTAAATAACCGCCTAACGGTTGATCGTATCGAAAAAATGAAACGTGAAATTTTAGAAGTGGTCAACAAATATGTGAATGGCGTGCAGATTGATGATGTCAATATCAATCATCGCTCAGAAGACAGCTTAGATGTGTTAGAGATGAACATTAATTTACCGGAACACAAAAAGTAAATTTGTAACCAGACCTTTAGACCGTAAGCACTTTCATTTATCACTTAAAAAGCCCTAAGTAATGTACTTAGGGCTTTTTTGCATCTTTAAGTTTATTGGTACGGCATGCTGTATACAGCATTCGAGCATTGATCAATAGCAGATCATTTCATACGTGATATTAAATTGTCTTTTTTGATAAACTGATGATACAAGGCAGCACCAATATGCAGCGCTGTAAAACCGATGATCATTGGCCAAATAATATCGGTATGTAAATCATTATAAAAGCGGGCCAAACTCCTATCAGGAGTCACAAACACGGGTATTTGGAATAAACCAAAGATATCGACAGGACGACCACCATATACAGTCATCAATAAACCAGCAAGCGGCATAGCGATCAGAATGGCATAGAGCGCAAAATGCGATAACTTAGAGACCATCGATTGCCATTTTGGCATTGGTATAGACGGTGGCGCTTTGGTAAAGATGCGGTTGATAACTCGCGCAATCATCCAAAACAACAAGCTTATCCCAAACGCTTTGTGAAATCCGATATATAGATTGCTATCGAGATTTTCATACAGCAGTATCATCACCCATGTGATCAATAATAAAACTGCGCTGATCCAATGAAATATACGACTGCTGAGCGACCATTTCGATACGTTAGAATTATTCATGAGCGGCTCTATAGTTTTTATTAAACGTTATTTATAATTGATATTATATATAGGGCAGCAACTCATTCAATAACAAAAAGTAATCAGCATTGCTCGGGTACTACCTATGAGGTGAAGCATAACTGAAACTTAGACGAGAATCTAGTCATCTAAATTCACCAAATGATGCGCAATTTTGTCCAAGTCTGGTACCAAATAAACATTGTCGTCAATCATAACGGTTTGATACAGATAAGAAAGCACAACGTTTTCGTCAGACTGCCCTTCTATTTTATCAACACCAGTATCCGCAAACTGCTCGGGAAGCTCTGTATCTTTGACGTCAGAAATACGGGCTTGTAATTGGCGCAGTTCACCTGCCGTTTGCAAAGCAAATCGATGCTCGGTGGTATTGCCCTCTAGTATGATGACTTTCTCTGGTGTTCTATCTTGCGGTAACAAGTGAAAGACAGCAAGATTTTGCTCTTGCCACTGATACTTGGATATACGCTCTTGATAATCGTCGACGCTCAAAATCAAACTGCTCGGAATAATCCAATCGGGTTGGTTAGATGCTGGCACGATAGTCACATCGAGCATACCATTGTTCGTGGTCAGTAAACTTACCGCTTCAAATGAGTGTTTCAAAATTTGTTTCATACGTCGCTCACAATCAGTTAGCGTGAATGGCTTGCTGCCCTTTCACCAATATAATCAGTCAGTTTTTTTGCCAAATCTGTCGGACTACCAACGAAACCACAATACCCTGAGTCAATAATAGCCTGAGGTTGACTCGGACATGCACTCAGACTAGGGTCTTGCGCCCACAACTGGCTGTTGTTGTCTTGAACCATATCCAAATACTGAGAGCCATCATTGCCCATACCCGAAAATATAATATTGATTAGATCGCTACCATAGACATCACTGGTGTTTTTTAGAATCTGACCAATAGCAGGCTTATATTCACCGCTCCATGCTTGACCTAACAAGATGACCCTACCAGCTGAATCACAGACTATTTGCTTATCAATAGGGGCTATGAGGCAATGCCCTGCTCGCAAACGCTGCGAGGACGCGATAACCTCACAGCGCCAATCATTATGGCGATTGAGTATCCGTGGTAACGTACCAATCATGGTCTGATTGAAATGATGCGCCAATAAAATACACACTGGCAGTGTCGCTGGCACATTGTCTAAAAATTCTTTTACCGCACTAGGACCGCCCATAGACGCACCCAAAAATACGACATACTGCCAGCTTCTTTCAGTGTCATCGCCCTTGTATTCGGGAGTATCGATCAGGGCTGGTAGTGCTAAAAGCTTTGCAAGTTTACGTTTTAACTTACGCTGCCATTTGGCATATTGCTGTGCCTCATTGAGATACGGTGCTTGGCTAAAGCCCACCAAGACAGCCGCTGATTTTGACGCGATTGTTGCGGTTGCTACACTGTCGTCGTAATCACTGTCTATCAGCCAAATATCAATATCTACATTAGACAGCTCACTTTTTTCTTGCCACTGTGCTCTTGACACACAACCTACAAGGGTAAAGCCGCAACTACGTACGGTATCTGAAAAAGCCAAGCGCTGGCGATGATCCTCTGCCATCACCAGCACTTTGATATCATGATTGCTTTTTTGTCGCAGTGCTAAAACACGTGCATTATCCGTCATTAGTTAGGCTAACCTCTTCACCTAGAAGTCTTTGAATTTTTTCAAGAAGCTCTTTTTCTTGGAATGGTTTACCCATATAGTCGTTCACCCCAATCTCTAGAGCACGCTCACGATGTTTTTCTCCAGTACGTGAGGTAATCATAATAATTGGGATATGCTGTAATCGACTATTGAATCTGACCTGAGTCGCCACCTCGAATCCATCCATACGCGGCATTTCGATATCTAACAAGATCATATCTGGTGTTGTATCTTGTAGTATCTCGATTGCATCGATGCCATCTTTTGCAACCGCCACATTGAATCCTTGACGCTCCAAGAAGCGAGACGTTACCTTACGTACAGTCACTGAGTCGTCGACTACCAGTATCGTTGATTTGGTGGCGATACGTCCTCGCTTGGTACTCGCAGATTTTGAGAGGTTTTTGACCAGCTGTGCGTTACGCATTAATGCAATTAAGTCTAGGATGAGCATTACCGAGCCATCACCCATGATAGTAGCCGCTGAAATACCTGGTATGTTTGATAGTTGCTGGCCTAGAGGCTTAACAACCACTTCGATACGTGATCCTGCAATCTGATCAACTTGCAGTGCAATATTTTGCCCTGTGCGGTTTTTAATAATAATCAGCGGCAGACTGGTGTTGGTATTAACCACCAGCTCGTTCAGTTTATTACCAGATAAGATCTCGTTGAGATAGCGTACACGATATTCCGTGTCTTCAAAGTTCAATGTAGCATCATCTGAATGATAATAGTCATAGAGCTTTTCTGGGTTAACCCGTACCACGCGCTCAATCTGTACCAATGGTATTGCATAGTAACGATCTGCGGCGCGCACAACCAGCGCATCAGAAACAGCAACAGTCAATGGCAAGCGCATCGTAAATTTAGAGCCTTTGCCAAGCTCGGAGACAACAGAGACCGCACCGCCTAACTGACGAATTTCACTAATAACAACGTCCATGCCAACGCCGCGGCCAGAAATCTGTGTCACCTGCTTACTAGTACTCAGCCCAGCATTAAAGATATATTGCATAATATCAAGATCAGAAAGACTGTCATCGTCTGCATCAATAAGTCCTTGAGAGATCGCTTTATTTCTTACCGCTTCTACCTCGATACCACGGCCATCATCTGATAGCTGGATGACAATCTCACTACCTTCACGATGTACCTCAAGCGTAATATTACCATTACGCTCTTTACCTGCTTTTAGACGTGCTGATGTGGTTTCGATACCGTGATCGACAGCATTTCGTAGCATATGCTCAAGCGGTGAGGTAATCCGCTCTAGGATGGTTCTGTCCATCTCATCATCAGCGTTGATGATGGTCAGCTCAACCGATTTATTCAACTCATTAGCCGTCTGCCGAACAATACGCTCAAGACGCGGTGTCAGACGCGTGAATGGTACCATACGCGAATTCATCAGCCCATCTTGCAACTCAGTCTGTGTCCGCGATAGCTGTAGCAACAGGCTTTCACTATCACGAGTCTTTTCTAATAAAGTATGGTTAATATCCACCAAATCCGAGGCAGATTCTGTCAATGATTTTGATAATTGATTCAGTGAAGAATACTGATCCATCTCGAGAGGATCGAAATCCTCATTATCAATCAGCTCATCATCTATTTGTGACAAAATCTGAGCTTCAAGCTCAATCTCCATACGGCGTAACTGATCTGCCAGTCGCTGTACCGTTGTACCCATCTCTTCGATACTGTTGGTCAAGCTACTAATACCCATATCAATACGGGCGCGGTTAATCGCTGACTCACCAGATAGATTAATCATATGCTCAATCAGACCACCTGAGATACGAATCATTTCATTACTACTAGTGCTGTCGTCCTCCTTATTGGTATTACTGAACATAGATGGCATCTCGCTAATATCTTTTGCAAGATAGTGAGAGTCTTGGTTTTCTTTGGCAATCAAAATTGCTTCGCGCTGAGACTGTAGGGATTCTTTAGGAACTTGTTTGAGACTATCAGGATTTCTCCCAAACTGCTCTAATGCCTCGATCAATAGTGCAGGCGTTGGTGGATTGACATGTTGCTGAAGAATAAATACGGCATCAGCAAGCCAATCATGACTGGCAACTAGCAACTCTAATACTTTCTGAGTAGGGGGACGACGGTTACTCACAAAATCCGTATAAACCGACTCCATCTCATGCGCCAAATCAGCGATACCGGACGCAGTCACCATTCGGGCACCGCCCTTAATCGTATGCAGATCTCGCTGAAGTGCTTGTAATGCTGTGGTATTATTTGTGTCGTTCAAGAACAAATGCAGGTATTTATTACGATTGGTAAGCTCTTCTGCCTCTTCTAAGAACACCGATAATATGTCTGGATCAGGCAATCCATTAGCCCATGATTGCTTAATCATGGTATCTAGGCTGAGCAATTCTGATGTTTCGGTATTGCTAATGGCCTCATCCGCCACTACGTTTTGAATGTCTGGTTCAAAATAGTTTTTCGGTACTGGTATGATCAGCTCTACCGTTTCTGGTAAGGTTTTTTCCTTTTCAAGTACTTTTAACTGCTCAATAAGCTCTGAGGTGAAAAAGGATTTTTTATGATTCACGATATGCATCACTTGTTGCGACATCGTGTCTTGCACCATTTGCATAATCTCAAGCCACTGTGTCGTCGGCTCTCGTCTGTTTTCTACAAAAGACTCATAAACACTTTCTGCTTCGTGAGTTAGATCACCAATACTACGAATGCCAGCCATCCGTGCGCCACCTTTAATAGTGTGCAAATGACGCTGTAATACTTTTAGCGAGTTGATATTAGTAATATCGTCACGCCATTTATTGAAACTCTCATCTAGGGCGTTATCAAGTTCTTGAGCTTCTTCTAAGAAAATCTCTAATAGCTCAATATCGGTATCAATCGTTTCAAATTGGATTTCAGGTGCTGAAATAGCTCGAACGACAAAGCCTTCGTCGTTATCGTCAAGGTTATCATTTCGATAGATACCTTGTAGCTCACTCATTACCTGCTGGTCTATTTTCAATGACGTACTACCAGCTAGGGCATCGAATAGCCCAATCAACTGGGCATGACCTGATAGCAGAATAGATTGGATATCTCTATCTCTCGCTTTATCAATATTATCACTCAGGTAACTATAGGCATTACCTAGCTCATTCAGAACGGTAATGAATTTTGGAAATGCTTGAGCTTTATCTATTAAACAGGTGATTTGTGAAATTTGCTGCGCGATATAGTCTTGACTGTGTTCTTTTTCAGCATGACCAAGCGCCTCCTCTAACTCCCACTCAGCATCTAATAACGTGTCGATATTATTATCTAATAGCTCTTCTATCGTTGGTTTGCTATCAGTAACAACGGTCGCATCAGCATCACTAATGACATACTGCTCAGCCAGCATTGCTTGCAATGACGCTATGTCTTGCTCTTGCTGACTGTGTGAATCTTCTACTATGACACTACGCTGCTGAATATTTTGTTTGTAGTTACTTAAATAACCATTTATCAGCTTGGCAGATTGCGCTAAAGCCTCTAGATGTTGGGCACTCATCGCTATATCTTGCTGATGCAATAGCTCCAAACTGTGCTCTATCGCTGCGCTAACTTCGCTGATAGCAGCCAAAGCACTGGAGCCAGATGCGGCTCGTAATGTGTGAAATGCACGTACTATTTCATCCGTTATCTCAATCAGTTGCTGATCTTGATTGTCGCTGACAAATTGATCAATGTGATGAAGTAACTCTTCTGCTTCATCAATAAATATCTTACAAAATGCTTTTTCTTCTTCGCTTTGAGGCGCTAAAACAACAGTTGTCTCTGCCATTTTTTCGTTGACAGAATGGAAAGTCTGTAGCGTCATGTCTATCGCTTCATTAGTCTCATCATAGGTAGGATTGTCTTCGTCTATGCTAGTTATCAATACAGGCTCTTGCGCGACGTCAGCTTCAGCTTCAGAATGGCTTGTTGCTTGCTCATATAAGCGAGAGTAACTAAACGCATCACCCTGTTGCTTACTATAGGCATTGGCGCAGGCAATCCATAAGGGCACTAAAGCTGGATAATCTTGGCTGTTATTTTCAAATGCTACTAACATTTCAGGATAAGCGGCCAATACATCTGACATCAGCTGACACATATCGCTTGAGACAACAACACTATGATCCAATACGCGATTAAGCATATTCTCTATCGCCCATGCTAGCTCGGCGGTGTAATTAGCGCCCACCATGCGACCAGAGCCTTTTAGAGTATGAAAACCGCGACGGATATCTTTTAGAGCGGCAAGGTCAGTCGATGCTAGCTGCCAACCTTCATATAAAGGTACGATTTCGGCAAGTACTTCCTCGGCCTCTTCTATAAATATCTCTTTAATATCAGGATCTGCATCATTCGCATCGGCTGCTAATTGCTCGGTTTCTTGCATAAACGGGATAAGTACTGCTGGAATCTCTAAACCAGATAGCGATTCTGGTATATTTGTATTATTGCTTTCAGAATCTGCTCCTTCAGCACCATCAACGCTCGAAAGTAATGTTTCTAACGATACATCACCCATTGAATCAGAGTCATTGATACCTAACGCTACTTCAGCTGATGTTTCAGTGATTCCAGTCTCAAACGTATCTAAACCAGCATTGACAGGCTGCTGCGTCATTAGGTTACTACTTTTCAGAATAGTAATAGCAGGATCAGAGCTCGGTAATTGTTGTGCGGCAAAATCTGTCAGTAACACTGGCAAACGTTCCGCCGTCTCTATTACCAGACGTACGACATCGTCTGTTACAGGGAGTGTCTTATCTAACAGACGGTTAAGTAGGTTTTCTATTGACCACGCCATCTCACTGATGCTAAAGGCACCAACCATGCGGCCTGAGCCTTTTAAGGTATGAAAGCTTCTACGGACTTCGGTCAAGGGTGTTAGATTTTGTGAATCCTGCTGCCAAATAGGAAGAAAATCTTCTAAATCAGTAATGACGTCGTTCACTTCTTCGATAAAAATATCACGAATCTCTTCATCAACTTCAAAGTTGTCAGGCTTGAGTTGTTCACGAGCACGCAGCAATGCATCACTCTCTACATTAGGATTAGTATCAGTGGTGTCTTGCGTTGCTATCACCGTTTCATTATCTGAGCCGGTCACAGGTGCGATCTCACCACTATCATCATAACGAAGCACATTCATCGCGACTGGCTTTTGCGTCAGCCATGTATCGTTAGTTGTTTCTGGTGATTTCGCATACGCATTAAGAAGCTGTGATGCTTTCGCTGCATACTCATTTGCCTGCGTCAATAAGTTTTGATCAAAGACTTGCTGCGCAAGATAGTCGAGTAACAATTCAATCGAGGTCAGACTCTCTGCTAAGGCTTGGGTCACATCCCAGCTAAGTACAGCAACCTCATGAGTGAGCAGTTGTGTGAATATACTACCTATATTTTCTATCGTCTCACTAATGACTGGCAGTCCCATATCATCAAAAGCATGGGCAATCTTGTCAAAGTCAGCAATGACTGGTAAAGACTGGATATCTTGACGTTGTATATACTCGTTAAAGCTTTCCTTGATTTCTTCAACGGCAATACGTAGCTCACGTAAGTCACTGTCAGTAGAAACTGACTCATGTCTATCTTCATCCTTTACATCACTGCTATCAAACGCTTCAGGTATAATAGCAAAAGAAGAAGAAGCGCCAATTTTGAGTGATATTACCTGCTCGGTATCGTAAATAGCACTATATAGCTCTTGTAACTTGCGCTCTATGTGCCATTGCTGCTGCGTAAACTCTGTCTCTGATAAGCGTGCTTGCTCTAAATCTGTAAGGATCGATTCAACTTGCGACGCATATTGCACCCAACCTCGACTCTCAAGCTGGCTCTTTATATGTCGTAGAGGGTTTATTAGCGTATCTGGCTTATCTAGATTGAAGATAAGAGTCTCAATCTCACTGAGCAATCGCGTTAAAAAACGTAAGGTCGCAGGCTCACGCTGTGATATCTCATTAAGGGTAGATTGAGTTCGCTCGCTACTATTCTCTAGGTAGATGAGCTGAATATAGACACTGTTGATTAAGCCTTTAACAAGGCTCGAAGATAAGTGCGTGGGCTGAGTAGCAGATTCTATGACGCGATCAAGCTGACCCAATAGTGGCGCATAATATTCAGGTGATGGCGCTTCATTATGGGCAAGATCACTCAGCCACAACTCGCTCAAATACCATAGACGCTGTAAATCATTGTCTTGAGTATTCTGCCATAGATATTGACTAACTTTTTCTAAAATTTGTAGAACAGGTGCCTGATTGATATTAGCAACCAGCAATTTTTGTACTTGCTGTCGCCACACCAGTAACATCTGCTGATAGTGTTGATCTTCTAAATTGGTCGTAACATTACTCGTAGGTACTGCGATCTGAATGCTATTGACAATATCTTCATGAACAATATCTTCATGAGTATCATCATTGTTTAGATGCGCATGCTGGGTATCAGTAGCATCTATAAATGCACCTGCTTCCACACCTCGTTGCGATAGTATCTGGGCAAGCTCATTAGTAGCCTTATTTATTAGAGCACGGTTGTATTTGCCTAGATGCGTATATTGATTGAGCGCATGTTGCAATAACTTATGAGAAAACTTGCCTATTTGACAGTCTCTAGCAGACAGATTGTGACTATCCCCCAAGCTCGCCATAAAACTCAACTTATTGGCAAGATCTGCTAGTAGAGGCAAGCGAATCATAGTCAGCGCACCACTAACTTGATAGTAGTGCGATGTCATCTGTTGATAACTGTCGATATCAGCACCTGATTGCCAGCCATCAGATATCTGTGATAATTGCTCATTGAGCAGTGGCGACAACCACTCAAGCGTCACTATGTCATTGGGCTGCTTTTTCATAGGTTTATCCTAACTCGTCTAGGCACTAATTTAGGCACTAATTTTTTGCCACACATTCACTTGTGGGTGCGCAATACGGCGCATATTCGAAGGGCGCCAAAACAACGCCTCACCTGGAGCCAATATAATATATCCCTCTACCGCACACTGCTCTGATAGCCATGCCAAAATATCACGCTGATCAAACTTGCGAAAATACAGCAGCATGTTTTGGCAGATAATCACATTTTGGAGATGCGAAGTGGGTGATTTTTGTTCAATAACATTGTGTAGAGCAAAGCTAACATAAGGTCGTAAAGCTGGCGCTACTTGCCAGTCAAACTGAGTATTGATAGACCTTTCTACTTTACTAGAAGTATCAGCCATACTCAGCTCACTACCTGCATTCTTGGTGATCAAAGGGTAAACAAACTGCTGACAATTTTGAGGAATTAATGAATACTGCCGTTGATCATATTGTCCTAATCGCGCGTTTGTAATCGCTTGCTCGCTCACATCTGTTCCCAGTATCACATGATTGGATAACTGCGCTGCTGTCAGACTCATGGCCAGTGACCAAGTCTCGTGCCCACTTGCACAACCAACGCTCCAAATGCGAAAGGGCTTACTCCTGTCATCTGCACACTTGTCTATTGCATATCGTGTGATGAAATCGATAGAAGGTTTATGACGAAAAAAGCGACTCTCATGAATGAGCACTTTGTCTAATAGCTGCTGACGAATCTCATTATTCTTTGGTAATTGATACCAGAGCTGCTGAGTAGTGAGTCCATTTAATGTTGCTGTGTGGTCAATGGCATTGGTCAACCACTGCAGCTGCATATTTGGCAATATAAAGCCAATCTCTTGTTCTATATATCTCTGCCATTGCTGTAAATTAGCACTATCGCCCTGTATCATCCCATCACCCCATACAGGTTCAAATGTATTAGATAGAGCCTTTTCTGCTTGTATATGATTGTTCACGTCGCCTGCTATTATTAATGCTGTACGGCGTCAGAACCTATACAGCATTTTAATTAAAATCTTATACAAAAAGACGTATCGATACCGATTCAATATTCAAGCTAAAAGGTTAGACAATTTCTGATAAGGTTTGTTCAGAGTTAATCATTTCATCATCTAACAATTCATCATCGTTCGATACTTTAAAGCCAGTAACAGATTCTTGTAGTGCGGCAGCCATTTCACTCAACTCACCAATAGAACGTGCTGTGGCCAACGTACCAGATGAGGTTTGTGAAGTAATATCTTGAATGATATTCATAGTATGAGAAATATGGCCAGCAGATTCAGCCTGCTGTAATGCAGCATTTGAGATGTTCTGAATCAAGTCAGCCAACGTGTTAGAAACACTCTGTACCTCTTCTAGTGCTTCACCAGCATCTTTTGCCAAACGAGCACCACGTACTACTTCAGATGTCGTCGATTCCATCGACATAACAGCCTCATTAGTATCCGCCTGAATGGTTTTTACCAATGTTTCAATCTGTTTGGTCGCATTCGCTGAACGCTCAGCCAGACGCTGAACCTCATCAGCAACAACTGCAAAGCCTCGACCAGCCTCACCTGCCATCGATGCCTGAATGGCGGCGTTCAATGCCAGTACGTTGGTTTGGTCTGCAATATCGTTAATCAAGCCAACAATATCACCAATCTCTTGAGAAGACTCACCAAGGCGCTTGATACGTTTCGATGTCTCTTGAATCTGATCACGAATAACGTTCATACCTTCAATCGAACGCTGTACAACTTCTGCTCCATTATAGGCAATGGCAACTGAACGCTGAGCAACCGTCGCAGACTCTGACGCATTATTCGAAACTTGGTCAATTGACACGGTCATCTCATTAATAGCGGCTGATACACCAGCAATTTCTTGCGCTTGATGTTCAGAAGCTTCAGCAAGCTCAACAGCGTTCATCTGCGTTTGATCTGAAGACTGTGCAACTCGGTCGGCAGTACTGTTAATAACCAAGACCAATTGACGTAATTGGTCAATTGCGAAGTTTACTGAGTCAGCAATTGCCCCTGTAAAGTCTTCTGACACGGTAGCATTGACCGTCAAATCACCTTCTGCCAAATCCCCTAACTCATCAAGTAGGCGTAGAATAGCGATCTGGTTACGTTCATTTTCTTCTTGAATTTGACGAGCTCGTTCAGACTCTGCTTCTGCTTCTTGACGGCGGCGTAACGTTTCTTTTTCAATCAGCAAACGCTCCGATCCACCACGTTGCTTAAGCAATTGATACGAGGCAAACATAATACCCAAAGCACCGATAGCAAAGACAAGTGCTGGTAAAACAATTGTTTGATTAAAGTTAGTAAAGTCTTGACTCACCGATAACACCGCGTTAGCCAACCAAACGACACAGACCACACTCAGCAGAATAAAAAATCCTAATAATAGCTTCCACGTATTATTGGTCTCTTTGCCTTCTACAGTTGTGTTGCCTGTACCAGCTACAGGTTTTCTTTTAACATCACTCATCTTGCGTATCCCTTTCAAACAATCGTCAAAGTCTTATCGTGACTGACTTTGACAATCTTGTTGTTATCAAAACAATGATTAGCAAAGCCTGTATAAACTGACATCCCACTGTATCGTGTCAGCCGCTATTAATCTGTCGTTACCGAATAAATAGATGTTTTATTGTCGATTACTATATCGCAGCATCTGAATACTGCAGATCTTGTGCCAGCAAGCTTGGCATGAAAACGTACCACTCCTGCTCGTCTTTCAAAAACTTACCATGGTTATAAGGTGCAAATGGTGAATTGGAATCAATCGCTTCTGGGCGGTAATGTTCCTGAGTGAACTGTTCGATACCAAGCACTTGATCGACCAGTAGCCCTGAAAAGTTATTATCGTGATCGATCACAATAACTTTGCGCTGGCTTAGCTGTGGCAAACGGCTTGGCACTTGTAAAAAGCGTGACAAATCCGTCAGCGGTAGTAGTCGTCCGCGAATATTGGCAATACCTAGCATCCAAGGCTTTACTAGAGGTAAGCTAGTGTATTCTGGCATGGATAACACCTCTGATACCTGACCCATAGGAGCAACTAAGCGCTGACCACCAATCTCAAATACCACCCCTTGCCAATCAAACTCTTGACCACCGCGGCGACCGCTTTTGCGCGCACGTGCCAAATCTGCTAGACGCAGAAGCTCAATGAATCCTCTAGAGGCCACAAGTTACTCCATCACTTTGCGAATCATATTGACCAATACGTTTTCATCGACTGGCTTATTCATATACTCTTTGGCACCTTGACGCTTACCCCACACTCTATCGGTTTCTTGATTTTTGGTACTGATCATAATGACAGGTATATGAGCGGTGGTTTTGCCGCGAGTGATTTTTCGCGTAGCCTGAAAACCGTTCATTTCTGGCATTACTACATCCATTAAAATGACATCTGGCAGATGATCAGCTGCCATCTGACAGCCCTGCTCGCCATTTGATGCTTCTAATACTTGAAAGTTATTTTTAGAAAGCATGTCGCGAAATTTCGCCATTTCTGATGGTGAGTCGTCAATGACTAAAACGGTAGCCATAGGATTTTCCTTTATTTTCTAAAATATCTATGAGGATATATTGTTGATAAAACGACTGAAAATAATGGCCAACAACTTATTCGTGATTTATTTTTATACTAGTCACTTAGTATGTTAGTCACTTAGTATGTTAGTCACTTAGTATGTTAGTCACTTAGTATGTTAGTCACTTAAATAGTGAGTCATTATTTTTAATCTTAGCAATCACTATATTTGAGTCTATAGAGCTGATTAACGGTACTGGTTAATCGCATCAAAAAGCTCATCTTTACTAAATGGTTTGGTCAAATACTCATCAGATCCGACGATGCGGCCACGGGCTTTATCAAATAAGCCATCTTTAGATGACAACATAATCACGGGTTTATTAGCATAATCAGGGTTATTTTTTATGAGTGCACAAGTCTGATAGCCATCTAAGCGCGGCATCATGATGTCGACAAAAATAATATCTGGGTTGTTATCAACAATTTTTGCTAAGGCATCGAAGCCATCTATAGCGGTTACGACTTCACAACCCGCTTTTTGTAGCAAGGTTTCTGCGGTACGGCGAATGGTTTTTGAATCATCAATCACCATTACTTTCAAACCTTCAAAATTATTTTCCATTATCATTATCCTATGAACGACTATTTATTCGTAACGCTCTCTGTCTATATAAAGCTCTAACAATCATCTTAAGTCATGATATCAGTCAATATGAGACCAATACAAAAGACTGAGACTTCATTAGACCTTTTATGACAGTGAATACCTTTTATCAGTGTCTGCCCATCAAACACAGCGTCAACATGAGTTACTATACGCACTTTGCTCGTAATAAGCTCATAAAATTGAGTGCGATTCTTAGCTTTTTAGGCCTGATATTTTACTTCTATAACCATCAAGCAAAGTCGTATTATCTCTTAAAACACTCAAAAGTTTTTGAACTCACTTACTTTCAGTGACAACGTCATTTAAACAACGAGGCAACCAACTTTATGATATCCCTGCATTATATAGAATCAATAACCACATTGCTGAATAATTTTCTTTTGTGATAAAAATGTATCACAGTATTTCGTTATGTTTGTTTTAGCACAGTTATTGATGCTTTTCCAGTCATTAGCGAATTAATGTTCTAACTAATGAGTATCATAAACCGCTGTTCTTATTTAATAAGTCGGCAACCTCATCTATTTTCTTATGACAAACGCTTACGCATCTAAGATTAGTAAGTGTGGCGCAATTGTTCCACCGCGTATCTATTCACTATATAATGAAACGACGACTATAACGGTGACTGCTATGACAGCCTTTAAACATTCCAAAAAAAGCCTCTACTTGCTCAGCGTTTTATTGCTTGCTGCTTGTCAACCCTCACCATCTGAGAATGAATCAGTCGCTCCTGAAAACACGGCAACGGCAGACTCCCCCGTTGTCATTACCAGTGATAGTGTCACGATCACACCAGAACACATACTCAGTATAAAGTCTTCCCGTTATCAGCCAAGTCTAGGGCTGCAAGGTAGCATCGAGCCTATCAAACAAACCAAATTTTTTGCAGTACATCCCGTCAATATAGAAAAAACGTTCGTTAGCGAAGGTCAATGGGTAGAAAAAGGTACGCCTTTACTAGTTGTCAGGCGTTTGGCGGCGGTGAGTGATCCTACCGTAAAATCAGACACATCTACAGAAGCCAACTCTTCTAAAGAAGAGATAGTGACAAGCACTACCAATAATAAGAAACCAGAGAATACACCAAGTATTGACGACAATTCTGACTCTAGCTCTACTAAGGCTTTATCTGTTGATAATGATGCTAATGTAAATAATACTAACAATGATAAAAAAGAGTCGTCAGCAGCAAACCTTGTGACAGATAATAGTGATAACGCCGATAGTAATGGTATAAAAACTGCTACTAAAAAACCGAACCCACAATATAATTTGGTGACGATAACTGCTAGCTTTTCAGGTCGTGTAGAAAACCTATATGCCACAACTGGTGAAAAAATGGCGGCGCGCACGCCCCTATTAGAAATTAGTGACGAGACCAAATTGCACTTTGCGGCGACACTACCCATTCAAGCGGAGCCTCAGCTTTCAGTTGGTCAGACTGTCAATTTTACGACCGAAGGTATCACTGACAAGTTTACAGGTCAGGTCAGTAAGCTTGTGCCTACCAGCCAGCCAAAAAAACTGTTGGTGTATGTTAACGTCATTGACAATGAAGCCAGCCGTGACAAGCTACAACCAGAAATGAAGGTCACGGGGCGAGTCAATTATGGACAAATAGACGTAGGTACTATCGTGCCCAAGCGCGCCTTGCATGATGTTGACTTAACGGAGTTACAAAAACCGCCATATATGCCGCTTAAACCGTTGACCGCCAATGTCTGGATTATTGGCCAAGACCAGCGTTTGACACGCCAGCCTATTGAGGTTGTTGAGTATGATCCGACCACGCAACAATATTTGATTGCTGGTGTGAGTAACGATAGTTTAATTTGCTTGGCTGACTTACCTATTGACTCTGAAGGCAAAAAAGTCATCGTGTCATAGCCATTCACGCTGACAGTTACATTTGGTAGAAACATTAACAAAGCCTATCTTGTTTTGTAACAGCATCATTAGGCAATATAGTCGTATTATATATAGCACTATCCGAGTATTTAGGACTATTTTTATCACTACGTATTTTTATCATCATGATAGTTCAGTACTCTAAAACACCTGAAAACTTAGAGGCTCAGAGGTTTAATGGCATAGAATGTAAAAACTATTGATACTTCTATCATAGTTAAGCGACTAGCACACATTAGACCTTTGGCAAATTATAAGAACAATTAGAGGATATCCTATGAGCAAGCAGATTTTATTGATTGAAGATGATCCAGATTTAGCAGAGCTGATCAGTGATTATTTGACCATGAATTACTATGACGTCCATCATGCAGGTTTGGGTCAAGAAGGCCTTGATCTGTTAGATACCAAAGAGCGTGATATCGATTTGGTCGTACTTGATTTGATGCTGCCTGACATGGATGGTATGCAAGTATGTCAAAAAATTCGTGGCAACAAGAATAATATGACCAATAAAGTGCCTATTATTATGCTGACCGCAAAAGGGGATACAACTGATCGCGTGTTAGGTTTGGAGATGGGTGCTGATGACTATATCGCAAAGCCTTTCGAGCCGCGTGAGCTTCTTGCTCGTATCCGTGCTGTTATCCGCCGTCATGAGCAGCCAAACCAAGCAGATAGCCAGTCAGATAGCTTAACCTTTGGTCGTTTGAGTGTGTTCCCTGACAGTCACGAAGTTACTATCGATGATGAGCCTGTACGTTTAACGACGCATCAGTTCCAATTACTACACTATTTTGCTACTCATTCTGGCAAAGTGCTAAATCGCGAGCAGCTTTGGCAGGCAATGCCAAACGACGACAGCTCAGACAACATCGATCGTGCCATTGACGTGCATATTTCACGCCTTCGTGCTTTGATCGAAGACAACCCACGTCAACCAAAACGCATTATCACGGTGCGCGGTGTTGGTTATCAATTTGCCACTGATCAGGTTTGATCATAAAAGATGGATTAATCGATAGAGAGCATATTAAGCTCAGTCGATATTAGTGTCCAATAACAGAGATTGTTTAATGCAGCAATTGGGTTTTCGTTCCGTATTTGCCAAACTATTTGCCAGCGTTATGCTGGCACTTATTTTATTTGCAGTTGCTATGGTGCTATTGACCCAACTGGTGCATGACAAGGACGCAGGAATCCGATCAGAGATATTGGCCACGCAGATTTTGGGTCAGATTGATCCATTTCTGCACGAATTGAATATCTCTATCAGTAAGGACAATCGCCTACAATCACGATTTATGCTAGCTGTTGTCAAAAAAAGCTTTGATATTTTTGATGAGTCACTACAGGCCAAAATGGGCTTGTACGACAGCGAAGGTCGGTTGCTCATGCAAACCGATAATAGCGATTTGCCGCTAGAGCTACCACCTACGCCATCTTTATTTTCACGTGTTTTTCCTTCGTTTGCAGATACATCCCCTACTAAGCAGGCTCAAGTCTATAGTAGCACTGGCTATACTCTGCTGTATGAGTCGCGTTTACCTCCTAAAAAGCCCGTGCTTTCTGCAGCGCTGAATCTGTTTACAGGTACGTTGTTGCTGCTCATTATTATGGCAGGTGTTCTGTGGCTGATTGCCCGTACCATGACATGGCGTATCGATCAGTTAAGTCAGCAGATGGCGCAGTTAGGTGATGGGGATTTTACGGTACGAGTGAACGCGCGTGGTAATGACGAAATTGCCTCATTGGCGCGTGGGTTCAACCAAGCAGCGCAAAAGATTGAGCACCTCGTTGATGCCAACAATTTATTATTGGCGCATGCTTCTCATGAGTTGCGTACGCCTATTACGCGCATTCGCTTGCAGATTGAAATGATGGATATGTTGGCTGGTGCGCTACCATCTGACACCAAAGCCAAGTTTGATAAACGCGCTCATGCCATCACTCGCGATCTATCAGGTCTCAATGATTTGGTCGAAAGTATATTGTTGGTCAGCCGTCTAGACGCAGGTCATGCTTTGCAGCAAATTGAGAACTTGGATTTATACGATTTGGTCAATCAAGAACGTCAGCACTATCCTGAAGCCACGTTGATTGGTGAGCACATCATGATCGACGGTCAATCATCAATGTTGACTCATCTCATTCGCAATCTACTGACCAATGCCATGCTTCATGGCAAGCCGCCCGTTACCGTGTTACTGTACGGCGTTCAGACTATCGAAGATGCTGGCACTGTTCCTGATTACCTATTGCAGACCGTGCTCTCTAGCAGTTTCACCGATTATAATAGCTTGTTGGATTTTGACTCTCATGAAGAGCCGCTTGATACCAATAGTGATGAGCAGGAGTCTGCTTCACCCGAAAATGCCGACTCTACTCTGAGCAATAAAGACAAAATTGATTCAGTCGAGCCAATAGCTGTCTTGCCAGCACCGCCAATCTACAAAAATGGTGAAAATCTAACAGTCGATGAAGATGTAAATTCTGATATAAGTACAGACCTTAACTTTATTAAAAATATCCCAAGTTCTGTAAAACCTGATGCTCATATTACTAGCACCGATTTAGATAAAGTGATTTGGAAGGCCGTTCCTGATTCTAAAGACACTTTAGACTCTAATAAAGACGCTAAGAAATCCGTACATAATAATCTTATCGAATCTACAGATGGAACAATCGACAATCGTGCGCATGCTCTTGAAAACGATAGCAATAGAAAAACTGACAAAGTAGCAACCGATACAACTACCAGCAAAAATGGCAGCAAAGATAAAGCGAAAAACAGTGCTAAAGCCAACACCCAAAATAATAACGAAGCCTCAGCCACACCGCGCAAAGAAGGCTTATTTGCTAAGCATCTAAAAAAGGCAAAAACTGAGCCGGTGCGCCCACTACCGAAATACGCGGTGCTAGCGGTGATTGATGAAGGTACAGGAATTCCTGAAGAAAAACGCGAAGAAGTATTTAGTCCCTTCGTACGGTTACAGCAAAAGAATAAAGGGTCAGGGTTGGGGCTTTCTTTGGTTTCACAGATTGTCACCGCGCATCAAGGGCGGATCACTACTGATACGCTAAACGGTCATACTCGCTTTTTAGTCGCCATACCCGTTGAACATGACCCTCATTACAATCAGCATGAGTAGTCAGCTATATTTGAAAACACGTTACTTTGTTGATATTACTCCCACTGATACCCCTCAAACATTCCTTCCTTAATAGCTATTCATCATAAGTCAGTCACGGATGTGCATATCCAAAGTGACTGATAATATGCTATATTACCGCCCCTTATTATACGGTTATTGACTATTGTCGTTTTGATGGGCTTCTTATCTAGTAATAGAAGCATAACAACACACGATGACCATTAAAAAATTTATTGAATTTTGAGCCCTCCATGAATGACATGATTGTCTTAAACGATGTGACCAAAAGGTTTTTAAGCGACCGATCAATCAAAGACAAAGACGGCAAACCACATTGGTTTACTGCTGTTGAGCCTACATCTCTGACTATCAAACAAGGCGAGATTTTTGGTCTAATGGGCTATTCAGGCGCAGGTAAATCTACCTTGTTGCGCTTGATTAACATGCTTGAGCGTCCAGATTCAGGCCAAGTGGTGATAGACGGTACTGACTTGACCACGCTATCTGCCAGTGAACTGCGTATTGCTCGTCATAATATCGGTATGATTTTTCAGCAGTTCAATCTCATGTCTAATCAAACGGTTTTTGACAACGTAGCATTTAATTTAAAAGTGTCAGGCTATCCTAGCCGCGATATTCATAAACGCGTTATGGAATGTCTTGAGATTGTCGATTTAACTGATCGCGCTGGACATTATCCTGCGCAGCTATCCGGTGGGCAAAAGCAACGTGTCGGTATTGCCCGCGCGATTGCCCCGAGTCCAAAAGTATTGCTGGCCGATGAGCCAACCAGTGCGCTTGACCCTGCAACGACTCGCAGTTTGCTGACTTGTTTGCGCGATATTAATGAGCAACTTGGTGTGACCATCGTCATCGTAACCCATGAGATGAGCGTCATTCGCAGACTCTGTGATCGCGCAGCATTATTGCATCAAGGTCAGCTATTAGAAGTGGCCGATGTACGAGATGGTCTGATTCAGGCAACTACCCCGATTGGTAAAGGCTTAGTCGTTGAGGACTAATGAGGCAGGAGAAATAGATATGTTAACTGGTACTGAATTATCCGCCTCTATAGACAAGCTGCTTGCCCTACGCAAAGAGATTGTGAGCGCGTTTGTTGATACGTTCGTGATGCTTGGTATTTCAACCACGGTCGCCATCCTTATCGGTGGGCTCTTTGGCGTATTCTTGTTTTTGTCCAGTGACCGACAGTTTTTGCAAAACAAGACACTGTATGGCGTACTTGGCGCCATTACCAACTTTATGCGCGCCTTTCCTTTTGTGATTTTGATGATTGCGATGAGTCCGTTTACCAAAGCTATCGTCGGTACTGGTATCGGTCCGATTGCCGCCTCTCTCGTCCTTGCGATTGCAGGTTCGTTTTATTTTGCGCGTTTGGTTGAGCAAAATTTGCGTGAAGTACCGCGCGGTATTATTGAAGCAACTGAATCGATGGGCGCCAGACCTTTTACCATCATCAAAGTACTGCTCAATGAAGCGCGCTCAGGATTGGTACTCTCGGTCACTATTCTTTGTATCAGCTTACTCTCTTACTCAGCAGCGGCTGGTATGATCGGCGGTGGTGGTTTGGGTGATTTGGCCATTCGTTATGGCTATTATCGCTATCAGACCGAGGTGATGATTTTTATCGTGCTGGTGTTGTCAGTGATGGTGATATCGATTCAAGCGTCTGGCAACTGGCTCGCCAATCGTTTAGACAAACGTTAAACCGCTTTAGAGAATACTTGACATTACGAGCGACTAGGTTTATTTTTGGCAACACTCAACCCTTATCTCAGCTCTCACAAAAAAGCAGCATTACTATTTATAATGTTGCTTTTTTAATGTTTCGACGATAAACGTTTCACTCAATTTTATTCATTATTAAGGACATATTATGAAATTAACAGATATCAGCCGTCAGTTAGCCACCGCATTTGCCGCGGTTGGCGTATCAGGTTTGGTCTTAGTCGGTTGCAGCAACTCATCAGCGCCAGAAGCGAACCAAGAGCCTGTCACTGAAGGTGCCACCGCAGAAACGACTGCTAGCACTAGCGACATCGATCCTGAACACACCAAAATTGTTATCGGTACGACTGAAGGTGATTTTGCTGATATGGTTCGTAACCAAGTAAAAGGCACACTTGAAGCTCAGGGTTATGAGGTTGAGTTAGTTGCATTTACTGATTATGTTCGTCCCAACCTTGCCTTGGCAGAAGGCGACTTGGACATCAACATCTTCCAGCACAAGCCATATCTTGATACCTTCAAAAAAGAGAACAACCTTGATCTCGTTGAAGTATTCCAAGTGCCAACTGCACCACTTGGTATCTACTCAGGCAAAAAGTCTAGCCTAGATGAAGCATTCAAAGGCATGAGTGTTTCTGCACCGAACGATCCAAGTAACTTTGCTCGTGCGTTGGTCATGATGGACGATCTTGGCTGGATTAAACTAAAAGACGGTATCGACCCATTGACTGCATCAAAAGCTGACATCGCTGACAACAGCAAATACGATATCGATATCGTTGAGCTAGAAGCGGCTCAATTACCACGCGCGCGTGATGAAGTTGACTTTGCAGTAATCAACGGTAACTATGCAACTGACTCTGGCATCAAGCTGACTGAAGCATTGTTCCAAGAGCCAAGCTTTGCTTATGTGAACTGGTCAGCGATCAAATCTGCTGATGCTGGTAAGAAATGGGTTGAAGATGTCACCAACGCCTATAACTCAGAGGCTTTCAAAAAGTACGCGCATGAAACGTTCCCTGGCTACAAGTACCCAAAAATCTGGGGTTCTGACACTAGTGCAAGCACTGATACCGCAGCTAAAACTGACAGTACTGAAACGGTAGAAACAGAAGCCGCGGCTCAGTAAGACACTAAAATCATCAGTGCCCAGCTATACGGGTATTTCAATGATTATCGGCGCTCATCACTTAACCGTGGTGGGCGTTTTTTTAATGTCTTCGTTTTGCTGATCTTACCTCTTTTTAAGCTTCCTATCATCCTAACAGGTTATCGAGTTCACGTTACAGCCTGTTTGTCCTTTGTAGGGATGCGTCACACGCTCTTCCACTTTGCTCTAGTTTTTCTTATAGTAGACAAATTTGATTATTAGATGAGCTAAACAACTGCTAAGTTTTTCTACTAATATCAACTGTATTAAATGTTTTTTTTAAAACCATTTTTAACTCAAGACATACTATAAATTATAAATAAAATATAGTTGATCCAATTTAAGAGTGGTACAAGGCAACCGAGTGCAGATGTATACGTCATACTTCAAGCGAGGTTAACGCTGTAACGCTTTTTTAGTGGATTGACTATAAGGATAAAAATATGAGGACTAAAAACTATACTATTCGTACCGCAGGACAAGCAAATATTCCCGTTTTAGGACTGGGTACTTGGCAATCAACTGGTCAAGACTGCGTAGACGTGGTTAAAAAAGCCCTAGAAATGGGCTACGAGCATATCGATACCGCCCAAGCTTATGGCAACGAAAAAGAAGTGGGTGAAGGTATCAAGCAATCGGGCGTGGCGCGCGATAAATTCTTTTTGACGACCAAAATTTTTCCAGATGACATGAAATTTGAGCCAGAAAAGCTCAAAGCTGCAGCTAAAAAGTCTCTAGAAAATTTGGGCGTGGACTATGTCGATCTATTGCTACTACATTGGCCAGATGATCGTGTACCATTATCTGAGACCATCCCTGCCTTGTGTGAGCTGCAAAAGCAAGGGTTGACCCGCCATATCGGTGTGTCTAATTTTAATATTGATCACATCATCGAAGCCAAAAAATATGCGGATGTACCAATCGTTGTGAACCAAGTAGAATTCCATCCGTTCATCAAGCAAGATACCTTGCAGGCATTTTTGAATAACCATCATATTTTGCTAGAAGCTTACTCACCATTGGCACGTGGCGATGTATTTGATAACGATATCATCAAAGAGATTGCAAATAAGCATAACGTCACGCCAGCGCAGATTTCATTGGCATGGATCTTATCAGACAAACACCGCGTTGCCATCCCGAAAACGTCTAACCCTGATCACCTGCAAGGCAATTTAGACGCCATCAAAGTAGAGTTGAGTGCAGATGAATTAGAAAAAATCGGCAAGCTAGCCAGTTCTGATGGTCGTAAGATTGAGCATCCTGATTATAGCCCTGAATGGGATGACTAATCATTGATTGAATAGTCTCAACTCAAAAAAAGGCCACCGATAATCGATGGCCTTTTTATATGTCATCAATACTTATCATCATTACTGTTGCAGGGTTTCAGTCTCATGAATTCTTTCGGCAGGATTGTATTGCTCAGAAGAAGGCACTGCCCCGCTACGATTGTTTTCTTTCATTGATTTAGCGACTTCTGGTGGCATATAGTTTTCGTCATGCTTTGCCAATACTTCACCAGCGACAAAGGTATCGCCTTGCATCTTGCCTGTAGCCACCACACCTGAGTTTTCGGCAAATAAGTCTGGCAAAATACCTTGATAAGTCACAGGTACGGTTGATTGAAAGTCAGTAATCGCAAACTCAACATTCAATGGATTGTCTGCTGCACGCTGCACACTACCAGCCACCACCATACCACCAGCACGAATACGCTTGTCTTGAGGCGCCTCACCTTGAGCGATAGCGGTCGCATCAAAATAATAGTCGGTTTGCTGCCCGATAGCATAAATAACCAATATGACTGCTACAGCTGCACCTGCCAGCGTAAACATCACCCACGTCAGTTTTTTCCGACGAACTGCATTCATACCTCTACCTCGTTGATGAGTCTCTGTTTTAAATACAATTAGCCCATAAAACAGAAAATATTAAAGAAACGACGATTAGAAAAACGCTTGCAAGAAATATTGTCAAAAAATCTTTCTAATCGTAATCTTCTAATGATCATATGATAGCATTTTTCGGACAAATCAATAAGCCCTATAGCTACTCGCGAGGTCATATTTTTGTCAATAAAAGCATATAGTTTCTTATGCTAAAACCCTGATATTAATATATTTTCTCAGTCAGACTGCTTGGTGATCGGTGTGGATTTTTTGGTCGTGCGCTGTGCCTGACGTACTTGTTGAATCGTCAGCTGCTTGATAAGCGCTTGTCTTTGTCTGCGACTATAAATAATAAAGGCCAGCATCACACCGATGGTAATCGCCCAACATGACCATACAAAGACCCCATGCTTACCCATGGCGACAAACTCAGATATGCTATAAAAGTAAGGCTGCATAGTAGGTTCCTAGCCGTTATTTGTGTTGAGCACGAATGTATTCTTTGACCCACGCTTTGCCTTGGTCACGATGTAAGATCAGCGTATTGGTACGATAAATCGCCATGGTCGCAACCAACAAATAACTACCGATAATCATGAGCAACAGTGGCATCCACATGTCAGCTGACATCTTCGGTGCTTCGGTCAGACTAAAAGTGGCCCCTTGATGTAAGGTATTCCACCATTCTACGGAGTACTTGATAATCGGTAGATTCACCGCACCAACAATAGATAAAATAGCAGCCGCTTTACCACGATTGGCCGTGTGCTCAAAAGCAGCAAACAGCGCCATCACCCCTGCGTACAGAAACGCTAATATCAGCATTGAAGTAAGACGCGCATCCCATACCCAGTAGGTCCCCCATGTTGGCTTGGCCCAAATAGACCCTGTGAGCAAACTGATCACACAAAGCAAAAATCCCATCGGAGCCAATGCCTGCGCAACCAAACTGGCTGTCTTAATCTTCCACACCAAATAAATCACCCCCAAGACGGCAAGGGAGAAATAGATAGAGATAGCAAGACTGGCTGCGGGCACATGGATAAAAATAATACGGTAGCTATTGCCCTGCAAATAATCAGGCGGCGCAAAAGCAAGACCCCATACGCTACCAATGAGCAAACAGAGACTGGCTAATATCGCGAGCCACTTGACCCAAGGACTAAAAATCTGAAAGAACTGCTTGGTACCTACGGTGGTCAAGAAGCCCTGCCAAATGCGCTGCCATAGGCTAGGAGACGAGACGTTATTCAGGTTGGGCATGGGAATAAACCTATTACACAGCTTACTGGTCATGACCGATGTGGCCTACAAAAGCACACTATCAGCTCACCTGCTGGCGTTAAACACTGGATAGAATCTACAAAGAGCTGTTTACGTATTCAATTGACTATTATACCAAAATTGCCCGTTTTCAACACAATGATAATACATGGCGTTTAGATAACTGGATTTAGACGACTGGGTTTTTTAATATCTGGCAAATGTATTAATCAATTGAGCCATGACATTTTTAGGGTCAGCGCAATGACCCATGGCATCACTAGGACGGATATAATACTTCCTGCCAGCAATAGCGCCAAGATAGGTAAGCCATTCAGGCCAGTGGCAAATAAATCAACCGCGCCTGTAGCAAAAATTAATACTGGCAATTGCATCGGCAAAGCAATTAAAGGCACTAGCACCGCGCCATTCTTCAATGACAGCGTTAAGCTACTGGCGACTGCGGATAGCATCAAAAGCATCGGACTGCCTGTCACGATAGAGGCCATCAATATCCCCGCCTCAAACCAACTCAGCTGAAATAGCGGCACAGCAAGCAGACTAAGCAATGCCACAATACCACTGCTAAAAATCCAATGAATGACCAGTCTAATCAATACCCATAACGGTAGTGACGCGTTGGCGACGACCAATTGCGCAAGCGTACCGTTATCAAGTGCAGGCTTGAACAAGCCATCAACACCCATCACCAAGGAAAGCAATGCAGCAATCCACACGGCTGATACGCCAAGACGCTGCAAAAGCGCAGGCTCACTACCGACCGCTAGTGGAAACAAGGTGATAATCACTAAAAACAGTACCAATGGGTACAACCATTGTACCGCCCCTTGCTGCTTGACTTGCCATTCACGGCGCCACAACTGCATAAACCCAATACTGCGCGGCGTTGTGACAATAACATTTGATTTTTTATTCGCGGTTATGGTTGTGCTCACTTGCATTGGACTGTCTGTCATTATTCATCCTTTTACCGATACTGATGGTACTGATAGCAGTCACATTTAGACCATGTAATCTGACAAATCGAGCATTTGATTGGCGACACCTACTGCCTGATGACTGGTCATGAGTATCGAGCCGCCAGCCTGCGCAAAGTCGCATAACCGTGCTTCCATACGTGCCACCATATCGACATCTAGCGCGGTAAACGGCTCATCAAGTAACCACAGCGGTGTGACAGCTGGTGTCAATAAATACAATCTTGCCAGCGTGATGCGCCGTGTCTGACCAGCGGATAGATGACTCGAGCTGATCGTTTCAAACCCTTGTAGCCCAACCCAAGTGAGTGCATCGTCAATATCAGTAGCGCTAGGCGTGATGCCATATAAATTCAATAAAAATGTCAGGTTTTGTGCCACGGTTAGATTCGGATGGATACCCAACTGGTGCGAAACATATAACGGTTGAATAGGGAGACCTGATAGACCTTGATAAGAAATCTCACCTGTTAAAACCGGTAATAATCCTGCCAGCTGCATGAGCAACGTGGTCTTTCCGGTTCCATTTGCGCCAATCAGATGACAAATACTACCCGCTGACAAAGTTAGCGTCACCCCTTCACAGAGCGGTATCTCGCCGCGCTGAACCGTCATCTCATCAAGCGTTAGTACAGGCGTATCCAAAACCGTCATCAAAACCTCTGGTTATTTATCAAGGAGCAGTCAATATTCATCACAAACAAAGGTAATGTTCGTGGCATAATACCCTATGCTCACCGCAAACACACAGTATAACAAATTGTCGATTACTCTTACTTCAAAAAGTACGACCTCAAAATATGACTTCAAAACCTATGCAGACTTCACAAGATAGCCAAAATCAAATGCCAGATGCGGAGACTAATAGTGTCAATGTAGACACCAACTTGTCAAAAGCCCCATTAACCAGCCGCTTGACGATAGAGAGCTTGATTGACGCGCAAGTTGATTTTATGCAGCAGTGGTTGCACAAGCAGGCCGAGCCTTTATCGATGGAAGCTTGGCGCTGGTTTGGTGCTCAGCCCTTAAGCAACTACATCACCTGTGACCATTTACAGCATTTAATGAAAGACTGGCTGTTAAATCAGCCAATGACTGAGGTGATGCGTACAGATATCCGTGATATTTTGCATACCATTATCTATCATCCAGTCAATGACAACGTGCCTTTGTCTGAGCTGGTCGATGACACCCAAGTTGAGACCCTTGCTAACTATATTGGTAGCCATGAGCAGCAGCGTAACGTCCTCATTCATACGCTGGTGGGTAACGAAACCTTTGCGGATCTATTGACCCAAACGCTCTATCACGCTATCAATGATTTTATGGAGACCACGCTTGATAAAGCGGGCGGCGTTGGTAAACTGATGAAGCTTGGGCGCAGCTCGTTTGAGAAAGCGACCAATAGAAACCTCGATGAAAAACTACAAACGTACTTGCATCGCAATATCAAAGATTTGACGCGCAAAGCTGAGGCCAATGCACAAGAGCATTTGTCAAATGAAGAAGTGGCGCGTTTGCTCATCATGGGCTGGGATCGTATCAAAGACCAACCGATTAGCGAGCTACAAACTTACTTAAGCGATGAGCCTAATAACAGTAGTATCGACCATATCGAAGCGGGTATCCAGCAAAGCTACAACCGCCTGCGACTGTCACCCTATCTACACAGTTTGGTATCAGCGAGTATTGATACTTGGTATGCCAATCATCAATCCGATACGATAGCGACCATCGCTGCAAGTTTGCACATCGATGACGCAGCTATGGCGCAATGTAGTAGCGCTCTACTACCTATCGTATACGACGCCATTGAAACGCCTTGGTTAACGGCTCATATTCGTGACATGCTAGAAGCATTCTATGCACAGCCTGCTGTCAAAGAAAGTTTGACTCTCAATCACGATTAATCTATAACTTTTATTTGTTAGCATACTATTATGAGTCAACCCAATAAACTCAGCTTATGGCAAAAAATCAAACGATTATTGACGGCTTCCGCACCGCAGTCAGTAATCGATGGTATAAGCGAGCCAGTACAGTCATCACTTGCTGACAGCGATATTGATAATACTGCCTCTAAAACTGCAACCAAAGATGATACTATTCAAAGCAACGAGAAAGCGCAAGCAAATGCGTCTCACCTTAAAACTGACAACCCAAGTTCAGAACCACAAAATCATAGTGACACGCCCATTGTTGACTGTCTAAAGCAATACTTCAATGCCAAGCAATGGCACTATACGCACTATCGCCCCAAAACCGGCGACAGCCAGCAATCGCATCATTTATCCCTAAGAATGCGTCATAAAAAAATAGACTGTGGTTACCTGTTTCGTGTTCAGGAAAAAAATAAACTGTTAGCAATCTATGGCATTTTGCCATTTTTGATACCAGAGAGTCATCAGAGCGCCGCCCTACTACTCATCACTCAAATTAACTATGACATGCTGATTGGCAACCTAGAGATGGATGTCAATGATGGGGAAATACGCTACAAAAATGCGATCGATGTCGAAGCCGTCGGTATCAATGACGATATCATCGAACATATCTTACAAAGCGTCGTTGCGATGACCACGGTTGCAAGCAAGCTGTTTGGCGACTTGATTAATAATCAGGACCCTGCTGAAGATATGCAGACATTACTGGCAGAGCTGCGCCAACAGTCAGATGCGCGGACGTTTTTTTTGCCAACGCAGTTTGTTCAATAGCCAAATAATTTGATGACGCTCCGAACAACAAACACTTATGTCTATTTTTACTCATCAAAAAACCATCAACACTAAGCTAGAATTCTTATGCTAAAAATTGCCTACTCTGACGTCTTTCGCTACTCTGTGCCCGAAAAGCACCGCTTCCCCATGCAAAAATACATCTTGATTCCGGAGCGCTTATTGAGTGAGGGCACGATCAGTCAAGATAACTTCTTTGCCCCTGCCTGCTTAAGCGAAGAGGAGATTTTGACCACTCATACAGCAGAGTACTGGTATCAGCTCAAAACCCAAACGTTACCGCGAAAGGCGGCACGAGCGATTGGGTTTGAGATGACACCGCAGTTGGTGGAGCGCGGTCGCTATATCGCCCATGCAACTTATGAATGCGCGCTATATGCTCAGCAATATGGTGTGGCCATGAATGTTGCAGGCGGCACCCATCATTCTTTTGACGATCATGGCGAAGGGTTTTGTGTGTTCAATGATGTCTGTATCGCTAGCAACTTACTATTGAATCGCGGACAAGCGAAGAAAATTTTGATTGTGGATTTGGATGTTCATCAAGGCAATGGCAATGCCAGCATCATGAAGGGCGAGCCACGCGTTTTTGTCTTTAGCATGCATGGCGCCAAGAACTATCCGTTTCGCAAGCAGGTATCAGACCTAGATATTGAATTGGAAAACGATACTGGTGATGACGAATATTTAGAGATATTAAAAGACACACTGCCACGCTTGATTACTGAGGTTGCACCAGATATGATTTTTTATCAGTCTGCAGTCGATGTGCTGGCGACCGATAAACTGGGTAAACTTAGCTTAACGCAAGCAGGCTGCAAAGCTCGTGATGAATATGTGCTTGAGCAAGCAAAAGCCGCTAGCATTCCAGTTGCTATCGTCATGGGTGGGGGTTATTCTGAAAATATTGAAGATGTGGTCGAGGCGCACTGCAATACCTTTCGAGTGGCACAGCAGATCTTTTTTGATACCGCAGCGGATTAATGACTGGATAAGTAATAGGTATAAAAGAGCTGATATTAAAAAGCTGGTATAAGAGAGATGGCGAGGATGATATGGCAAAAATACTGATTGTGATTGGCATCGTGTTAGTGGTTGTCGGGGTCATTTGGCTGGTTTTTCCCAATGCCTTTTCGTGGTTCGGCAATCTGCCAGGCGATATTAAGCACACCTCAGGCAATACTCGGGTTTATTTTCCAGTGGTCACTATGGTAGTTATCAGTGTTATCGCGACCATCGTGTTAAATTTATTCAATCGTTAACCTGAAAAACACTCCCTATAGTCAACTTACTTTAAACCGAGTCAGTGCTACTGGGAGGTTGTTTGTGCCGCATCGAACGATAGCAGCACGCAAGCAAGATTTATACCAGTAGCCCGTAATAGTTGATGGTTTGATTCTGTTTATTACTGACCATACTACAAAAACGCCATCACGCCTTGCCAGCCCACGCGTATTCCAAGCACGACTAGAATCAATAAAATAAGCTGACGAAAACGCGCTTGTGGCAAATAACGACGTAGACGAATCCCGACTAAAAGCGTAACAATAGATATCACACTGAGCAAGGCAATCAGCTGCCACTCACCGCTACTCAATGCCATGATAGGCTCACGCAACACGATAATTTGTGCCACTTTGCCTAAGAAATAACACATGTTGCCGACTTTGGCGATGGTGTTTTTATCATCACTGGCAGAGAGCAGATACATCATCAGTATGGTCGACATCGCATTGGTTGAGCCGCCAATGACGCCTGCACCAAAACCAACAGCAATCAACATGGGCTTCGTATCTGGTAAGCGAATTTGTTTGCCGAGCAAGCTACTCACGACGTAAAAGGTAATCACAGCAGCCAACAACAAAAGGATATAAGCGCTATCGACCCATAGCAGTAGCTTCGCACCTAGAATACTGCCTAGCAAGCTGGTAAGCGCAAGCAGCCAATAGCGTCTGCCATAGTAGATAAAGTTTTGCCAAATGGTGCGCTCACCACCTACTAGCCAAGTCATGACATTAACCACTAGCGAGGGGAAAATCACCAATACAATGGCATATGGCAATGGGTACATGCTAGCAAGCGCGGTAGTCGTGACGAGCGTCGCGCCAAGTCCGCTAATACCGTGTAGCAGCGATGCCAGCGCAAAAATGAGCGTAAGCACTAGCATCTGAGTGCTATCGTCACCAGCTATATTGGTCATATTGTTTATACCATTTGAGGCTCAGCGCCTATATTTATACCACTAGCTGTTTTGACGTTGAGCGATTATTTCACCAATAATACTGGCTAACTGCTCAGCGATCTTGTCTTTGCTGGCTTTGTCTAACGTTATCGCATCACGCTCATAGCGCTCAGAGAAAAATACCTGCATGGCATTATCGTCACTAGCAAAACCAATATCTGCCCGTGAGACATCGTTACAGGCAATCATATCTAGCGCTTTTGCAGCTAGCTTACCACGCGCATAACGCTCGACATCCTGTGTTTCTGCGGCAAAACCAACGACAAACAGTTCTGGATGAGCAAGAGAAATCGTCGCTAAAATATCAGGGTTTTTAACCAAGCTGAGATTCATAGCATCTTGTGTCTTTTTAATTTTTTGCGGTGCGGCTTCTTCAGTACGATAATCTGCTACTGCGGCGGTCGCGATAAAGATATCTGCCTTTACGAATTGGTGTTCAGTATAAGCCTGCGGTAGTTCATGCTCATCACCGCAACCACAATCGCCATGATGGTCATGGGTGTGAGAATGATTATGTTCATGTGCGTGCTCATGAGAATGGTCATGCTCATCTTCAAGATCCAATTGAAGCTCGCTATGCGTTCCATCCACACATTGCTGGGCAGCGATTAGCATATCTTTAGCAGACAGTACATCAATTCGTGTGACATTAAGCGGCGTGGGCAATGCCACTTTACCACCAGCGATTAGGATCACCTCTGCGCCAGCCGCCACACAAGCGCGCGCTAAAGCAAAGCCCATTTTTCCTGAAGAATGATTGGACAAATAGCGCACAGGATCGATTGCTTCTACTGTAGGTCCTGCGGTAATGACCACTCTTTTGCCTGCTAATAATTGCGGCGTCGTGTTCATTGCTTTGAACAAGAGCACCTCATCTAATAATTGCTCAGGCTCAGGCAGCCGCCCTGCACCCACGTCACCACACGCTTGCTCACCGCTAGCTGGCTGGATAATCTGATAGTTCATATCACGCAGGGTTTGTACATTCAGATTTACCGCAGGATGCGCCCACATCTGCTGATTCATCGCAGGAGCGATAATGACTGGTGCGGTTGTGGCAAGGCACACTGTGGTCAACAAATCATCAGCCATTCCCATAGCCAGACGTGCGAGCGTATTGGCGGACGCAGGGGCAATGACAATTAAGTCCGCCCATTTAGCCAGCTCAATGTGCCCCATCCCCGCTTCTGCCTGCTCATCGAGTAATGAGACATGCACCTCGTTACCCGTCAACGCTTGCAGAGTCAGCGGTGTGATAAATGCTTGTGCGCCTGTCGTCATAATGACGCGCACATCAAAGCCTGCCTTAATCAACAGGCGGGCAAATATAGCAGATTTATAAGCGGCGATACCGCCAGTAATAGCAAGCACAATATTGGACATAAGCGTGGCATCAATAAAAAAGTGAAAAGATAAAATTGCGCTTATAGTAACAACTATGAGATAAATTGGGTAAAATTTTCCGTATTTAACTCAGATAACAATTAGCAATTTATTCTTAAGGAGTGGCAATGGCGATTAAAGACTGGCATGAGGATGACAGACCACGCGAAAAATTATTGAAATTCGGTGCCGCTCACTTATCTGATGCGGAGATACTGGCCATATTTTTACGTACGGGTACGCAGTCACAGTCAGCGATTGAGCTCGCGCGTCATTTGATCGATCAGTTTGGCAGCCTAGCTGAGCTGCTTGCCGCACCGCAAAAAACCGTTCTTGCTTGTCATGGGATCGGTCCCGCCAAGTACGCTCAGATATTGGCATCGCTCGAGATGGGCACACGTTATCTGAATAGTAAGCTAAAAACGGGGCAAGCACTTGGGCGCTCGCAAATGGTCAAAGACTACATCAGCACCCAGTTACGCGGTGAGCATCGTGAAGTATTTGCTGTCCTCTGTCTGGACAATGCGTTGAACCTGTTAAACTTTGAGATACTGTTCACAGGCGGCATCTCATCGTGTTCCGTCTGTATCAAGCATGTACTCCGGCACGCACTAAGCCACGCGGCTAGCCAGCTCATTATTGCGCATAACCATCCTCATACCGATGCCAAGCCCTCAGCTGCTGACAATCTACTGACCTATGAGCTAAAAAAAGCGTGTGACCTACTAGATATCTCACTGGTCGATCACATCATCGTTGGACGTAACAATACCTTATCTTATGCCGAAAGCAATCTGATACCTTTTGGTTAGTTCATGACACTGACCACTCAACTGGTCAGCAAATTTGAGCTACTTGGCAAACCCTACTCATTAGAGTCTATTGGGTATGATACCTGATACATATTATCGACACAGCGTAGCACTTTGGCTATTGATAGTCATCAACATCTATTTCATATTAGTAGCTTGTTCTATGGCAGCTGACGCAGTGCGCTTTTGTTTTAGCCGTATACAGTACAAGAGTCTGCTAGCAGCATCAAGGTTATTTATGCTGCCAACTATTATATGGATAGAACTGTTTGTTATAAAACACAACAATAATCATAACGGTTCATATCTTTTTATTTTCTTATATTTCACACTTTTTATTTAATATCCCACAGGAGATAGTCATGGCAATTGGCTTGTTTATTTTGGCAGTCATCATTCAATTAGCTGTGGTCTTGGCCATCTTTTTGCTGTCCTTATCACGAGTCACGGGCAGTATTGTTGCCCTGATCACCGTCATTGTCACTGCCATTATCAGTCCATGGTCGCTCCTCTTAGGGGTGCCCATCGCGCTGCTTTGCTTGGTTTTACTCATCACTCCACTGCGCCAATCACTCATTACCAAACCTGTCTATAAGGCTTTGGGTGGTGCAATGCCGAGTATGAGTGATACGGAGCGTGAAGCACTGGATGCTGGTACCAGTTGGTGGGAAAAAGAGCTGTTTATGGGAGCGCCAAATTGGGAGGCTTTTGCCAATTACCCTTATCCAAAGCTGTCAGAGGAAGAGCAAAGCTTCATTGATAACGAAGTAGAAACGTTATGCGCCATGCTCGATGAATGGCAAATTCAGCATAAAGATAAAGAGCTGTCACCTGAAGCGTGGCAATTTATCAAAAGTAATGGTTTTTTAGGTTTAATTATTCCAAAAGAGTTTGGTGGTTTAGAATTTAGCTCTTATGCGCAAAGCCGCGTGATGAGTAAAATCGCGTCGCGCTCACCGACTGCGGCAGTGACCTGTATGGTACCCAATTCGCTCGGTCCTGGTGAGCTACTAATGCACTATGGCACGGACGAGCAAAAACAGCGCTGGCTACCGGGTCTCGCCAAAGGTGATGAAGTACCTTGTTTCGGCTTGACTGGACCTGAGGCAGGCTCTGATGCAGGTGCGATCCCTGATACAGGCGTCGTCTGTTATGGCACGCATGAGGGCAAGCAGGTACTTGGTCTGCGTATGAACTTCTCCAAACGCTGGATTACATTAGCACCTATCGCTACTGTCGTGGGTTTGGCTTTTAAGATGCATGATCCTGAAGGGCTGCTTGGAGATCCCAACAAAACCGATTATGGTATCACCTGTGCACTGATCCCTGCCAATCATGAAGGCGTTATCACGGGCCCACGTCATAACCCAATTGGCTCGCCATTTATGAATGGTACGGTCGATGGCAAAGATGTTTTTATCCCCTTAGATTACATCATTGGTGGTGTCGAAAACGCTGGTCGCGGCTGGCGTATGCTGATGGAGTGCTTGGGCGTGGGTCGTGGTATCTCCTTGCCTGCTCTATCGACCTCAGCCAGTGAAATGACCTATCTGTCTGTCGGTGCATTTGCAAAAGTTCGCGAACAGTTCAAAATATCAGTCGGTAAATTTGAAGGCGTACAGGACGCCACCAGCCGCATGGCAAGTAACACTTATATGTTAGAAGCGTTCCGTCATTTGGTGACTTGCGGGTTAAACCAAGGTGGTACGCCATCAGTCATGACTGCAATGGCAAAATATTATGCGACCGAAACCATGCGTAGTGTGGTCAATGATGGTATGGATGTCGTTGGTGGTCGTGCCGTACAGATGGGCCCACGTAACTTCTTAGCGATACCTTATCAAGCGATTCCTGTATCTATCACTGTTGAGGGTGCCAATATTTTGACCCGCTCGCTGATGATTTTTGGTCAAGGCGCGATGCGTTGTCATCCTTATCTATTCGATGAGCTGCAACTGCTACAGAGTGAGGATAAAAAAGCAGCGACTGAAAAATTCGACACGCTGTTCTTCAAACATTTAGGCTATACCTTCAACCGCGGGGCAAAAGCCTTTATCGCAGGTTACGTCGGTGATAGTGATAATGCGCCACGTTTTGCTGATGCCTTTACTCGTCCTTATTACAAGCATATCAACCGCCTAAGCGCAAGCTTTGCCCTAACTGCGGATATGGCGTTAGGACTGTTAGCAGGGGATCTAAAACGTAAAGAGATGCTGTCTGGTCGCTTAGCGGATATTCATAGCCACTTATTTATCGCGACGGCTATTTTGCAATTTTATGAGCATGGTAGTAAATCCGAAGCTGAGCGTTTACATGCCAAAGTAGCACTCCAAAACAGCTTATACACGATTCAAGAAGCTTTTGTATCCTTCTTTGCTAACTTCCCTAATCGTATGGCCGCCAATGTGGTGAGCTTCGTGACTTTCCCAAGTGGACGTATCTTTACGCCAGCAAGCGATGAGCTAAAACGTCAGCTGGGTGATACCTTTATGGATGATTTTGCTGCCAACCCATTCCGCGATTATCTCAAAACCATGGTTTATTACAATACCGACCCAGATGATGTGACAGGCCGTATGGAGCATGCTTATCAGACCTTGGTTGAGATCGAACCACTGTGGCAGAAGTTTAAAAAGGCAGAACATCAGGACAGCTTTGAAGGCCTAACCTTCGAAGACCATGTGGTACATGCGAGCCAAAACGGCGGTATTACTGAAGAAGAGGCAGAAGTGCTGATTCAATACAATGCCATGCGCTTTGATTCATTATTGACCGATGTATTTGATAAGCATCTATCAGAAGCTCAAGAGCGCGATAATCCACATACGCTCGAAAACGCTGTCAATCAACTAACAAATTATGCAGCGCTAAAAAAAGAAGTAAAAAACAAAAGCAGCGTATCGACTGACGGAGAGATGCCAGTCACGCATGAGTTAAATGATACGACAAATACAGAACCACACACTGGTGATGCCAATCCTAATCACGGCTATGAGAGCGATGGTGATGTAGAAATGGTCAGCGAGCAAGATACTGTGAAAGAAATCAAGTCACAGGCGAACTTTGAGAAATCAAATCCTGAAGCCGAAGCGCTTGATCATCGCTACCGTGATGCAGAGTCTCACCTCAATGAGCGTATGAGCAACAACCACAGTCGCCACATTGCTCCACCTGATGAGGTCGACGAAAGCGCAAGTGACAAACACCTCCAAACCTTAGATGATCAGACGCATCTGCCGCGCGAACGTGAAGAAGATGATAAGGTATAACTAAAAGGTCAATGCAAACGCGTAAACTCATGAGTATCGTGATTATTCATGACGATAAATATAAAACTTCAAAAGCCAGACTGTCCACACGCGACAGTTTGGTTTTTTTTGGAGTTGCCAAAATGTAAACGTATTTTATGACATCAAAGTGATAACACTGGTTTAATATCAATAGTTTGATATATCCATTTACCCTAAAAACTCTTTCATGAATATATTGTTTCATATCAGAAACAAACCGTTTACAATAAATCATCACTATTTTATGGGCACATAGTTGTGACAGGGATTGTTCTCTTGGAATAAAATGATAAAAAAAATCTTGCAGTGCCCTTAACTATTCTTTTATATTGTCCTCGAAAATGTGACATCAAGCGACAATCACAAGAACTTAATAGTCATAACACGCATTATAGTTAGATTGGCAAACACGGTCACATAGATTTGGGTGACGCTGACTATAGCGCTGTTATGCACACAAAGGATATGGATATGTGGAAAAATATGGGACTGACAGGCAAGATTATCGTTGCCATGGTGCTCGGTATCATACTGGGTCTATTTTTAAACTACTCAGGATTGAATGGCGAAGGCAGCTTCGTTAATACTTACATCACAAATGGTGTCTTTGCTATTATCGGCAAGCTATTTGTTAACTCGCTAAAAATGTTGGTCGTACCTTTAGTACTTATCTCACTGATTTGCGGTGTGTGTGGCATTGGTGATATCCGTCTGCTAGGACGTATTGGTACCAAAACATTTATGATCTATATGATGACAACCGCGCTTGCTATTGCAACGGCGATTGGATTGGGTGTGCTATTTGGTATCGGTAAAGGCATGAATATCGAATCTGAAGCCACGTTTGAAGCCGCATCAGCGCCGCCACTGCTCGATGTGTTCTCAAACATTATCCCATCAAATCCCATCAGTGCGATGGCAAATGGCGACATGCTATCGATTATTTTCTTTGCCATTCTAATCGGTATCAGTATTTTGATGGTGGGTAAACCTGCCAAAGGCTTGGTTCAAAGTCTAGAGCTTATCAATGAAGTCATCTTGAAGATGGTGACCATCATTATGAACCTAGCCCCTTATGGTGTATTTGCGCTGTTAGCCAAGGCGATGTCTGAGCTAGGCTTTGAGTTAATTTTGTCACTGCTAAGCTATATGGCAGTATTGGTTGGGTCTTTGGCCTTCCATTTCTTCATTACTATGATGATTGTACTAAAAGTCTCTTCAGGTCTATCTATCAAGACCTTTTTGGCAAAAATGCGCGAAGTACAAATCTTTGCGTTTAGTACGTCAAGCTCAAACGCGACCATTCCTATTACCTTGCGTACCGTTACCAAACGTATGGGTGTGAATAACTCAGTGGCTTCGTTTACCGTTCCTTTTGGTGCCACCATCAATATGGATGGTACAGCCATCATGCAAGGGACAGCGACCATCTTTATTGCCAATATTTATGGTATTGATTTGGGCGTGACCGAATATCTAACCGTTATCTTGATGTCAGTACTGGCCTCTGTCGGTACGGCTGGTGTCCCTGGTGTCGGCTTGATCATGCTGTCTATGGTATTTGCTCAAGTTGGCTTACCAATCGAAGGTATTGGTCTGATCCTAGGTGTGGATCGTATCCTAGACATGCTACGTACTGCTGTCAACGTCGGTGGTGATGCAGCAGTGACCGCTATCGTGGCAAAATCAGAAGGCAAAATGGATCTGGCGCTATACAACGATCCTAACGCTGGTGCTAAAGACGTGTTTGACGGTCATATCGATGAAGACAACGAGCGTGAGTTCTCTAAAGTCATGAATGATGGCATCATGGGTAGTGAGTACGATGACGTTGATCGTCGCCACTAATCACCTCTGCTAGATAGACCTTTATAAAATAAAAAACCTCAGTCACATTGGCTGAGGTTTTTTTGTGGTAGATCATGAGTGTGGTTACTCTCATTAGCCAAAAACGTATTTGGTCAACATTGCCAAACACACCAGTACAATCATCGGACGAATCAGCTTACTACCGCCTTTGACAACCATATGTGAACCAAAATAGGCACCGATGGTTTGTCCCACCATCATTGCCAAGCCCACTTTCCACAACACATTGCCACCCAAGATAAAGAATATCAATGAGCCAATATTGGTCGATAGGTTCAACACTTTTGCGGTGCCTGTCGCTTCAATAATCTGACGACCACGCAATGCCACATTACCCAGCGCAAAAAACATCCCTGTGCCGGGTCCAATATACCCATCATAAAAACCAATCAGAGGTGCTACTCCTTTTTGCCACTTACCCTCTGATATGCGGGGAGCGGCCTCTACCTCACCAAGCCTAGGGGCAAATAAGGTATAAATACCGATAGCGGCAATCAAAAAAGGAATCAGTTTTTCGAGCAAATCTGGCGGCGACATCTGCACCGCAATGGTACCCAAGACTGATCCGATAAACGCGGCAATAATAGCCACTTTAATACGCTGCGGTTTGACGACGCCCTTTTTTATCATAGTAATGGATGCGGCCAATGCGCCAGAAGCAGCTTGTAGCTTATTGGTGCCGAGCGTGAGCACTGGTGGAATATTGGCCAATAGCATGGCAGGTATGGTCAACAGACCGCCGCCGCCAGCAATCGCATCAATAAATCCTGCCAATGCTGCGACAGCCGTAAGCATCAAAATAATCTCTAGTGAGAAGGTTAAGTCCATAATGCTGACCTACAAAATATGGTGATAAGAGAAAAGGAAGCCTCAGATACTAGGCTAAAAAATTACTAATGACACTACTATCGTTGGTAATAGCTGTTATTGGTAATAGTAGTGATAAGACGATAAATTCCCTGAAAACTTCTTAAGACATGAGATAACGTCATAATGCGTCGATCATTATAGATATAAAACTGCAAAAAAAGCCAAAAACGTCACAAAGTCTGCTAGATTTAGCCAATAGTGTTCTAAATCTCTCATATAACGGACAGTTTGTTAAAAAGATTTAACGACTTACAACTATTTTGCTCGTCGCATCGCCTTTATAATGTCACTGTCATTGAGACGATATAATGGGCTAATGGCGTTATTTCAGCGTATTTTGTTGTCTATATTAATAAGAGTGTGAGAAACTGTTTTTATCTGCTTGCTATATCGTCATGAATAGTAGCGTGGATATTTGAGATTATTTAGTAAATTGTACTTAGGAGATGAGGATAATATGGCAATACGAAGGATTAAGGCATTTTTTGAATTTGAGGCAGCGGGCGGTATCGTCTTAGCATTGGCTGCCGTTGCTGCAATGATCATTGCCAACTCCCCTCTTAATGTTTGGTACGAAGGTTTTATTCACGCACCAGTTGCCATTCAAATTGGCGAGTTTGCGATTGCCAAAGATGCTCACCACTGGATCAATGACGGTCTAATGGCTGTTTTCTTTTTCTTGGTCGGGCTTGAGCTCAAGCGTGAAGTATTGATTGGTGAGCTGTCCAACGTCAAGCAGATTATCCTACCAGCTGGTGCAGCACTGGGCGGTATGATCATGCCTGCGATTGTTTATCTACTCTTTAACTACAATGAGCCTGAGTTTTGGAAAGGTTGGGCCATTCCTGCGGCAACGGATATTGCCTTTGCGCTTGGTATTTTGAGCCTTCTTGGCAACCGTGTACCCAACTCTCTAAAAGTCTTTTTGGTCTCTATTGCTATTTTTGATGATATCGGTGCGATTTTGATTATCGCTCTGTTTTATACCAGTGAGTTGTCACTAGAGTCGTTAGCTTTGGCTGGCCTATGTCTGCCATTCTTGTACCTTCTTAATCGTCGTAACGTCACTAGCATCACGCCTTATCTACTCATTGGTATTATCATGTGGATTGCAGTGCTCAAATCGGGTATCCATGCAACATTGGCCGGTGTGGTCTTAGCACTATTTATTCCTATGTTTGACCGCACTGATCCTGAGCACTCTCCGCTTGAAGAGCTAGAGCATGACCTACATAACACCGTCGCCTTTGGTATTTTGCCAATATTCGCTTTTGCCAACTCAGGTATCTCACTCGAAGGCGCAGGTCTTGCTGAATTATTCCATTCAGTACCACTAGGTATTGCCGCAGGTCTGTTTATCGGTAAGCAGTTGGGCGTCATGATTATGTGCTGGTTAATCTTTAAGCTTGGTATCTCAACCATGCCAAAAGGTATGAACTATAAGCAAATCTACGGCGCAGCGCTATTGTGCGGTGTTGGTTTTACCATGAGTTTATTCATCGGTGGCTTGGCGTTCGCTGGCGACACCACTATGTTTGATGAGCGCTTGGGTATCATCATGGGTTCTATCGTTTCTGGTATCGCAGGTTACATCATGCTCAAAGTGAGCTTGAAAGATAATGTCAGCGGCACATCAGTCGATTTGACTCGCTCTCATTAATAACAAAACGAGCGACTTATGAGCCTATTAGCTTATAAGTCGCTTTTTATTATCTGCAAAAACTTTTAATGAAAAATGTGTATTCAGCCAAGGTTGATTATTGTTAATGAACCCGCTGTAGCATTAGCAATAATTGTCATGTCGGCAGACGAGAATATCCAATACATCATGCCTCCCCTATCGTTAGTGCGAAAGACGCGCGTGCAAGACTGCTGTTCTTATCTGATGAAATATATGACCTAAAATCTCGTATCAGTACGATACAAAGGCAACGAGAGTCATTGAGTCCATCAATTAACGCTTATAAGTGATGGTTATGGATCGCTCTTACGATACGAATGTTGTTTTATAGCTGACTTATAAAGGTGTTTGATCATATGGATAAGAAAATCAGCAATACTGCAAATATTCCCACCAATAAGACGCAGCATCCATCAACAGCGTTGTATTTGCGTCATGGGCGTACGACTGCTATCGATGACCATAGTGATTTGCAAGTGTTAAAGCGGATTAAGCGATATCTACTGCCAAAAGATTTTGCTATCTCGCCTACGCTACTAGAGGAGATAGTCGCCGGCTACGATATTGGCGATCCACTCGCAGATGCTTTGGCCGCTAACAATATCCGCTTTGCAAAGCCCCTACAACAGATTATCAGAGGCAGCGATGGTCTAGACCTAAATAGCGATCTCGCAACTAACGCCTCATTTAATGCACTAACCGAGCAATTTAGCAGTCATCCTGATTGGTTCGATCCCAAACTCGCTCAAATCGGTGCGGTCGCCTATCGACGCTATCCACTGATGCTCATTTGGCTACTGCGTAATGTCGCGCTGATGGCAGGTTATAGCATCCCAGCCCTATCACTACCACTCATTCAGACTGGCGCGTTGATGCACGATGCGCTACCACGGCTCATGCGTACCTATGCCTATATCTTGGCGGTGTCTGAGCATCCACAATCAGATATGAGCATGCGCAATCACTCTCAACCTATCGATCAAGTATTGGCGATTGGCTCTGAGGGCTGGCGACAATCCATCAAAGTACGTCAGATTCATACATTGGTACGGCAAAACTTGCTCAAAGGTAAGGGCAATGCGGCAGCTGGCCTGATACCAAACGCCGAGCAACATCACAATCCTGATGGTAGCTGGAATACCGATTATTGGGGCGTGCCGATTAACCAAACCGATATGATTGCCACCCATTTACAGTTCTCGTTGTTAATTATGCGTGGCCTACGCCTGCTCGGCGCCCGTATTAGCCCTGAGGAAGCGGAAGGTATTTTGCACTTATGGAATCTTGCCAGCTACTGGATGGGCGTTGATTTAGAGCGTCTGCCAAAAGATGAAGCGGCTAGCTGGGAGTGGCTGTATACCTACTTATCAATACAGCAGCTAGACTTTAAGACGGGGCAGCCACTGGCAAAAGCCTTGCATGATCTACCGCGTCAGTTGATGGGCGAAGACAATCGACGTGGACGCTTTGTGGAGATGGTCAATGCCAGTGTGACACGCACCTTAGTCGGTGATGACATTGGTGACGGCTTAGCTTTACCAAAATCAAAAATACGCTTTGGCGTATTGTCTTCAGTGCCGATTCTTTTTGCACTTGATACTGCGCGGCAGCACAATGCAACGGTTGCCCAAAAATTAGAAGCATTTCGTGCCAAGCGCCAAGACAATATGAATTGGTGGCTTAAAAAGAACGATGATTATTATAAGTAGATGATATCTATCAGCGTTTGTTTTCTACGCGGTAATACCATTCTAGCTGACGATCAAACCCAGTTTCTAGCAAATTGGCAATGACGCGCCCTGTCAGTCCCCACACCGTCTCACCATCCACTTGCCAACTCGGCGTCAGTATGGTCGCGGTTTGTTCTTGCATTTTATATTCTACCGCATACTCCACCGTTGGCTGGTTGACTAACGACTCTAAATCCGCCCAAAAGATACGCGATATCTCTCCCACTTCAGGAACTAATACCAGACCTGGGGCGATGAGCGCGACAATTGGACGTACACTCATACCGCTTTTGGACGTTTGGATCGGTAGTTGTCCCAGTAATTGCACTTTATTAGGTGGCAGCGCCGTCTCTTCACAAGCTTCACGTAATGCGGTCACGACGTTGTTGCCATCACCTATCTCGTGTTTGCCGCCTGCACAGGAGACCTCTCCCGCATGGCTGTTCATATGAGCGGCTCGGCGCGTCAATAATATTTTTGGTTTACGTTCATGAGTGATCGCGACCAATATCGATGCATCAGCAATGGGTGTCTGATATAAGCTGTCCAAAATACGCGTGCTTTGTGAGGTGTTGCCACTCTCGTACATCGCTGGACTCGTGAGCGCATTCAATGTCTCGTGTTGTACTCGCTCGGCCAGTTTTCTAAGTGTGGGATGACGAATAAAGCTTGGGACAGCGACGCTAAACTTATTAAAAAAATCAATATTTCCGGGTACAGTCATTATCAAATCCTATGAGTGGTCATTTTCATATTATTCATGAAAATACCGGTGCCAGCATAACAGTATAACCTGTCGCTAGTATGGCAGCCTTTTTTATTAATCAGATTATCGCTTTTGTAGATGTATCTCATATTTACGCTATTTCCGACAAAGTGCGACTTATTGATGCATCAGCTGACTGCTATACATACAGTAGAACCTCAATAAAATTGATACAGCATAGGAAACGCGCTCGATTAAACGCTACTTTTCTTGCTTGCTGTGACTGCGTCTCCAGAGCCTGCGAAAAATAGCGTTTAATCTTCTATACCATTTTTATAATGGTTTCACTATATATGTGGTCACTATGATAAATATAAAACGGCTTACCGCTTGTGTATAAGCTTTGTTATATAGACTGAGCCTCTATCCAAGTGAGCCTTTCAACTAAATGTCTATTTTTTTGCCGCGTCTTTACACCTTTCTAAATCACTCAATATCTCATACCGTCTGTCTTAGACGGTGATCGCTTTATTAATTAAGATTTTCTCAATATCCTTTTTGCTTGGTACTTATCAATGATAATAAGCATCATAACTGCATCTTTAAATTACCAAACATTAACCGAGTAATATTTCAAAAAATGCATTTGGGCATTATGATGACTGCTAGCAAGACTATGAGGCGGACATCCTAAAATAGCATTATAAAAATACTGATGCCAGCGTCATAGAATTGCTGTAATAACAATAAACAATACCTCAAAAGAACAAAGGATACAGATTATGACAGACCAAATCGACAACATGATGCCACCTGCTGAATATATCAATGATAACTATAAAGGCTCAGGAAAACTGGCTGATAAGCGCGTTTTAATCACTGGCGGAGACAGTGGTATTGGCCGCGCAGTGGCTTTTCATATGGCACGTGAAGGTGCCAAAGTTGCCATCCTTTATCACTCTGATGAAGAGAGCGCAAATGAGACACGTGAAGGCATTGAGGCAGAAGGCACAGAAGCATTAGTCTTGCAAGGTGATACGGCTGATAGCAGTAGTTGCACAGCGGCGGTAGAAGCTGTCGTGGCACAATGGGGCGGCATTGATGTGCTAGTCAACAATGCTGGTATGCAAAAGCCGTATCATGATTTGTCTGAAGTCAGTGATAAAGACTGGCAACAGCATTTCGATGTCAATATGGCAGGAATGTTTTATGCAACCCGCGCCGCCCTTGAGCATATGAAAGAAGGCGATAGCATCATCAATACCACCTCCGTTAATGCGTATGTCGGCAACGATGTATTGGTGCCGTACACCGCAACCAAAGGCGCTATCGTTGGCTACACCCGCGCGTTATCGCAACAACTACTTAGTCGCGGTATTCGTGTCAATCAGGTAGCACCAGGTCCTGTGGTGAGCGAGATTCAACTGGTATTTAAAGACTTTGATAAAGATATTTTAGAATCAATGTCCTCACCAATGGGACGTATGGGTCAGCCACGTGAGATGGGTGCTGCCTATGTATTTCTTGCTTGCCAAGACAGTAGCTTTGTGACTGGGCAGACCTTGCACATAAACGGAGGCATGATTACCAATGGCTGATATCATGGATTCTCCTGACTCCTCTGACTTGCTATCTGTCTGTTGGGCAGATAGCAGTAGTCATCGCCGTTGGTTGCTCGCTGAAGGACAACGTTTGCTCGATCATTATGCCAAAGCGCGCGTGCCATCAGGGTTTGCTACTCTCGGTCACGATGGGAGCATGGTAGATGACACTGCAAAGAGCATCATCACTGCGAGGATGGTGCATTGCTATGCGCTAGCGGCACTAATGGGTATACCAGGTGCAGCAACACTTGTTGACCATGGCCTAGATGCGTTGCTCGATGGCCCATTGCGCGACTCGGTACATGGCGGTTGGTTCAGTGATGCTTCCTCAACTCATGAAAACCCATCACGCAAAAACGCCTATCTGCATGCGTTTGTCGCGCTTGCTGGCGCGTCTGCTAGCATTGCTGGTCGCCCGCGCGGTACAGAGTTGATGGAGGCTGCAATAACAATCATTGATCAGCATTTTTGGTTAGAAGATGAGCAATCAATGCTGCCTTCTTTTGCCGCTGATTGGTCTGATCCCGAAGATTATCGCGGCGCCAATTGCAACATGCATACGACCGAAGCCTGCTTAGCACTGGTAGATGCCACGGGTGAAACGCGCTGGCTAGACCGCGCACTACACTTAGCCAAGCGCTTCGGTCATGATATGCCTAGTACTTACGATGGTCGCCTACCTGAACATTTTGATAGTGAGTGGAATCTGTTGCACAACTACGATGCGAATGAACCTTCTGATGACCTGCGTCCCTGGGGACTCACACCTGGTCACTTTGCAGAATGGGCAGGACTGCTGCTCAAGGTTGAGTCTGCTTGTACGGCACGTGATTATGAGGTGCCTGATTGGCTGCTACCTGATGCCATCGCATTATTTGATAGCGCTATCGATCGTGGCTGGGCACCTGACGGTCAGCCCGGCATGGTTTATACCATTGGCTGGGATGATGAGATTTCAATACCAAACCGTCCTTACTGGGTACAGGCTGAAATGGCAAATACCGCACTGATGCTATCGCGCCGTACGGATGATCCGCGCTTTGAGTATTACTACCGCTTAGCTTGGGATTATATTGCCAGTACTTTGATTGATCTTGAGCACGGCGGCTGGCGTCATGAGGTAGATGTAGATGGCAACTTAAGTACGGTCGTATATCCGACGCGCGAAGATCTTTATCATGACTTTCAAGCCACTGTAACGCCATTGATTCCTATCTCTGCGTCGGTAGCTGGTGGACTACGCACACAAATGCTCAAAATAAAAACCTAATTGCTATGATCTAATTTTTATGACCTAATTGCTATGTAGGATATACTCGATAATATAAGAACGCTTTGATGGCAATTAAAATGCGCTGTCAGAGCGTTTTCGTTGTAATCATAAAAATTAAATAAAATAACTTTTTCGTTAAAAGTAAAACGATATCCTCAAAAGTATTTGTCACTATCGCTGCTGTATACAAAAGCAAACATCAGAACGGCAAAAAAACTTTTAAGATAAGTGGACATACAATATTTACTAATAAAGGTAGTTGGTATGAGCTATTGTCTCCAATGCGGTTATAAAGCAGAACGAAAAATCCCACCTACAGATAATATGCCGCGCTTGGTGTGCCCCAATTGTCACTATATCCACTACGAAAACCCAAAGGTTATCTGTGGTTCGCTAGTCGTACACGAAGACAGAGTCCTACTGTGCCGCCGAGCGATCGAGCCGCAATATGGGCTATGGACGATACCTGCAGGTTTTATGGAAAACGGCGAAACCATGGCTGAAGGCGCCGCACGCGAGAGCTACGAAGAAGCTGATGCCATCGTACTGAATCCGCATCTATACTGCATTTATGACCTACCAGATATTGGGCAGATCTACTCTATTTATCTCGCCGAGCTAAAAGATGGTGCGTACGGTATTGGCTCAGAAAGCCTTGATTGTGCGCTATTTAGTGAAGAAGATATTCCATGGGATACGCTCGCCTTTGAGGCCATTCGCCTTACCTTAAAAAACTATTTTTCTGATCGTAAGCAGTATAACGAGTTGTCAGAATTCCCGATCCATCAAGACAAAATCGGCAAAGATTTGAGTATCAAACGGTACTAAGCAAATACTACATACAAAAAAGCCAAGCATCATGCTTGGCTTTTTATATTTAACTTTTAATAAAGAACAAACCTAATTGTCTTAGCTCTTAATTCTACATACTTCAAAACCAAGACCTTTCACCGTCTCTTCTTTATCATAAGGTGCTAACACGGCACGTACATGGTTTTGACCTTGCAGATATTGCTTGGCAACACGCTGCAAGTCATCGATAGTCACGGCTAGGATAGCGGCGCGCATTTTACGTTGCCAGTCAGCACCGCGATGATGCAAGTTGGCAAAGCACGCCTTAATCGCTTCTCCTGCAGGCGAGCCCGGTTTATCCATACCGGATATAATACCCAAAATGGCCTCTTCTAATTGCTCATCGGTTTGTGGCTCGTTTAAGATCCACTCGATACTGGCCTCAAAATGCTCAAAGGTTTCAGCGCACTGCGGATCGCGGTAACTAAAGAATTTAAACGCACATGCATTGGCGTCATAGCCCGCACCGCCGCCATAGGCACCGCCACGCTCACGAATCGCACTGTGCAAGTAGCCATTACGTAGGTAAGGCGCTAATACCATTAATGCAGCAGTATCAGGATGGTCAGCCGCTGGTACCGTATAAGCGCTGGCATTATGGTAAACGTTGGTTGGCACTAACCACGCTAAATCTGCAACATCGAGCACATCGTTTTTAACATCGTCGCCCCTCTCTAATACCTTGACTGCATTAGTCTCACCATTTAGAGCAGTGTCTAGATGCAGATTTGCAAACTCACTTGGAATGTTAGCTTCAGTGTTGATTACATTCTCAGCAGCTTGTAGTGCTTGGCTATCTTTCCAACTATCGACGATTAAGCCACTCAAGCGTTCCGTTTGCTCGGCTTCACAAATGATGACGGCATGCTTAGGTAAGCTGATCAAACGTTGATGCAAGTCCATCAAACTGGTCGCTAATTGATCCCACTGTGCATCATCAGTACTGGCATGACCCAAGAACGCTTTTAGTGCGTTTAGTGCTGGTAAACCACTACGCACATATTCTAGCTGCGCTTGACGACTCATACCGCGACTGGCGGTTTGCATTGCATATGAGTGACCAGAACCTGCCAAATTAGATTGCCAGCTGGCTTGACGCTGCTGCAAGATTTCTTTGATGCGATCATGCTCAGTAAAGATGCTGTGTTCCATCACTTCTTTGAGCAAATCAATCGCTTCAGGTTTGCGGTTGAGCGCGCGCGTTGCCACGACAAAATAGCTGCTAATCGATTGACTATCATCCACGTGGGTACGCTGGCTGATACGCGCGGTCACACCTGAAGAATGCGCGGCTTGCTTGGCCTGCATCTCATGAGCACTCATCGAGTCTGTGCCCAGCTCAGACAGCAAGCTCAGATAGATAGGCAATAATGGATGATTGATCACCTCGTTCACAGGCAAACTGCTGGTGTCCTGATTACCAATGGCTTCAGTCAACGGCACAATGACTTGATAGTAATAGATACCATTGGTGCCCGCTTCATATTCAAATAGCGTACTATCTTGCCCGCTCAGACGCACCTGCTTTTGGGTGCCTTCTTTAAAGCTAATATCGGTTGGTACGTCTTCTAGACCTACCTTTGGCAATAAGCTCAAATCATCAGGCGCGGCTTGGCGTGCGGCCAGATCGAGTGCTTGCTTGTGCAAGATATCTTTATCATCAGCGCTCAAGTCCATCGCGATGGTATCTAAACGCACTTGCTCTGCTGCAGCAAGGCGCGCTGATTTTTCGCTATCTGGAGTCATGGTCACGCGCACACGGTGCTGATTGTCCAGCAGATGCGTTTTGATTAAGTTCGGTAGCCACTGCGGATCGACCACTTGCTCGCGCAACCACTGTAAATGCTCATCCACTTCCCACACATCGATAGGGTTACCATCATGAATGGCAGTACTAAAGCCCTCTAACATCAGGTTTAGACCATAAGGAATGCTATCACCGCCGATGTGACGCTGATCAATTTCAATCTGATGCAAGATGGTTTCGATCGTTTCATCATCAACTGGCGCGCTTGCCACCTCAGTCAGCAGATCAATGATGCCCTGCTCTACCGCCTCGGCATGCTCTGGGTTAGAGCCGCGCAGACCTGTATAAAAGACCATTTCATAATGGCTGTCATCGAGCCCCAATAGTGGACTTGGCGCTTTACCCAGCGGGTGACTGTCAAGATAAGCACGCAATGGCGAGCCTGAGTGCTCAACCAGCACACCTTCGAGCAAACGCAGCGCCAAACGCTGCTTAGGATCAGTGATCGACGGCAACAACCAAGCGACCACGTGATGGGTCTGATCTGGACCGGCTTCATCAGCAGTGTACGTGTCAACTGCACTAATAGGTGCAGACAAACGCTGCTCTGGACGCGATACGTGTTTTTTACCTGCTTCGAATTGAATCAAAGCATCTTCGTGTATTTTCGCTTGCGTCTCAGCAACAGGAATATTACCAAAACTCATGATGACACTATTCGATGGGTGATAGTGACTCTCATGAAAAGCTGTCAGCTCAGTATGCGTCAGGTCAGGAATCTGAGCAGGATCGCCACCTGAATTGTAGTGATAAGTCGTCGTTGGGAATAGATGATGCGCAACTGTATGATAAAGCTGATCAATCTCACCACTCATCGCGCCCTTCATCTCGTTAAAGACGATACCTTTAAACTGTGGCTTGTCGTTTTCGTCCAGCTCTACGCGGATGCCTTCTTGCGCAAAATCAAGCGGGTGGATATTGGGGAAAAACGACGCATCAAGGTACACAGCAAGCAAATTAAAATAGTCGTTTTTGTTTTGCGTGGCATACGGATACGCCGTCCAATCGGCTGCGGTCATCGCATTCATAAACGTGTTTAATGAGCGCTTGATCATTGAAAAGAACGGGTCACGTACTGGGAATTTCTTAGAGCCACACAATGCGACGTGCTCCAAAATATGCGCCTCGCCTTTTGAGTCCATCGGCTGAGTACGAAAACCCACCAAAAACGCATTTTCATCGCTTGGGTGCGCTAAATGATAGTGCATCGCGCCTGTCTTCACATGCTGACTGATCAGCACATCCATCGATAGCGCCTCAATATGGCGATGCTCAATCAGCTCAAATGCTGGATGCAACGTGAGATCAGCAGTAAATGGGGTATCAGTCATAGTTATCCTTATCGCTTACAATGCGTATCGTGTGCCCTGACTATCAGGGTAAATAGAGTGGTAAAAATTATTGAACTATCAGTCGTAAAAATGGCTATTAAAACATTTTGACTTACAATTTCTGAAAAAACTGAATGCTAAAACCCAATACTGGCTTTTGAACTCAATTATGCAGGTATTTATAGTGACTATATTGGCTATATTGGCTAAAAAAGAATTGGCTTAGCGCTATTAGTGGGGTTTGGTCGTTGATAAGTCAAGTCAGCACATGGGCAATAATATATCGTGAAGTGCTCGCCACTCTTTCAAACAGCCCAACATAATTCCAACAAAAGCCACATTCAAATGATGGTCATATCGCTTAACAGAGACCGTTTGCACTGCTACCATGAAGTTCACTACCAATAGGAGCACCTCATGAGCTACCAACACGTTTTACTGGTTACTGACTTATTATCCGATGCAGACAAGGTTGCTCTAAAAACCAAACGTATACTCGCAGGCTCTCCTAAGGCCAGACTGTCTGTCCTGCATATTGTCGAAGACGATATGGTGCGCTTTGGGTATGAATTAGTACCTTCCTCTAGCCTATCAGGCGATGTCCATAATGAAAAATGGCAAAAAGCGCGTGCTAAGCTGGCACGCTTCCTTGAGCGCAACGAGCTAGAAGCAGTCAACTCAGAGGTGACAGCCGCTATCTCTAACAGTAAAGGTATTGTTGATTACTGTCATGAAAAAGAGGTCGACTTACTCATTATTGGGCGTCATGAACGTCACGGTATCGCGGCTTTGTTAGTCGGTGCAACAGCCGATAGTATCTTGCCAAACGTCCCTTGCGATAGCCTAGTCGTCAAGCTCGATGAGCCAGTCACTGAATAATCGGTACTGCTCAGTCATATGCTCGGCGTATTGATCGCTAGCATATGACTGTCAGTGTCATCCTTTTCAAAGGGTTCTTTCTCTCACAAGATATGTCTCAGAGATAGACAAGCATTACTTAACAGCGCTCTCTAGTAGTGCTATAGTAAATACTATCTGACATGAGGAAGACGTTATGAGTTACGAACATATTTTACTGGTCACCGACTTACTCTCTGATGCGGATATCGTCGCGCAAAAGGCCAAGCGCATCGTTGAAAACCGTCCCGGTTCTAAGTTGTCTGTGCTGCATATTGTCAAAGATACCATGGTGGGCTTCGGCTATGAGCTGGTACCTGCGTCAAGTCTTTATGATGAGATTGATGACGAACGCTGCCAAGAAGCACGGGCAAAACTGGCACAATTCCTTGAACGCAACCAGCTCAATGCGGCAACGTCAGAAGTCACTACCGCTATCTCTAGCAGTGAAGGTATTGTCAGCTACTGTCATAAACACGACGTCGATCTGTTGGTAATTGGTCGCCATAAGCGCACGGGCATTGCCGCATGGATCAGTGGCGCGACAGCAGATAATATCTTGCCTAACGTGCCTTGCGACAGCTTTGTAGTAAGGCTTGATAAACCAGTTTCGACGTAGCAATTTGCTTTGGCTATATGGAATTATCAGTTAACAAAAAGCGCCCTATCATGATTGATACGGCGCTTTTTTATTCCTTATATTTTGACATTACCTCAGTTAATCTTGTTGGATAATATCTATAAACGTCTGCCAAATGGGGCTTTGATGACGGGCTTTGTGCCAGACCAGCCACCATGTCCGCGATAGATCGATTCCTGCAACGCTTACTTGCACCAGCTCACCTGTTGCCAATTCTGTCTCAATCACATGCTGCGATAGGCAGCCAAGACCAATATCTGCACTCACCATATGTTTGATGGCTTCTGATTGGTGTATGGCCTTTACCACTTCTGCATTGGGTAGATACTTTAGCAACTGCTCATCGATAATCTGCCGTGTGCCCGACCCTGCCTCACGTACGAGTAGCGGCAACTGTGCTAGCTGATTAATGGTCAGCTGATAGCAGCCCTTATCTTGGCTATAGGTAGCGACGTTCTTTAACCATTTACTATCACGTTTGGCAAATATCATCAGCGTATCCGTTCGCCATTCGCGCTGCTCAATGGCTTTCATGTCTATCGGACGCGGCATCCCTTCTACTAAAGCAATATCGATATTGAGCTGCTCAACCTCACTCACCACCTCCTGAGTATTGGCAATATACATATCGACATTGGCATCTGGTAGCGCCTCATATAACTTACCAAGCAATGATGGCAGCACGTAATTGCCAATCGTGGTACTCGCCCCGATATGTATCTGCCCCGCCTGATATTGGTGATAATGTTCAAGCGTGAGCGATTGCCCCAAGATAGCCTGTGCCTGTATATAAATAGGATGGGCATTGGGATGCTGATTAAGCCTGCGACCGACGCGCTCAAACAATGGCATCTGTAATCTAGACTCAAGCTCTGTCAGCGCACTGCTGACCGCCGACTGTGATAAATGCATCTCTTCACTGGCACGGCTGGTGCTACCTGTCTGGTAAATACTGACAAAAACAGCGAGCTGCTTAAGTGTAATCTTTGGCAATGTCTGTACAGATTTTTTCATGTTATTGATGATGCCTTATGTCATTTTTTAGCCTGTCTTATTCGTTATACATGTCTTTTTTTGCTACTCATGCGCGGTATATCTATTTCTACCGTAAGCACTAACCTAAAATATCGATAGTTTATATCTTATTAATCTGTTTTTATTATAAATATAGTCAGCTTATACTGTCTACTCATAAGCTTATGCTTATTTTAATATCAGTAATAGGATATGCCTCTTATGCATACACTAGCCAAATCAGTCAGTCGCTCAGTGAGTAACTACATTCCAAGCCAACGCCACTTGGCTGGTTTGGCTGTGGTACTGATCGGTGGTTTGTTTTGCTTATGGTTAAACACGAGTTTGAATATGTGGTCAAACGGGCGTATCGTTGGCTTATCCTCTTTAACGCTCGCGATTTTGCTGGGTATGGTCTTGGGCAACACCGTCTATCCAAATTTTGCTGAACGCTTAGGTAGTGGAGTCGCTTTTGCAAAAGGTCAAATTTTACGACTTGCGATCATGTTTTATGGGTTCAAACTGACCATGACGCAAGTGGCGAGCGTTGGTATGCCAGCGATTATGACCGATGCCCTCGTCCTGACGTCAACCTTTATGCTGACCTATTGGATCGGCACCAGATGGCTAAAAGTCGATAAAGAAACCGTTATACTCATCGGCTCAGGCGCGAGTATCTGCGGGGCGGCGGCTGTCATTGCCGCAGAGCCAGTGGTCAACGCGCAAGCACATAAAGTGACTATCGCTGTGGCGACGGTCGTGGTCTTTGGCACCATATCCATGCTGCTTTATCCTTTTCTCTATCAGCTTGGTTGGTTGCAGCCTTGGCTCAGTGCCCAGCAGTACGGCATGTACACGGGCTCAACCGTACATGAAGTGGCGCAAGTCGTGGTCGCAGGCAATGCCATCAATACTGAGATTGGCGACACTGCTGTCGTGACCAAAATGATACGGGTGATGATGCTCGCACCTTTCTTACTTATGCTCTCATTTGCGCTAACCAAAGATCGCACCGTAGATAATGCCGCTATAGACGATGAGGGCAGTAAAAACGAGGCAGCGTCATTTATGACCCGCGTCAAGCAAGTCAAAGTGCCATGGTTTGCGTTTATTTTTATCGCTATTGTCTTATTGCATACTTGGATACCAATGTCTAAAAGTATCGAGCAAAGCATGATTATGCTAGATGACATATTGCTGACGATGGCGATGTTTGCGCTAGGTTTGACTACTCATCTAAGTGCGATTAAGCAAGCGGGCGCTAAACCTTTGATTTTAGGAGCGGTGATGTTTGGCTGGTTAATACTGGGCGGTGGTCTGATCAATATCGGTATTAGCTTTATATAATAAGTAAATTGCTCACGCTTATTTACTTACCTCAGTACCCAGTACAAAAATGCCTCTAACCATCCATATAGTCGGAGGCATTTTTATATCTGTCGTTTCATTTAATACCTAATCACAGACGAAAAAAAACGAACCAAAAGGTTCGCTTTTTTACATCTTTTCATCTATCTGTCTATAAAGACAAATTAGATAGCAACGATGTTATGTGCTTGTGGGCCTTTTTGGCCTTGAGTTACAGTGAACTCAACTTCTTGGCCTTCAGCCAAAGTTTTGAAGCCTGAGCCTGAGATTTCGCTGTAATGAGCGAAAACATCTGCGCCGTTTTCTGGAGCGATGAAACCAAAACCTTTAGCTTCGTTGAACCACTTAACTGTACCTTTTTGAACGTCTGACATAGTCATAACCCTGATATTTAATTTATTTGTGGTCTAATAGACCGATAACGCTTGCAAATAGCTACTGAACGATAAATATTAAAACGAAGGATTATAACTAATACTACGAGGTAATGATTTGGTGCAGAACTGCTCTTAAGCTTGGATGTATTATAGGGGGAACATCCTAGTATCGCAAGCCTTATCTCAGGTTTTATGTAACTGGACTTAACTACTGCCCTATATTGGCGACTTTATTTGGCATTTGGCAGACGAAACAAATAGACGGCAACCCCGCTACAGACCAGTGCTACCAGCCATGCCACCCATGTCATATCAGCGGGCAGACGATAAAACAACATGGCAGTCGATATCGCCATCATGATGGTCGCAAGCCACTTAGCATAGAGCGGTACTGCATGACTTTCTTCCCAATCACGGACGTATTTGCCAAAGTATTTGTGATTGATTAACCAAAAATGAAAGCGCCGCGAGCTACGCGCCCAGCACCCTGCCGCTAGTAGTATAAAAGGCGCAGTCGGCATGACGGGCAGTAATATCCCAATAATACCTAAAATAAAAAATACCCAGCCAAGCGTTACAAAGGTCCAGCGTATCATTGGACTTCTGGATTGGTTGGTCTTAGGCCTATGATAAAACGTTTTTTTATTATGGGTCATATAAGTGATGTCGATGGACGGTGCGGTGAATGATTTTGGTAGTCATCAAAAGTATTTACATGGCTACTTGTATGAATAACCAAGCATGCAATATCACCAAAAATTGTACAAGCCCATTTATACAAGCTTTTTGCTATCGATCAGTATCGTTGGTTAGTGATTGGGTAAGTACCAATGGCAAATACTGCGCTCTTCTATTAACACGTCGATTGAAAGCGCTTATAAGATTGAAAGCGCTTATAAAAAGCCGTCACAAATGAGAACTGTTATAAAGGGCGGTTAACGAGCGTCAGTCATCACCTTTCATTGTCATTCCTGATACGCTTGCATCACCGCTTACAAGTCGTCTATAGTAGAACCTCAATAAAATTGATGCAGCATAGGAAACGCGCTCGATTAAATGCTACTTTTCTTGCTTGCTGTGACTGCGTCTCCAGAGGCTGCGAAAAATAGCGTTTAATCTTGCTATACCATTTTTATAATGGTTTCACTATATGATGATGCAGTAGCTATCGATAATAGCCATTCGCAGTACTGATTCATTAGCAGTACTGATCAAAAATAATGCAGCACCACTCAATCTTGTCGGGGTGCTTTGCTTTTAACCTTGTAACGATTGTTAAAACCATCGCTGAGACACACCCGTGAACCTGAAGCAGTTAGCACTGACGTAGGAAACAAGCATGACAGACCCTAAGCAGTCTATAAATAAGAGAAACCTCTACCTGACGCGCTGATCTGATAGCGCCTTACATGTTGAGATTTTGCCTTTCTTGTTTTGCCTTTTTTGTTTTGTTTAAACAGCATCAGTCTGATTGTTTTCTATCATTAAAAAGGAAACAACCATGCAGCCGACCACCAAACTGACCCTCACCCTCGAATGGTTCTTAAACCCTGATCACCTGCCCTTTATCGCGGGTGTGACCACAGGCGCGTATGAGCAAGCAGGGCTGGATATCACTATCATTGAGCCTGATGACCACTATGATGGCTTTGCTGAATTGCAAAATCAAAGCATCGATCTGCATGTGAATGAGCCAATTCATCTGTTTGAGCATTACGCGCCGAACTTGCGCGCGCTTGGCTGTTTTTTTGAGACCGATGGCGGCATATTGATGCAGCAGTCCAGTATGGATAAGCTCAAGAACAATCAGCCGATTCGCATTTGTACCCCGTCGGCTGAAGAAAAAACCAATCGTATTGGCTTTGAGATATTAGCCCGCTATGCCAAAAAAAATGGCTTTACTATCAGCCGTGACAATGTGAGCTTTGTACAAAAAGACTTTTACCATATAAAAAACCTGCAAGAAGATCCAAGCCTTGATGGCGCTTGGCTTTGCTTTTATAACTTTGAAGGCGTTGAAGCCACTCATGAAGGGTTGGACTTTACGTTTATTGATCAGCATCTGTCCCCTTATCCGAATTTTTCGGCGTTAGAGATTCTCACGACTGATGAGATCTATAACGCGAAGAAAGACGCGATAGATACCTTTATCCAAGTGACCAATCAGATGACAGAACTGTGTAAAAATGATCCAGAGACTGCCCACCATATGTATTACAACTATAGTAAAACTGAGGCGGACGCGCTGATGGATGCCGTAATTGATAATACGTTAGGCAGATTGATTACACCGATCACACCTGATGTAAGTAAATGGCAAGAGCTACGCGAGATGCTGGCCGAAATCGATATTGTGACGTTGACTGATGAGCAGTACCAGTCGCTGTGGGCGCTATAGAAAATTCATAAGTTAAGTTATTTTAGAAATTAAGATATGTTGAATAATAAAAAACCGCCATAGTGTTTGCTATGGCGGTTTTTTTGAGTGAAGCTAAATTAGTGAAAAACAGCTGATATCGGGCTTTGGCGAGTAAATTTGAGCGTGGTTGGCGCGGTGTCGTCAATAGCAAGGTTGCTTAAAGGCGCGCGTTGTCCGACAGTAAGATGGTTCATGGCATTCCTTACGTTAGCGTGTTATTCCTTTAAAGATAATAGACTAATTACTGACATAAAAAAAACCGCTTCGGCTTGAGGCGGTAGCGGTTTTTTGCCCTAGGTAGCTAAGAATTTAATCTTGTTAAAGGTGAGTTATAAATTGATCATATCTAATCTTTACACATAATAGAATATAAATTATTAAAATGGTATTTCGTCAGAGTTACTGTCTAACTTTTTTAACTCAACTGGCACATTAAGGCTGCTTACCACATAGAGATTTAATATATCGTCTCTGTCCATAAATAGAATTTGGCTTCTTTTAGATGCATCTAGTTTATTGCCTAACCAATTTCTAGCTTGTTTAGTAATTTCACCACCAGCTATAATAAAAGCGTGATCAACTAATACTCTCTTACTGGTTTCAGGATCAAAAATCTCATGACCAAGCATCATCAATAATTGGTTATAAATTTCAGCAACGTTTGCATTAGTTTTTTTAGTAACTCCTGCTGAATCAAGCTTTCCTTTTTTTACTTGTATACCAAAATATAATACATGCTGCGTAGGTAGAATATAACGCATCCAAATATCTTTGCCATACTCAAGAGATTTGTCTTTATGACCTGCTGCGGTGATACGCTGATAGCCTAATTGCCGAAATAAGGGTAGTAAAATTTCTTCTATCAGCTCATCCTCAGAACAACTACTCAAGTACTTAGTAAGTTGCAAATATTTTTCTTGTTCTTTAGAGGTAAAAGGTCGATGAGGTGTAGATGTATAAGTAGAGATTTTCTTCGTAGCATTATGACGAACGTAGAGTAGATCATCTTCTCCGTAAAAAGCTTCAAAACCTTCGCGAGAAAGTGGTTTATTCAACTCATCAAGTGCTTTTGAACGATCTGGGTCATCTAAATGTGCATCAGACTTATGCATCAAAATCTGTAAAACACTTAGAAACCGATTTGGTAAGATGTTAGCTGTATCAGATGGCTCATCTAGAAGTTCTTGTAGTCTGTCTGCTACCCAATATTTACGAGTAGAACCATCATGTACAAAATCTAGGTCACATTCTTCAAAAAACTCTGTTATATAGCTACTAGAACGATAAGGAAAATGACCTTCATCACCAATTATTAATTCAGCTAAAGCTTTTAAGTTTCTTGGTTTGAAATTCATAAACTTATTCCATTATTATAAAGTCTCATCGCACTATACAATGCAACAAACGATATCAAATAATTGTTTATTAAGACATATACATAAGATGTACAGTAACTCGTAATCAATAAAAACGCGATAATTAATATTGTGGTCCGCTAAATTAGCTCACCTATATATACAGTTTTACCTTTGCGGGAGGGACAAGCGCCGAGCTAAACCTCTAAAAAAACACTGCCCCATGCATCGCATATTTCTATGGTGTAAAGAACTCCGATGCTGAGGCTAGTCTTTTTAGTCTTCTGCTTTTTTTACAACGCCTTTAACTGCTCAATCTGTGCATTCATCGTATCGAGCTGCCCTTCTAGCTCAGCCAGTTTCGCTTTCTCAGCATCGACCACTTCCGCAGGTGCTTTACTGACAAAGCCTTCATTACCCAGCTTGCGCGAGATACCGTCCGCTTGCTTTTGTAGCTTTTCATGCGCTTTGCCAAGACGTGCTAGCTCAGCCGTAGGGTCAATCAGCCCTTTCATGGGTACAAGGACGCGTAGCTGGCCAACCATGCTCGATGATGACAGTGGAATCTTTTGATCAGAGCCATCACCACTATTTATAATCTCTAAGCTCTCGACTTTGGCAAGCGCTTTGAACTGGTTTTTGATACGGGATAGACGCGCTTCTTCATCGGCAGAGACGTTTTGTAGGAGTACTGGCAGACGTACGGCGTTACCCAGTTTCATCTCACCGCGGATATTGCGGATACTGGCGATCAGCTCTTGTAGCCATGCCATGTCCGCCTCCACCTGCTCACTGATCTGCGTATTATCAGCTTGAGGATAAGCTGCGACGACGATGCTGTCGGTATCTTTACGGCTCAGCAGTGGCGCGATGGTCTGCCAAATCTCCTCGGTCAGATACGGCATGATTGGATGCGTGAAGCGTAGCGCCGTCTCTAATACGTGCAGTAGTACATAGCGGATTTGCGCTTTACGCTCGTCTGTCACTGAGTCATCATGGAGACTGGCTTTGGCAAGCTCAACGTACCAATCGCAGTACTCGTTCCAGATAAATTCATAGATATCTTGGCTGACCATATCGAGACGATACTGGGCGAAATGCTGGTGAATGTCTTTGATACTAGAATTCAGACGACTCATAATCCATCTTTCGGGTAGCTCCCACACCTCAGGCTTCGCGCTTTGGTCGATAGGCAGCGCGCTCCCCTCTTTATCGACACAGTTCATCAGGACAAAACGGCTGGCGTTCCAGATTTTATTACAGAAGTTACGATAGCCCTCGACACGCTTGAGATCAAAGTTGATATCGCGACCCGTACTGGCTAATGAGGTAAAGGTAAAGCGCAGTGCATCGGTACCATAAGCTGGGATACCTTCTGGGAATTCTTTGCGCGTTTGCTTCTCAATCTTGGCCGCGTCTTTTGGATTCATCATATTGCTGGTGCGTTTTTCGACCAGCGCTTCTAGCTCAATACCGTCGATTAGATCGATCGGATCTAAGACGTTACCTTTTGATTTTGACATTTTTTGACCATTGCCATCACGTACCAGACCATGCACATAGACGGTCTTAAACGGTACTTGCGGCGTGCCGTCTTCGTTTTTCACGAAGTGCATGGTCATCATGATCATGCGCGCCACCCAAAAGAAGATAATGTCAAAACCTGTCACCAGCACGCTGGTTGGGTGGAAAGTCTCCATCACGCGTGGATCGGCGTTGACGTCTGCCCAATCAAGCGTACTGAACGTCCATAGACCCGAGCTGAACCACGTATCGAGTACATCGTCGTCTTGGCGCAGTTTGACATCATCGCTTAGGTTGTATTTAGTGCGTACTTCCGCCTCATCACGTGCGACATAAATCTCACCTGTCGCATCGTCATACCATGCAGGGATACGATGACCCCACCACAGCTGACGGCTGATACACCAGTCTTGCAGATCGGTCATCCATGCCATATACATGTTTTTGTACTGGGCAGGGACAAACTCGATGCTGCCGTCTTCTACCGCGTCAATCGCAGGCTTGGCAAGCTCTTTGACCGCAACATACCACTGATCGGTCAGCCATGGCTCAACGATCGTGCCGCCACGCTCAGCGCGCGGGGCTTTAAGTGCGTAGTCCTCAATGTCTTCTAGCCAGCCCTGATCGCCTGCTTGCTCAACCAAGAACTTACGCGCGGCAAAACGCTCAAGTCCTGCGTACTCGCTAGGCGTAGTCTCTAGCTCTGGCTCACGTGTCTGCAAATCAGGATAGACTTCCATCGCTGGCAAAATGTTGGCATGCTCATCAAGGATGTTAATCAATGGCAAGCTATGACGACGACCCAATTCATAATCGTTAAAGTCATGCGCAGGCGTGATTTTGACACAGCCTGTACCGAAGTCGCTCTCGACATAGTCATCAGCGACGATAGGCACGACGCGACCCGTAATCGGTAAAGTAATGGTTTTTCCGACCAAATGCGCGTAACGCTCATCACTAGGATTGACTGCAACAGCGGTATCACCAAGGAGTGTCTCAGGACGCGTAGTAGCAACGACCAGATAGTTTTTGCCATCTTGAGTGGTTAGGTCTTTATCGGTGAAATGGTAGCGGAAATGCCACAATCTGCCTTTTTCATCGTGGTTTTCGACTTCAAGATCTGACAGCGCAGTTTGGAACTTTGGATCCCAGTTCACCAAACGCTTACCACGATAGATAAGACCATCGTCAAACAGGCGTACGAATACTTCTTTTACCGCGTTAGACAGACCATCATCCATGGTAAAGCGCTCACGCGACCAATCAACCGAGCTACCCAAACGACGAATTTGGCTAGTGATACTGCCGCCCGACTCTTCTTTCCATTCCCACACTTTATCGATGAAATCTTCACGTGTCATATCACGGCGGCGGATGCCTTGCGCTTCTAATCGACGCTCAACGACCATTTGGGTTGCAATACCGGCATGATCCGTACCTGGTTGCCACAGCGTGTTGTCGCCATCCATACGGTGATAACGTGTGAGCGCATCCATGATTGCATTGTTAAACCCATGACCCATATGCAGCGAGCCCGTGACATTTGGCGGTGGCAGCGCGATAGAGAACGACTCATCTTTATCAAATGTTGGGGCAAAATAACCGCTTTCTTCCCAGCCTTGATACATGCCTGCCTCAACTTGTGCAGGGTTATAGGCGTTTTCTAATTGATTGAGTGCCGCTTGAATAGAGGCAGTTAGGTTGTGGTTACTCATAATGGCATTATCTTTTATTGATTGAATGTGATCAAAGTTAATTGAATTAAAGAGAATATAAAAATTAGGAAAATAATGAATAGAGTGATTTTAACGCAGATAGGCAGATTTTGTTAGATGGTAAGGCAATTTATAAAGCCTGAAGGTCATTTTTCATGCCGTTATCGAACAATTAATAACCCCAATTGGTTAAACACTCAACAGAACCTACCACAGTCATACGCTAAAATAGCATCGATAGCGTTGTATCAGCTCTATCCATATACCAGCCGACCAACAGTGAGTCACCCTTGTCCCAAAATAACACACCTAACCAAAGCCGTCGTCAGGATGCTCAGGATATCCTACCAGATAGCGCGCGCGTGAGTACCACCAGTCATTCATCTCAGGATGATGGTGCAAGCGATCCTCATAAAAAAGACAATATGGCGCACAGTCGTACGCTACAGCACAGCCACTCTCCAGAAAACAGTCACGCCAATCCTCATGTGGACAGCCATCATCCAGACGACCATATAAAAGCCACCGAAGATTTAGACAATGATGATTTGCCAGAAGAGATCAGCGAAGAAGACAAGGAAACCATCAAAAAAGTTGCCAGTGACGATAATTTAAGCCAAGCAAAAAGCTACGCCAGTATCTTGGTCGAGCAAGTCATCCATGCCAAAGAAACCTTTGAACGCTCGCTTGGCTCGCTGTTTACCAGCGCCTTTACGGCTGGGCTTGAGATTGGTATTAGCTTTTTTGTGATTTTATCGGCGTTTGCCTTACTTAATGATGTGCTGCCGAGTCGCTATGCGATGGTACTATCATCCCTGCTCTATCCGATCGGCTTTATTATCGTGGTGATTGGTCAGTCGTTATTATTCACTGAGCAGACCTCCCTACTCAGTCTACCTGTGCTAAACAAGATTGAACCACTGCATAAGCTGCTGCGTCTATGGGGCATCGTTATCGCTGGTAATATCGTCGGTGGCTGTTTGTTTGCTGCCTTGATGATTGGCTTAGGGCTGCATATGCATCTGTTTACCGACCATGCTATCGATGCTTACGCTGAGCATATCTTAGGGTTTGAGTGGTGGGTCATCTTTGGTAGTGCGGTACTGGCAGGTTGGATGATGGGCGTGGCGGCATGGCTAGTCACATCTGCACGCGATACCCTTAGCCGTATTGTTTTGGTTTCCATTATCACTGGTAGTATCGGGTTTTTGGGTCTGCATCACAGTATCGTTGGCAATATCGAAGTGTTTTCAGCATTGCTGTATGGCAATACGGTCAGTCTATGGCACTATTTGATATTTTTAGTCGTGGTCTTAGTGGGTAATACGGTCGGCGGCGTAGTATTTGTCGCGGTACTCAAAAACCGCACATTCTTGTTTGAAATTGAAAGAGTCAAAGAACAAGCAGCCGAGGCAAGAGCAGAAGTAGATAGGCGCAGATTTTAGCGTTGAGCAATGCTATCCGTATTGAATCAACCCACACACTTTAAGAAACCATGATAAATATGAAAGCCCACAATAACTCTTATCATAGAAAGTATATTGTGGGCTTATTTTATTGAGTCGTGCAATGCGTACTTAGCAATGCACTGCGGCTTACATTCTGATTAAACTACATTCTTCTTGCAGCCAATACGCTATTTTCTCTTTCTATTCTATTTGCTTTATTGTGTTGCGCGGTAAATACTCTGACCATGATACCTGCGGTTAAGAACATGATTAGCGTATAAATAGCTGGAGTCAACGACATCTTATAGTTAGCGAGCAGCGTCAATGCCATAAACATCGACAGCGTACTGTTTTGTAGCCCCACCTCCATCGTGATTGATCTTCTCTGCGCAGGATTTAGACCGAACCATTTACTGGTGTAATAACCAAGCGCCATCGTCGATACGTTCAATATAAGCGACACAGGACCAGTAGCAACTAAGGCCTCGACCAAAATATCTCTTTGCACATATCCTAAGAAAATTACCAAGAAGCTCAAAAATATCACACCAAAACGAGACACCATCACCTGTGCTTTATCAGCAAAGTTAGGCTTATAGTTTTTGATGAGCATACCAATACTGACTGGCAGTATCGTCAGAGCAATCAAGCTGATCATGGTCTTGGCGACTGGCAACTGAAACTCACTACCAGCACCCATGAAGTACACGAGCGAAAAACTCAGCACGATAGGAATGGTAAATACGGTGATAACACTGGCGATCGCCGTCATCGTGACTGAAAGCGCGACATCCCCTTTTGCCAAATAAGTAAATAAGTTAGATGTCGTGCCACCAGGACACAGTACCAGCAACATAACCCCAACCGCATACTCAGGCTCTAATGACATAGACACCGCTAAAGCAAAACCAACCAGTGGTAAAAATATAAGCTGATTGGTGAGACCTATACCGACGGCCTTGGGGTACTTAACGACTCTTTTAAAGTCATTGGTAACTAAGGACAACCCCATTCCCATCATGATCAAAAAAATACTAATGGGAATGACTTTTGAATTTACAAACGTGACTAACTCCACACCTTCCATAACTACATCCTTGTAGATATAACCCTTACACGGGCAGGTTTATGACAACGTCATGATGCTCAATCAGCCAATCCTGCTGATATCTTGGGTAAAAGCCACCGACATTGTCAGCGTTTTTATACGACACTTTGTACACAACAATTTTTGGAATCATCACTACTGACATACACCCAAAAAATGTCGAAACATTGAAAGTCAGTATATCGTTGTAAAAGTGTATGTATTTGATTTTTCTGACTACTGGTCAGTCAGCGTTGGGTTTTGTGCTGCGACAACCACAGAGGAGAATCTAAATAGCAGTGCTACGAGGTATTAAGAGATGCTAGGAAGTGCAGAAGGTACACGTGCAGGCGATGTGTGTGTAGCAGAAACGATAGGTGTGTGATCAGTACTGATGACCGCCGTGCCATAAGCAATGGCTTCTACCATACTGCCCAATTGGTTGATGTTAGTGACTTCTAGACGTACACCATAAATATGAGTGTAGCCTTTGGTTTTTGCTTGTGTACGCATACGGACGATTGCCTCACGGCGAGCGCGATCAAGCAGGGTCTCATAGGTGGTTAGGTTTTTGCCAAAGAGACTAAGCACGCGAGCAATGATCATCTTAAAGTAATCTTGAGCAATAACGACGCTGCCAAGAACTAGCGCGCCCTCACTACCGACAGCCAGCTCAGGACGGTAGAAACGCTCGCTTGAAACCGTAATATCCCCTAGCGCCTGCTCTGCTACTGTTAGCTGTGCCAAATGCTGACGCTCGTGACGTGAGCCAAAAAACCAACCAGCGGCGAATAAAAAGATAAACGGCCCATAATTGATAAGCACTTGCGTGAGTGAGTCATTCATGGGACGTTTCTCATTATAAAAATCATTACGGTTTTTAGCATTGTTGTTTTTAGTGCTACAGCTTTTAAAGCGCTAAGATCAACCAAAAGGATTAAAACGCGGTAAATCATCTGGCGCAGTCTGGACTTGAGGGTTGGGTGTTTGACCGGACGGATAGTGATTATCGCTTGGTGGGTTCTGGAACTGCTGCGACATCGGTACCGCTTTGACCGCTGTTCCATAAACAAACAGCTCAGAAGCCCCTTGTGCGATACTAGAGGTAGAGAAACGCAAGCCGACGACAGCATCGGCACCAAGCGCTTCTGCCTTGACAATCATGCGATCGATCGCTTCTTGGCGCGACTCTTCTAACAGCTCGGTATAAGCGGTCAGCTCGCCGCCAACGATGTTTTTTAGCCCAGCAAACAAGTCTTTGCCCACATGCTTTGAGCGCACCGTACTGCCATACACCACATCTAAGCGCTCGGTAATTTGATAATTGGGTAGGTGTTCAAGATTGGAGAGTTGCACAGCCATAGTAAGACCTTATCGGTGACTTATAAAGTATCTGAAAGAATGACCAGAGCTGCGTGATGCAGTATAAATAAAAGACAGTACTACTAGCAGTACTGTCTTTTAGAATGACTAGTCATTGGTATGAAACAACAAAAACAGCTCGGTCAAATTGCCTTCGATGCTGTTGGCCATTTGAACCATCTTATCTTCATCGCGACGCATTGCTTCTAGCTCTGGATCTTCATCATCAATGCCGCTTAATACAATCATTGGTAAGGTCAACACAGCCACGTCTTCTGCTGTCTCTTCGTCTTCAAACCAATCACTTGCTTCATCGCCATACATGGCATCAACAAAACCAATCGACCAAGCCACGATATCTGACTCATCTGAAAAATCAACTGCCACTTCTTCGTCACCAGCATCTTCACCAAATGGCAACTCAATCGGAGTCTCGTTTTTTAGCTCAGCCATGATCGAGTCGCGCCAGCGCTTGATACCATCGATGACGTTTTCTGGAATCTCACTCACATGACCTTCAAAAAGCGCGTCCATCCAGTTCGGGAGTGGGCGACCAATGACCGTCGCTGTCAAAAACCCATGCGCGGCGACACTATCGAGCACGAACTGGCTCTCTTGGTTGTCCAAATAATCGAGCAGTTCATCAAAACTTAATTGGTTATTCATGGCTTAACAGTCCTTGAGAGATAGCCAACGTCAATCACAGTGATCGATCGGTTAAAGGCAAAAGGGTTTTAAAACAAAGGCTGCTTGAATAGTGAAAAACAAGCAGCCTTTACAACGTAAATATCATTCAATAGAGCGGGTTACACACGTTTATAAAAAGTAATAAACATCTGGCAACCTATATGACTGATTAGATGATGGTCAATCATTAGAGGACTTTAGTCAGCTTAGACAATGATGCCAATGAATTAAAAATCGTCGTCATCCCAATCATCACCATCTTCATCAAAATTGTCTATATCATCTAGATCATCTTTTAATTCTTTAGCCAAACGCTTCTCTTCTAGCAAATTATCGATCAGTCGACGCTTCTCAAGACTACTTAAACGCGTACGTACACTTGTCTCAGCTTCTTCAACCATCTTTGCGTCATCATCGTCGACAAAATCATCATCAAAATCGTCGTCAATATCAGCGTCACTCATGACAAACTCCTATCATTTTTAGGCAAGGGTGTTAAAAACACATCAATATATATATGCCTTATAAAGTCTCTATTGAATGTTGTCAATCCTTTTTCTTAATATGTCACATTTCAGCCTGAGTACCAAGACTATGATACCAGTTATATAATGGACAATTGTAGTATAAATGACCCATGTTAATACTGCTATGTCGCTGACTCATCTTCGTCTTCAATCATGAGCACGGCATTACGAACATCTGCCAAACGCTGAATCATTGAGTCGTTCCCGCCATCGAATATCGCACACTCGCGCTCGTAGACAGTGGTTGGACGCATGATGCTATGGACCTGTACATGATTGCTGATTTGTTTGAGGCCGGCGGTCGGTAGTAGGATAAGCAGTTGCTCTTTTTTGCCGATGCTTTCTAGTAGATGCGTCATGGGCTCTGACTGTGCGTCATCGCTCACGCCTGCTTTGGCTGGTAGTGCAAAGCGCGACAGCTCGATATGCTTGTCATGAATGATTTTGTTGAGCATCAAGTACAGCTTGGCAAGCATGACCCCAGCCAGTGCTACTTTGGCATGGCTATTATCTGCTTTTAGCACCACGCTTGCACCATCGTCCTCAAAGTGTGCCTCATTGGTCGCACTGACACCCAGTAGTAATGGCTGTTTGAGTAGTTCGGTCACGGCTTGATTGAGCAGCTGCGTACATAGGGCTAGATAAGGCAGGCGCTGCGCCGGTGCAAGGCGCTCGAGCATATTGAATTCATCATGAAAAAGGATTTGCACTCTCACGCTATCGACTGCGCGTGTGGCAGACAATTTAGACGTCTGACCACCAGATTGCGAACTATGACGCTTTGCGGTGCTAACAACCTTGTCTTCAATATCGCCTTCAGACGTAGCTGTTAGACTGCCAGTTTCGTCGCTGCTGCTTTGGTTTTGCTGTGTTCTTAGGTACTCATTGACTTCGTTATGTACATTGAACGGACGCGCCTGTGCTGCATTGCCAGCTGTCTCGCTCTTGGCAACCAAACCAGCCATCTGACTATCGCTTGGAGTACCATCAGCTAGACTGCCAGTCGTGCCGCGCTCAAGATCACGGCTGTAGCTGCGCTGATCGCCCTGATTGTACTGCTCGCGATACAAGTCCTGAATATTACGGCTCAGCGCACTAATCTGCTCTTTGGTCGGACGAGCAAGATAACCGTAGATTAACCACAGTAATAAATGCAGCAACATAGTGCCAATCACAAACGGCCACTGCATCGCGATGATTTCACCTTTACTAACGTCTTTTAACGTCAGTGCAACGCTACCAATCACCGCATCACCATTGGTGGCGATTTGGCGAATCGTATCGCCTTGCTGCATCGGCGCGTTGCCCACAGGCACCAAAATATCGTCTTTATTGTCTTTAATCAGTATTCTTGTTACGTCCTGCTCGCTGGTATAGCGGTTAGCAATCACACTGAGACTGACACGGTCTTTGTTTTCTAAAGACAACCTTGCTTCATCAATCAGCTGGGCGACCATTTGCTCGCCTTTTAACGCACGACTTTTACTCAGCTGCTGATCGGTACTGATGACCAATAACAACGTCTGCAAACAAAAACTAACCAGAAGAATAATGGCAAACAACCCTTGCCGCGGCGCTAAATACGTCATGATATGTTAAACTTTTTTGGAGAAAAGAAATTAAAAAACGAGTCTATTGCTCATTTTTTGGCTAATTTTTGAACAATTGTAATGCGCGAATATTGATCGATATTCACGGAAAATCGATAGTATTTCATTGAAATCAGTCATCATATAAAATGCTACTACGTAAAATGATACTTATTTATTGAGCTAAATTTGAACGATGATACTATCGCGCGCTGCCTCATGATTATCGCTGCTATTTTTGCCACAGCATTATTATCAAAGTGGTCCGTTTATCTCATCTACTATATCACCATAATAAGTCTTATAGCGTTAGTCGATTTATAAATTTATCATAATAACTTTGTTGTATTTCAGCAGATTTTAGGCGCTGATAAGCATTTTTGAACACCCATGATACTTTGCATGTCATCTATAGGCGCTGCTCAGTAAAACTGTTATTATTCCCAATCTTATATGAGCATACAAGGGACAATTGAGCCATGCCAAAAAATACATCTTATTCGTTACCAAAAGACAGCAAAGCATGGCAACAAGCCGTCGACTCTATTGCAGAATTATTACCTGATGATACCAATCTGCGAGATTTTGATGCGCTACAGTCGCTGCCTGTTTTTGCGCTCATTGTCGTGCTGCCTACTCAAGTATCAGCGATGGACATTCATCAATATGTTCAGTCTTGGGTCGATGAGCAGCCAAGTTGGCATTTGGTGACGGTCGCTGAGGATACTGAGGCGAGCTTTGTTAATATTACGGTCTCTGATACAGAGCCAACGGCAGCCGATGCACAGCGTCTACCCTTTACCAATGCTCAAGTATACCGCTATTTGTTGGTACCTGTGACCGATACGCTGATGCACCCTAGCAAAAAGACCGCCGCCGCTCACATCATTGACGATCAGCTGACCACTCGTCTGCGCCATGACTTGTCTGAAGAATACAACCGCACACGCAGTGCGGATAGTACAGGCAATCTAGACATCGTCGATTGTCACATCCTATCGGTCGGTCATATGCTACGTACTCACAAGCTTGCCTGTTTTGACATGGATTCGACGTTGATTGAACAAGAGGTGATTGTAGAGCTGGCAAAAACGGCTGGTATTGGTGAGCAAGTTGAAGCCATTACTGAGGCGGCGATGCGTGGTGAAATTGACTTTGATGAATCATTTGCTCAGCGCGTGGCCTTATTAAAAGGTATCTCTACCGATGTGCTTGATGATATTTGCAACCGCTTGACGTTATCGGTCGGTGCCCGTACCACCATCAGTGCGTTAAAAGCCTTGGGCTACCATACGGTACTGGTGTCTGGTGGCTTTACTTACTTTGCCCGCTATATCGCTGAGCAATTGGGCATTGATGAGGTCCATGCCAATGTCTTAGACATCGACGAGGGAGAAGTTACCGGCCAGGTGCAGCTGCCCATTATAAATGGTGCCAAAAAAGCCGCTATAGTCGAGCATACTGCTGAGCGCTTAGGTATGGAGATGTCTCAAGTGGTCTGTGTCGGTGATGGGGCTAATGACTTGCCGATGATGGCGCTTGCCGATTTAGGAGTGGCTTATCATGCCAAGCCCATCGTGCAAGCACGTGCTGATGCCGCGATCAATGTGACAGGACTTGAAGGGACGCTTTATGCACTTGGCTATCCAGCGCTCGCTCCTACTCAGTAATCGCTAAGTATTCTATATCATCCGTTAAGCTGGGTTAATGTCTGTCTCATTAAGCCAGCTTTTATGCGTTAGCACATGTTTCATAAAATGATGTTGTTTTAATTTTTAAGTACGTTTCGTTGTAATAACGCCAGATATTTATTTTTAGATAACATTTATTCTCAGATAATAAAGGACTGTTCATGACGGCACCACAATCCCCACGGCCAAACCAGCCGTCAGTAGCAGAGCCACTAGACCCAAACACTCCTCCCGTACGCACTGATAGTCCAAAGCAGCTGCTTGGTGTGTATATCAAAGGCATGGCGATGGGTGCTGCTGATATCGTTCCTGGTGTCTCTGGTGGCACTATTGCATTGATTGCAGGGATTTATGAGCGCCTGATTAATGCACTCGGTAGCATTGGCCCCAACCTTTGGCAGATATTTCGACAAGACGGCGGACTCAAAGGACTGATTGCGGTTTGGCGACAGGTTGATGCGACATTTTTATTGTGTTTGATACTTGGTATTGCGACGAGTTTTGCTACCTTGGCTGGTATTATCAAATATTTGCTAGACAATCAACCACTGCTTATTTGGTCATTCTTTTTTGGATTGGTGGTCGCAACGGTATTTATCTTATTAAGTGAGATTAAGCGCTGGAATATAGGACGTGTGGCGCTGTTTGCTGCCGGACTCATTGCTGCTGTGGTCATTAGTAGTCTGCCATTACTCGCGGCGACACCTAGCTTACCGTACTTATTTTTTGCAGGCGCGATTGCGATTTGCGCCATGATATTGCCTGGGGTCTCAGGGTCTTTTATATTGTTGTTGCTAGGTGCCTACGATACCGTATTGGAAGCCGTGCATACTCTTAACTTTACGGTACTATTAACTGTGATGGCGGGCATGGCAACTGGATTGTTATTATTTACCCGTGCTCTAAAATGGTTATTAGCCCGCTACTATCAAGCCACCTTGGCATTGCTGACCGGTTTTATTGCCGGCTCTTTGGTCAAGGTATGGCCGTGGAAAGTAGATGTATTAGGCGCTCTTAACAGCGAGGCGATCAATAACGTTATGCCATGGCAGTATCCTACTGGTCCCCACTGGCTGACTACAGTTGGTCTTATGCTACTCGGTGCTATTTTGGTGTCGTTACTATCTTGGTGGGGCAGACGGACCAATAAGGCTTAACTGTTGATCCTCCCTGTGTAAATATTTGATTAAAAAGCCTCTGTTTGAACCATTATAACGGCTCCTACCCTCCCCAATATAAGCGCCCTTTTTTGCGGCGCTTAGCCTACCAGCTAACGATTAAAAATCGTACAAGCTATCTAAAAAAAAGCAACCTTAATCTAAAAAATCAAACGTCAACGGTTGTCGCAAAGTCGCCTATCACCTCTTTAGCTTTGCTCAGCAACCTTCCATAATAGTCTCATTGGAGTTCACCTTATGAATAGCGAGATGAATGATGGCAATGACTATTTTTTCTTTTATTGGCGTAGAGATGTGGAGCAGCTCAGCATGGCTAGGCTATAGCTTGCTAGCAGGTATGATCGTGGCGCTCGCTCTATCATCGCAGCGCTGGCTGTTGCTATATCTATTTGGTGGTATGGTCTACTGGTTGGCTGTTGAGATGATACAGAATATCTTGGTAGGTCGTCCGATGCTGTCTGCGCTTTCGGAATGGCACCGTTACGTCATCGCGATGGGAATCAGCTGGTTACCTTTGGCCGGCTGGGTACTATACCGAGCACTACGCTACGAGGATGTGAGTCATGCAGTCAGTCGGCAGCGCGAGTTAGAAGCGGCTCGCTATGTCGAACATACGCCTGTTTACGATGATGATTATAAGCCACGCTTTCATTGATACTGCCATACTGATATGAATACCCTACCCATAACAGTGATATTTAATGTTACAAGATACTTAACGCTTTCTACTTAACTCCTAAAGAGTTGAAATCACTCAGTAGGTTATAATCTAGTTATATATTTATCATAAAAACTGGTATAAAGTACGCTTTATTCTTATGCCCTACCTTTAGGAGTTCCACTATGTTTACTATTCCTGTATTAGATATCAAGTCTGACCCATTAGATGCGCTGCTAGCCGTGGTTGGCTATCGTCTGTCTATGCTCGCTGATAGCGACAACGAAGACGTCAAAGCACTCTTTGCTGATCGTAATGTCACGATTGAGTTTGCCAGCACCGAATCTGATATCGCGCGTTCTTTTCGCTTTGATAATGGACAATTTAGTCAACAAAGTGGTCATGCAAAAGCAGCAGATTTGACCATTACTTTCAAAGATTCTATGACGGGTGTCAAGCTATTGACCAAAGGTAGCTTGCCTGCATTTATGACTGCCGTGCAAGAAGGCAATCTAAGCATCGAGGGTGACTATAGCCTAATGATGTGGTTCAACAAACTTGCTAAGCATATCGTGCCAGCTGTTCCAGAAGAGTGTAAACCCTACCTCCAAAAAGCCAAGCCTTATGCGTATAAAGCACAGAAGTTTGCTGAGCACTGGGTGGGTTTTGCTAAGCATAAATTGGGCAAGTAAATAGCTGATCCTTTCCTATAAATGAGTAATGCATTGCATGATATTCACTGGTAAAATGGCTGAAATAGGCTCAACTAGATAGTTGCTATTTATGTGCGCTATTGTGACAATTATACATGCTCTCTAGCAGTGTTCTGATTTTCTAAAAAGGTTGCGGTATACTATACGGCAACCTTTTTTATTACCTTATAAATGACAATAGACACATACATTGATATTACCTGATACCATTTAATTTTATAAAAGGATTTACCTTATGGCAGGACTGCTTAGAATCTCTGAACCAAACGCCGATAGCACAACTGACCTACTCAGCCAACCTGATACTCACAAAGCCGCTCACAAATACAGTCGTGACGACATCGCTCAGTTGTTTGATTTGCCTTTGATGGACTTGTTGTTAAAAGCCCAGACCATTCATAGAGAGCACTTTGTCGCCAACGAAATACAAATCAGTACGCTACTGTCTATTAAGACGGGTAACTGTCCTGAGGATTGTGGCTATTGCTCACAATCAGGTCATCATCGCGATACGACGAAACTGCAGGCAGAAAAACGCATAGAAGTGGATAAAGTCATCGCCGCGGCCAAACGCGCCAAGGCAACCGGTTCATCTCGCTTCTGTATGGGTGCTGCATGGAAACACCCAAGCGCCAAAGACATGCCTTATGTGGTCGAGCTCATCAAAGAAGTGAAAGCGTTAGGACTTGAGACTTGCATGACGTTAGGTATGCTCGATACCAATCAAGCGGCGCAACTCGCGGATGCAGGACTGGATTATTACAATCATAACCTAGATACCTCGCGCAGCTATTACGAGCAAGTCGTCAGCACGCGTAGCTATGATGAGCGCTTAGATACCATCGAAAACGTACGCAACTCTGGTATCAATGTTTGTAGTGGTAACATCGTTGGTATGGGTGAGAGCCGGGATGACCGTATTGATTGGGTGCATGAGCTCCTAAAAATGCCTAAAGCCCCTGAGTCGATTCCTGTTAACCTGCTAGTCCCGATTAAAGGCACACCGATTGGCGATAAAGTATTGGCAGAAGGCCAGTTATCAGTGCTAGAGTGGATTCGTACCATTGCCGTGGCACGTATTTGCTGCCCGACTAGTTATGTGCGTTTGTCTGCTGGCCGTGAAAGCTTATCAGATTCAGAGCAAGCCTTGGCATTTATGGCGGGTGCTAACTCCTTCTTTTATGGCGACAAGTTATTGACGACGGGTAATGCCAGTCAATCAGGCGACGACAGACTCATGCGTGAGCTTGGTCTCACCAAGCAGTTTGCCGCACCAAGAACGCCCAAAGTATTGCCTGTGATGGATGCGATGAGCGGTCATCAATCGCAGATGGTATTGGCCGATTAGTTTGGCTGTGTGCGGCTAACAAAAATGTATGAAAACAAGCCTGATATTACACGGCTGATAATAAGAGATTAAATAATGGCAGATTATTTTAACTGGATTAAAGCTGCACACATCATCTCGATGGTCTGCTGGTTTGCGGCGATATTTTATTTGCCGCGTCTGTTTGTCTATCATGCGATGAGTGACGATAGCATCAGCCATGAGCGCTTTGCCATTATGGAGCGCAAGCTGTATCGCGGTATTATGACGCCATCGATGATAGCGACATGGATATTCGGTCTATGGATGTTAGGACTGGGCTGGGATGTTTATAAAGCCCAAGGCTGGCTACACGTCAAGCTATTATTGGTCGTACTGCTATCAGGCTATCATGGCGCTTGCGGATTTTATCGCAAAAAGCTGATTGATAACCCTCACTATAAATCCCATAAGTTTTGGCGCTGGTTTAATGAGGTACCTGTTTTTGCCTTGGTGATTATCGTCATTTTAGTGGTTGTTAAACCATTCTAAAATCCAGTCGAAATGCTTATAACTGATGACCTACCAATAAAAAGCGTCCGCCACTTCCATAAGTGACGGATGCTTTTTTATTTGTTTTTTGGACTGTCTACCAAATATTATAGATCAAACACTAGGGCGCATGATTTGATAGACATTGCTCAAATCATAAACACGATAACGCGCCGGCTCACGGCGGTTTTCACCAGCATAGCTTAATATCAATGCTTGCTTAGCACGCTCATCGACCCAACCGACGAACAGTCCACTGTGCTCAATGCCATTGTAGCCATGATTGATATAGTAAAGCCAGTCACCTGCCTCAATCTCACTGCTACTAGCATAAGGGCCTTGCGCATACGTGCCTTTATGTATGGTATTACGCGAAACTCCCGCTCGATTAAACACCGCATTCAAATAATCCCAGCAGCCGCCTTTGATAATCGTCCGCTCATTCAGTGCCATTTTACGTGCCGTGCTGACCACTTCGCGGGCAGCCATACTGCTTTGCGTCTCCGCACTACTCAATAGCGGTAAATACTCGCTATCGACATTGTCATAACTCCCTGATAAAAATGCTGGCAACACGGTGGGTGACTGACGCTGAATTTCAGGGTAACGATAGGTGCTGTTCATCGTTGACTGATTGCCATCATTGCTCGTATTAGAGTAATTGTTATATATTGGCGAAACTGCTGCATCGCTTCGAGATGAATGAGCACGTTGAATGGTAGAGTGTGTACTGACTTTGACGGAGGGAACTGCTGGATAAGAAGACGTATAGCGCGCACTAGAGTCAGACTGGACGGACTTTTGAGCGATAAGGGCACTCATACTATCTGCATGGGCTTGTATGCTACAAGTGAATAATAATAAACTGCACGACGCTGCGACTGACGACATAGGCAAACGCGACATGACTAACTCCTGATCAAAAAAGTATCAATGACAGTATGGATAATAGTGAAGATTGAATTTTGCAATCTTACTTATAAACCATTTAGACAGGCATCTGCAAGAACTATTCACCTTAGATATGCGATAGACGGTATAAAAATCATGACGAATGGTCATAACAAAGAAGAGCGTTCAGAAGGGTCAAAGAAGACAAAGCACGGTGGTGTTAGATAGGATAGAGACTGGAGTGACTTTTGATGAATCAAGCGACTGAGGCGTAAAAATACTAATCACTACTCATTTTAATATTTACGTGGCGTTTTGTCAGTGCTTGCCCTTCTAATATGGCTTTAGTCACTTTCGCCTCTTGGGCACTCTCAAAACCAGTAATATGATACTTGCGTGCCTCACTGCTATCGACAATCTGCAGCCCATCACCGATAAGCATAATTTTATCGTCGTCAGTCAAATGAATGTGTTCACGTTTGCCTAGATTGTCATGTACCAACTCATCCGCTCGCACCCATAATGTACCGCTACTAATCATGCCACTCATGGCTTTTTTATGCTGCTGACGTTTTTTGTTAAAAATAAAACTACCAACGATAAGCAGTGCCAGCGCACCGATAGCCAATCGCTCAGACAATAAGCTCATTGCCATAGCAACTGCCACCGCACCTATCAGTAATGCAGATCCAAACCAAAACATACCGTTGTCAGCATTATTCGGCTGACCCTGTAAGGTGATTTTGGCGCCATCATCAGTCAGCTTGAGCATGCATTGTTACCTATCGCGAAATGTAAAAAGTGTTTTTTATGAAAAAACTGCCTATCAGAGACTAACAGGCAGTTATCAAAACTAAAAATAAAGACAGCAAGTTTTATCTAAATACCAGACTACCAGCCAAGTGCAGTCTGCTGCATTTTAATCAATTCAGCAATGCCTGTTTCAGCCAATGACAGCATAGCGTCTGCTTGAGCGCGAGTGAACGGCTTTTCTTCAGCAGTACCTTGAAGCTCAATAAACTCACCTTTTTGAGTCATAACGACGTTCAGGTCGGTATCACAGCTAGAGTCTTCTTCGTAGTTCAGATCCAGATAAGCTTCACCATCTTTCATACCAACAGAAACCGCAGCAACCAATCCAATCAGCGGATCAGCTTTGAGTTTTTTGCTCTTTTGGATAGTTTCTAACGCATCGATCAGTGCAACTGCCGCACCAGTGATACTGGCCGTACGAGTACCGCCATCCGCTTGCAATACATCACAATCAAGATAGATGGTGTTTTCACCAAGCTTACTTAAATCAATCATGGCACGTAAGCTACGACCGATCAGACGCTGGATTTCCTGCGTACGGCCTGACTGCTTGCCGCGAGCCGCTTCGCGTTGATTGCGAGTATTGGTTGCGCGTGGCAGCATACCGTATTCGGCGGTTATCCAACCTTTACCTTTACCTTTGAGCCAGCGCGGTACACCAGATTCGACACTGGCCGTACATAGCACTTTGGTATCGCCAAAACTGACCAATACTGACCCTTCAGCATGCTTAGTATAGTGGCGCTCAAAGCTGATAGAACGAAGTTGGTCAAGTTCACGATTGTCAATACGCATAAAAATTCCTAGTACAATATTATAAAAGCAGTGTCATAAAAGTACGCTATCAGTGGCTAATAAGCAGACCGACAGGTATCTGGTAGACTAAAATCTTAAGATATCCTAACGTGACAGCGGCGCAATGGCAAGATTCACGCCCGCCATTGCGCCGTCAGTTAGGCAATAATGGACGATAGAGGCTATTCTAAGCCTTCCATCTTACGCAATTCTTTACGTAGGATTTTGCCAACGTTCGACTTTGGTAATTCGTCAACGAACTGTATGTGACGCGGACGCTTGTAGCCAGTCAGTTGTTTTTTGCCGTACTCAAGCAGCTCTTTTTCGGTGACATCGCCTTTTTTGACCACAAATAGTTTTGGCTCTTCACCGCGCTCATCATTAGGAACGCCAATGGCACCGCACTCTACCACAGCTGGATGCTCACTCATGGCTTCTTCGATTTCATTTGGATACACGTTAAAACCAGATACCAAGATCATGTCTTTTTTGCGATCAACAATTTTGATAAAGCCTTTTTCGTCCATGATGCCAATGTCACCGGTTTTTAGGTAACCACTAGCGGTAAAGGACTCGGTTGTTTCTTTTGGACGATTTTGATAACCAATCATCACCTGTGGACCTTTGACGCATATCTCACCGCGATCACCCAGCGCGACGACGTTTTCTTCTTCATCGATGAGCACGACATCGGTGCTAGGTGCAGGAATACCAATCTTGCCAGTAAACTCTGCGATGGTCATTGGGTTAAAAGCAACGACTGGTGACGTCTCAGATAATCCATAGCCTTCAACGATAGGTAGACCTGTGATTTTATGCCACTCTTTGGCAACGCTCGGCAATACGGACATACCACCGCCGATAGAGGCTTTTAGATTAGAGAAATCTAGGTCTGCAAAGCTGTCTTTGTGCACTAAGCCATTAAATAGCGTATTCACAGCTGGGATAAAAGAAGGTTTGTATTTACCCATCTCTTTGATAAGCCCATCGAGATCGCGCGGGTTAGGAATAAGCAAGCCTGTATAACCCTGGTACATGCTACATATACCGCATACCATAAATGAGAACACATGATACAACGGCAGTGCTGTCAAGATGACATCTCTGCTGTCTATATCATCTTCGAATGCACTATTCATCAGTGCACTAACCTGTAGCATATTGGCGACTAAGTTGCCATGAGATAGCATTGCCCCTTTCGCCACGCCTGTCGTCCCGCCTGTATATTGTAGTAATGCCACATCACTCAAGTTCAACTCAGGACGCTCATAATTACTGGCAGAGACTGCGCCCGATGCCTCCTTAAAGCTCACGCTATTTGGGATTCGATAAGGAGGAATCATTTTTTTGATATGACGAGCGACGAGGTTGACCACGACCCCTTTGACCGTACCCAGCATATCCCCAATCTTACAGACGACAACATGCTCAATCTGCCCTTTATCTTCGGCATCTTGATAGGTTTTCGCAAAATTCTCAACGATGAATAAGGCTTTGGCACCACTGTCATGGAGCTGATGGGACAATTCGCGACTGGTATATAAAGGGTTTACATTGACGAGTATCATACCGGCGCGAATGACACCTAACGCGATGATCGGATACTGTAAGAGGTTGGGCATCATAACCCCAACCTTATCGCCTTTAACCAACCCTAGCGATTGCAAATAACTGGCAATCTGGCGGCTATATAGGTCCAATTGCTTAAAACTAATTGAAGCGCCCATGCAGATATAGGCCGTTTTTTGGCCATAACGGTTAAAATTACGCTCAAACACATCAAGTAAAGAGGTACTGTCCTCTGGCATCTCAATCGTAGCATCAATGTTATAACGCTCATAAGCGCTCAACCATGGACTGTCACTGGCGATGGTCGGCATAGTAGGGAATGCATTGTCTTGATAAATATACTCAGATGCATTGCCTTTATCACTGGTGCCAGCGTTATTATCTGTTGTCTCTTTATTGATATTGTCCGTCATAATTTTCCTTAAATATTACTGTTAAAAACATAGAATACTTTATATAAAAACTCTGTTTTTTTTTGATGGTGTAATGTTTGATGCAGCATGGTGAAATCGTATTAAATGAGCTCACAGGTCAGCGTAGCTATATCATTTTTATAATAATCGCTTTGCAAGTCATATTGAGTAAAATCATCACTCTATTATAAATAAATGCAAAAACCTCTTGGCTGGCACTATAGCAGTTTTACTAAAAATTCTCTATCTATACTCCTTATGCCCCACTATTCACAACAGGCACAACAGGCACAAAGACAAAAAATGACAAGGCAGCACGAGACAACCTTATCATTTTGGTTATAACAATAACTAAATCTGGTTACTCAGCATATTACAAGTACCAATCAATCATAGAGGTACTTATAAATAGCCAGTGATAAAACCCTATCTAAAGATAAGCCTTCGTAGATTAACCGTGGTTTTTCTCTTCGAGTGCTCGTAAGTCTTTACGTAAGATTTTACCGACGTTCGATTTTGGCAGCTCGTCAATAAACTCAACATGGCGAGGACGTTTGTAGCCAGTTAAGTTTTCTTTACCGTAAGCGATGACTTCATCAGCAGTGAGACTGGCGTCACTACGTACCACGTAAATCTTCGGTACTTCACCGCTCTTCTCATCATCGATACCGATCACACCACATTCCAAAATCTTTGGATGTGTCGACATGGCGTCTTCTACTTCGTTTGGATAAACGTTAAAGCCAGATACCAAGATCATGTCTTTTTTGCGATCGACAATCTTAAAGTAACCGTCTTCATCCATCACGCCAATATCGCCAGTACGAAAGTAACCATCCGAAGTCATGACTTCAGCGGTCGCATCTTCACGCTTCCAGTAGCCTTTCATCACCTGCGGGCCACGGATACTAATCTCACCACGCTCACCCAAGGCCACTTCATTGCCTTCTTCATCCAAGATAGCCATATCAGTGGCAGGCATTGGCAAGCCGATGTTTCCTGAGAACTCACCCGTACCATGTGGGTTCGCTGAGGCAACTGGCGAGGTCTCTGACAGACCATAACCCTGAACGATGATATTGCCCGTTACCTGCTCCCATTTGGTCGCCGTGTCTTTGAGTACTGCCATACCGCCGCCCATAGACATCTCAAGCTTGCTATGATCTAGCGATTGGAATTCTTCGTTATTGGCAAGCGCGGTAAATAAGGTATTTACTGCTGGGAAAAATGCTGGTGGATAGTCTTTATATGCTTTGATAAGGCTTGGTAGATCACGTGGATTTGGTACTAGCAGACCGATACAACCACGATATAGACCAAACATACCGCAGACCGTAAACGAGAAAATATGATATAGCGGCAGAGCCGTCATAATCACTGGCTGCTCGTTACCCTTCTCAAACTTATCAAAAGTATCGCCTAAATAAGTATCGCTTTGGATCAAGTTAGCCACCAAGTTACCATGCGTTAGCATAGCGCCTTTGGCCACCCCTGTCGTACCGCCCGTGTATTGAAGTACAGCGACATCATCGAGGCTGATATTGTTAGGACGTTTATAGCTTTTAGCAGAAAAAAGGTTCATTGCTTTTTTGAACTTGACGCTGCCTTTGATATGATAATCAGGCACCATTTTTTTGACGTGACGTACCACGGCATTGACAATAAAGCCCTTGAGCGGACTCATCATGTCACCCATTGAGGCAATTACGACATGATCGACGAGGTCTTGGCCGATATCTTCATAAGTTTTGGCAAAGTTCTCAAGCAAAATCAAAACTTTGGTATCTGAATCTGTTAACTGATGTGACAGCTCTTTGGTGGTATAAAGTGGGTTGACGTTGACCAATATCATACCAGCACGTAGCACCCCTAGCACCGCAACTGGTAGCTGCAAAATATTAGGCATCATTACTGCCACTTTATCGCCTTTTTGTAGTCCTAATGACTGAAGGTAAGCGGCAACTTGTTTACTATAGAGATCCAACTCTTCGTAAGACAGCTTAACATCCATACAGACAAACGCCGTTTTGCCTGCATGATTGATAAAGTTTTGCTCAATAATATCAATCAATGAGGTGTTGGCTGGCGGCATATCAATATCATACTGAATGCCAAGTTTTTCGTATGTTTTGAGCCATACTTTGTCGTTGCGACGAATCAGGTTACCTTGATCTTCCATAATCTTTTCTCTCCTAGTAATAATACATTACCGTCAGCTCATGCAAATCACAGTGTGATAAACAGACGAAAAACCAGAGCGCAGTCTCACCATCATGATGACAAGCGAGGCTGCGATATAGTCGTAAGGTGATGAGCAAACAATGTAGTGGTAAATAGCCCTTTGTTCATTAACATACACACTTTATATAGACTACTCAATACAAAAGATTGTTATACGAGTTCTCAAACTGGCTTGACGGCTGATATTTTCATTAATATCAATTATTTATATTGAAGAAAACTGGCCATATCACTGAATTCTACCCACGGTATCTCTTTTATTTTAGTCACAATATTTACATAATAAGATTGCCTTTGCGCATGCTCTCAAGGGCATCAGCTGGCCCAGTGAGCGTTATAAACTTATGGCAAACTTCCTCTTTGTCGCTGCTCGGTTTAGCTTCGCTGGTTCTGTCACCAATTCGGCACTGTCACTCTAAGATATTTATTAAAAATAAAAAATAAATGTTAGTTTTACTATACTTAACTTTATCTATAAAAGCCACGTACGGGGACATGGTAAGTAAAGTCTATAAAAGCCAGTATAAGCACGTCATGAGCTGTCGTATATTCTGATACATGTCTTTTTAATTGGATCAATATCCTTTACGATAGCACTATCTTATTTTTGCATAAGTATCGCGCCGAACCTAAATGAGCATACGGTGCGGTTCACATTCATACTATGCCTGACTATATAAACCATACTAATTAAAAACTCATAAGCGAAGTCTATTTTATGTCTGATGTTATTGATCCTACTGTTGCCCCAATCATTCCTAATGAGCCGATGGATACTCGCTCAGTGGCAGAGTTCACTGAGCAGGCCTACCTCAATTATGCCATGTACGTCATCATGGATCGGGCGCTACCAAATATCGCTGACGGCCTCAAACCTGTTCAGCGCCGTATTGTCTACGCCATGAGCGAGCTTGGGCTAAAATCCTCTGCTAAGGCAAAAAAATCTGCACGTACGGTCGGTGATGTGCTCGGTAAATACCACCCACATGGTGATAGCGCGTGTTATGAAGCCATGGTGCTGATGGCACAGCCGTTTAGTTATCGCTATCCGCTTATCACGGGTCAAGGTAACTGGGGTAGCCCTGATGACCCTAAGTCCTTTGCGGCTATGCGTTATACCGAAGCCAAAATGTCTGCTTATGCCAACACCCTACTTGCAGAGTTGGGACAAGGCACGGTCGATTGGCAAGATAACTTTGACGGCACGATACAAGAGCCAACCACTCTACCCGCCCGCCTACCCAATATTTTATTAAACGGCACCACAGGAATCGCGGTTGGCATGGCAACTGACATTCCGCCGCATAACCTTAACGAAGTGGTACGCGCAGCGATTCGTTTATTAAAAAATCCTGAGCTGTCTGTTAAGCAGCTTACCCAGTCAATACCAGCACCAGATTTGCCAACGCCAGCTGAAATCATCACTAGCAAAAAAGACTTGCAGACGATGTATGAAACAGGGCGTGGAAGTTACAAAATGCGCGCGACTTTTCATATCGACCCCAAAGAGAAGAATTTAGTCATTATTGACGCGCTGCCCTACCAAGTCTCAGGCAACAAAATCCAAGAGCAAATCGCCAAGCTCATGACGGATAAAAAACTGCCTTGGATTACCGATATTCATGATGAATCAGATCATGAGAACGCTTGTCGTATCGTATTAGAATTGCGCTCAACGCGCGTCGATGTCGATCGCGTTATGAGCCATCTGTTTGCTAGCACCGATCTTGAGAGCAACTACCGCGTCAATATGAACATGATTGGCCTCAATGGTAAGCCGCAGGTCAAAAATCTAAAAGAAATCTTAGAAGAATGGCTCATTTGTCGCCGCTCAGTGGTCACGCGCCGTCTGCAATATCGTCTTGATAAAATCGATAAGCGCTTGCACATCCTTGCAGGTTTGCTAATTGCGTATCTCAATATCGATGAAGTGATACGCATCATTCGTGAAGAAGACGATCCAAAAGCAACATTGATGCAAGACTATGACCTGACTGACATTCAGGCCAATGCCATTTTAGATATTCGTCTGCGTCAGTTGGCAAAGTTAGAGGAAATTGAGTTACGCCGCGAGCAAGATGAACTCGCTGCCGAACGCGCCATTATTCAAGAGTACTTGGACAATCCAGATAGTCTGACCAATCTCATGATTGAAGAGCTCACCGCCGATATGAAAGAACACGGCAATGAGCGTGTGTCGCCATTAGCAGAACGCGAAGAAGCACAAGCATTAAAAGAGTCAGACCTCGTACCGAGCGAGCCGGTCACCGCTATCCTATCGAAAGCGGGCTGGATTCGCGCGGCCAAAGGCCATGATGTCGATGCCGCTGGTATGAGTTATCGCTCAGGGGACAGTTATCAAGCGCACGTGCGCGGCAAGTCTAATGAGAAAATTTACGTCCTCGATAGTACAGGACGTAGCTATAGTATTGATACGCACAACCTTGCCTCCGCGCGTGGTCAAGGCGATCCGCTGACCAGTGTGTTAAAACCGCCAGCCGGTGCAAGCTTTGAGCAGCTATTGACTGGTGCTGACGATCAACGCATCATTCTTGCCAGCTCGCAAGGTTATGGCTTTATCAACACCCTTGGTAATTTAGACAGCAATCAAAAGGCAGGCAAGAATGTCATTAATCTCGCTGCCGATAGTCGCTTGCTGTCTGTCGCTCGTATCGACGCGCCAGTAAAAATGGCGGATAACACTGACGACGAGACCACCAAGTTAGAGATAACGCCTGACCATGTCGCAGTGGTAACCAATGCCGGATATCTACTAATATTTGCCCTCGATGATTTGCCCGAACAGGCTCGCGGTAAAGGAAACAAACTGATTAAGCTGAAAGATGGTGAAGAAGTGCTGGCTATTACGCCACTCAGTTTACAAAACAGCCTCGTCATTACTGCTGGCAAACGCCACGTGACACTCAAGCCGAATGACTTGGCTAACTATACGGGCACTCGTGGTAATCGCGGTGGGCAGTTACCACGAGGCTTTCAGAATGTAACGGGTGTTGAAATAGCAGGATAATTCATAAGCCCAGTTCAGTAGAATGAATTAAGGAGTAACAAAACATGACTTTAAACACTTATTCAGTCGACCTGCTTTATAGGTAAATCAAACACAGCTCATTCTCAGCAAAAAGCCGCCCATACACAATGTATGGGCGGCTTTTTTGTACTAATAAAGGTTTGTATTACCAAGAACAAAAATTTGTACCACAGCAGAAAAATGTCTGACCATATTTGAATATTAAAACTAAGAGCCACCGAAACTAGAAACGATTAAAAGTAGAGTGAAAAAACACAGTTGTAGCGAACAGATACGCTCCATTTACATATCCTTAAGCAGTTCATCTGTGAACAGCGCATCCATAAAACTTGTGATTCGATCTTTCGGCATTAGGTAGGGATTAAAGTCAGTACCTGCCGAAAAATGTCTGAGGGTATGTACTTCATATTCAGGAGTTGGTGTTAAGTATCTGATCAAAAATCCATCCCATTTACGTGTCTCTACCTCTTTAATATCTACAACATGGATAAAAAGATGTGGACGTTCCGTGATAATCCTTGTTATCAGCTCGTTGACATCAAGTCTTGAACCTTCAATATTTTGAATAATATAGTTGTCGTTGATGGCCAGTGCTGAGGTTATACCGCTTTTCTCGTTGTTTCGTCTTGCTATCTCAAAAGTACGAGCCATTTTCACGCCATTATCTTTTTCGCGGTTTTTGCCAATATACGTTAGACTGGTGAGAATGTGAGCACCGTTTTTATTTCTCTCGTCTGAAATCATTCCCTTCTCTCTTCTAAATTAGCACTTAATAGCGTTACCCAAATACAGCCTACTTAGCAAAAATTGGTTGAATGCAAAAAAGTCTAAACGATCTCTACACTACTATATGTCACTACTGAGTTATTGCTGTAGATTAAAGATAGCTATCGACTCGGTATATATTTTTCTACACAATTAATGCAGCTGTCAAATAGTATTTATTGTAGGTATGGCGTGTTGAACACTCAACCATGGCACTGACAGAGGCTATTTTTTAGGCAATTCTCAGGTAAAAATAGTGTTCAAAAAATGTTCAATCTGAGTACTTTTCATTAAGTAGGGATTAAAGTCATAACCCGCTGAGAAGCTTTTTAAGGTATATTCCTCATCTTCAACGCTTGGTGTTAAATATTTGGTTAAAAACCCATTCCATCTCCGCACCTCTATTTCCTCAACTCCAATGATATGAGGGAATAGATGAGGGTAGTCACTAATCAATATTGCTAAGACCTCATTGATAATAGGCCTTGAGCCTTCAATATTTTGAATTAAGTAATTATCATTAATAGCAAGTGCAGATGTTATATCACTTTTTTTATTATTCCTTCGCCATCGTTCAAGAACTCGAGTCAACTCTATTCCATTATTTTTTTCGCTATTTTTTCCAATATAAGTGAGACTGAGAAGAATATGCTCGCCATTTTTTTTATTATTTTTTGAAGTATGGCTCGTCGTTAAATGCATAAGTAACCTTATTTTAAAAATACTTTTCTAATCAAAAAAATACAATCAATAAAATTTTTAGCTTTCGATAATCTTTATAATCTACAGTTTTTTAGAGTTATGACACGAAAATTTTAATAAGATATCAAACCGATGTGTCTCACAACACTAAAGAAAATTAAATCACATCGTGACTTTGTGGTTTTTTCTCCTCAAAAATCGCTTTCAAAAAATTTTCAATCTGAACACTCTTCATTAGGTAAGGATTAAAGTCAGAACCTGCTGAGAAACTCTTTAGAGCATATTCCTCATCTTCAGCGCTTGAAGTAAGGTGTTTGATTAAAAATCCATCCCATCGACGTACTTCGACTTCCTGTACTTTAACAATATTAGGAGAAATCTTAAAATGCTCCTCAATAATCTTAGCTAACGCATTATTAACAGCAGGCCTAGAGCCTTGAATATTTTGAACAAAATAATCTTCATTAATTACAAGCGCTGATACTAAGCTGTTTTCCTCAAAATATTTTCGCCAATGCTCAAGTGCACGGGTCAACTCCACCCCTGATTTTAATTCGACGTTTCTGCCAATGTACGTTAGGCTAATAAGAAGATGCTCGCCATTTCTTTTTCTATTTTCTAGAGTATGGTTTGTCGTTATAATATTCATAAGAAACCCTATTTGCAAAATACTTGTTCTAAATTAAGATACACTTTATTATAAAATATAATCAATGAAATTGTTGCGTTTTGGGCAGGTTTTTATCCTCTATGCTGACTTTATATGGTTATGATATGAATATATTAACAAGATGCATATCGGCATTTTTATCGTTGCATTTTACTACAACAGCTAATAAAAACGGTGCAATGCCATTATTCCAATACCTCAAAACTCTAATCTCTATTAGCCTATAACTACTATTGAATTCTAAAATACGCATGACTAAGCTTTTTCTATCAAGGCGGGTATTACAAGAGCCATTCATCGGATTTGATGTAAAGCATGTCATCAATTAGTACATTTTTAAATTTAGTGGTCTTAAAACACCTAAATTTTAAACCTCACAATCTGAATGATGACACGCCCTAGACAGGTCAAGGTCAAATACTGCTACCAATATCAGCTTAGGGCTTTTTCTCCTCAAAAACGGTGTTCATAAAATCTGTGATTTGCTCTTTTTTCATCATATAAGGATTGAAGTCAGTGCCTGCTGAGAAAGATTTTAGAGCATATTCCTCATTTTTAGTACCTGATATTAGGTATTTGATTAAAAACCCATTCCATCTTCGCGTCTCTATCTCTTCAAAATCAATAATATGAACTAGGAGATGTGGCCGTTCATTCGTCACCCTAGTTACAAGCTCATTAATAGCAACTCTGGATCCTTCAATGTTTTGAATAAAATAGTGATCATTAATGACAAGCGCTGAAGTGATATTGCTTTTTTCGTTATTTTTTCGTGCCGTCTCAAAGGTACGAGTCAGCTTTATGCCATTATCTTTCTCACGATTTTTACCGATATATGTGAGGCTAACCAGAGTATCTGCACCGTCTTTATCTCCCTCCTCCAAAACTTCAGTAGCAGATTCTGAGATGTAATCAATAACTTTATGCATAAAAGATTCCAATGGTCAAAAGCCGCTTTAAATTAAGATACCCTTTACTCTAAAGTACAATCAACAACATTTTGTATTTTTTAGTAGGTTTTTACCCGTTATTACTATTTTCTAGAGAGCCAACGTTGCAGTTTCAATAAGATAGCGTACTCCTACTCCTATCGCTACATCGTAGTACTACAGATTTTGATACATTCAGTGCGGTAGTCTTGTCTAATAAAAAATAAAGCTGAACTATTTTTCGCTATAACACTAATTCAGCCCCAAAATAGGAATCACCAAATCTTCTTCATCAGTGAGGTGTTGCGACAGTAGCTCATTTGCATCCATTAAGCGCTGATGCAATAGCTCAACCAGCGCTTTATCTTCAGTATTGCTTGATGCTAGCCTGCTATTTAGCACTTGCAGCTCATTAAGCAGTGTATCTAAATGCACATGATCACGATCTAATATCTCAAAACCTGCTTTTAGTTGAGGGTACATGCGCATGAACTGTGGAAAGTAGCCTGTATCTTCAATATTATGGTGCTGATGTAATTTAAAAATATATTGATTAATCCGTGGTGAGATTTGTGAGCGGTATTCTAACCATTCAATATCACCCGAACGATAGGCATCACTGATTTGGATAAGAACGTGTTGGCGTTTACGTATGTCAGCGTGAATACTTAGCCAAAACGATGTCTTATAAACATAGTCTGCACTAAACCATTGATTAGGCGGTAGCTTCTCGTACAAAAACAGCCAATCAGCCTCTAACCGACTGTCAGGATGACGTGGAGTCGGAGCAAGTAGCCCCTCATCTGCTTTATTTTGAGCGTTTGAGTTTTGAGTGGAAGCAGTCATAATATTGTCCCTATAAATTATTTTGCTTATTCAGTTTTCTCTATAAGTGCTTGAGTCCTATAAGTGCTTGAGTCGTTATCAATAAATCCTCTTTAAAAACTTAGCTCAGAAAACGACATAGTAATTTATTAGATAAAATTCATTAGATGAACTAAAAAATATTTAATTTAAGTGTAGTCTATATATAGTCTAAACATAGAAGATCAACGGTATCTTCGGTAATACGTTAGCAATTTTATGAATCATCAAAGTGAATAGCGTAAGACCCATGCGTTACACAACCTAGTCAAAACCATTCTCATTTTTGGCTAATGAGGCTGTAGGATAAGACGAATAATAAAGTCGCTCAGACATTAGTAATCAGCTACTATTACCTTTAGTAGCAGCGCTTAAAATGTAAAGGATCATCATGTTTATCGAAGATAAAATTGCTCAAGAAAGTATGAATACCAAAGTTTCTACACCTAAAATCATCTTTTTCGATATCGATGATACCTTGAGTCGCAGCGGCGTCATTGCCAAACATAATAAAGCAACCCTTGAGCAACTGGCAGACACTGATATCAAGCTGGTGATTTCAACTGGGCGCTCCAAGGCCATATTGCCTGAGGATATCTTAGCATTGCTTGATGCAGATATATTGGATGCCATTATTTGTATGAATGGACAGTATAGCTTTGATAAAAAGGGCCGAATCAGCCACTATCCATTGTCAGATGAGCAAACAGATAAAATCGTGCGTCTTTGCCAGCAGAGCGATTTGATTCATAAGTTTGACTCTGCTACTCATATCGCATGGTCAGATGAAAACGACCGTTTGCGTGAATTCAATGCTATCACACCCAACTCCATTCTTGACTCTGAGTATTACAAGTCAAATATCGTCTATCAATGCTCAGTATTTTTTAATAATCAACAAGAAAAAATGCAAGATATCGACTTTGCGCAGTATGATTTAAAACTGGTGCATTGGCATCAAATCGGTGCAGATATATTGCCAATAGAGGCATCAAAAGCTCGCGGTATCAAAGATGTCTGCGAATACTATGGGGTAGATGTTAGCGACTGTATGGCGTTTGGCGATGGTATGAATGACTTAGAGATGTTTGATTTGGTGGGGTTTGCGGTTGCGATGGGGGATGCGCAGCCTGATCTGATAGCGCGTGCTGATTTCGTCACAGGTACGATCGAAGAGTACGGCATACAGACAGTGCTTGAACCGTTCTACGCCACCTCGTCAACCAAATAAAATCTTATTTGAGCATGTATTGCGTACCTATCAATATCCTGTCAAAGCATCGTTGAACTACCATCAACAGTCATTGAATCTTCGGTGATAGCGGCGCTCAGTCATTGAATCTTCGGTGATAGCGGCGCTCAGTCATTGCGTCGCATCCTTTGCTGTTCTGGTGTAGCTAATTATTATGTTAAGTTCTAAGTTATAAGTTCTTGGCGCTATTTGACGCTTGAACCTTCGCTTGTCCTTATACTTGTAATAGCATAGGTCTATACGGCCATTATTTGTCTCACCCTTGGCAATACTCTAGAAAACCCACTCAGCATTGGCTGTCTTTAAACCAATTTTGATTAGTATTATTAGCGACCTTTATTAGCATAACTAAGCATCGTCTTGATAATAGCCCTTTAAATTGTCTAAAGTAATAACCATAATAGTTTTATTAGCGACATCAGGCATCGACTGCCTGATTATTTTTATCTAGGAGAAGTATTTTGACCCATTTATCATCGTCCTGTCCAGACAATCCAATTCGTATCGGACGTATAGTACCAAAGGCATTATTAGCGGCAGCTATTGGCTTGGCATTATCCAGCTGCAGCAATTCTGACAATGCGGCAGATGCTAGCGCTGCGGCGAGCAATGAGGCGCTCAATTTGTATAACTGGTCAGAATACATGCCACAAGAGATTTTGGATGGTTTTGAAGAAGAAACTGGCATCGCAGTCAATTACACAACGTTTGATTCAAACGAAGCGATGTACGCCAAACTTAAACTGCTCGATGATTCTAGCCAGTATGATTTGGCCATTCCATCGACTTATTATGTCGAAAAAATGGCCAAAGAAGGGTTACTGCAAGAGTTAGATAAGTCTAAATTAAGTAACTTTAAAAACCTCGATACGTCATTTACCAACACCAAAGTCGATCCTGACAATAAATACTCTATACCGTACATGTGGGGTAGCACCGGTCTTGCGATCAATGGCGATAGTGTCGATCCTGCAACTGTGAATAGCTGGAATGACCTATGGGACCCTAAGTACAAAGGTCAGGTGATGCTTACCAACGATGTGCGTGAAGTGTTCGGTATGGCGTTACTGACGCTAGGCTACTCGGGCAACAGTAGCAATCCTGATGAAATCAAAGCGGCTTACGACAAGCTTACAACGTTAATGCCAAACGTCAAAACGTTTAACTCTGATGCGACACGTATGCCGTACATCGAAGGTGAGACGTCTCTTGGCATGACGTGGAATGGCGAAGCAGTCATGGCGAATGACGAAGGTCTAACGAGCCTAGCTTATAAATACCCAACTGAAGGCGCTATCTTGTGGATGGACAACTTTGTCATTCCAAAAAATGCCAAACAGGTTGATGCAGCACATAAATTTATTGATTACTTATTGCGTCCTGAAAACGCCAAAATCGTGAGTGAAGAAATTGGTTATGCCTCACCAAACCAGGCAGCACGAGAGCTGATGGATGAAAGCGTTCGCAACAATCCAACGATTTACCCATCTAAAGACGTGTTAGCCAAAGCGGAATTCCAAGAAGATGTGGGCGATGAAGCACTACAAGTGTATCAACAATACTGGGATAAGCTAAAAACGGGTCGCTAATAGCCATGGTTTAATACCTTTAAAATAAAGTAAATCTTTAAGAAAAAACGCTGATCCTAAATGGTCAGCGTTTTTTTGTGCGTTATAAATGCAAATCTGTCTCGCCGCCCTGCTCTTTCATCCGGCGCTGCTCACGGCGCTGATAACCCAGCCCAGATGCAGCAAACCAGTGTAGCTTAGAGGTTTGTAACAGATCACTCAATTGCTGCAACTGGGTTTGCAACGTCTGTGTTAACCAAAAATACCCCTGCCACTCAAATGCTAAGTGCTGCACACTTGGATATTCTGACACAGCAATACGAGTAATCGGGCGAAACACTTCATCACTTGGACTTCGGAGTACCGCCGCCATATGCTGCATGGCTTGCGTCAATTCGTGCTGATAATGTATCAGTAACACATGGTTTTCTTCATCAATTTCGATATTCGTCAAACGCGGAGCAGCGCTTAATAATAAATCAATCGTTCCGATAATATTACGATGGGTACGCTGAATTGTCTCTAGCGTCTCTTTTTCGATTCCTGACTCACTTGCTGTCGCAGCGATATGTGGACGCACAGCCAGCAGGCGTTTATTGATCTGCTGTAGCGCTGTTACCAACTTCCTATCAACGGGTACTTCTTTAATAGGAAAGGCCATTGGGTTTGATTTTTGAGTAGCATTGTCCATTACCCCATCCGCTGCATCAATATGATGACCCACGCCAGCATAGAGACTGCTACAAGCGTCAAGATTACTACTCAATAAAAACCGCCACATCAACGTTGATTTGAGCGGTAAAATCAGCGTCACTGCTACCGAAACACCTGTACCCAGTAAGATATTTAGCGCGCGGTAGATGCCATCTTGACCGATGCTGTTTTGACCCAAGTCAGAGACAATCATCAACATAGTGATACCCGTTAGCAGCCCTGTATATCCGAGCTTTCTGACGGCTAAATAGCCAATGATGCCGCTTAATATACCGATAAGTGCATAATCGATCCATAGCCATGCACCTGCATTTTGAATGAACCACAGCACCCCAAGGGCCGTACCTATGCCTAATAGAGTACCCAAGACACGCTCTTTGGCTTTGGTATAGATAGCGCCTTGATACTGCAATAATCCCAAGATAATAAAAACCGTAATGGTGGTCCACTCACCATGCGGCAGGTTGGTGAGTTTATTGGCCAGTAGCGCCAGTATGACAGCCGTTCCTAAGCGAATGGCGTGCAAGACGTCGGCATGTTGATAGCGAACATAAGGCTCAGTAAATGGAGCAGTAATAAGCTGGTAAAGGGTTGATTTCACGCAAGGCTACTCTTTTTAGTAAATAAACGAGTTTTAGTGGATAAATGAGGTAAACGATAAAGCATATAGGGTACGCAAAAATATGCTAGCAGTCGAGCCTCGATTTACCAAGCATCACTCAAAAAAAACGCCTTTTGTCTGATAAAAGACAAAAGACGTTTACATCACAAACCACTAATAAATCGTGGAATCTAAATCGAGGTAATTATACTTCTAAAAAGTCTAGTATACCTTCTGCTGCTTCGCGGCCTTCCCAAATAGCCGTCACGACCAAATCAGAGCCACGTACCATATCACCACCTGCAAAAATTTTGGGATTCTGCGTTTGGAATTTAAAGGTTTGTTTTTCTGCAGCCAACACTCGACCAGAGCTGTCCATTGCCACTTGCTGCGACTCGAACCAATCAGCAGGACTTGGTCTAAAACCAAATGCCATAATCACGGCATCACATGGGATAATCTCTTCAGAATTAGGAATCGGCTCAGGACGCTGACGTCCGCGGTTATCTGGCGCACCCAAGTGCGTCGTGACTACTTTCACCCCATTGACCTTGCCGTTTAAGCCAATGATTTCAGTAGGCTGGCGGTTGAATAAAAACTCAACCCCTTCCTCACGAGCATTGACTACTTCGCGGCGTGAGCCAGGCATATTTTCTTCATCACGGCGATAAGCACAGACGACTTTTTCAGCACCTTGACGAATACTGGTACGGTTACAGTCCATCGCTGTGTCACCACCTCCTAGTACGACAACTCTTTTGCCTTTAAAGTCGATGTACTCTTCGGCGTCTTTTTCCCAGTCGTTACAGCGATTGACGTTGGCAATCAGATAATCTAATGCATCATAAACGCCATCTAGCTCTTCACCAGCAAACCCGCCACGCATATAGGTGTATGTACCCATACCCATAAAGACCGCGTCATACTCAGCCAATAGCTCATCAATGGTGACGTCTGTACCGATCTCTGTCTCTAAGCGAAATTCCATACCCATGTCTTCAAAGATGACACGGCGGTTACGCATGACGTCTTTTTCCATTTTGAACTCAGGAATACCAAAAGTTAATAAGCCACCAATTTCAGGACGTTTGTCAAAGACGACAGGCTTGACACCATTTCTGACCAAGATATCTGCGCAGCCAAGACCTGCTGGTCCTGCGCCAATGATAGCAACTTTTTTGTCTGTCCAAACGACTTCAGACATATCTGGGCGCCAGCCAAGTGCAAACGCGGTATCGTTGATATATTTCTCGACATTACCAATGGTCACTGCCCCAAAGCCATCGTTCAATGTACAAGCGCCTTCACACAAACGGTCTTGCGGGCAAACTCGTCCGCATACTTCAGGCAAGGTATTGGTGCGATGGCATAATTCAGCCGCTTGGAATATCTGTCCTTCTGTCGCCAACTTTAGCCAGTTAGGAATATAGTTGTGTACTGGGCATTTCCACTCGCAGTACGGGTTACCACACTCAAGACAACGATGCGCTTGCTGAGCAACAGCTTCGTTTTCAAAAGGTTTATAAATCTCAACAAACTCTGTTGAGCGCGTTGCAATGTCTTTTTTGGTTGGATCAAATCTCGGTACATCTAAAAACTGGAAGTTATTTTCTAAGCGTTTTGCCATGGTGCTATCTCTTTTATATAAGGCTCTTTTGCAGTGGGTGGCGACAGTCATGCGATGTGTTGTTTGTCTAAAATCTAAGACATATATCACTGCTGTCACGTACCTGCTGAAAACCTGTGAGTTAAAACGTCTCTAAAAACGGAACGCTGGCTACCCCAATTAAAGTCATTGTCGATTCCTCAATACGATCTCTTAAGACAATCGATTGACACGACCGACAATGACAAATCGGCTATTGTGGGTCGGCCATGGTAGTTTTAAGAAGACTTGCAATGTTCGCCGCTTTTGGCTTCACCAAATAGAATTTACGAACATAGTGCTCAAAGTCGTCCAATATCGTCTGACCCCACGCACTGCCTGTTTTATCTACATGAGCTTCAATCACTTGTTGTAAGTGAATGCGATGCTCTTCTGTTTGCTCGCTTGAGATACGGTTCAGATCGATCAGTTCATGATTGCAACGATCAAAGAAGTCACCTTCCATATCGAGTACATAAGCAAAACCACCCGTCATACCAGCGCCGAAGTTGAGTCCAGTACGGCCAAGAATCGTGACGATACCGCCCGTCATATATTCACAGCAATGGTCACCTGTACCCTCGATGACTGCATGCGCACCAGAGTTACGGACGCCAAAACGCTCACCTGCGGTCCCAGCAGCATATAACTTACCGCCCGTTGCACCATATAGACAAGTATTACCGATGATGGCGGTTTCTTGTGCCGTAAAGTTTGAGTCTTTAGGTGGATAAATGACAATCTCACCGCCAGCCATGCCTTTACCCACATAGTCATTGGCATCGCCTTCAAGCTCAATATTTAGGCCGCCAGCATTCCACACGCCTAAACTTTGCCCTGCAGTACCTGTCAGGCGAAGCTTGATCGGCATATCGCTCATGCCAAGGTTGCCCCATACTTGCGCAATCTCACCAGAGATACGAGCACCAATAGAGCGGTCACAGTTGCCAACGAAATAGCTATAATTACCGCCTGAGCCTTGGCGAATATTCACAAGCATATCACTAATCATTTGCTCAGCGAGCAAGCCTTTATCAAACGGCTCGTTACGCTCCACCTGACACGTTTGGGCTTTGCCCACACTGGCTGGGTGACTAAATAGCAATGGCGTTAAATCAAGATGACGCTGCTTATCAGTATTACCTTCTAAGATATCGAGCAAGTCAGTACGACCGACCAGCTCTTCCATGCTACGAACACCTAGCGCTGCCAACCATTCACGTGTTTCAGTCGCCACAAATTTAAAGAAATTAATCAGCATTTCTGCTTCGCCAATGAAATGCTCATCACGCAGCTTGGCTTTTTGGGTAGCAACCCCTGTTGGACAGTTGTTCAAATGGCAGATACGTAGATACTTACAGCCAACTGCAATCATCGGCGTGGTACCAAAGCCAAAGCTTTCTGCACCAAGAATGGCGGCCTTGACGACATCCAATCCTGTTTTCAGACCACCATCGGTCTGAACACGTACCTTATCACGTAACCCATTCACTCGTAGAGACTGATGGGTTTCAGCCAGACCTAGCTCCCATGGCGAGCCTGCATGATGGATAGACGATAGCGGAGATGCTGCTGTACCACCATCATAACCTGAGATCGTAATCAAATCGGCATAGGCTTTGGCAACGCCTGTCGCGATCGTTCCCACACCTGGACGTGAAACCAATTTAACGGATACCAATGCATCTGGATTGACTTGCTTTAAATCAAAAATCAACTGCGCCAAATCTTCGATAGAGTAAATATCATGATGCGGCGGCGGTGAAATCAAGGTCACGCCTGGCACCGAGTAACGCAAGCGAGCAATCAACGCATTCACTTTACCACCAGGTAGCTGACCACCCTCGCCCGGTTTTGCACCTTGAGCCACCTTAATCTGCATCACTTCTGCTGAGCGCAGATATGCAGGTGTCACGCCGAAACGACCAGAGGCAACTTGCTTGATCTTTGAGTTACGCAATGTGCCATAACGCGCAGGATCTTCGCCGCCCTCACCAGAGTTTGAGCGACCACCGATGGTATTCATCGCCATCGCAATCGATTCATGCGCCTCAGGAGACAGCGCGCCTAGCGACATGCCAGCTGAGTCAAAACGCGTCAAAATCTCAGAGATATCTTCAACATCATCGACATCGATACTGTTGTCAGTCTTTAGTTGCAATAAGTCACGTAAAGTCGCGACTGGGCGGCTATTGACTAGATTGGCATAATTCTGATAATTCTCATAATCGCCCGTACGTACTGCCGTATGTAGGCTGTTAATCACGTCAGGGTTAAAGGCATGGTACTCTTTATTGAAGACAAATTTGAGCAAACCGCCCTGATCTAGTGGCGCACGACGCTTGAACGCGTTGGCAGCCAGTTGCGCTTGGTCAGCGGCAAGATCTGCAAAGGTAGCGCCTTTGATACGGCTTTGTACACCTTTAAAACATAAGCTCACGACTTCTTCAGAGAGACCAACCGCTTCAAACAGCTGCGCCCCGCGATACGACACAATGGTAGAGATACCCATTTTTGATAAGATTTTTAGCAAACCTTTATCCAAGCCTTTGCGGAAATTAACGCGAGCTTGGATCGGATCACCAAGCAGCTCACCAGTAGCCACCAAATCATCGATCACATCATATGCCAGATACGGATACACACAAGTCGCACCAAAGCCAATCAATACCGCTATTTGATGCGAATCGCGCGCCAGACCTGTCTCAATCACCAAGTTAGCATCGGTACGGATACCTTCTGCAATTAGATAGTGATGCACGGCTCCTGTGACTAGGATGGCATTGGCGGGTACTTTTTCTGCATCGATATTTTTATCAGATAGTACAATCAAGGTGTTGCCTGAGCGGATGTTATCTGCCACTTGCTCACAAATAGCGACGATAGCATCAGATAGCTCTAGAGTACGGTCATAGTTCAGATCAATGCGAGCCATCTTGAATGCTGGATCATCCAAGGTTTCAAGCTGCTGCATTTTGCTAGCTGACAATACTGGCGATGACAAAATAATACGATGAGCATCTCTTGCTGATGGTGCAAATACATTGGTTTCAGCACCTAGGCAGGTCTGCAATGACATCACGATTGATTCACGTAATGGATCGATTGGCGGGTTGGTCACCTGTGCGAATTGCTGACGGAAAAAATCACCGACATGGCGGATTTGCTGTGATAGCACTGCCATTGGCGTGTCATCACCCATCGAGCCTACTGGCTCTTGACCGTTTTCAGCATTAGGGCGGATGATCTCTGTACGCTCTTCATTGGTGATGTGATACATCTTTTGTAAGGCTTTGAGCTTATCGCCACGACAAGCTTGCGCTGCTAAGGTTTCTTCTAAGCGCTCATCATCACGGACACGTGTCGCTTCTTCACGCAGCCACTTTCGATACGGATGCGCATTTTTCAGCAACGTTGCAACAGCAGTCGTATCCATCACTTGACCTGTCAACGTATCAATGACCAGCATTTGGCCTGGGCCGACACGACCTTTTGCCAACACATCTTGTGGTGAGTAGTCCCAAACACCAACTTCTGATGCAACCGTGATATAACCGTTCTTGGTCGTCACCCAACGTGACGGACGCAGACCGTTTCTATCAAGCATACAGACAGCATAGCGTCCATCTTGAATAACAAGCCCTGCAGGACCGTCCCATGCTTCCATATGCTGCGAGTAAAACTCATAAAACGCTCGCAAATCCATATCCATGCTATCGACGTTCTGCCATGCAGGTGGTACTAAGATCGACATCGCATGGAACAAGTTCATGCCGCCAGACATTAGCACTTCGAGCATGTTATCTAGGCTTGATGAATCAGAACCTGTGCTATTTACGAGCGGCGTCAATTCATTCAAGTTCGGCAGTTTTTCTGATTTGAGCTTTGGCGTACGTGCTTTTGACCAGTTGCGGTTACCCGTGATGGTATTCAATTCACCATTATGAGCCAGATAACGGAACGGCTGTGCCAATGGCCAACGCGGCAAAGTATTGGTGGAGAAACGCTGATGGAAAACCACGATATGTGATGCCAAGCGCTCGTCTTGAAGATCCAAGAAAAATGCTGGCAGGTCTGATGGCATGACCAGACCTTTATAAATAATGGTCTGGCAGCTTAATGAACATACATAAAACAGCTCGTCATCTGTCAGGCGCTGCTCTGCTTTTTTGCGTGCAACAAACAGCTTACGGTTGAAATCTTCAGCAACCAAGTCATCTGGCGCATTGACAAATACCTGCTTAAAATCTGGTAATGTCTCACGGCCGATCTCACCCACAATACTCAAATCAAGTGGCACATCACGCCAGCCAGCGACTTCTAGTCCTTGAGCGGCAATCTCATCGCTCAATACTTGCTGGCTATGCTCGGCTTTACCATCATCCAAATTGACGAACACCATACCAACAGCAAAGTTGTCTGTGATTGCGAATTGCTGCTCATCAGCGATCTGTTTAAAGAAGTCGGTAGGCGTCGCTAATAGTAGACCGCAACCATCACCAGTTCTACCATCTGCCGCCACACCACCACGATGTGTCATGCAACTTAAACTATGAATGGCGGTTTTTACCAAATTATGGCTGGCTTCACCCTTAATATGAGCAATTAGACCAAAACCGCAATTATCAGAAAAATCATCTGGCGTGGCCAGGTGTGTTTGCGAGGAAATCATTGACATAGCTTGTCCTTTTAAGTAGACGGGCAACTTACATCTCCAATGCGGAGCATAAGCTGGTACCCGTAAGCAGAACGGGCTGATAGTGGATATTCGGATAGTTGAATTAGTAAATGGTGCGAGGCTCAATCAACATCATGCTATAAAAGCAAGTAACCCTTTGACCCTCTTGGTCATTAGGTAATGTCGTGACATATGCGTCATATATTAAAGACAGTGAATGGCAGCCCTTTGAAACAGAGTAATTTATACCCCTAAATGCCAATTGCCCAATCAGTAATACCTTATGTCGTTCGTTTAAGCATCATGTGTTATGTCGTTATATCTAGCAATGAGAGCTGGACATCCAACCATTTAATAATCGTGCATGTGGTTCGTCTTGAATATCTGACGCTCTGTATTCAAGCGCCTTATTCACTCTAAAAAGAGTGACAATAAGAGAGGTTGCGTCACTTACAAGCACTTTAACATAGTCAGTAAGTAGCCGCGCTTGAGAAAACAAACCCTAGTAACACACCTTACAAATCATTGATTTGCTACTAAATGCTTGTTTAATAATAGTTTTTTACGATAACTATACAGAACGTCGCCCACAGTTATATTAGTTAATGATTCACAAAAAATCTAGTCTTTTCTATCGATTCATCAGCCATAATTTGTATAAGGTCTCATTACTATTGGTTATAGGACGATTAAAAACCTATTAGAAATATAATATAAAGCGCCTATGTTAGGGTTACCTGAGGCAATGGATGATATCTGTCTACCTTGAATACTTTGCCCCAAAATAGCGACAGTAGCCACTAATATATTAAAAAAACGAAGTATAAAAAAACCCACTAACCAATTAGCTAGTGGGATTTTCAATAACAGAAAATGCGTATCAGTTGCTTTTGTCCTCTATTAACGATTTGATACTGTCACTATTATTTTTAGGCGCATTATTATTTTTAGGTGCATTTGCATTACTATTTGCCCCATTGTTGCTCGTATTGGGCGGTTTTGGCGCAGGTAGAGCGGGTGGTTTTTTAGCGGTGCTATTATCTGCACCTGCTGTTGACGGCTTTTTATTTTCCTGCTTGGAGTTATTGGTATTACTTTGCGTTTGACTTGATGCCTCATCAGTTGATTGTGGCTCATTACCAACCGTCCGCTCTTCAGTAACGGATAACGTTTCAGAAGTATCTGCAGATTGACGGATGCTTTCTACTGGAGTGCTATCGTTAGAGGAACGTTGACTATCGCGACTCGCATTAGTGTTAGCGGCTTCTTGCTCATTAGCCGTATTGTTGACTGCTTGCGCTTGCTGACGTACTGGTATTTCACGCTTAGTCGGTTTTAGATTGACAGCGCGCGTGCGCTTCGTACTTAAGTCTTTTACTGGATCAGGACGCTCGTAGTTATCGATAATACTGACGTATCGATTGATCTCCTCCGGTAGCACACGTACATTGGCAGGCAGTTTAAAATCTGTGAGCTTTGCTGCCCCGACGGCCTCCTGTGGACTACTCATGATTCCGTAAGTCAGCATATAACGGACTTGATTTTCACTATCAAGATAGCGGAAATAAGCGAACTTATCACGATCTTCACGGCCTTCTAAATAACTGACAATCACGTCATTTTCAGCGACATTCATCACCTGCACGGTCCACTTACCCTTGTTGGCAAGTAGATAGCGCTTGTCTTTAAACTCGTCAGGATAATTACGCAAGTCACGGACAGTCGTATCAAAACTAATCGGCTGTACATCGGTATCCAGCTCGTGAAGCGACTCGATTTTTAATGGTTGCTCAAACTCATCAGCCAACATTTGCGGTGCTGATACTGGTTCGTTTTCAATTTTGGCACCCATCGCTGGCGTTTGGCTTAGCATCCAGACTAACGCTGTCACAACACCTAATAGTAACGTCGCGACCAGCCAGATCAGGGCTTGACGACTGTACGATTGGCCAGCGGTACGCGTCTTCGATTTTGATGCTGCCATAGGAATATCCTTGGTAAAAACATATTTAAGAGCATTACATCAATGCTCATTCAAATAGAAGTGCAGTTAGTGCAGCCTATGAATCTGCTGTACATATCAAGTTTTAGTACGAATACTCACTAAAATTTTGATACATTATGCGCTGTGTTGTGACAATACTTCGAGCAACAGATCGTTATCGAAGTCATTGGTCACTACTGCACTCCCTATTGATTTTAACAAAATCAGCCGGATTTGTCCGTGTTTCACTTTTTTATCGTGTCCCATCAAGTCCAAAGCAGTTTGTACATCAATGGCAGGCGGTTTGGTTGGCAGGTTACCTAGCATCAAAACACGCTCAATGCGCTCAACCTCATCAAGGGTCAACCAACCAATTTTTTGGGACAGTTCAGCTGCTTGCATCATGCCCGCCGCTACCGCCTCACCATGCAACCAATTGCCGTAACCTTGATGGGTCTCGATCACATGACCAAACGTATGCCCAAAGTTCAACAGGGCACGCACACCTGACTCTCTTTCATCTTGAGCGACCACATCTGCTTTGTATTGACAGCAGCGCTTCACGGCTTCGCCAAGTACTGGCAGATCCAACGCCATCATTGCAGTTAAATTCTCTTCAAGCCATGTCAGGAATGCTTCATCCATGATAAGCGCATACTTGATAATTTCAGCGACTCCTGCTGACAGCTCACGTGCAGGCAATGTTTTGAGCGTACTCATATCAGCGAGCACCATTTGTGGCTGCCAGAATGCGCCAATCATATTTTTGCCTTGCGCATGATTGATGCCCGTTTTGCCGCCAACGCTAGAATCGACTTGCGATAATAAGGTCGTTGGAATTTGGATAAAGTTGACCCCGCGCATAAAACTTGCCGCAGCAAAACCTGTCATATCACCCACCACGCCGCCACCAAGTGCGATAAGCGTGACATCACGATTGAAATGCTCTGCCATTAGTGCATCATATATTTGGTCAATGCTTGTCTGGTTCTTATATTGCTCACCATCTGGTAACACGCAAACTTTTACCGTAAACTGCTCTGCTAGCTCGTCTTCTAAAGCTTGCAAATATAGAGGTGCCACGGTATCGTTAGTCACAATCAATACTTGGCAACCCTTAATATAAGGTGCGACTTGCTTTGCCATACTGCTGTCTTTTGACGTCGCATCTTCAGTAATAACGATTGGATAATCATGACTTTGCGTACGAACTGTTAAGCTATCATGAAACAGTGACGTTGCCATGAGACACTCCTTAAGCATTTATAATTGGATAAAAGTAGCGGAGTATACCTACCTATCATATCAATAGATAATATCGGTCTACTCTTTATTGTCTTTTGGTGTTGTGTCATTACAATCAAAAAATGCGTTCAGCTGCTGCATTAATTGGCTGACCATATGACGCGGATAAGTGTGACCAGTGGGCATAATAATATGCGCGACCTGACGATATAATGGATCGCGAATACTATATAGATCTTGCAGTATTTTTCTAGGATTAGGCTGTTGTAAAAGAGGCCGTGACTTGTCTTTAGAAGTGCGGGCCATTTGCACATCGACTGGGGCATTGAGATAAACCACGATGCCACGCTGTCTTAAGAACTCTCGGTTTTCAGCAGCCAATACTGCGCCACCGCCAGTTGCTAATACAATTTGGGGGGCTTGAGTCAGCTCATCAATGGCACGTGTTTCACGCTCACGAAAACCCGCTTCACCTTCTTTGGCGAATATCCAAGCAATGTCAGCACCGGTTTGCGATTCGATATACCAATCACTATCTACAAAAGTGCGACCTAACTGCTTGGCCAGTAACTTACCGATCGTCGTCTTCCCCGCTCCCATCGGACCCACTAAAAACACCGACGGCAATTCCTGCACCATAATACTCACTCAGCTAAATTAGCTATCATACAACGTCATTGATATTCTGGCTAGTAATGCGCTGTGATTATTGTTAGTAATATTTAGCGCTTATCGTCCATTAATCCATGCATATAGCTCGCAATATTAAAGATGCTAAGTTTATGCACAAAAAAAAGTAAGCACTAAGGCTTACTTTTTTAGTGAATAATAAACAAATTTATGATTAATTCAAGCGACTTGTACCATCATTGATCAATTTTGGTGTGACAAATATCAACAGCTCTTCCTTATTGTTATTGCGCACATCTTTACGGAATGCACGGCCAATGTATGGTAAATCGCCTAAAAACGGCACTTTGTCCACATTGTTGTTAGTACGGTTTCTAAAAACCCCACCCAATACCACCGTTTGACCATCTTCAACGATCACATTGGTTGAGATAGAATCCTCGGAAATAGCCACCTGATTGTTGATAATAGTCGGCGTACCGTTAGTAATAAGTAACTGCAGACCAATTTTGCCATCAGGGGTAATATTTGGCGTCGCCTCTAAACTCAGTGCCGCTTCTCTAAAACTGGTTGTGGTTGCGCCGCTCGCTGAGGCTTCCTGATAAGGAATCTGGGTACCAGAAGAAACTTTTGCGGTTTGCTTGTCGGCCGTTAAAACTTTCGGGGTTGAGATGACTTCACCGCGATTGTCTGCTTGCAATGCTGACAACTCAAGATCGAGCATCACATCAGATAAACTTAATAGGCCAAAAGCGATACTACCGGCTGGATTATCCACCCCTAAATCAACGTTTAAGTTATCAGGACGGCTGATGTCATATGAAGGATAAGAAACCGTTTGTCCATTGACAGTCGTGGTTTCTACGTCAAAATCTTTTAAGTCCCACAAAGTTTGATCACTACCACCAACCAACAAGCTACGATTATTGGCTGCACCATTTGATAAGATTCCCCAGCGAACCCCAATCTCTTTACTAAAGCTGTCAGTGGCACTAACGATACGCGCTTCAATCATAACCTGACGCACAGGGATGTCAATCTTGCTAATTAAGGTACGAATATTTTCAATGCTATTTGCCACATCTTTGACAATCAAGGTATTGGTACGCTCATCAACTGTTACCGTACCACGATCCGACAACAACGTATTATTATCATTCCCACGATTTGTAAGTCCGCTCGTGCCCCCTATACCGCTACTACCAGATGAGCCACTTCCTTGAGAAATCAAAGTCAGGACATCTTGTGCTTTTGCATAGCTCAAACGAATATATTCAGTACGTAATGGCGCATAAGATTGAACAGCTTGCTGCGCTTCAAGCTCACGTGCTTCTTGTTCAGCGAGTTCAGTAGAAGGCGCAACCAAAATCACATTACCATTTTCGCGCTTGCCTAGATTTTTACTTTTTAGAATAATATCGAGTGCTTGATCCCAAGGCACGTTGATCAAACGCAAGGTGATGTTACCAGCGACTGAATCACTCGCAACGATATTCATCTCGGTAAACTGCGCTAAAATATCTAACACACTGCGAATTTCAACGTCTTGGAATTCCATAGACAGTGGCTCGCCGCTGTATACTCTCTCCTCAAGAGTCGGTTCACGTAGCAGCTCAGGCTTGCTAATACTAATATTTAACTGATTGCCCGATTGGTAAGCTTGATACTCGTAATCATCAGACATATTAATAGTGATGACACCATTTTTTCCTTGGTTTTTAGTATCGATGCTACTCACCAGACCACTATTAATATTTAATCGACGTAGCAAGTTTCTTGGGACTGTACTGCCTGTTAAACGTACGACAAGCTTATTACCTTGGCGTTGTACATCTACCGGAATGGCTTCGTTGGCAAGTACCATGCTGACGTTACCGCCACCATCATTACCTGCCGAAAAATTGACCGCGCTGAGACCATCATAGCTGTATTGCTTACTCACTTGTGCCGAAGCAAGTTGCGGGTTCAACAATGGGTTAACTCTCACCACCATCGTATCGGCTGGTACTTCGTTTTCTACCACGACGGTATTATTTGTACTGACAGCCGCAACAGGAACCGTGCTGGTCTCGACGATTGGCGTGACGACTGCAGTGGTGGTGATGCCGCTAGAGTTATTAAGGACATCTTGTACAGGGTCACTAGTAATCACTGGACGATCAGGATCTGTAATGGTCAGTAGTAGCTCGTTACCCTCAATCGCTGTTGTATAATTGCCTGATTGCTTGAGGCCAACGATAAGACGCGTCGTACTGTCGCTACTCAAAGTGGTGACATCATTGACCATACCGATATTGTATTCGTTGAAACGACTGGCAAGACCGTTTTGTACTTGTTCAAAGTCTAATACCAAGCGGCTAGGATCATCAAGCTGGTAGGCTGCAGGCAATACTGGTAAACCTGTGAACCCCAAACGCATTTGTGTCACTGCTGGTGCAGTTTGCACTACAGACACATTATTGATGCGCTGTGCAGCGTGGGCGCTACTACTTACTGCCACCATGCTGACTGCCAGTGCTGAAATGGCAAAAGCAGAAGAAACACGGTTGCTCATCATCATTACCTTGTTATTGCGTACTGTCATTATTTATTCCTCAAAAAATCTGCCGACTTAGCTTATAGGGGATACCAGCGACTGGGGTTTTTCAATAAACCCAGCGCGGCTGTCTGGCACAATTTCAATCAAATTAATCTGGGTCGGCGTGATTTCAACAATACGGCCGTCATTCAATCCAAGATAATCACCTACCTTCACACTAGCAACTGAACCATCAGGACGTTGTACCAATGCGTATCGCTGACCTTCAGGCGACACTACTACGCCTCGAAAAACCAGTTGCGATAACTCGTATTGTTCAAGTGGTTCTTTTACACGTGTAATATCTGGGCGCACGCCATCAATAGAAGTGGTAGGACCCTCTACATTCACCAAGCTCGGTGGTAAAAACGGGCTGCGCTGTGAGCTTGCACTATAGACGAAGTCTTCTACTAGTTCAGCTTTGGGTGGTGGTTCGATAGGCTGCGCTGGCTGGTTACGGATGTCAGTCATCGCTTGCTCTGCCATACCGATACGATCCGTACAGCCAGTCATCGCTAGCACTGAGATACTTAAAGTCAACAGCATGGGTAGTTTTTGCATACTCATTAGTTACCTCCTGCATTTGCATCAGTAGCGGCGGCATCACCTGCAGGAGCCGTTTCATCTTCAGGAGTCGCTTCTTTTGAACGATAGGTTTTGGTTTGCAAGACTAGATTAAGCTCAGGTAAAACATCTAAGCTCGGTTGTGGATTACTCACCTCAAAATCGTGCATGGTGATGATACGAGGCAGTGCTGCAAGGCCACTAATAAAACTACCAAACTGATGATATTCACCTAAAGCAGCAATGCGAATCGGTTGCTCAATGAAAAATTCATTTTCAATCTCAGGTTCGACAGAGATGTCTTGAAAACGAATATTACTACCGACACCTGTCATATTGATACCTTCTACCAGCTCTGACACACGCGTGTCTTTTGGCAACTGGTCTAATAAGGTATTAAACTCCGTTTCCATCTGAACGACCTGTGCTTGATAGGCTTGTAGGTGACGCGCGCGCGATTCTTTTTCACGATAGCTTTCAAGCAAGGTCTGTTGCTGACTTTCAGCAGCATTGATCTCATCGATTTTGCTACTAATTGGTAGCGCCCATGATAGGGCCGCTATAAAGGTAATAATAAGACCGATCACCGTCACCTTCACTGGTAGCGGCCAGCTGCCATAGTTCTCAGAGTCTAGTGACTCAAAACTGCGACGAAATTCATTAAGATCAAACTGCTTCTTTGGTTTTGAAGCAATTTTTTTGGTCTTGATCAGGCTTTTTTTACGGACAAGCTTCATAACTCCCCTCCCACACCATCTTCCGCAGGGACAGGCGTTTCTGATTGTACTTTAGTCGTCACCACGAACTGTACATAACTGTCTTCAGGATAGACTGGACGTGGTGTCTCACCAGCCGTAGTGACGGTGTTATTCAGTACAGGGGCCGCTTCATAAGCGCTAATGTTCTGTTGAATATTACTAACTGCTGAGTTACCCATCCATTTACTACTGTCCAAATTACGAATTAAGCTAGATACAATGTTTGGGTTATCAGCCAGACCAGTCAATGTTAATACATCGCCTTCGCGTTTGAGATTGGTTAGATAAAGCGCTGGTGGAATCGCTCTTGCCAGATCATCCCACAAACGTACTGGTACAGGACGCCGACCTTGCAAGTCTTGAATGACCTGCATACGTGAGATAATATCTTCACGGCGCTGCTCTAAACTGTCAATCTCAGTCAATGCGGTGTCTAAGCGTGCATTTTCTTGTTCAATCAAAGCATTAGCATCAAGCTGTTCATCAAGCTCATTGTTAAAATAGCTCCATGAAGCAAAGGCCGCCAATAAAGTGAGCAAAGTCACCGCAACGATCAGAGTCATAAACTCTTTGTTACGACGCTCGCGCTCTTCTTGTCGCCAAGGTAAAAGGTTAATACGAGCCATTAGTCAAAGCTCCTTAACGCAAGACCGCATGCAGCCATTAATCCTGGCGCGTCAATGGTCAATTGCTCATTATCAATATTAGGCGCAATGGTCATATTGGTAAACGGATTGGCAACACTAACGCTTACACCGAGTTTTTGTTGTGCCATCCCAGCAAGACCTGCAATGGAGCTACTACCACCCGCAAGTACCACGTGATCAATACTGCTATACTGACTTGAGGAGAAGTAAAATTGTAAGGAGCGAGTGATTTGCTGAATGGTATTTTCTATAAAAGGGGTCAAAACTTCAGGATAGTAGTCATCAGGCAATGTGCGCTCACGTTTGCTCAGCGTTGCTTCTTCAGCTGACAACCCATACCGGTTTTGAATCGCTTCTGTTAACTGAACACCACCAAACAATTGCTCGCGACTATAAATGAACTCACCATTTTTTGCGATATATAAAGTGGTTTGATTATGGCCGATATCAACCAAAGCGACCAGTTCTGGCATATTTGGCAGATTGTCTGCCATTAGTCCAAAAGCACGCTCTATCGCATGTGATTCGATATCCATAACCTTGGTTTGCATACCACCAAAGGCCAACGCATCAACACGCTGATCAACGTTTTCTGAGCGAGAGGCCGCAAGTAGTACTTGTACCATGTCCTCACTCACTAAAGATGGACCTAGCACCTCAAAATCTAAATTGACATCTTCTAATGGATAAGGCACATATTGATCAGCATCCAAACGTATTTGTGCTTCACGCTCAACATCGCTTAGCATCATATCCATATCAATAATTTTGGTGATGACGGCAGATCCTGATACGGCCGTTGCAGCATTGCTACCCGCAACTTGGCAACGTCTTGCTAGACTCGCTATAATGTTGCCAACCGCCTCTGTATCAACTAGGAGTTTGTCGACGACTACACCTTCTGGTAGTCTCTCAATACCGTAGGATTTTAGGTGGAACATGCCTTGTTGACGCTGTATGTCCACTATTTTTACTGAAGTGGCACAAATATCCACACCAATCAAATGTCGACTTTTTGAAGTAAATAGCCTCACAAACTCTATACCTTATATTAAGTGTACAATCTGATAGTTATTTGTAATAATTGAATACAATACTTTACTTAATTGATAGATTCAAGCGTTTAAAAATATATTAAGGCCTACTTACACATTTATTATGACCTGTTGATTTTGTTCAAGGTATAATAAGTTATCCGCTACAAATTCTAATGAATAAGTCTTATTATGGCCAAAAAAAATGCTACCGCTCGTCTCATTCATTTCTTGGTGGGACTTTTTGTCGCTTGCCTAGCATTGGCAGTTATCTTAGCGCTTGCTGTACCTATTGGTTTTTATGGGATGGCGATGTATTTATCGCCAACTTTGCCAAGTATTCAAGAGATAAAAACTGCCAATTTAGAAATGCCATTGCAGATTTATAGTAGCGATGACAAATTAATCGGCCAATACGGCAATCGTTTATCGTTACCAGTCACATTTGATGAAATTCCTGAACATTTGACTCACGCTTTTTTAGCGGCAGAAGATGCTTCATTCTTTCAGCATAGTGGCATCAGTATCAAAGGTCTTGGGCGCGCGGTCACTGAAGTGGTGACTGATGATGACAGTCAGACTGGTGGCTCAACTATTACGATGCAGGTCGCCAAAAATTATTTTTTAAGTCCTGAGCGCACACTAAACCGCAAACTGACGGAATTATTTTTAGCACGTAAAATCGAAGACGAGCTGAGTAAAAATGATATTTTGACTTTATATGTCAATAAGATTTATTTGGGCGAAGGCGCTTATGGTATCCGCGCCGCTGCCAAAAAATACTATAGTAAATCGCTAGATAACCTCACTATTGCTGAAATGGCAATGCTTGCCGGTTTACCAAAAGCCCCTTCTAAATATAATCCTGTTGCCAATCCTAGCCGCGCGTTGACTCGGCGTAACTGGATTATTGGCCGTATGCATGAGCTTGGCTATATCACAAAAGCTCAGTATGATGAGGCCGTTAACTCCCCCGTTGGCATTAAGCTATATCAAGAAAAACTCGACGTTAATATGCCCTATTTGGCAGAAATGACGCGTGCGACTCTAGTCGAGCGCTATGGTGAGCAAGTCATGCACAGTGGTTGGCGCGTTCGTCTCACGGTCGATAGTAAGGCACAAACCGATGCAGAAGCGGCCATATTAACTGGGCTGATTGCTTATGAGCATCGTCATGGATGGCGCGGTGCAGAGGCAAATGACGAGCCTCTCGAAAACTTTCAACACTATAGCAATATGTCTCCTGCCAAAGTTACCAAAGTCAACTCTCGTAGTTTTGAAGCGATATTACAGTCTGGTGAAAGTGTAACGGTCAATTGGTCTGGCATGAGCTGGGCACGCAAATACATCTCTGCCAATCGTATCGGTTACTATCCTAATAATGCTAGCCAAATAGTGAGCAAAAACGATATTGTCCGCGTGATACCTACCGCAAATGGTAATTGGCAACTAGGGCAGATACCCAAAATACAAGGTAGTCTGGTTTCATTAAATCCAGAAACCGGCGCAGTTAATGCATTAGTAGGCGGTTTTGATTTCAAACACAGTAAATTCAACCGAGCCTTACAAGGATGGCGCCAACCTGGCTCAACCATCAAACCATTGGTCTATACCGCCGCTTTGGAAAAGGGCTACCGCCCAGACAGTATCGTCTCTGATCGCCCTATTCAAGTAGGCGACTGGAAACCTAAAAACTCTGATGAACGTTTCTTAGGTGACATTACCTTACGTCGTGGTTTGTATTTATCTCGCAACTTGGTTTCTATCCGTCTCCTACAAGCCATTGGTATCTCTGATGCGCGCAACCTCTTAGATGAGTTCGGCCTAGACAAAGAAAAACTACCAACAACTTTATCGCTGGCTCTAGGGGCAGGACAAGCAACCCCATTGCAAATGGCAACGGCGTATTCAACCTTTGCAAATGGTGGTCACCGCGTACAACCTTACTTTATTGAGCAAATTTATAACTATAAAAATGAGTTATTATTTCAGGCTAATCCACTTCAGGCTTGCGCCTTATGCTTCAATGAGCAACTTGAAGCGGTTAATAAAAACCTGATAGAAGAATATAACAAATCATTAGTAGACGAAAACAGTACTACTGAAGAATCAGCTAACGAGAGCACAGAGCTAGAAAATAGTGAAAATGTAGAAGAAACGGATGAAGCAATCGATCTTACTGTCTATGACGCTGGTCCACAATCAGATCGCCTAAAAGCACCTGTTGTACAATACATAGCAGCCAAACAAGCACCAAGGATATTAAAGCCTAGAGTAGCATTTGAAATGGCAGATATTTTACGTGATGTGGTGCAACGTGGCACTGCAGTACGAGCAAAAGCCTTAGGCCGTGATGATATTGGCGGCAAAACCGGTACAACCAACGAAGCGAAAGACGCTTGGTTTGCAGGGTTTCATCCTACCAATGCAACGGTTGTATGGATGGGGTTTGATCAGCCAACATCTATGGGTCGCCGAGAGTATGGTGGTGTGGCTGCCCTGCCCGTCTGGATGGACTTTATGAAAGCTCAGCTCAAAGACACACCAAACCAATGGGTGTCTATCAATAACCGCTCAAAATCTAAAAAGCAGCAACAGCAAATTATAGAAATGACCGATGATGGTATTATAACTGATGATGACGACATCTCTGATAATAGCGCACCAGCAAAACCGGTCAAGACTCAAACTCAGCAGCGTAAGCCGACCCTACCTGAACCAACTACAGATACTAACAACTCAGCAGTAGCTCAAGCAAACAATAGCCGTAGTAACGATAGCGTGCCGCAAAACCCTTTATCGGTCACACCAGTTCAGCGTATGCCCCCGATGCCAGAATAATCTACTGGTATCTCTAGCTACCGATATAAAGAAAGGCTTGTTCAGTCATCACTGAATAAGCCTTTTTTGTAGATATTATATTTCGAATAGACTCATCCTGCTAAAACTCAACCATCCCTGCACGTAGTTGCTCGATCAGCTCTAAAAGCTGATTACGCCATTCTCTTATCGTTGCCTCATCAGGTAACCATTGATTTGACAAAGTAACGACATTCACAATAAGGTCGGGCGCAGATAAATCGCTACTTGGTTTTTCATCCACAACCGTATCTGGTGGTACCGCATAGAGACAACGCTGATAAGCGCGCTCTATATTGGCAATAAAGCCTTGCTGCTGTAATTGCTGCAAGCGCTGAATCTCAGGAGATACCTGCGTGCGCTCGCTTAGTGCTTGCTCAATATCTGACAAAGTTGGTGCGGTCATATTTAAACTATAAAAATGACCCAGCTCTTGAGTGAATGCCAGCAACGCACCATATAAATGAAAAATAGCGGTTTCGCAATGGGCTTGATATAACTGCTTATCGCTAGTATTACCTGCTGTTTGGCAGGATAGACGACAAAAATACAGTTTTTGATTGGTACGATCTGCTTGATATTTGGCAACGCGAGTTTTACCTGCCATTTGCGACTTATCCTTCTATAGATAGTAAATTGAGGCTTGTTTTCCAGTGTACTATTTTTTTAGATAATAGCACCATGCCTTTCTCAGTTTTTATGCACACAAAAAAGCCAGCGACTTAGGCTGGCTTTTTCTTAAATTGGGAATGGATCAAAATACTCAATACGATTAATTATTTTGATTTAACTCTTGAGCAAAGGCTTCATCAAAGCTTGCAAAGTCTTTGCTGTCAGTGCTTGCTGTCATATCAAACGCTGCATTTAGATCACTGTCTTGTAGCTTCTGATCCGCTTTCTCTTTACGTGCCTTGTGATAAGCAAGACCCGTACCTGCAGGAATCAAGCGACCAACGACCACGTTTTCTTTCAGACCACGTAGCTCATCCACTTTACCAGTCACAGCAGCCGCAGTTAGTACACGGGTGGTTTCCTGAAAAGAAGCCGCTGAGATAAAGCTTTCAGTTGCCAGACTTGCTTTAGTGATACCTAGTAATTGACGCTCGAACTGTACTGGGAATTTATCTTCCGCTTCTAGTTTCGCATTCAACGCTTTGATATCTGCATACTCGACCTGATCACCTTTGAAGTGACTTGAATCGCCGCCATCAGTAATCTCAACTTTACGGAGCATCTGACGAATGATAACTTCGATATGCTTATCGTTGATTTTTACACCCTGCAAGCGATAAACGTCCTGTACTTCGTTGACGATATAATCAGCAAGTGCCGTCTGACCTTTCAAACGTAAGATATCATGTGGGTTCTGTGGACCATCAGCGATCACTTCACCACGTGCTACCGTCTCGTTTTCAAAGACGTTGATTTGACGCCATTTCGGGATTAGCTCTTCATGTACTTCACCATCTTCATTAGTAATGATAAAGCGGTTCTTACCTTTAGTCTCTTTACCAAAGCTTACGACACCAGTCATTTCTGCCATGATGGCGTGATCTTTTGGACGACGTGCTTCGAATAGATCAGCAACACGTGGTAGACCACCGGTAATATCTTTTGTACCAGAAGATGCTTGTGGTACACGGCCTAGAATCGAACCTGCTGCAACCTTCTCACCATCGCTCACGCGGATGATGGTTTCAGCTGGTAAGAAGTAAACCACTTCTTTACCTTCATCAGTGTTCAAGATAATCGCAGGACGTAAGTCTTTTGCTGAGCTTGAACGGTCACGAGTCGCTAGAATCTCAAACGAGCTCATACCAGTGGCATCATCAACCTTAACGGTCGCCGTTGAACCATCAACGATATCACTGAAACGTGCTGTACCAGCAAATTCTGTGATAATTGGATGGGTATGCGGATCCCATTTAGCGATGGTTTGACCGCTTTCAACCTGCTCTTCGTCTTTTACAAGAACGCTTGAACCGTACGGTACTTTATAGCGCTCACGCTCACGGCCAAGCTCATCAGTCAACGCGATTTCAGCTGAACGCGATACGATGACTAAGTGACCATCAGTATGCTGTACCGTTTTCATGTTCTCAAAGTGTGCTTGACCAGCATTACGTACAGAGATACTGTTGTCCACAGATGCTGAACTCGCGGCCCCGCCCACGTGGAACGTACGCATGGTCAACTGAGTACCTGGCTCACCGATAGACTGAGCGGCCATAACACCAACTGACTCACCGATGTTCACTTTATGACCACGTGCAAGGTCACGACCATAACACTGTGAACACACACCATGCTCAACATCACAAGTAATCACCGAACGTACCCAGATATCATCGATCGCGTTGCTGTCAAGGACGTTAACCCAATACTCATCAATCAAAGTACCGGCTGGAACCAATACTTTATCAGCATCATCGTTATACGTCACATCACGTGCAGTTACACGACCAAGTACTAGCTCGCCTAATTTCTCAATGATTTCACCACCTTGGATATGTGGCTTCATGAGTAGGCCTTCTTCAGTACCACAGTCATCACTCGTGATCACCAAATCTTGCGCCACATCAACTAGGCGACGAGTTAGGTAACCTGAGTTAGCTGTTTTTAGTGCTGTATCCGCTAGACCTTTACGTGCACCGTGAGTTGAGATGAAGTACTGTAGTACGGTCAAACCTTCACGGAAGTTCGCTTTAATTGGTGTCTCAATGATTGAGCCATCTGGTTTCGCCATCAAACCGCGCATACCGGCCAACTGACGAATCTGTGCCGCACTACCACGAGCGCCAGAATCCGACATGATAAAGATCGAGTTGAATGACTTCTGCTCGTCTTCTTCGCCTTGCGCATTGATAACTTTATCTGTTGCCAAATTATCCATCATCGCCTTAGCGACTTTGTCATTGGTACGTGACCAGATATCAACGACTTTATTATAGCGCTCACCAGCGGTCACAAAGCCTTGCTCAAATTGATCTTCGATTTCACGAACTTCGCCTTCTGCCACTTCGATGATTTGCTTTTTCAGTGGTGGAATGACCATATCATCGATACCGATAGATACACCAGATAGCGTTGCTTGAGCAAAACCAAGATACATCAATTGGTCAGCAAACATAACACTTTCTTTGACGCCGACTTTACGGTAGCAAGAGTTGATCAAACGAGAGATATTTTTCTTCGTCATCTCTTGGTTACACTCATCAAACGTCATACCTTTAGGCATGATGTTCCAAATAAGCAGACGACCAGCAACCGTATCTTTGATACTGGTTTCTTTGGTCTCGTTACCCTCTTCATCAATTTGCGTCTCAGTAACACGCACTTTGATCTTGGCGTTTACGTGCAAATCGTTTGAACCAATTGCACGCAAAGCTTCGTTGACGGTCGAAAATATCATGCCTTCGCCTTTGGCATTGATAGACGAGCGACTGATGTAATATAGACCTAGTACAACATCCTGCGATGGTACGATGATTGGATCGCCGTTCGCAGGTGACAAGATGTTGTTGGTAGACATCATTAAGGCACGTGATTCAAGCTGTGCTTCTAGGGTCAACGGCACGTGTACAGCCATTTGGTCACCATCGAAATCGGCGTTGAATGCGGTACAAACAAGCGGATGCAACTGGATGGCTTTACCTTCGATCAATACTGGCTCAAATGCCTGTAAACCCAAACGGTGAAGTGTTGGCGCACGGTTGAGAAGTACTGGATGCTCACGGATAACCATGGCCAGCATATCCCACACTTGTGGCTCTTCACGCTCTACCATCTTTTTGGCAGCTTTAATCGTAGTCGCTAAACCATGAGACAATAGTTTGTTATAAGTAAATGGCTTGAATAATTCTAGAGCCATTTTCTTCGGTAGACCACACTGATGTAAACGTAGTGTTGGGCCTACAACGATAACCGAACGACCAGAGTAATCGACACGCTTACCAAGTAAGTTCTGACGGAAACGACCTTGCTTACCTTTGATCATATCAGCCAAAGATTTCAATGGACGCTTGTTACTACCAGTGATGGCACGACCGCGACGACCGTTATCAAGCAACGCATCCACTGACTCTTGCAACATACGTTTTTCGTTACGTACGATGATATCAGGTGCGCTCAGCTCAAGCAGACGCTTAAGACGGTTGTTACGGTTGATCACACGGCGATATAGATCGTTTAGATCTGACGTCGCAAAACGACCACCTTCTAGCGGTACTAAAGGGCGCAAGTCTGGTGGTAGTACTGGCAAGATATTCATTACCATCCACTCAGGCTTGTTATTAGAGTCACGGAATGCTTCTAATAATTTAAGACGCTTAGACATCTTCTTAAGCTTGGTCTCAGAACCTGTTTGTGGAATCGCTTCACGCAGCTCATCAATTTCAAGATCCATATCGATATCTTTCAATAGGTCTTGGACAGCTTCCGCACCCATCTTGGCAGTGAACTCGTCGCCAAACTCTTCAAGTGCTTTGTAATAATCTTCATCATCAAGCAACTGATACTTCTCTAAAGAAGTCAGACCAGGATCAGTCACGATGTAGCTTTCAAAATATAGGACGCGCTCAATATCGCGCAATGTCATGTCTAGCAATAGACCGATGCGGCTTGGTAGTGATTTTAGGAACCAAATGTGCGCCACAGGACTGGCTAGGTCAATATGACCCATGCGGTCACGACGAACTTTCGCAGTGGTGACTTCAACACCACATTTTTCGCAGATAACGCCTTGGAACTTACGGCGCTTATATTTACCACATAGACATTCAAAATCTTTTACTGGGCCAAAGATTTTGGCACAAAAAAGACCATCACGCTCAGGTTTGAACGTGCGATAGTTGATGGTTTCAGGTTTTTTTACTTCGCCGTGCGACCATGACTTGATGACGTCAGGTGAGGCTAGAGTAATTTGAATGCTATCAAACTCTGTATTACCGTTGCCGGTAGGGCTTTGCATGATATCGAGTAAATCTTTCAAGTTGCTTCTCCGTTATCTTTATAATCATCTGACAGCGTACCATTGACGCAGATAAGATGAATGAAGGCAATGAATAGGGTTGAGGCAAATCACTAAAAGCAGCAGCCATAATACATACTGCCTTTAGTGGACAACTAAGTTAAACAACGGGCTAGTTGCTTTGTTTTAACTCAATATTAATACCCAATGATTTGATTTCTTTGGTCAGTACGTTGAACGACTCAGGCATGCCTGGATCCATATACTGCTCACCATCAACGATGTTTTTGTACATACGAGTACGGCCTTCAACGTCATCCGACTTCACCGTTAGCATTTCTTGCAACGTGTAAGTCGCGCCGTATGCTTCTAGTGCCCACACTTCCATCTCACCGAAGCGCTGACCACCAAACTGCGCTTTACCGCCGAGTGGCTGCTGCGTGACTAGAGAGTAAGAACCCGTTGAACGCGCATGCATTTTGTCATCAACCAAATGGTTAAGCTTGAGCATGTACATGTAACCCACGGTCACTTTACGGTCAAATTTCTGACCTGTACGACCATCATATAACGTCTGCTGACCATCGCGATCCATACCAGCAAGCTCAAGCAAATCTTTAACTTGGCTTTCTCTTGCGCCGTCAAATACTGCTGTGCCCATTGGTACACCGCCACGTAAGTTGTCTGCTAGCGCCATGATGTCATCATCACTTAAACTATCAAGATCAACTTGCTCACCGCCTACTTGGTTATAGATTTTGTCCAAGAAGTCACGTAGCTCTTTGATCGCTGCTTGAGATTTGAGCATACCATCAATCTTCTCACCCAATCCTTTCGCTGCCATACCCAAATGCGTCTCTAGAACCTGACCAATGTTCATACGAGATGGTACACCAAGTGGGTTCAATACGATGTCAACGGTATTACCATTTTCATCATAAGGCATGTCTTCAACTGGCATGATGCGCGATACCACACCTTTGTTACCATGACGACCAGCCATCTTATCACCAGGCTGAATACGGCGCTTAACCGCTAGATATACTTTAACGATTTTTTGTACGCCATGTTGCAAGTCATCACCAGCAGTCAATTTGCGTTTTTTCTCAGCAAACTTCACATCAATATCTTTTTGCTTATCAACCAAGTAATCAGAGATTTGCGTCAGACGCTCAGAGATTTCTTCTTCAACTGGCTGGATATCAAGCAAGGTCTCAAGACTCATATCTTTCATATCAGCCAATGCCATAACCGTACCAGCTTTTAGACCAGCACCGCCGCTGACTTTTTGGCCATCTAATAGATTACCAATACGGCCACGTGCTGCTTCTTCAAAGATACGTAGCTCTTCTTTCAAATCTTTGCGATAGCTATCAAGCTGCGATTTTTCAATCGCTCTTGCGCGTGCGTCTTTTTCAACGCCATCACGGGTGAAGACCTGTACATCAATAACCGTACCTTTACTTGAAGTTGGTACGCGTAGTGAAGTGTCTTTCACATCCGCCGCTTTTTCGCCAAAGATAGCGCGTAGTAGTTTCTCTTCTGGCGTTAGCTGCGTTTCACCTTTTGGCGTCACTTTACCAACGAGAATATCACCAGCGTCAACTTCAGCACCGATATAGACGATACCTGCTTCATCAAGACTTGATAGTGCTGCTTCACCAACGTTTGGAATATCAGCCGTGATCTCTTCTGTACCTAGTTTGGTATCACGAGCCACACAAGTCAATTCTTGGATATGAATCGTAGTGAAACGATCTTCTTTTACGACTTTCTCAGATAGTAAGATTGAATCTTCAAAGTTGTAACCATTCCACGGCATAAATGCGATGCGGATGTTCTGACCAAGTGCTAGCTCACCAAGATCCGTTGATGGACCATCAGCCAAGATATCACCCAAAGCAATCTCGTCACCTTGGTTAACAATGATACGTTGGTTGATACAAGTGTTTTGGTTAGAGCGCGTGTATTTGATCAAGTTATAGATATCGATACCCGCTTCACCAGCAACCATCTCGTCTTCGTTGACACGAACCACGATACGTGATGCATCAACATCTTCAATTACACCGCCACGCTTAGCGATGACACAAACACCTGAGTCACGAGCAACGTGTCGCTCCATACCGGTACCTACCAATGGCTTATCAGCACGCAGGGTAGGAACCGCCTGACGCTGCATGTTCGAGCCCATCAAGGCACGGTTAGCATCATCATGCTCTAGGAACGGAATCAGACCTGCTGCAACCGATACGACCTGACTTGGTGATACATCCATATGCGTCACTTTTTCTGGCGGCATACGAACAAATTCACCATAGCTACGCACACTGACCATCTCGTCAGATAACGCGCCATCCTCAGTCATCGGAGAGTCGGCCTGTGCAATAACAGTACCGACTTCTTCGATTGCCGATAGATATTCAATCTCATCAGTCACTTTACCATCAACCACACGGCGATATGGCGTTTCTAAGAAACCAAAGCTGTTGGTTTTAGCAAATGTCGCTAGTGAGTTGATCAGACCAATGTTTGGACCTTCAGGAGTCTCAATAGGACATACACGGCCATAATGCGTATCATGTACGTCACGTACTTCAAAGCCTGCGCGTTCACGAGTTAGACCACCAGGTCCTAACGCTGATACACGGCGCTTATGGGTAACTTCAGACAACGGGTTGTTCTGATCCATAAACTGTGACAACTGGCTTGAACCAAAGAACTCTTTAACCGCAGCCGCTACTGGCTTAGAGTTAATCAAATCTTGTGGTGACAAGTTGTCTGACTCTGCTGAGCTCAAACGCTCTTTTACGGCACGCTCAACACGTACTAGACCAACACGGAATTGGTTTTCTGCCATCTCACCCACTGAACGAATACGGCGGTTACCTAGATGGTCAATATCATCGACATCGCCGCGACCGTTACGAATTTCGATAAGTTCTTTTAGAACATTAACGATATCATCGTTGGTCAATACACTGCGTTCGCGCTGTACGTCTGGATCATCGGTGTTTTCAAATGGCAGACCAAGACGACGGTTGAACTTCATACGGCCGACGTTAGATAAGTCATAACGATCGGCGTTGAAGAACATGCTCTCAAACAGTTTCTCAGCCGTTTCAACCGTTGGTGGCTCACCTGGACGCATGACTTTATAGATTTCGATCAATGCTTCTTCGCGGCTTGACGTGCTATCAGCACGTAGCGTATCAGCAATATAGCTGCCTTGGTCGATATCGTTAGTGAACAGAATGCTAAACTCTTTGATGGCACCACTGGCTTCAAATGAGTTCAATTTCACCAATAATTCGTGGTCGATTGGCGTGTTTGCTTTAGCGATGATTTCATCATTAACAACGATGTCTTCAGCTAAAATACGCTCATATAGATACTCATCAGGTACCGCAATTTTCGTCATACCTGCTTCTTCAAGCTGACGGATACGGCGTGCGTTGATACGTTTGCCCTGCTCTACAATAACGTCACCTTCAGGTGATACGATATCAAACTGCGCCATTTCGCCACGTAGACGATCAGCAACTAGATCAATTTCAAACGTCTCTTCAGCTTTATAAACAGCGACTTTATCAAAGAACAAATCTAGAATTTCAGATGTAGTCAGGCCAAGTGCACGTAGAATGATAGAAGCCAATAGCTTACGGCGACGGTCAATACGAGCAAAGACTAAGTCCTTTGCATCAAATTCAAAGTCTAACCATGAACCACGGTAAGGGATGATACGCGCGTTATAAAGCACTTTACCACTTGAATGCGACTTACCTTTATCATGGTCAAAGAACACACCAGGTGAACGATGTAGCTGAGATACGATAACACGCTCAGTACCATTAATAATGAAAGTACCGTTCGCCGTCATCAAAGGCATCTCGCCCATGTAAACGCTTTGCTCACGGATATCTTTGATAGCAGCTTTGCTATCTTTATCTTTGCTATCTTTATCTTTGATGATCAAACGGATTTTGACACGCATCGGCGCCGCAAACGTTGAACCACGTAAGATACACTCACGCTCATCAAATTCAGGCGTACCTAAATAGTACTCAACAAATTGTAACTCGGCGTTACCAGAGTGACTCTCAATTGGGAAAATAGAGGAATACGCAGCTTGCAAACCAGTATTCTCACGAGCTTTTGGCTTTTTATGCTCTTGCAAAAATTGCTCATAAGAATCTACTTGAATAGACAGTAAATAGGGAACGTCCATTACAGTGGGCAATTCAGCAAAACTTTTGCGAATACGCTTTTTTTCAGTATAAGAATATGCCATCGAGAGTCCTTACAGTAAACGTGGAAACAAATTAAAAGCGTGGCCAGTATGCATAAATACGATGCACACTTAGCGACGTAAACGATAATATAAAACGGGTTTTCGTGTTCAGTTCATGTCTTTTCTTTCAATTACTACTTTACTCATCAGTGCTTACCTAGCACACTTCACTTAATCTCGTCGTTGCTTGCTAAATTCATGGTAAGTGAATCAATCTATATGACTGTTGCAACCAAAAAATTCAATATTATATAATCTATAATGCATTGCCTATGAGGCTTAATTTACAAATACATTGCTGGAAAATAACGTCTATTAAGATTGCATATAAGCCACTTGCCATCTAGACTGCTTATTACCGAACTATGTTCCCTACACATGCAAACTGTCTATAAGACTTAATATCGACAGTCATGCCACATCAAGTAGGCAACTTATGATCACCAGCTTTTTCAGAATACCGCTTTTTTCAGGATTAATAATCGGGGTAACTATAACTTTAAGAATCAGTATAAACTATAGTGTTGATAGGAAAGCATGCAGACACAAAAAAATGCCAAACATCTACAGACGTTTAGCTGATATTAACTGATTTTAAAAACTGGTATGTGTACTTGCATGTATATCGTCTGTCCTTTTGATGGGTATCCACCGTTAATGCATACGTATGTTGGCAGACACAAAAGGTCAAGCTACGAATTATAATAAAAAAAAGCTGGCAATGCAAGGCATTACCAGCTTTTTTTCTGTACAGTGTTAAACTTATTTTAGTTCAACAGTTGCACCAGCTTCTTCAAGTTTCTTTTTCAACTCTTCAGCTTCAGCTTTAGATGCGCCTTCTTTGATTGGAGCTGGAGCGCCTTCAACCAAATCTTTCGCTTCTTTTAGGCCAAGACCAGTTGCTTCACGTACGGCTTTAATTACGCCAACTTTCTTGTCGCCGAAGCTAGCAAGAACAACGTCAAACTCGTCTTTTTCTTCAGCAGCAGCAGCGCCACCAGCAGCAGCAACAGGTGCAGCAGCAGCAACAGCAGCAGTTACGCCGAATTTTTCTTCCATATCGCTGATTAGCTCAACGATGTCCATTACTGACATTTCAGCGATTGCGTTTAACACATCTTCTTTAGATAGTGCCATGAGAACTCTCCGTTATCTGATAAAAATTAATTGATTTTAATATCGCTTTGGTCGTTTGCCAAATATACAAATAGAATTGGCAATACAGTACAACCAGCGATGTCAAAGTTACGTTAAAACAAGCAATTAAGCAGCTTCTTTTGCGTCTTTGATTGCCGCTACAGTGCGAACGAACTTGCCAGGAACAGCGTTCATAGTCTGGACAAGCTTGGTCACTGGTGCATTCATAGTAGCCATCAAGATAGAGATTGCTTCGTCGCGAGTTGGTAGCTTCGATACGCGCTCTAGCTCTTCTGGACCATAAACTTCACCACCGACTGATACTAATTTGGTCTCTAAAGCTTTGTTATCTTTGCTAAAGTCGAAAACGACTCGAGCGGCAGATCCCAAATCTTCCATAGAGAAAGCCAAAAGTAGTGGACCAGTCATACGGTCTGACATGCTCTCAAACTTAGTGCCTTCAAAAGCGCGTTTTGCCAGGGTATTTTTTACCACTTTCAAAACGACGCCTTTTTCACGGGCTTGTACGCGAAGCTGAGTAAGCTGTGCAACACCAATACCGTGATATTCGGCAGCTACTGCTGAGTAAGCATTAGCAGCAACTTCAGACACTTCAGCCACAACTTGTTGTTTTTGCTCTAGCGTTAATGCCATAAGTTGACTCCTTTAATCTTATCAATCTGCTTATCATAAAAGCGCTAAAAATCGAAATTTCTGCAAGCTTAAATTTCAAGCTAGGACTGACTTGATACGACACATTACCAGCGGATTCAATTAATAAAAAAAGCATCTACTGGTAACGACTGATTACGGCACCGTTATCAGAATGACGTTGAGTAATAGTTTGAAGATTATATAAATAACCTTACCGCCTTATTCGCTCGTGTCTTAAACTGTGTGGGCCACCGTCTGCGTAGGACAACTAAGATTTTCATCTGTCGTCGATTAACAAAAGTGACTCAGTGTCATATTTAACCATTCGAAAATTGTTACTTATGACGCTAAACCACTCTCTACCTACGGTCTTAGACAGCGTAGCAAATACTACGCTGACCTAATATTTTAAATATAGTATGTGCTCATCATTCAAAATACTTGAAGTTCAAGTACTCAAAAATAGAGACTTCAATTATTTTGCAGTACGATAAGGAACAGCGTCGATCGTTAGACCAGGGCCCATCGTGCTAGACAAGGTGATTTTTTTGATAAAAGTACCTTTAGAAGTAGCAGGCTTAGCACGCTTTAAATCAGAAAGAATCGCTTGCGCGTTTTGCTCGATTTGCTCAGCAGTGAAACCAACTTGGCCGATAGTTGCATGGATAATACCAGCTTTATCAACACGGTATTGAGCCTGACCCGCTTTCGCATTAGTCACAGCTTCAGCAACGTTTGGTGTTACTGTACCAACTTTAGGGTTAGGCATTAGGCCACGTGGGCCTAGGATCGTACCCAATTGACCAACAACACGCATAGCATCAGGAGCTGCGATCACAACATCAAAGTCCATGTTACCGGCTTTGATTTCTTCTGCTAGGTCTTCAAAACCAACGATGTCTGCACCAGCTTCTTTAGCGGCTTCAGCAGCAGCGCCTTGAGCAAATACAGCAACGCGTTTGGTTTTACCAGTACCAGCAGGTAGATTGGTTGCACCGCGAACGACTTGATCAGATTTACGTGGGTCAACGCCCAAGTTTACTGCAATGTCGATAGACTCTTTGAATTTTAGCGCTGGCAAATCGTTTAGGATTTGAACGGCTTCTTCTAGCGTGTATTGTTTTTCGTTATCAACACGGCTTTGAATTTCTTTTTGACGTTTGGTTAGCTTAGACATTATACACCCTCCACGGTAATACCCATTGAACGTGCAGTACCAGCGATGGTACGGACAGCAGCGTCAAGATCAGCAGCCGTTAAGTCTGCATTCTTAGTCTTAACGATTTCTTCTAGTTGTGCACGGTCCACTTTACCGACTTTAGCAGTGTTCGGTGTACCTGAACCTTTAGCGATGCCAGCAGCTTTACGTAGTAAGTACGCAGCTGGTGGTGACTTCATGATGAAGGTAAAAGATTTATCGTTATATACTGTGATCTCAGTTGGGATCGGTAGACCTGGCTCCTGGCCTGAGGTCGCAGCGTTAAATTCTTTACAGAACGCCATGATGTTCACGCCTTTTTGACCCAAAGCTGGACCAATCGGTGGTGAAGGATTTGCTTTGCCTGCAGGCACTTGCAGTTTGATGTAACCATCAATCTTCTTAGCCATGATACTCTCCTAAATGGGTGATAGCGCCAAATCAACGTGATATATACCTGGTTGACTAACAGCTCCCCGGTTGATGAACTTTTTGCTGATTTAGTCTAGTTTTTCAACTTTACTAAACTCAAGCTCAACCTGCGTAGGTCGATTAAATACGTTTACCGTTAAATGTAGTTTAGACTTCTCATAATCCACTTTTTCTACCAACCCTTTAAAGTCAGTAAATGGACCATCGATAACCAATAACTCTTCGCCTGGCTCAAATAGCGTCTTAGGACGTGGGTCAGTTTCAGTCTGGTTCAAACGGTTTAAAATGCGATCAGCTTCTACTTGCGTAATCGGTGCAGGCATCTCAGGCGTGCCACCGACGAAGCCCATAATACGAGGGCAATCTTTTACGATATGCCAAGTATTATCGTTCATCTCCATCTGAATCAATACATAACCTGGAAAGAATTTACGCTCACTCTTACGCTTTTTGCCGTCTTTCATTTCGACGACTTCTTCAGTAGGAACCAGTACATCACCGAATGACTCAGCAAAGTCACTACGGTTAATACGATCAGTTAACGAACGTTGTACTTGTTTTTCATATCCTGAAAACGCTTGGACAATATACCAACGCATATCACGCTCCTGATCATTATAAATAAGTCGTTATAAGTAAATCTCTCGTTAATAGTCACTAATACGTGCTATTAACCGATAAAGATACCAACGAACCAATTAAAGAAATTATCTAATAACCAAATAAAAAACCCAACAATTCCGATCACGACAATGACTTGCCATGTGTAATGAAAGGTTTCGTCTTTACCTGGCCATGTCACTCGGCGAAGCTCAACACCTGCGTCTCTTAATAATATTTTAAAAGCACGACCTTGATGCGTCAGCGCCAAGCAAATTAATGCAAATACAACAAGTGCAACAATAATACCAATACGTACCCAGACATCGTTGGCAGGTTGCCAATAGCCTGGTAGATATTGATTAACGAGAGTCGCACCGATCAAAACAATTGCGGCAAGTAGCCACAAAATCAAATCTTTGATTGAGCCAGTCTTAGCAACTTCAACAGCAGAAGTACCGCTCGCTGAGATGTGCTTATTTTTAGACAGCATTCCACCAGCAACCGCCTTGGCATCAGATAACTTAGTCTCGAGGTTATCTTGATTATTGCTCATAAAGAACTCGCTTCGGAGATGATGGGGTACAACAAAGATGAGATAAGAAGATGGCAGGCGATGTAGGACTCGAACCTACAACCCTCGGTTTTGGAGACCGATGCTCTACCAATTGAGCCAATCGCCTATGGGTGTAAAGGACAGCATTATACAATATCCAGCATAGAATGCAAGCCTTTGGCGGTAAAATTGTTAATTTTTACCTGATATTACATCTATCAAAAGTCACTATATTAATTATAGGCTTTCTCGTTATGGTTTATATTAACCATACACGTTAAATGCAGCGCTAATATAGCAAGCTATGCGGCAAATTTCAATACAGTGCATTATAAATAAATAGCCAGTATCAAAAGTCACTCCATCAAAAGAACCATTTTACCAAAGCTTAGATCTAAGGCTGCAAATACCCCTATTTACCTCCAAAAAAAAAAGCCACCCTAGATAGGATGGCTTTTTTATGACTAATTCATAATCTCATTACTGAGACTTAAGTCTTAGTTCAATACGTTAGCAACAACACCAGCGCCTACAGTAC